>JBHENP010000004.1:326-95931 GCA_046261995.1 Pyrinomonadaceae bacterium
CGTGAAGGCTGCGAGATAATGACACTTGAGATAAGCACTGGCATAAGCAATCAAAGCAAAGCTGGCGGCATGCGATTCCGGGAAACCGTAAAGCGCAAAAGAAGTGATCGCTTGCACGATTTCGTCCTGGGCTTTTCCCACGATGCCATTGCGCTTCATACCCAGACGCAGCTTGACCTCAACTTCTTTCATGCGCGCTTCCGATCGTTTAAAACCAAACGCACGCCGCAGTTCTTCCGCCTCACCGCCGGAAAAGTTCGCGCAGGTCATCGCCATCTTCAGAAGCTGTTCCTGAAAAAGCGGCACTCCCAGGGTGCGTTTTAAGGCTGGTTCGAGCGAAGGATGAGGATAAATAACCGGCTCACGGCCCTGCCTGCGTCTCAGATACGGATGAACCATATTGCCGACAATCGGACCGGGACGAATAATTGCTACCTGCACCACGATGTCGTAGAACTTTTGTGGCCGCAGGCGTGGGAGACACGACATTTGTGCCCGGCTTTCCACCTGAAACAGGCCAATCGTGTCGGCCTTTTGTAATGCGGCATAAACTTGAGGGTCATCCTGTGGCAGATGGGCCAGGTGAACTTCTTCTCCGTAAGCATCGCGGATCAACTGGATCGAATCTTCCAGCACGGCCATCATGCCCAGCCCGAGCAGATCCACTTTAATCAGGCCCAGGTTGGCACAATCCTCTTTGTCCCATTGCACAACCACCCGCCCAGGCATAGCCGCCGGCTCGAGCGGCACCACAGAATCAAGTTGACCCTGGCAGATCACCATGCCGCCGGAATGCTGGCCCAGATGCCGCGGCAAATCTTGCACCGACTGATAAAGCTGAAAGAACTTTTTAATGCGCGGGTTACGAAGATCCAGTCCGGCATCGCGAAACTGCCTCCTGGTGGAGTCATTAGGGTCCTTCCATTCCCAGGTCTGCACCAAGCTGGAAAGCCGGTCCAGTACAGCATCATCGAAACCGAGCACCTTGCCCACCTCGCGCGCTGCTGAGCGCCCGCGGTAGGTGATGACATTTGCAGTCATCGCCCCACCCAGTTTTCCGTAGCGCTCATAAACATATTGAATTGCACGCTCACGCTGGTCGCCACTCGGCAGATCGAGATCGATGTCGGGCCATTCGCCACGCTCTTCAGAAAGAAACCGCTCAAATAACAATTCCATGCCCACGGGATCAACGGCCGTAATTCCCAATGAGTAACACACAGCACTGTTTGCAGCCGAGCCACGACCCTGAATCAGAATTCCCTGCTCCCGACAAAACCGAACAATATCCCAAACAATCAGGAAGTAGCCTTCGAGTTTGAGTTTTTCGATCAGGGCCAACTCGCGTTCGATTTGCCGCCGTGCATGATTATATTTTGGCGCGCCGTTCTGGCCGGTGTAACGTACTCGCGCGCCTTCGTCGGTGCGCTTACGCAGAAACGACATCATTGTCTCACCGGCGGGCACAGGATATTTAGGAAACTCGTAACCGAGATCCGTGAGGGAAAACTTCAGTCGTGAAGAGAGCTCAAGAGTGTTGGCGATTGCCTCGGGCAAATCAGCAAAGAGGCTCATCATCGTCTGGGCCGACTTCAGAAACCGTTCGGAATTAGTTGCCAGTAACTGCCCGGCGTTTTCCAGACGCACATGATTTCTGAGGCAGGTAAAAACGTCGGCAACTTCGCGTTGCGCTGGAGTGGCATGGTAAATACCATTGGTGGCGAGCAACGGCAGCTGCAACTGCTTCGCCAGTTGGACCACTACCTGATTGCGCGCCTCTTCCGACCGATTAAAATGACGCTGCAACTCGGCATAAACATTCCCTTTCCCGAAAATGTCCAACAACAATTCGCCAGTTCTAACTGTTTTCTCCTCATCCCATGTTCCCTTCTCCCCATTCCTCGGACCTAAAGGTCCTTGCTCTCCGCCAGTCAAACAAATCAACCCCTGGGCATATGCCGCCAGTTCATCAGTGGTTACCGCACATTGACCGGGTTTTGAGTGCTTCGGGACACGCAGTTTCATCAGGGTGATTAGTCGACATAGATTCTTATAGCCAGTGCGGTTGCGAACCAGCACAGGTATCGTTACGACGGGGTGATACGCGGTCGAGAGTTTTTGTCCAACGTCCAGTGTCCAATGTCCAACGTCTTCTTTTCGACTTTGGACTTTGGACTTTGGACTTTGGACTTTTACCGGACGTTGGACGTTAGACGTTGGACATTGGACCGTGATCTCGGCTCCGATATGGGCCTTGATCCCATTCTTCTTTGCCGCCATGTGAAAACGAGGCGCCCCGTACACACCGTCTCGATCCAGCAGCGCCATCGCCGGCATTTGCAGCTCGGCACAGGCCGCGATCAACTCTTCGGGCACCGAAGCACCCTCCAAAAAGCTGAATGCTGATTTGGCGTGTAGTTCAACGTAAGTCATTTGCTTATTTGGAGTGCGGTGGCAAGCGCAGCGTGACACCGCTTTGGATTCTTCTCCTCCAGAGCAGAAACCTCATGAGTTTCAGTTGAGCGCATCCAAAGCGCTGTCGCCGCTTCGCTTTGCCGGCGCACTCCAAAAATAGGCGAGTAATTGCAAGGGCAGTGCTTAATCATAGACCCCCTCAACAAACCACACGCCACTACTGAGCTCGCGATAAATCCGATAAAGGACTTGCAGGGACGAAGCGGTGGGTTTGCCGGAGGACATCGCTGCACGTTTTTCTACCGTGACATCCCATTCATCTCGCGCCCAACGATCTTCGCGCCACCAATCCCCTGTCGTCCGCCATGGACCACCCAGTCGAACCACTTTCCCATGCACACTCCGATTCGATCCCCAGGCGTTGATCTGTGTGGGATAGCCCTGATTGGCCTCAACCAGTGCTCGCAAAGGGGGCCGAAAAACTCGGAAACCCAAAAGACATTTCGGATTTCGGATTTCGGATTTCGGATTTTTCAGTTTTCTGAGTTTTTCTTTGACCTCAAATCTCTTCATGCGAAAAGCTCCTGGCCGGTTAGTATCAACCAACTCAGGCGAGCCGGCGTTTTCAGGACCAACCAGCTTCCCCAGCCTGGCGAGAGTAAGTTCCAGCTTCTCAGGTTGCGGCGCCAAAGGAATGAAGAGGCCGTTCTGAAGCACCCGTGGCTTGACCGGCTCACAGGAAATCGACGCTCCGATGACCGCCACTTGCGGAGGATGCATTTCCGTGTCGAGCAGCAAGAGTTTCAAAAACACTTTGGGGTCGCGCATTGGGCAAGGAAGAGTGAGCCGGCGTTCGTGAGAGGTTTCATCTTCCAATTTCATGTGCAAGCGCAATTCATTAGTTGCGAGGGCATATGCATTCAAGCTGGCGCAAAGCTGATTGAGCAGGCGCGCAAAGATGAACGAGAGTGGTTCAAGCTCCGCGAGCGCATGCTCCAGCTCGATCGAGTTTTTGAAAACAGCCGCGGGTTGTTTGAGTTTTAAGTGACGTTCAGTTTTCCCGCTCGCAAGTTGTTGTAGCCTTACTCCTTCCTGGCCCAAGCGCTCGGAAATGCCAGTCACTGGCAGACTGGCAAAATCGCGAAACGTGCGAACACCCCAGAGCGTCAACGTGTCCAAGATCTTTAATATCTGATCGCGGCGCTTCTTTTCGTCCAGTGTCCAATTTCCAATGTCCAATGTCTGTCTATTTGTAATTGAAGTTTTGTCTTCAGACGTGGGACGTTGCACATGGGAGGTTGGACTTAATTCAGTAATTGGCAGCTCACCCAGGCAGGTGAGTTCTTCGCCAGAAGAAATAAAGGTAATACCCTGAAAGAACCTGGCCGCATGTATGGCAGCGTCCGGATTCCCAGCTAAAGCGACATTAACCTTGCATCCCAATCCCGCAGATTCTTTTGGGCGGGCTGCGCATTTGACGATTTGATTCGCCAGCTCATAAGCCGAACCAAACAGCAGTTCACAACCCTCGGCGTCGATGACCACCGTGTCGACTGCCGTCTCTTCCACCAGAGGTGAGAAAGCAGTAGCAAACTCCGCCAACGAAACTCCGCCGGTAATTCCTTTCCCAAAAATGCAGGCAAACATGGTAAACACTCTTAAGATAAGGGAGATTAACAAACGAAGATTAGCGAAAATTATCGAACGCTGTCAAGGGTGGATCCTTGGAAAGTTTCAAAGAAGGAAACTAGATCATTGGGCTTGGGCGCGAAACTGTGCTTCCCCCGCGCCTAAATGAACTGGCTTCTGACGCGAAACTTGGAGCTGGAGACTGCTAATGAGATTTGAGTGGGTGGGATTATTTGTTATTGGGTAAGGGGTGACAAGGGAGAGCCGGGTGAAAACATCCGGATCTGATGTCCGGCTAACGGAAGACCAAACGTCAACTTCACGGTTCAACTTCAAAGCCAGGGACGCGCATGAGCGAACGCACGAATCTTCTGCGATAACTAACAAAGCGGTAGGAGTGTTTTCTACCACGCGGCGGAAGCGGTACCACCAGGATGAGATGATTCGGCGCGCTTCTGTTCCCACCACGTCACCAATATCAAGGACCACAATTCCAAACCCTCCGCCTTGTAAAAGCAGATCAGCAGCTTTGAAAGCGTGCTCGACATTTGCGGCACACCGAATCCAAAGCAATCGCTCTAAATGGAGCCCGGCTTCCGCGGCCGAGATAGGATCGAAGGTGTCGTTTGTATCTATTAACACGCAGACTTCTTCATGGGTTGTGGCGTGGGCCAGAGCTGAAATCATGAAGCTGGTACGACCGGAAGATGCAGATCCAAAAATCTCTGTAATCGCACCACGAGGAAATCCTCCGGTAAGAGAATCGACTTCCGAGATCCCGGTGGAGACAACGGCGAGAGGAGGTTTCTCCTGAAGCTTGAAAGCGTTAGCAAAACGACTAGAAACCTCGGATTCAATTTCAGCTTTGGAAATTGCAGCTCTCATGATTTATAACCCTCAACCAAGTTTACGATCCCCACCCGGGGTCAAGAGCATAGACTTCAGCCTCTATAGTCTGAGCGAAAACACAGACCTAAAGTCTGTGCCACTTCCAGCTTGACGCCAGTTATTCTCTTCGATAATATTCGTCTGTTTTCGCATGACGGCGAAAATCTATCACGATCCCTCGATTCTATACAAGAGAGGAAATCAAAATGCCAGTGACGGCGCGCCAACGGCAGGTCTATGACTTCATTAACCGCTTCATAGACGTAAATAGACAGCCACCTACCATTGCCGAGATCGGAAAGCAGTTCAAGATGAGCTCCTCAGCTAGCGTTCATAGCATTCTTTCGGCGCTGGAGCGCGAGGGACTTATTAAGCGGATACCGAATGTCAGCCGCGGAATCGAAGTAGTGCTACAAGAAAATTCAAACGACAGTCACGAGATTCCCCTACTCGGCGCCGTCGCCGCCGGCCAGCCGATTGAAGCGATTCTTACCGACGACTCCGTTTCAGTTCCCCGCGATATGATCGGCGACGGTCGTACATTTGCACTTCGTGTCCGTGGCGATTCCATGATTGAGGAGAATATCCAGGATGGCGACATCATTATTGTCGCCTCGCAAGGAACAGCTGAGAATGGGCAAATGGTCGTGGCGTTAATCGATGGCACTTACGCCACGGTGAAGAAGTTTTATCGGGAGCCTGAGTTTATCCGACTGGAGCCGGCCAATCCGCAGTTCAAGCCAATCTTCATCAAAACTCCGGAAAGGATCCAAATTCAGGGGGTGGTGCGAGGCTTGATTCGCAGGTTCGGTCAACCGGCTGCCAGTGGTCAGTAGTCAGTTGTTCAGTTGTTCAGTTGCAGTTCGGTACTTTGTACTTGGTACTTATTACTGAAGTTGCTCCCTGCGCCGAAGCACGATTGCCGATGAGAAGTTCTAAGCACCAAGAACCAAGTTCAAAGAACTAAGCACAAAGCACAAAACAGGAACAACTGACTACTGACCACTGACCACTGACACAATGTCCGACCCTGATCTCAAAACATTCGATCTCACCAGAGTTGAGTCAGACGTCGCTTTTCTCGGTTTCGCACTGAGTGATTGCACGGTAGAGCTCGATCCGCAATCCGCAAAATATCTCCGTCCCGTTAACAGGACCGCCCTGGAATTAGCGACTCATAACCGGTTCGGCTCAGAGATCGGAGGCTTTTGGTTAATGCATGACCAGATCACTCAGCTACGCAATCTCCCGACATACTATCCTGTAAAAGAAGCTCCGTTTGTAGCGCGTGCTGTGGAAGCTTATCTTCAGGCACAGCTTCATGAGTTTTATGCACTTGTGATTTAGGAGTGAACCTGGAGAGTCAAACGATAGCCACCGTGACTCAACCACTTTAGAAAACCGAGAGTGGTAGCGACCGGATGCGACTCGACTATGGCATTTGCGTTTGGCATCCGGTCGCTACCGCTCTCGGTTCCGTAAATGGGTGATCTTTAAAGTTCTAACCTCATCAATTCACGATGGCTTTGGCCTGTTTACGCTCCGGACCACGATTAAACCGATCCCAGACATAATCATTACGCCGCCAGCAACAGTACGCCAATCCAGTTTCTCGTCTAGTACCAACATTCCCAAAGTTACAGCAACTACCGGCGTCACCAGAGCAATCAACATCGTCTTGGTCACGTCCATGTTTCGAACGAGCCAGTAGTACAAAAGAAACGCGATCACGGAACCTACGATCGCAAGGTACAACAAGGCCACAACCGCCATCGGCGTCCAGCGAAAGTTAAAAGGGTTGCCTTCGAGAGGAATGCCTATGATTAACAACGGCAATAGACCGAATAGCATCTGGGCCGCCGCGAGGATTGCCGGGTTCAGATGCTGCCCCCTGGCTTTTACCAGAACGTTGGAGTAGGCGGCACATACCGAACTGAGCACCAGGGCCGCACTACCTGACAGCGCACCGGAACCAGCAACGCTGAACTGATTGGAGAAAATCACGCCGACTCCGGCGACGCCCATTATTACGCCGAATATCTTTGCCGGAGTCATTCGTTCGTCAGGTAAATAGAAGTGAGCAATGACGAGACCAAATGCCGGAATTGTCGCTTGCAGCAGAGCTGCCAGACCGGAAGAGATGTACTGCTCTCCCCAGAACAGCAAACCGTAGTTCAGACTGAACGCCAGGATTCCAGTGATCGCCAGAAGCAACCAGTCGGAGAGTTGGCGTGGTAACGGGACGCGACGGACCGCAACGATCCCGAACAAAATTGACGCAGCAATAAGAAAACGGATTCCTGCGAAAGTCAGCGGCGGTAAATCCTCGAGGCCCAGTTTGATGAAAAGCCAGGTCGAGCCCCAGATGCAGCAGAGCAGAAGCCAGACGAGGCGAGATTTCATTGAATAAGTAATCCGAAGGGTCGGAATGTTACAGCGTCTAAAGACGGCAAACCATATTCGCCGGGGTAATGCGGTTGAGCAAAGCTTGCGGGCTCAACCGCTTCCCTGGAAACATTTTCTTTGCTTCCTCACGCTATGAACATCGCGTCCTGGCGGAATTCAATGAACGCCGTTCGCCGTCTTAGGCCGGTGGATTCGCTAATTTAATAATCCCAAAAACCGCACCCTGAGGATCTTGGATGATTGCAAACCGCCCGGTATCGGGAATGTCCATCGGCGGCGCGATCGTCGTGGCTCCCAGTTCGCCTGCCTTCTTAACTATTTCATCCGTGTCGCCCACGGCAAAGTAGGCCAGCCAATGTGGTGGCACGTCCCCCATTTCCGGAGTAGGCTCATACATCCCGCCCGCAGGACGCTCTCCATTCATGAACGACGTGTAAGTCATGGGCCCCATCTGCTGGACGTTTTTTCCCCAATCAAAAAGACCTGTGTAAAAGTCCCCGGCCTTAGCGGTGTCCTTGGTACTGAGTTCATTCCAACAGAACGAACTGGGAACGTTATAGATGCCCGCTCCCGGATGCGTGCCAGCTTGCCAGATGGCGAACACGGCTCCGGTCGGATCCTGGATTACAGACATACGTCCTACATCCATCACGTCAAAGGGCTCTTTCAGGAGGGTTGCGCCGAGCGACTTAGCTTTGTCAGCGGATTCATCGGCACTCTTCACCGACACGTAGGACAGCCAATTAGGCGGGATTCCTTGCGACGTCATTTCCTCGGGCATCTTAAACAGGGCACCTACATCTTTGCCGTCGAGCTTAAGCATCGTGTAGACCATTCCGGGACCGATGGGGCTATCACTAAAACTCCAACCAAATAGTTCCGTATAAAACTTCTTAGCGGCTTCGCCATCGGTAGTGGCCAATTCCACCCAGCAAAAAGTCCCAGGCTCATACTTCGTGGATTCTTGCATTCGTGCTTCGGTCATAATTCATCTCCTTACAGATTCCTGGTCAAGATCCGATGCCAGGTGAAACAAACATGTGGTTAGTTCTGACGGTTGGGCGATCCAGTAACCGCCTCCGCTTTTAGGTTGACCCACCGTCCTTCACAACGGTCGAGCTTTTTTCTAAGAAAGGCCTGTTCCCCTTTTACCGTGGTGAGCCCCAGGGCCTTGTTTAGATAACTCGCCGCGGCCCCAATCTCTCCCAAATCCAAGTGAAACTCCGCCAAGACTGCGTAAAGCAAGTAATACGAACAGATTGGTTTCGTATTTTCGATTTCTGCCACCGCCCGCAGGCCGGCCAGTGGACCTTCAACCTTCGAAACAGCGACGGCCCGGTTGAGTGCAAATACTGGCGAGTCGCTGATTCCTACCAGTAAGTCATAAAGCGAAAGAATCTTGCGCCAATCGGTCGTTTCGTAACTGTCCGCCAGGCAATGGCACGCGGCGATTCCGGCTTGCAAATGAAATTCTGACAACTCACCTCCGGTGGCGGATTGCTCGAGGTAAAACAAACCCCACTCCACCATCGTCCTGTTCCAGCGCGCACGGTCTTGATCCTGGAGCAAGAGAATGCTTCCATCGTCCCCGAGCCGCGCCGGAAAACGGGCGGCATGCAGCAACATTAGGGCATGTAGCGCATTGGTTTTGGGGAAGTTGCATGCTGGGTGTCCGAGTAACAAATCGGACAAGCGAATCGCCTCCGTGCTCAAGTCCCATCGGATCAGACTTTCTCCCTGCGACGCGTTGTAGCCCTCGTTAAAAAGCAAATATAGAACTTGCGACACCGAATCCAAGCGTTGTGAGAGTTCTGCGCCCGCTGGCACTTCGAAAGGCACCCGCATCTTTCTCAGCTTTTGTTTCGCTCTGACGAGTCGCTTAGCAATCGTTTCCTCGCTGGTCAAAAACGATCTGGCAATTTCCGCAACGCCGAGGCCGCACAGCGTCTTAAGCGTTAATGCTATTTGTGATTCATTGGTAAGCAAAGGATGGCAACAAGCGAAAATCATCCTAAGCTGGTCATCTTTGACTTCCGCTTCGGAGAACAAGGCAGCCGGGTCTGACGCCGTAATGGCACCCTGGAAGTCTTTGCTAATCACTTCCTCCTTGTTGTGAAAGAGCGTCTCCCGCCTAAGCATGTCGAGCGCTCGATTCTTTGCGACCTCCATGATCCAGCCGGAAGGGTTTGCGGGAATGTTCCCATAGGACCAATACTGCAGCGCCTTGAGCATTGCATCCTGAACGACGTCTTCTGCGAGATCGATATTGTCCAAGCCAAAGATCCGGGTCAGCGTTGAAACCATTCTCCCAGCTTCCAGGCGGAAGAAAGTGTCAATTATCTGCTCGGCTCCGGGCGATCCATTCTCGGTTGCGATGATTTTCAGAGCATCTCCTTTCATCGCTTCCTTTTCCTATTGTTCAACTGCCTGACAAACTCTATCGACGCCCGAAAAATATCGATGTCATTCTGGTAATCGGCGGCCGTGGGACGATTGATTTGAACCCATTCCCTCATCTGCGGTTTCCCCCAAGGCTGGAACGGAACCACACGTTGCCGAGACAAAAGCTCTTTCGCTAACTCTGCGGGGATCTTGACGCCAACCCCTTTGCCATAGATACAGGCAAATAGCTTCCGATTAATGTAGTACGCTGGATAACCGAACATCTTTCCGGCTACTACGCGAAACCTCCCTAGTAACAGGCAATCAAGAACGGCTTTCCGTTGTATTTCAAAATCTCGTTTGTCCATGGACGCATAGACTCGCTGCACCTTGGTTGAGCCGACTCTCGCCCTAATCGGAATTATGACCGGGAATTAGGGCAATCTCTCTTACCTCAACTGTGCCGTCATTGTCGAATATTGGGCAGGCCTTCGCGATCTCCGTCGCCTCCGAGAGATCGCGTGCCGTAATCATGAAGAAGCCTCCAACCATCTCTTTGGATTCAGCGAACGGGCCATCAGTAACGATACCGCCATTCTTCCCCGACAGGACCTTTCCACTCTCCTCGAGCGGTTCCCCCGCTTTGTAGTGGCCTGACTTTCTCAGTTCTTCCACCCAGGCCATATATTTTTGGATAACTCTACCGTATTCTGTTGGCGACATGTCTCGCTCAAGTTCGCCGCCACGCAGCAACAGCATGAAACTTTTCGTAGTCGACTCGGTTGTCATCTTTGACTCCTTATATAGGAATTTCGTGGCCTTCAAACTGGAAGACTTCCGATCTTTTTCTTAGTCGCGTCTGGCGGAAAGGATTGGCAGTCGCAATGTCTCCGCCGCCAGAGGCGCCTCAATCCTGGTCGGCAGCAAAAAGCGCTTTCCTCTTTCCAGCTATAATGACGAATGGAAAGCGGGAAAAAGGACAGACTTTCCTATCCTATTTCGTTTGGGGACTCAGGAAATTCATTTTGACTGGGGTTAGTAGGCGGAATGTGGATTTCCGAGACCGCGAAAACGAAATGCGCTACCACCAGCAAGCTGGCAATAGCGCAATCCGTTTTCCTATAAATCGCCGAAGCTTTCTATAGGATGGTAGCCCCGCATGTACACGCAAGAGCTACCGATTTTTATATCCCGATGATTAACTGGCGGTCAGTTTAATCTCCGGTCAGCACACGACCTGCTTTCACAGGTCTCGTATTCTTGCGAATGCGGTGCCGCTAGGTTTTTGGTTTGGTGGCTTTTCCTCCACCGCCGGGTTACGACCCCGGCAACGAAGCTCAACTTGCGTCGAGCTACTTCGCCCCCTTCGGCGGGTCCACTTCCAAAGGGTACCACTCGTTTTTATTCGAGTGACTCAAGAAAGCCTCGCGACTTTCTCTAGCCGAGCCTTTCGGCTCCGACTCAAGGCGTCATAGGATTAGCAGCCGCCTGCCTTTCCTCTCGTCCAGTGCGTCGCCGCACCGGTTGCCGATCCCTTTGTCGGTCTCGAAAGCCGTAACCTTCGTGACACGCGCTTTATACGTTAAGGCGACTCTCCGGTCAATTTTTTCTGTGTTTTATTTTTCTGGGAAATAGCATCCGCAGATTACGCAGATTATGACTTAGAAAAGGCAAAGCGCCGGTACTCAAGTGAGCGGGTACCAAAGTTCAGTAGCAAGCCATTTCACGCCCACATGTCTTAAGGTAGTTAATTATCTGCGCTTCTTCAGTCCCTCCGACCCTAGCTAGCGCCTTCAGCTCAACAACAATACCGTCGAAACAGATGAAATCCGGTCGATAAGAACTCTCTAGCCGGACCTCCTTGTAGAACACAGGGAATTTGATCTCTCTTTGAAAGGGAATCTCCCGCCTGCCAAATTCAATGGCCAGCGCCTCTTGGTACACCGGCTCGAAAAAACCGCAGCCCAGGTTTCGATGAACTTCCATAGCAGCGCCGATGATGGCGTAGTGCGAGGATCAGTCTCTGTCAGCTTATTCATGTGAGGAGTTAGGTTTTTCATGTGAGGATCTCCTTAACTGAGTATTAACTAATCTGCGTAATCTGCGGATCGTTTTATGGTGGCGTTAGAGCCGCTACGGCCAGACGGATCGCTTGTTGAGCCCTCAGCTTCTCCTCCTCGCTCTCATATTTAGTGCGGGGCCAAAAAAAACCCTTCAGGCCGTCCTTCCTTCGACGTGGAACCACGTGCGCATGCAGATGCGGCACACTTTGGCTCACCCTGTTGTTCATTGCCACAAACGTTCCTTCTGCTTGCAGGGCCATTTCAACCGCCCGCGCCAGAAGCTGAACGTTTGAAAAGAACGGCTCCACCAGTTTCCGCGGCAAGTCACCGAGTGTTTCATGATGGTCTCGCGGAACGACCAAGCAATGACCGGGAAAAAGTGGCCGGTGGTCGAGAAACGCCATGGATATCTGGTCTTCAAAAACCGATATAGCAGGCACAGCTCCCGCCGCAATCTGGCAAAACAAACAGTTTTCGCCACCGGCACTCAATAAATTTGGGCTCTCTTCACTCTTGAGTTAGTTTGCATCCCCGAGCACTTCATCAAATCCCGGTCTGACAAAGTCTCGGGCTTTTGGAAAACTTAGTTCACTTCTTTGACGTAGCTTTTCCAGTTGCAGAATCATGGGAATGATCGAGTCGGCTCTTTCTGGCAAACAAATCTGCATCAGCCGCCAGGCGCTAACCGACCGCCCAATCGCTATCAAGGCTACTTTAGCCGATCCGTCCGAATCCTTTGCTTCGTCGTCGTCCTCAGTGTGCCACTCAGCCTCGTTGCTCTGTGATGAGAGGGCCCGCATCAGCTTCACGGCGATCTGATACTGATACCAGTGGATGACCTCACGTGCATCTTCCATCTGTTCCAACTCGTCTGTCTCTACGTCATTCGGTGCCAGATCGGTGGCGTTAAGAACCTGATCAAATCCGGTGAACCACTTGGTAACCGCACTGGCATAGTCTTTTGCCGCGATAGCGGGTTCACCCTTGGCCGCATCAGATCGGCGCTTTTCCCTCTGCTCGTTCGCGGCTTCGTCGACCTGGCTAAGGTCAACCCCGGCCTCTGTGGCCCAGTCGCCCAACATCTGCTTCGTTTCTTCAAAGATCGACGCCAGCTTACGCCAGAATGCTTCGTTGGTGATGTCCCGTGTCTCAGGGTCTCCGTCGTCGTCTTCTTGTTCTGTTGCATAGATCATGCAGCGTGAGGTGAAAGAACATCGCTCACACCAGCGATCGCAGTAGTTGTAAATTCCAGAAATGAAATTCGGGTTGTTTGCTAAGTCGATGAGGGTTTGTCGCATGATGCGCTCCTTAGTGAGGATTTAAGGTCGACTTATTCTAATGTACTATTCGCCCGATGGAAATAGCCGGGCGAGACTTCAAGACGGCTCTACAGACTCTCAGGCGCCTGGGTCTGCTGTTGGAAACTGATGCGCGTCTGCCGAGTGTGGCCAGCCTGATTGCCGGCGCGCCGCTCCGTGGATCTTGGTGGTCGCACCCGTTTGCGGGAAAAATCTACATTAGCCTGGGCCAGTTTTCGGATCACCGCGATGTAATGTTCACGAAGCTCATTTCAGGCAAAGTCACCCTGGTGCACCGAAAGCTTTGGCCTGAGATTCTGGCAATCGGCATCGCACGGGCGCCCTGGTAGTTGAAGGGGCTGTCCAGAGCGGCTCGGGACTTACATAAGATCATTGATGAGCGGGGCTCGGTCAGAACGGATCAGCTTACCTGGCCCAAGGCGGCTACAACGAAACCGGGAGAAGCGGCGCGCGAATTGGAAAAGAGGCTTCTGATTCATGGCGGGCAGCTTCATACAGAAACCGGGGCCCACGCGAAGCTCCTCGAAAGCTGGGAAGGGTGGGCGAAGAGAGTTGGCTTCAGGACTGAAACGATCTCCACTGATGAAGCGAAAATGAATATGGAGGAACGATTGCAGAAACTAAACGAGAAATTCGGCGCAGGCGCGCGGTTGCCGTGGCAATGAGGCTACGACAGAGACCGCAAAAGATGGACCAGAACTAAGAATAAAGACACGCCTTCTTAATGTTGTGCTACTTTGAAAGTTGGTGGAACAACGATCCACGAAATTACACGAACAACACGAAAATGTTTGTGGGTGATCTTTTGTGATATTTCGTGGATCGTTTCTGATTTTCGCCTAACCGAATTAGGTGCGAAACTTAACGCCTAAGCTGGTCGCACCGCCTTGGCGAAAGCCTTCGCTCCGAGTGTATTCAGCACTTCCCCCTGCCGCAGCCACCCTCGACGCGCCATTGCCACTCCATATTTTAGATTGTTCAGAGCACCCGCTGAGTGCGCATCAACTGAAATCACAAACTTGATTTTTCGTTTCCTTGCTTCACGGATCCAGCGCGGCTCCATGTCCAGCCGATAAGGATCGCCATTGACCTCAATGGCTGCCCGCGACTCAGCAACCGCATCGAGCACGCGCTCCACATCGCATTCGAAAGGTGGTCGCCGCTGAATCAAACGGCCGAGAGCATGGCCCCAGATCTTAAAGACAGGCTGTCTCATTGCAGTCACCAGACATCTGGTCATTTTCTCGGAGTCCATTTTGTAACGTGAATGAATGCTGGCTATTACTACGTCAAACTTCTCCAACACGGCATCCGGATAGTCGAGGCCTCCATCCGAGAGAATGTCTGATTCCGTACCTCTCAATAGTTTTATTTTCACCTTCTTCTGAGTTTCGCCAATCTCATCCCACTGTCGCTGTAAACGATCCAGCTTGAGGCCTCCGGCATAGAAGGCGGTCGGTGAATGGTCCGTGATAGTCAGGTATTTCATGCCCATCGCTTCCGCGGCCCGGGCCATCTCCTCAATCGAATGTTTGCCGTCAGAATATGTCGTATGGCAATGAACCATGCCCTGAATGTCATCCAGGACAACCAGATCCTCGGGAAGTGTTTTGTTGAGCGCCGCTTCGATTTCCCCCTCGTCCTCGCGCAGCTCCGGAGGTACAAACTGCATGTGTAGCAACGGGTAAATATCGGATTCGTGCCGGATTTCAACAGGGCGCCGGGAACCCATAGACTTTCCTGTTTTCGTGCGGTTGATTTTGATCTTCAGACTATGACCGTTCAGATCCAGTCCCTGGCGGCTGGCAATCTCCTGTAACTTGTTTACGTGGGCCTCAGCGCCTGTTTCCCAAAACACGGCCAAAGCAAACTGGTTCGGTTGCACGGCCCTCAATAAAATTCTGGCACCCTCGGCCAATAGAACCGAACAGCTGTTGTCAGTTTGATCTTCGACTTTGACAATCAGCGGGAACCGCAGAAAATGCTCGACGATGGTTTCCGGACGCTTAGAGCTGGCCACCAGGCGAATAGTGCCTACCGTTTCTTTCCAGCGTCTCAATGATCCGGCGAAGTTCGCGTTTTCGAGTCCAGGTGCCGCCTTCAGATAATTCATAGCCTGTTCGGCAATTCGCTGAGCTTGGTGAATATGGAAGCGTTTCTCGGTCTTGTGGTCGCGGTCGTAATCTGCAATAAGCTCCAGCAGCCTTTGCTCGGTCTTGGCTCCGAAGCCTTTGACGTCACGCACTCTTCCCGCGGCGGCCGCGGCCTGAAGCTCGGCAATCGAAGTCAGCCCGAGCGCCTCATGCAGCTTTGCAATCTTGGCGAGGCTGAGTCCCGGCAACCCGGAAAGTTCGATGATGCCTGGTGGGAATTCTTTTCTCAGGCCTTCAAGCACCGAAGACGATCCGGTTAAGTGGAGCTGCTTGATTTGCGAAGCGAGCGCATTCCCAATACCCGGGATCGATGTCAGGCGATCGTCCTCGATCATTTTGCCAACGTCTCCGGCAACAGCAGCGATCGCCCGCGCGCCGGTTTGATAAGCTCGAGCTTTGAATCGGCTGACGCCGCCTTTCAGCTCGAGCAGGCTGCTGATCTCCTGCAGCGCAGCCGCGATAGCGAATTTGTCGAGCTTCTCCATGGTTTAGGGAGTATTACCGAATAATGTCGCAATTAGTTTACGAGAGTTTGAGGAGACCTCGGCATTTATTGACCTTCCCAGAATATTCAAGCCTCGACGAATTGCTCAGGGAGGCGGGCCCTGTCCCCGCTCTTGCGATTAAATAGAATCGTTTACTGCCAAACCCAATTCATTGCTCACTCTCGAAGGAGCTTCGTCGCAGGCCTCGCAAGTCTACCCTCAAATTTCTTGAGCGTTCGCAAGTAGCCATCAAGCTTGAGCGGGACAGGGTCCTCCTTCCTGACTGCAATTTAACGTGCGTTCTCTTTGGCCTCCCACCCGGCCCCACACCCTTACCGTGAATTCGACTCATCATGGAGGCAACAGTTACCCTATAATTTCGCAAAGGTGAATCTGAACAACAAAGGGATCCTCCACCACCATGCCTATCGCAACCATAAACCCGGCAACGGGCGAGACTCTGCAAACATTCGAATCATTGACCAAACCACAGCTTGAGGAAAAGCTTGAGCGAGCTGCGAACACATTCCGGAGTTATCGTTACACTTCGTTTGCGGAACGCGAAGCGCTGATGCTTCGGGCTGCTGAGATACTCGAGTCGGATAAGAGCCGACTTGCCCGGTTGATGACTATCGAAATGGGCAAACCAATAAAAGGCGCCGTGCAGGAAATTGAGAAATGCGCGCTCGTCTGTCGTTATTACGCTGAAACGGCAAAACGACATCTCGCGGATCAGCGGGTCGCAACAAATGCCGGGAAGAGTTATATCCACTTTCAGCCGATCGGACCCGTGCTCGCCGTCATGCCCTGGAACTTTCCTTTCTGGCAAGTTTTCCGTTTCGCCGCGCCAGCCCTGATGGCCGGTAATGTCGGCCTGCTCAAGCACTCTTCAATTGTGCCACAGTGTGCGCTGGCCATTGAGGAGATCTTCCAGCAAGCCGGGTTTCCCGACGGAGCATTTCAAACACTCCTTATCGGCTCGGACCTGGTCGACACCGTGATAAAGGATCGGCGCGTTGCGGCAGCAACTCTAACGGGCAGTGGGCCCGCGGGTCGAAGCGTGGCCAGCGTGGCCGGTAATCAGATTAAGAAAACCGTGCTTGAACTAGGGGGCAGCGATCCATTCATCGTCATGCCTTCGGCGACGATGGATGAAGCCGTGAGTACGGCCGTGAAGGCTCGCACCATCAACAGTGGTCAATCGTGTATTGCCGCCAAACGCTTCATCGTATCCACAGAGGTGTATCAGGAATTCGAGCGCAGGTTCGTTGAAGAGATGAAGGCACTTCGCGTTGGCGATCCATTAACCGAGTCAACCGACATTGGACCGCTGGCCACCGAGCAGATTCTCAAGGAGGTGGAGAGTCAGGTGAGAACTTCGGTCGCAGCCGGCGCGCACATCCTGTGCGGCGGCAAGAGGCTTGAGCGCGCTGGTAATTTTTATGAACCTACGGTGCTCGCCAACATACCTTTAGACTCGCCAGCTTCCTGCGAGGAGGTGTTCGGGCCGGTGGCAATGTTGTTTCGCGCGCACACAATAGATGATGCGATTGAGTTGGCGAACAATACTAACTTTGGCCTGGGAGCGGCCGCCTGGACCAATGACTCGCGCCAGCAAGCCCGTTTCATCGAGGAACTGGAAGCAGGGTGCGTTTTTATCAACGGCATGGTAGCTTCCGATCCTCGCTTACCCTTTGGCGGAATTAAAAACTCCGGTTACGGCCGCGAGTTAGGTGAATTTGGCATCCGTGAGTTTGTGAACATCAAGACAGTCTGTGTCAACGAACCGTCGACCGGTGAGAATGATCGGACTGAATAACGAATCGGAGGTCACAGCGATTACTGGCGACGACCTATTCCCTTTTTCCGACTTAACCCTCGCTCGTCGCCTCGAACGAGCTGAGGCGCTGAGCAATGCGGACTTCGTCGAAGCTCGAGCTAGAGCCTTTCCCGAGAGCGGCGCCCAATGGATCGAGCTCGGCGGCGCTTACGCCATGTACGATGGACCGGCTTCCCCCGTAACCCAAACTTTCGGACTGGGAATATCTCAGCCAGTTACGGGTCCGAGGTTGGATGCGATCGAAGAATTCTTCCGCAGTCGCGGTGCAGAAATATTTCACGAGGTTTGCCCGCTCGCTGATCCGTCAGCGGTAGCCCTGCTGAATGAACGCGGCTACGAACCCATGGAATTCACAAGTGTCTTGTATCGCCCAATTTTTAAGGATCTCCGTCTCGGGGCGTCGCGCAATGAGCGAATTCAGGTACGGTTAATTCATCCTGGCGAGCAGGAGCTTTGGGCCGAAACAGCCGCTCGAGGCTGGAGTGAGATGAGCGAGCTGGAAGATTTCTTTAAAGGGTTAGGGCAAGTGAGTGAGAAGAGAACCGCGGCTCTTTCGTTTTTCGGGTTACTGGAAGGCGAACCAATATCTACCGGCGCTCTGAGTATTTCTGACGGGGTTGCACTATTAGCGGGAGCCAGCACAGTCCCGGAAGGACGAAAACAGGGTGCCCAACTTGCTTTGCTCGAGGGCCGTTTGCGCTATGCCGCCCAACAGGGCTGTGATATTGCCATGATGGGAGCGCTACCAGGCAGCGGGTCTCAGCGTAATGCCGAGCGGAACGGATTTCGCATTGCCTATACCCGAGTCAAGTGGCACCTTCCGCCCGCTGCGATACATGAAATTGCTCAAACGGTTTAGAATTCAAGCTTTATCTTGTTCGCATTGCTGGACCGCAAACCTAAAGGTTGGACTCTCAACTTCCGGCCTCAAAATGAGCCCGCCACCCCCTTTCTGAAGGGGTTTACATATCCGTCCAAGCTAGGTATAAATAATAGACAGCAGCGACATTAGATTGTCTCTGCATCCCCCCAACTTTTGTGGATTTTCCCCCGCGGTACACCAGCACGTCCAGGGCTGCGTGAGCGCGTCATCGTGTCCCGGCAACGGCGTTTAGTTCTGTCCGACCACGTTACCAGGGCACACCTCTCTTCAGGATTTCTAAAAACTCGGAAGGATAAGATGCCAACTCGAAGCCTGACAACAGATTCACTCAACACCAAGCTGCTCTTGAAAACCCTCGTGGCGTTTAAGAAGGGTGATTTCTCCGTTCGTTTACCTGGCGAGTGGACCGGCGAAGCTGGCAAGATTGCCGACACCCTCAACGACATCATCGACCTTAGCGACAAAACCGCGAAAGAAATTGAGCGCGTTAGCCGCGTGGTCGGAAAAGAAGGAAAGATAATGCACCGCGCGGCGGTGCCGGCGGCTTCCGGGTCGTGGTTGCGGTTGGTGGATTCCACCAATTTGCTAATAGATGATATGGCCCGCCCGACCAGCGAAATGGCACGTGTGATAGGCGCCGTCGCCAACGGCGACCTTTCAGAAAGAATGGCTCTGCAGGTCGATGACAGACCGTTGAAGGGCGAGTTTCTGCGCACGGTGAAGATTGTCAACTCGATGGTGGATCAGTTGAGTTCGTTCGCCTCGGAAGTTACGCGCGTGGCGAGAGAGGTCGGAACCGAGGGCAAACTCGGCGGCGAGGCCAAAGTTAAAGGCGTTGCCGGAACCTGGAAAGACCTCACCGATAGTGTGAACTCCATGGCCAGCAACCTGACCAGTCAGGTTCGTAACATCGCGGAAGTGACTACTGCCGTGGCCAACGGTGATCTCTCCAAGAAAATCACAGTGGACGTTAAGGGCGAGATTCTGGAACTGAAGAACACCATCAACACCATGGTGGATCAATTGAACTCCTTCGCTTCGGAAGTAACGCGTGTGGCGAGAGAGGTCGGAACCGAGGGCAAACTTGGTGGCCAGGCGCGTGTGATTGGTGTCGCCGGTACCTGGAAAGACCTCACTGACAATGTGAACTTCATGGCCGGCAACCTTACCGGTCAGGTGCGTAACATCGCCGAAGTGACCACCGCTGTGGCCAATGGTGATCTTTCCAAGAAAATCACAGTCGACGTTAAGGGCGAGATTCTGGAACTCAAGAACACCATCAACACCATGGTGGACCAGTTGAACTCCTTCGCGTCGGAAGTAACGCGCGTGGCGAGAGAGGTAGGAACGGAAGGCAAACTTGGCGGCCAGGCGCGTGTGATTGGTGTCGCCGGTACCTGGAAAGACCTCACTGACAATGTGAACTTCATGGCCGGCAACCTTACCGGCCAGGTGCGTAACATCGCCGAAGTGACCACCGCCGTCGCCAACGGCGACCTCTCCAAGAAAATCACGGTAGACGTTAAGGGCGAGATCCTGGAACTCAAAGACACTATCAACACCATGGTGGACCAGCTAAATGGTTTCGCCTCGGAAGTGACGCGTGTGGCCCGCGAAGTAGGCTCGGAAGGAAAGCTCGGCGGACAGGCTGACGTGAAAGGCGTCGCCGGGACCTGGAAGGACCTGACTGACAGTGTGAATTTGATGGCCGGCAACCTCACCGGTCAGGTGCGCAACATCGCCGACGTGACCACTGCCGTAGCCAACGGCGACCTCTCCAAAAAAATCACGGTGGACGTTAAGGGCGAGATCCTGGAGCTAAAGAACACTATCAACACGATGGTGGACCAGCTCAACGGTTTCGCCTCGGAAGTAACTCGCGTGGCGCGAGAGGTCGGTACCGAAGGTGAACTGGGCGGACAGGCCGATGTGCGCGGTGTCGCCGGCACCTGGAAAGATCTCACCGACAGTGTGAACTCCATGGCCGGCAACCTGACCGGACAGGTGCGCAATATCGCGGACGTCACTACGGCGGTGGCCAATGGCGACCTGTCGAAGAAAATCACGGTAGACGTTAAGGGCGAGATTTTGGAATTGAAGAACACCATCAACACGATGGTGGACCAGCTTTCGTCGTTTGCCTCGGAAGTTACCCGCGTGGCGAGAGAGGTGGGTACAGAGGGGCGGCTAGGCGGTCAGGCACAAGTGATGGGTGTCGCCGGCACCTGGAAGGATCTCACAGACAATGTGAACTTCATGGCCGGCAACCTTACCGGCCAGGTCCGCAACATCGCGGAAGTGACCACCGCCGTGGCCAACGGCGACCTCTCCAAGAAAATCACAGTCGATGTTAAGGGAGAAATCCTGGAACTGAAGAACACCATTAATACCATGGTGGACCAGTTGAACTCCTTCGCTTCGGAAGTAACGCGTGTGGCGAGAGAGGTCGGAACCGAGGGCAAACTGGGTGGCCAGGCTGACGTGCGTGGGGTAGCCGGCACCTGGAAAGACCTCACTGACAACGTAAACTTTATGGCCGGCAACCTTACCGGCCAGGTGCGCAACATCGCCGACGTCACCACGGCCGTGGCCAACGGCGACCTGTCCAAGAAGATCACTGTAGACGTGAAGGGCGAGATTCTGGAATTGAAAAACACTATCAATACGATGGTGGACCAGTTGAACTCATTCGCTTCGGAAGTTACGCGTGTGGCCCGCGAAGTAGGCTCGGAAGGCAAGCTGGGCGGGGAAGCGGATGTACCCGGGGTCGCCGGCACCTGGAAGGACCTTACGGACAACGTTAATTCTATGGCCATCAACCTCACGGATCAGGTGCGAGGTATTGCACGCGTAGTTACCGCGGTTGCCAACGGCGACCTCGAACGCAAGTTGACGGTGGAAGCCAAGGGCGAAATCGCCGAACTCGCTGACACCATAAACAACATGACCGACACGCTAGCCACCTTTGCTGACCAGGTTACCTCCGTCGCTCGCGAGGTAGGCGTCGAAGGCAAATTGGGAGGGCAAGCAAACGTTCCCGGCGCGGCAGGAACCTGGCGCGACCTCACCGATAACGTGAACGGCCTCGCCGCGAACTTGACGACCCAGGTACGGGCTATCGCTGAGGTTTCCACCGCAGTGACCAAGGGCGATCTGACGCGTTCGATTACGGTAGAGGCACAGGGCGAAGTCGCGAAGTTGAAAGACAACATCAATGAGATGATTCTCAATCTCAAAGATACCACCCAGAAAAACATGGAACAGGATTGGCTGAAAACGAACCTTGCTCGTTTTACCAGAATGCTACAGGGTCAGCGCGACATGACCACGGTGGCCCAGATGGTCCTTTCCGAACTTGCTCCTCTCGTTGACGCGCAACAGGGTGTTTTTTACGTGAACACCAGCTCCAATGGTCAACCGATAATGAAGTTGTTGGGAGGTTACGCTTATAAGAAACGGAAAAATCTGGCTAACGAGTTTCGCGCGGGTGAAGGATTGGTGGGCCAGTGCACGCTCGAGCGCGAGAGAATTCTGGTCACCAACGTTCCCCAAAACTATGTTTACGTTTCGTCCGGACTTGGCGAAGCGCCACCCAATAACATCGTGGTATTACCCGTGCTGTTTGAAGGTGAAGTAAAGGCCGTAATCGAGCTCTCCACTTTCAAGACCTTTAGTGAAACGCACCTAACGTTCCTTGATCAACTGACCGAGAGCATCGGTATCGTGCTCAACACGATTGCCGCTAACACCCGCACGGAGGATTTACTACTACAGTCACAGTCACTTGCAGGCGAGCTGCAAAGCCAACAGGACGAACTCAAGAAGACCAACGAACAACTCGAAAAGCAGGCGGAATCACTGCGAGAGTCAGAAGAACTTCTGAAGAGCCAGCAGGAAGAGTTGCAGCAAACCAACGAAGAGCTGCAGGAGAAAGCGGCGCTCCTGGCGCGGCAGAAGGCGGAAGTGGAAGCCAAGAACCGCGAAGTGGAAGAGGCCCGTTGGGAGATGGAGGAAAAGGCCGAGCAACTGGCGCTTACTTCAAAATACAAGTCCGAATTTCTGGCCAACATGTCTCACGAGCTGCGCACGCCGCTCAATAGCATGCTGATCCTCTCGCGGCAGTTGGCTGAGAATATGGATGAGAATCTGTCACCCAAACAGGTGCAGTTTGCGGAGACGATTCACACGTCGGGAGCGGATCTGCTTTCCCTGATCAATGACATTCTCGACTTGTCGAAGATTGAATCGGGAATGATGGGCATTGAGGTGTCCCATGTGCCCATAGCGGAGATGGCCGAGCAGTTGGAGCGCAGCTTCCACCAACTCGCTCAGGACAAGAGCCTCGAGTTCCGCATTGTGCGGCAAGAGAAACTGCCTGCAACCGTTCGTACAGACGACAAACGGCTGCAACAGATACTCATGAACCTGCTTTCGAATGCGTTCAAATTTACCGAGAAGGGTCAGGTAGTTCTCACAATCGCCCCAGCGCCAAGGGATGAAACCTATCACCTCGATTCGTTGAGCCGAACTAGTGAGGTGATTGCGTTTTCCGTAACCGACACCGGCATCGGAATTCCCACGGAAAAGCAACGGATCATCTTCGAGGCTTTCCAGCAGGCGGACGGCACCACCAGTCGCAAATACGGCGGCACCGGTCTGGGGTTGTCAATTAGTCGCGAGATCGCCCGTTTGCTTGGCGGCGAGATTCGCGTCTTTAGCACGCCGGGCAAAGGTAGCACCTTTACTTTCTATCTGCCTCGCGACTACACACCGGCCGGAGCTACGACAGCGGAGACAAACCAGAAGCGCTCCAGTGTGAGCGTGAAGGAAATCGAAGCTGCCTGGACGCCGGTTGAATCCTTCGACAGTGAATCTCTGGCCCTGCTCACCAGCGAGTCGGCGGCAATTCTCGACGATCGGAACGACATTCAGCCTGGCGATCGCGCGGTCCTGATCGTGGAGGACGACATTACCTTCGCTGCGATTCTTTTGGACCTCGCGCGCGACAAAGGATTCAAGGGCTTAGTTGCTACCAGCGGCACCTTGGCCCTCGCGCTGGCGCACAAATACAAACCCGCAGCCGTTACACTTGATATCCGCCTGCCTGATCGCGACGGCTGGACGGTGCTGGACCGGCTGAAGCATGACCCCGAAACGAGGCACATTCCCGTCCACATTATTAGCGTTGAGGAAGAGCGCCAGCGGGCCTTGCAACAGGGTGCTTTCAATCACATGCAAAAGCCCGCCACTCACGAGGACCTGGGTAAGGCGTTCGACGAGATGCGGGACTTCACTGAACGTCGTGTTCGAAAACTCCTGGTGGTGGAGGACGACGACGTGCAGCGCATGAGCGTGGTGGAGTTGATCGGCAACGGTGACGTCAAAACCACGGCAGTGGCCACCGGTGAAGAGGCGCTGAGTGTTCTCAAGGATGAGAGATTCGATTGCATGGTGCTGGATCTGAAACTCCCAGACATGAGCGGATTCGAATTGATCGAGAAACTACAAACAGATCTCGGCCGCTACGATTTACCTATAATCATTTACACCGGAAAAGAACTGACCCGGAAAGAAGAACTGCATCTGAAGAAGGTAGCAGATGCCATCATCGTCAAAGAAGCCAGTTCTCCTGAACGGCTGCTGGCGGAAACGGCGCTCTTCCTGCATCGCGTGGAAGCCGATCTACCCGAGCCGACGCGGCGCATGCTGGAGAAGTTTCACCGCAGCGATCCGGTGTTGGCCGGGCGCAAGGTGCTGGTGGTCGACGATGACGTGCGCAACATCTTTGCTTTGACGAGCGCGTTGGAGGCGCACCACATGGAAGTCGTCCACGCTGAGAATGGGCAGGAAGGTATTGATCTGCTCAAGTCCACCCCCGATATCGAAGCCGTCTTGATGGACATAATGATGCCGGAGATGGATGGCTACGAAGCAATCGCGGCGATTCGTCAGTTGAAAAAGTTCAAGCAGCTTCCGATTATCGCGCTGACGGCCAAGGCGATGAAAGCCGATCGGGATCGCTGTCTGGAAGTTGGCGCCTCAGACTACATTTCGAAGCCCCTGGACATAGACCAGCTGCTCTCGCTGCTGCGAGTTTGGCTTTACCAGCAAGAGGAGTCGTGAGCAGAGCTGTAACAGAAGTAAACGATCTGGAAGACATTGAAATCGGTCTACTGCTGGACGGTGTTTACCGCGTATATGGCTTTGATTTCCGGGAATATTCGCGCGCTTCGATAAAACGGAGAACCCTGGAAATGATGCGGGCTGAGAAGCTGGGGACAGTATCGGCGCTCCAGGCCCGGGTACTGCATGATACGGCCTGTCTGGATCGTTTCTTGTTGGGCCTCTCGGTGCACGCCACGTCAATGTTTCGCGATCCCAGTTTCTATCTGACTTTTCGCAAGAAAGTCGTGCCGCTGCTCAGAACTTATCCCACCGTACAAATCTGGGTCGCCGGCTGCTCAACCGGTGAAGAAGTTTATTCTCTGGCGATCCTGCTGCAGGAAGAACGTCTTTATGCGCGATGCCGCATCTACGCCACCGACATTAGCCCGGCAGTTTTGCGCAAAGCCCGCGATGGGATTTTTCCCCTGGCCGCCATGCGAGACTACACCAACAACTATCACCAGGCAGGCGGCGCCAATGAGTTTTCCGACTACTACACCGCTCAGTATGACAGCGTGCTTTTCAGTTCCGCCCTCAAAAGCAATGTCTTGTTTTCCGAGCACAACCTTGCTACCGACGGTTCATTTAACGAGTTTCAGGTGATCCTGTGCCGCAACGTCATGATCTATTTCAACAAAGACCTGCAGGCACGCGTTCACAATCTGCTGTACGATAGTTTGAGTATGTTTGGCGTCTTTGGGTTGGGTAACAAGGAGTCGTTGAAGTTTACGCCGCGGGAAGCGTTCTACGAGCACCTTAATGATAAGGACAAGCTCTATCGAAAGGTAGTGTAAGTGGCCTTTGAGATCGTTGTCGTTGGCGCCTCCACCGGAGGCCTGAAGGCATTGCAGGTATTGCTTTCCGGATTGCCCGCAGAATTTTCTTTGCCGGTGGTCATTGTGCAGCACCGGGGAAAAGACATGGAAACCGGGTTGTGTGAATTCCTGGTGCGCAGCAGTCATCTAGCCGTCACGGAGCCCGAAGACAAAGAGACCGTGGTGCCGGGCCACGCTTATCTGGCGCCACGCGACTATCACCTGCTGATTGAAAGCGGGAGCTTCGCTCTTTCGACTGCCGCGCCCGTAAGCTTCGCGCGACCATCAATAGACGTTCTTTTTGAGTCGGCGGCGGACGAGTATCAAGATCGGGCCATCGGAGTGATTTTGACCGGGGCAAACCATGATGGAGCTCGTGGTCTGGCGGCTATAAAAGCGCAGGGCGGCTTAGCGCTGGTGGAAGATCCGGTCACCGCCGCGTGCCGGGAAATGCCAGACGCCGCGATTAATCTGACAAAGGTGGATGGGATTCTGCCATTGCAGGAGATAACAGCCAGACTGCAAGAACTAAGTAATATCGCACTATGAAGGCTGACGAACGGATTAACATTCTAATGGTGGACGACAGCGCGACCAACCTGTTGGCGCTGGATTCGATCCTGCAGGCCCCGGATAGAAATCTTGTCAGCGCTTCCTCAGGGGATGATGCCCTGCGGTACCTCTTGAACAACGACGTAGCGGTGATTTTGCTTGATGTTTTCATGCCGGGAATTGACGGACTTGACACCGCCGAGCTAATTCGGGCTCGAGATAAATCGCGCAACATTCCGATTATCTTTCTCACCGCCGACAGTACGGGCGGCCGTCATGTGAGCCGGGGCTATTCCCTGGGCGCGGTCGACTACATTGTGAAGCCGATCGAGCCGGAGATCCTGCGTTCGAAGGTCGCAGTCTTTGTCGAGCTGTTCAAGAAAACTCGCGAGATCCAGCGTCAGGCCCAGTTGCTCCATGAGAAGAACCTGGAACTCGAGAACGCAAACCTGGCCCGACTCAACATGTTGATCGAGCTCGGACAGCAGTTGGCAGCAGAACACGATCCTTCGCAAGTATTGGAAAACTTCTGTCACTCTGCAAAAGAGATCGTGGACGCCCAGGAGTCAGCTATAGGCATAGTCAATGCCGACGGAACCCTACGCTACTTCTTCCGTTGCGCTGCCGAAGGATCAAACCGTCCTTCGAAGAGTGTTCCGCCTGTGGCCCAGCGAGCCCTGGACCTTTTGATGACCAACCGACAACCGCTGCGGTTGAACGAAGGCGACGATGTACTTCAGAGCGACGAGAATATATCGGACTCAATATATTCTTTCCTGGGTGCCCCAATCCTGTCGGCGAGTGGCGTTCGGGGTTGGGTTTACTTACTGAATAAGCTCAATGCCAGTGGCTTCACGGAAGCCGACGAGCGCCTCACCGCCACGCTGGTAACACAGGTGGCAATCGCTTACGAGAACGCCAGGCTCTACCGCGACGCGCAACTCCATGCCAGTGAATTGCAAATGGAAATCGCCGAACGTAAACAGGCGGAAGAAGAGCGCGCCCAACTACTAATCCGCGAGCAGTCGGCACGCGCCGACGCAGAGCAGGCCAACCGCACCAAGGACGAATTCCTGGCGACGCTGTCGCACGAGTTGCGCACTCCGCTCTCAGCTATTCTGGGCTGGAGCCATCTGGTGCGCACCGGAAAACTCGACGATCTGCAGATGACGCGGGCATTTGAAACCATTGAACGCAACGCGCGATCGCAGTCTCAGTTAATTGATGACTTGCTCGACGTCTCTCGCATCATCACCGGCAAACTACAAATAGAACTGCGCCCGGTTAACCTCGCCTCTGTGATTGAAGCTGCAATCGACGCAGTACGACCGGCCTTCGAAGCTAAGGACATTCACTTTGAAACGGATATGGATTCGGCAGCTTATTTAGTGCCTGGCGATGCCAACCGTCTGCAGCAAATCTTCTGGAATCTCTTCAGTAACGCTGTCAAGTTTACGCCGCCAGGTGGCCGGGTTCGGGTAGAGGTCGACCGTGACGAGCCGCAGGCCAAGGTTTCCGTAAGCGACTCGGGTATTGGTATCAAGCCGGATTTTCTACCTTACATCTTCGATCGCTTTCGGCAAGCCGACGGATCTACTACCAGGGTTCACGGCGGGCTGGGTCTGGGGTTGGCGATCGTAAAACATCTCGTGCAACTTCATCAGGGCACTGTCGATGTTGAGAGCAAAGGAAACAATGAGGGAGCAACGTTTACGGTCAGCCTGCCACTCGCCTCAGCTATGGCTGTTGCAGATCATGAAAGTGGAACTGTTTTTGAGGGCGAAGGTAACGGCCTGCCTGATAATTTTTCTGAATTGCTCGGCGGCCTGAAGATTCTAGTGGTGGACGATGAATTAGATTCGCGTGAATTGATAACTGCTATCTTGACACGTTGCGGAGGTGAAGTGAGATGCAGCGAGAATGCCGCGGAGGCACTCAAGGCCTTCCGGGAATGGAAACCCGATCTACTCGTGAGCGACATAGGCATGCCCAACGAAGATGGGTACAGTTTGATTCAGAAGCTGAGAAAGATGAAGTCGAAGTGGGCCAGGGAGATTCCCGCGGTGGCCCTGACGGCATACGCGACGGTTGAGGATCGCACCCGCGCACTCGACTCCGGCTTCCAAATACACCTCGCCAAACCGATCGAACCCGAAGAGTTGGTGAGATCAATCGCCGACGCTGCCGGCCGGAAAATCTAAGACTGACTGAATCCCAGGGACTGCCACTCAAACACTTAGTGCCCCACACAGATCGCCCTCTTCGTTACCCCGAAGAGAGTCAGTCGAACGCATTTAAACAACCGGAATCATTGAGAATCTCATCAACAACCTGCCGCTAGCACAGTTGCCGGGAAACCGGCGAATGGGGTATGAGGCTGCCAAGGGTGACGGCTGTTCGGGCGATAGACACTCGGCACCGTGGTCGTGATAGATTTGGTTGAACTCATAGGGAGGGGAGACATCATGGAAATTGCAGATCGAGTACGCGCAAATACTGCCGAGGAAATTAACCGTAAAATCGACCGTGACATTGACGTCCGCGTTCGGGAATACGCCGCGCGAAGTCCTGCGGACATTACGCGCCGGGTTGAGGAGCTCGATCGTGAATGGGACATGGAGCGATTGCTTGAGACCAACGCCTCAGCAATAGCTCTTACGGGGTTGGTACTTGGAGTGACTCATAGTAAGAAATGGCTGATCGTGCCGGGCATTGTGCTGCCGTTTCTGCTTCAGCATGCCGTTCAGGGCTGGTGCCCTCCGGTCCCGATATTTCGTCGGCTCGGCGTACGAACCCGTGAGGAAATAGACCGGGAGAGATATGCGCTAAAAGTCTTGCGGGGCGATTTTGCCAACGTCGAATCGACACCGCGTGCCGAAGCGGCGTTACAAGCGGTAAGAATATAAGAACCAGCGGCAACAAGTAGTGCACTCGGCTAACAAAGAACCGAGGACGCAAAATAAGCGCCTCTCTTGACCCAATCTCGCGGGCGCCGCTGATGATGGCGTAGCCCTCCAGTATGATACGCACCTCCTACCGATCTGCTAATGAACTGGATCTGAAAGCAATGGGACGCTCGCGTGGCTCTCTCGTGAGCAACCTGTTTGTGGTCTCCCTGCCCCTTTGCGCGGTCGTATTTGCCGTCGTATATGTCGTCTCGCGATCTATCGTCGTTGCCGGCCTGATCTCCGGCGGCCTCCTGGTAGCTTCGGCGGTCTCGAACGTTCGGTTCTTCAAAGAGTACAAAAGAAGACAGCGACTGTGCGAAGATCCTCAATCTGTCGAGGTGTTTGAGGTTGAGGCGTCCAGGGTAATAGACGTTGAGCATTTGGGGAGTAACGGCCCCGCGTTTTGCTTCATAACTGGGGGTGAGGCCCTTCTCTTGGTTGGCCAGTGGCTCCTGGAGCAGCAACCCTTCCCCTCCATGGCCTTTCGGCTCAGCCGCTGGTCCGACACGAAAAAACCTATTCGGATTGAATCAACAGGCGCCGAGATCATTCCTGAACCTTCAAATGTACAACTACGTGCGAACTACAAAATGAGGGATGTCGAGCTTTTCGATGCGTCCGTAGAGACTCTACAGCAGGACTTGGACAGCGCTTTCGGTCCCAGCGCAGTCTGACAGATAATGACACGCGAGCACCTCAACAATCGTAATCCGTTGGTGAAGTTGCTTGCCTGCTGTATCGTGTCAAACAGAAAAGTAAATCTATACAACAGAAAGTGAGATGGGATGAGCATCAACATCAAGACATCGGGTGCGCACCACGTGGCCCTGCGCTCCACGAACTTAGAACGCTCAAAGCGCTTCTATAACGAGACGCTAGGCTTCTCGATCATTAAGGAAACTCCTGAATTGTTCCTCTTCATTGCAGGTAAGACGGCATTCGGTGTGCGTGGACCCGTAGCCGATACGGATAGCGCGGACAAGTTTAATCCGCACCGGGTCGGACTCGATCACATAGCGTTAGGCTGCGAAGACGATATTGAACTGGAGAGGGTGGCTGCCGCGCTTACAGAGGCGGGTGTGGAGAATACAGGCGTCAAGCTCGACGAAACACTCGGCAAACGGTATGTCGCCTTCAAGGACCCTGATCGTATTGCGTGGGAATTCTATATGATTTAGAGCGTGGCTCTCGCAACGCGCTCAACACGGCAGATGTCTTACTCAGTTAGAAAGGAGACAGAAACAATGGCAGATCAGAAAGACAAAGCAAAAGAGAAAAAGAAGCAGGAAGAGAGCAGTGACACCGATCAAGACGAACAAGCGAGCGGCTATGGTACAAGCGGTGGAAATATGGGTGCTGGAAGATCTGGCAAAGAAGGGATGGGTAGCGAGAAACCGAGTGATGAACAGGGGATGGGCAGTCAGAAGCCGGGCGGATCTAATTCACAACAGTAAGTCTGGTTGTGCAGGATGAGCGATAGTGTCCTTTGTAGTAAGCGAGGCCTACCAACCACGCGTGGTAACCGCTGCAGTCCGCAACCCTAATACCAGTCCGCAACCCTAATACTATGAGCAGAGATGGCTTAGTATGAATAATCATCATGACGGAACAAAGAACGATTCAAAGTTATGGCTCGCAGTTCTTGTGATCGCTCTTGGGGCGGCTATTACAGTCACTCTGGAAACCAGCGTAAACGCACAAGCTGACCACGAGGCAAATGTGCGGGAATTCGTGGCTGCTTTCAATAACCGGAATATTGAAGCAATGCTGGGAGCCGTGGACGAGAACGTTCAGTGGTTAACCGTAAACGAAGCGAAAGTCACTATCGAGACTGAAGGAAAGAAAGCGCTGCGGGAGAGCATGGAGAGATATTTTCGCCGTTGCCCTTCGTGCAAATCGTCGTTGGAGTGGGTGGAGAAGTCGGGGAGTCGGGTGACGGCAATGGAGCGCGCTACCTGGTCTGGAAAAAGTGGTTTGAAGTCACAGACAAGTTTGTCCGTCTATGAGTTTCGTCATGGCAAAATTCTGCGCGTTTACTATTTCCCTGCTGAAGTTGATGCAAATCCATCTGCATCGCCTTTGCCTATGATTCTTCGCACGGTTACCGGGGACTGTTGAGCAGCTGGATGCGGACGGTCGGGAGCGGGTTCGGCGAGAGAACCTGGATTTCATTCGACACTCAGATGTGCACTCAGTTGAGGCCAACGTCGTATATGCGGTGGCGATGCGCACTCAAACCGTCGCTAACCAAACTTCCCTTCCCATCAACAAAACTAATACTCTTGACAAGTAATTACAGCCGGGTAGATTTGCTGCTGCTCTTCGCAAAAAACTGAACCTGGTTCGAACTTGTAAAACTATGACTACTCAAAAACCCTCTCGACGGAAGTATTGTCGCCCATTTGCATTCTTCCTCATCGTGCTTACCACCTTATCTGTATCGAATGTCGTAAATGCTCAGGTAAGAACCGAGTATCGCGCGTTTTGGGTAGATACTTTCAATACTGCTCTGAATAACCACAATGATGTAGTCACTGTGGTCAACAATGCCAAGGCCGCAAAAGCCAACGCTGTCTTCGTGCAGGTACGACGTCGCGGCGACTCCTGGTATCTCAACTCTCTGGAACCACGAGCAGACAGAACGCCGATTCAACCAGGTTTCGATCCGCTTCAGGACATTATTAACGTTGCTCATGCTGAGGGCATTGAGGTCCACGCTTTTGTCATCATGAGCGCGATCTGGGGACGCGCGCCTAACCTTTTTCCTCCCGAGAATCCTAACCACGCCTTCAACCTTCACGGGGGCTTTAATGCGGCGACTAACACTATTGTTCCCGGGCCTAACAACTGGTTGACGCGTACTTTATTGCCCGATGGCGGCGGCATTACCTACCAGGGCCATCGCTTCGGGAGTGACTTCTGGGTCGACTTTGGTCATCCGGATGCCGCCAAGTACACGGTTGACGTACTTAATCACCTGGTCCAGAACTACGATATCGATGGGTTGCACCTTGATCGAATTCGTTATCCTGAAATCGGCATTACCGGCCAGACACCTTCCACCGGCACTAACATCGGGTACAACACGACGAGCATTGAACGCTTTCAGCGACACTTCGACATTCCTCTCGGCTCCCCGCCGCCAGCACAAAATAACCCGCAGTGAAACCAGTGGCGACGCGATCAAGTGTCGAATGTGGTGCGGCGAGTCTACCTCAACTCTCTGGCAATTAGACCCAACCTAAAAGTCTCGGCTGCGCTCATTGCGTTGGCGGGATCGGATCCACCGAAGCAGCGTGGAACTCTGCCGAGGCATACTGGCGCGTGTATCAGGATTGGCGGTCATGGACCCAGGAAGGCATCATCGATATAGCTATGCCGATGGTCTACAAAGCAGAACACACCGCGACCGTTAGACCGCAGTATGACCAATGGGATTCGTGGTTGCGGGGACATCTCTACAACCGCGCCGGAGTGATGGGGCAAGGCGCTTTCCTCAATGCTATTGAAGGAACGCTCCGGCAAACGCGAAGAACAGTTACGCCGGCCGCGGGCATGAACCTGAGCGGAATCATTTTCTTCTCAGGCGACAAGCAATATTGCGGTCACCAACAATCCTTTCGCTATTCCTCCAGCTACCACGCCGGCTCGACCATTCGCAGAGTTTGCGGCAGGGTTAACCACTGGCAAGTCGGTTAACGGAATGACACTATATGAGCCGGCGGGAATGGCGCCAGTATTCGGCGATCCAGCGTTGATTCCAGGTTTCTCCTGGAAGCTGGCGCCAACTGTCGGACACGTGAAAGGCGATGCTCGGCGTGCCGATAACACACCGCTCGACACAGCTTCGGTGACAATTGAAAACCTTGATACTCATGCGATAAGTACAACGAAGACGGACGGCGGTGGCTTTTTTGGCGCTGTCGATTTGGCGGCGGGCCCATATCGAGCGCGAGTCGAATCGTTGTACTACTGCTTCAACGTAACGCCAGGATTGGTCGCCAATGCCACGCTCGATAACTTCGCTCCAGAAACAACCGTAGCGCTCGCACCCGCCTTACCTGATGGACAGAATGGCTGGTTCAAAACAAGGCCCACGGTCACTTTGAGCGCGATCGACAACTGCGCTGGTGTCGCTTCGACAGAATACTCGACTGACGGTGGCGCCACCTGGCAGCCCTACAGCGGAAGCTTTGTGGTCCAAAACGAAGGGATAACCACAATCCTCCATCGTTCGACGGACCAGGCGAGCAACACGGAAACTGCCAAGAGCATTACGCTGAAAGTAGACACGATCGCGCCAACCATCACGTTGACTGCAACCCCATCTCAGATCTGGCCGCCTAATGGTCACACTGTAAAATGTTGCCATCAACGGAACTGGTGCTGATTCAGTTTCAGGTCTGGCAAGTGTGAGTTACGTCGTTACGGATGAATACGGGTTGCCCCTCGGTATTCCGGTCAGGGCGCTTTCGGGAAATTCCAGTGCCTGGAGCGACACACTCGGAGTGGAAGCGCGTCGAAACGGAAATGACCCTGATGGTCGCCTATACGTTGTGGTGGCAACGATCACGGATCTGGCGGGTAATACCGCAACCGCGTCTACGAACATTCTTGTTCCACACGATGGAGGAAGGCGGTAGATCACGCGAAGGGCCAGAAGCATGCAGGCTATGATTCTGGTCCTTCGCCTTTGGCCTTTGGTCTCTGTCTCCTGCGACGTCGTAACTCAAGGATCGAAGCTCAAAGTAGAAATACCAAAGACTAATTGCAACCTGAGGTTGATTGGGTCTGGTTCCTGACATTTGCCAGTTACCAATCCCCTGAAGTTATTGCTGACTGTTCTCCCGCTCCCAATATCTATGTTGCGCGATGGCCTCGATAAACGATTTGGCCACGTTGCTTATGGCAGCATCACGACTACTCACGACGCCTTCATTTACCGACGCCTGATTTCCCGACTCTTCCGCCTCGTTGAATTTTCCAGCCAGCGAAGTGGCCAGGAACCCCACTCCGGCGCCGTTGGCAGCGATCGGCTTACAGTGTTTGTACGCCTCATTCACAAACTCCGCAGCCTCAGCTTCCTGTTTGAGCGCTTCAATGCTTGCATCCCCGCCAGGAATGTAAACGGCATCAAACAACACGGATGAGCCGGTGAGAAAGCTAAAGTCCACTTTAAATTGTTCACCATTGGCTCCCGTCACAACTCCGAGGCGCGGCGCAATTGTCTTAGGTGTCGCACCGGCAGTTAGCAACGCCTTATTCACTTCCGCCACCGCAACGTCATCGAATCCATCTGCGAGCAGGACGGCTATTTTGCGAGTCTTGATCGAATCCTTCGGGAAATTGGGGTTATTAACCTGGCTTAGTGCCGGAGAAACTTCTATTGCCTGGGGAACGCGTTTTGGTTGAAACTTCTTCGGATCACCATCGGCCGGAATGCTCATGTTCATTGGTTTATCGAGCTTGGCCGGCACCGTTAAGCCGAGGCCTTCCGCGACACTATTAACAAGACCCTTGTCCACCTGCGCTAGCAGACCCAGCATGCGCTCTCTGATAGCCGGTGTCTCGACCTTCCCCAGCTCAAACCGAAGTGCCCGGATAATGTGTCCCTTCTCCGGCTCCGTCTGACTGTTAAAGAACAACGTAGCCTGACTGAAGTGGTCGAAAAAGCTCGCGCTGCGGGCCCGAATTTTCTGGGCATCGATTCTTTCGGCAAAGCTTGTGAAGCCGCCCATATCTGCTCCGGCTTGAAACGGACAGCCTCCGCGAAGAGTATTCGGCTCGTAACTGGTCTGGCCACGATTAATTGTTTGGCGCATGAAGCCATCGCGCTGATTGTTGTGCACCGGCGCCACTGGACGGTTGATCGGAATCTCGTGAAAGTTTGGACCACCCAGCCGGAGCAATTGCGTGTCTAAGTATGAAAATAGGCGACCCTGCAACAGCGGATCGTTGGTGAAATCAATTCCTGGCACGACGTGGCCTACGTGAAAAGCGACTTGTTCGGTCTCCGCAAAAAAGTTATCCGGATTGCGGTTGAGGGTCAGTTTTCCAATCCGACGAACGGGGACGATCTCCTCAGGAATAATCTTTGTCGGATCAAGCAAATCGAAATCAAAGCTGTGTTCGTCCTTTTCTTCGACAATCTGCACGCCAAATTCCCATTCGGGAAAATCGCCGTTCTCAATGGCTTCCCAAAGGTCGCGGCGATGAAAGTCGGGATCTTTTCCGGAAATCTTCTGCGCTTCGTCCCAGACAACTGAGTGCAAACCCAAGAGTGGCTTCCAGTGAAACTTAACAAACCGCGCCTTTCCTCTTTCGTTTATGAACCGGAAGGTATGAACGCCGAAACCCTCCATCATGCGGAAGCTTCGCGGGATAGCGCGATCCGACATAACCCACATAATCATGTGCATTGATTCCGGCATCAGCGAAATGAAATCCCAGAAGGTGTCGTGCGCTGATGCTGCTTGTGGAATCTCGTTGTGAGGTTCCGGCTTGACGGCATGGACGAGGTCGGGAAACTTGATCGCGTCCTGAATAAAGAACACGGGGATGTTGTTGCCGACCAGGTCGAAGTTTCCTTCCTCGGTGTAAAACTTGACTGCGAAACCACGTACGTCGCGCGCGAGGTCGGTCGAACCACGAGAACCCGCAACCGTCGAGAAGCGCACGAATACCGGCGTCTTGACCGCCGGATCCTGCAGAAATCCTGCCTTTGTATACTGAGCCATCGACTCGTATACCTGAAAATAACCGTGGGCCGCCGAGCCCCGCGCATGAACTACTCTTTCAGGAATCCGCTCGTGATCGAAGTGGGTAATCTTCTCGCGCAGGATGAAATCTTCGAGTAAGGTCGCACCGCGCTCTCCGGCCTTAAGCGAATTCTGATTGTCGTTAATACGCACGCCGTGATTGGTAGTAAGGAATTCGCCGGCGCTCTCCTCAGTATTCTTTTGCAGATCATCTATCTTGGTGTCGTTGTTTCTCGGATCAAGCTTAGCGTCTATCCGCGCCTCGTTTTGCTGCTCCTTAGCCTTGCTTGCCGCTTTGTTCGCCGGCGCTTTGTCTTTTTCTTTGGTCACTTTCCTTGTAGTCATCGTCCCCCCTATGCACGTTATCAATATTTTTCCAGGAGTCCCGGCCACGCTGAACTGAACACGATCAACATTCGGAAATTCGCAGGTTGGGAAGGGCGGTTACCCCCGCTGATGCGTTGCGTTCAAGCCTCTGATTCGTTTCCTGAAGTACTCCCCACCATGCCGGGCAATCTGCGTTGAGCGTTATCAACACAAGCGGGGGTAAAACGGCCTTCCCAACCTGCGAATTCCTGTTCCTTGAGTGGTGTCCGCGATCGTTTCAGTTTTTTCAGAGCTGCTGACGCAGGCGGTAGTGACATATGCCGGCGTCCTTTGCGTCTTCGCTTGCTGTCTATTTATGCTTTCGTCGCTCGCGATTTTTTCGCTTCCGCGGCTTCGATGGCTGTCTCTACGTCCTGTTCTTCCTCAGGTGGCGGCAATACCGCTGGCATTCCCAGTGCTTCGATCCAAAGCTCGCGCGTCCAGCCGCCGGTGTGATACAGATGCTCGTCTTCTTCCGGCTCTACCTGGGCATAAGCTTCCTTCAATATTTCAGCCGCGTCGCCGCTTGAATTCTTAGTAAGCTCCCCGATCAGCGACCAATTAAGGTGATCCTTGGTTTCAGCCAGCGTTACGCATTCGGCGGCCACGATCTGTGCCGCCGCAAGGTCGGGTCCTCTTAATGCCATCTCCATTGCCTGAACCAGAGAATCTCCGATATGACGGACGATTTTTCGACCGGGCGTTTCCACTTCCGGATCCAGATCCATTCCCTTAAGAACGTCTGAGACAATCTGCACATGTTCCTTGGTCTGCTCGAGGTACTCGTTCCACTCTTCTCTCAGATCTTCGTTCAGAGCACAGCGCAATGCGGTCGAATAGATCTGTACGCCGCCCTTTTCGGTTTCGAGCGCCTGGTACAACAATTCCGTTACATGGCTGGTATTCAAAGTATTGTTCTTCATATTCCCCCCTGTGTTAATTTTTGGCGAGTATAGTGTGCTGAGTGCCAAATCGATAGCAAAAAGAGTGCCGACGACCTTTTAGGGAAAGTCGCAAACCGTCGTCCGATAAGCGGACGCGTAGATGACGTCGGCCAATGGAAACGTTCCAAAAAACACTTTACTCCTGGGCGTAGTTCTTTTGACTTGAAAAGATATCGCTCAACGTATGCATGCTCGTCGTCGTCGAAACATATGCCTGGACGCTTCTCCGACGTACGAAGCAGTTTGTTATCAAGCGCAGGTAGCCTTAGTATGCGTCTATGAGGCATCACAATTAATATCCGAACTATAAAGACCCCGCTGATGAAGGAACGAAGACAGGCTAAGCGTATTTCTACCAATCTCTCAGTCAGGTGGAATACTTGAGATCTCACAGGACAGCAAAATCACGGATCTGGGCACTGACGGATGCTTTATTTTGACAGCTGAGCAAATGTCCGTGAATAAGCTCTCCAGAATTACTCAGGTTCCCGAAGGGGATACTATTCAAATTGAGTTGCACCTGCCTTCTGATGAAAGGTTGGAACTGAAGGGCGAAGTAGTCTACAAGGTCGACCGCCTCGGCTTCGGTGTCCGTTTCTTAAACGTCACGGGATCCAACGTACAAATTCTTGGAGATTTCATCGACAAACAGGAGCTCGGGAGTTTAGAGTCGCTTCCTTTTCCCAGAGTAAGAGGTAACAAGCATTAGTCGCTTGGAGTCTCGCCAGGGCAAATTCCCTACAGGAACAATTATGAACAACCCATTTCGAGGGCGAAAGTTTTTAGCCCTGGGTGCCAGTCTTTCCTTTACCCTTGGTTTTTACGTATACCCACAGACCCCGGCGCGGGTTCCTGCACCGTCCAGAAGGAGGCAGGCGTGACCACTCGTGCAAGCGGAACTTTTGAAGTTAAGGTGACTCCGCATACACCCGCTGATAAATCCGCGGGCCCGGCCATCGGCAGGATGTCGATCGACAAACAGTTCCAGGGTGATCTCAAGGGGAGCAGCAAGGTTGAGCTGCTCGCGGTCGGAACCGCCGTCGAAGGTTCGGCCGGTTACGTCGCGATGGAGCAGGTCAACGGCACACTCCACGGTCGCAACGGCACCTTCGCGCTTCAGCATAGTGGCACCATGACACGCGGCGCACCGCAACTCAGTGTCACGGTGGTACCAGATTCCGGCACAGGAGAATTAAGGGGTCTCTCCGGTCGGATGTCGATCGTGATCGCCGACGGAAAGCATTCGTACGAGTTCGAGTACGCGATCGCCGAAGCGCCTTGAACTGTAGAACCAATGACCGACGACGTCCTGATAAGCTTGCCCGCTCGACGTGGTCATTTTCTGCTCGAGTCCGGTTACCACACGGATCTCTGGTTCAACCTTGATGCGCTTTTCATTACCCCTAACGATCTGACGCTTCAGATAACCACTCTGTCAGACTTGTTTCGGTCTTATTCCATCTCGGCTGTTTGCGGGCCGCTTCTCGGCGGCGCTTTCCTCGCCCACGCTGTCGCGACCCAGATGGGCCTTCGCTTCTATTACACTCAACAGGTTCCCACTAAAAGTGGAGGGCCACTTTTCGCCGCAGAGTACCAACTCCCGCCAGAATTGCGCCGGCAAGTCGGCAAAGAACGCATTGCAATCGTCGATGATGTTGTCAGTGCCGGATCATCCGTACGGGCGACTGCGGCGGCTCTGACAGCTGCTGGTGCCCAAACGGTAGTTGTCGGGACGCTCCTTGTCCTCGGGAACCAGGCTATTGATTACTTCGCGACTCGAGGAATACCTTTGGTAGCTCTCGTCCGGCAAGATTTCAACCTTTGGGCACCCGATAATTGTCAGCTCTGCAGGTCCGGCGCGTCGTTAGAAAACCCTGTTAAATTTTCAGGCTATTCAGTTGCACAACGGGGGCGGTAGCGACCGGGTCAAAGAACGCATTGCAATCGTCGATGGTGTTGTCAGTGCCCGATCATCCGGTCTCAACTGGGTTCATACAACCCACTCGCCACGGAGACCGTGTGAAAAAACGCAAGGAGTGTCATGAAAGTCAGTACCGTAACGCGGGAGCGTCGGGTCGGCGTGAAAAACATAGTGGCCGAAAACATTACCCTCTGAGACATGCACTCAACTACAGAACAGGAAGCGGTAGCGACCTGGCCGTCTCCGTACCACTAACACATTTGAGTCTGTGGCAACGGCCAGGTCGCTACCGCTTCCTGTTCTGTAGTTGAGTGATATCTCATTGTTTCTGTAGCCAGTCGCGGTGTTACGCGCGTCAGACTTAATTGACACTCCGTTGCATTTTTCACACGTTCTCTACCGCTCGAGGTTCTGACAAGCTCCCGAGAGCAAATGTTACAATCTGCGACGAAATAACAATGCGAGGTTTCTAAGAAGGCTGTGAGAAATTTAAAGCGATCGATGGGTCATGAAGGCGGGGGTTTGAACCTCCCAATTCAACTAGATCCCTATGGATGACAAGAGAGCGTTGCTTCAACATTTCCTGGGCGCGCTTGCCTATCGTACTCAGAAAGCGTTGCGGGGCGCCCCGAGCGAGTTCGGTTCCTTCAGAGCTGCCGGCGGAGTGCGCACTCCCGCCGAACTCGTTCGTCATATGACGAGCGTGCTTGGTTATGCCCGCACTTTTTTTGTTGGGGGTCGATACCGGCCGGATCCTCTGCCGTCACTGCATCATGAGATCTTGCGTTTCCACGATATGCTGCAGGACCTTGCCGGACATCTGGAGGCCGGCACGCCTTTGTTACAAGACGTGTCCCCGGAACAGTTAATCCAGGGACCATTAGCAGATGCCATGACACATGCGGGCCAATTGGCGATGCTTAGGCGTCTCGCAGGAGCCCCGGTGGCGCCCGAGAATTTCGTCGTTGCTGAGATTGGGCCGGACCGGCTGGGACCCGAGCAGTCTGACCCGGTTAGTCCTGACGAAGTCTGGCCCGACGCGCCAGAGGGCTGGGTGCCGCCAACCCAAAAGTGATGCGGGGGTGAAGCCCCTTCCAACTCTGCGAATTCCAAATTTATCGCATGACACCATAGTTCCATGTACCGAAGCCTGGACTCCGAGAAAATTATTGGGACCATCGAACGGCTCTGTACCAGAATCGATGACCGGTTTCCCAACTCCGGGCTCGGTCGCGTCTGTAAGGAGCTGCTGACTATTGCCCGGGAATCCCAACAACGTTCGGACTGGATCGCTAAACCGCAAAGGTCTCTTCGAATCGTAGTAGGAGTTCTAATTGCTTTTATTGTTGGTGTGCTGGCTCTGGTCGTGGCAAATTCGACCCTACCGTCAAAGGGATTTGATTTCGTCGTCCTGCTGCAGGTTTCAGAAGCCGGGATTAACGTCTTTATTCTTGTTGGTGCCGCAATACTGTTTCTGATCACGTCCGAGGTCCGAATCAAGCGGAGCCGCGCCCTCAAAGCCATTCATGAGCTGCGGGCCCTGGCCCACGTAATCGACATGCACCAGCTGACTAAGGATCCGGACCGGTTTCCGATGCGGGAGCCAGCGACTACTCCGAAACAGAATTTAACGCCGGCTCAGATCGTGAGATACCTGGACTATTGCAGTGAAATGCTCTCTCTAATTGGAAAGCTGGCAGCACTGTATGTGCAGAAGTTCGACGACCCCGTCGCCCTCGCCGCAGTGAATGAGGTGGAAGAGCTCACGACGGGACTCTCGCGTAAGATATGGCAGAAGATCATGATCGTTAATTCAGATCCGACCATCAAAAGTTAAACTATGATGCAGTTAATTGGATCGTCTACCTTCGGAAAGCGTTTTCATGCATAAATACTTTCGATTCAAAAGCCTACTCTCAATATCTACCTTGTTCTTGAGCGCAGTCGTTTCCATCGCCCAGGTCGATGATGCCGAACGTCGCGCATGGAACCGTCCCGTCACACCTTTCCGGGTGGTGCGAAACATTTACTATGTCGGAGTTGAAGGCGTGGCCTCGTACCTGATCACGACTCCGCAGGGCCATAGCCTCATGGACAGCGGCTTTCCCGAAACGGTGGCGCGTATCCAGGAGAGTTTAAAGCAACTTGGCTTCAAGCTCGAAGACGTGAAAGTGCTAATTAATAGTCATGCTCACTTCGATCACGCCGGTGGTTTTGCCCAGTTGAAGAAGCTGACTGGCGCCAAACTCATGATTAGCGAAGCCGACGCGAAGTTGATCTCGGATGGAGGACGCAGTGACTTTCAGTGGCGCGATAAGACCTCATTCCATTTCGAGCCCGCTGTGGTTGACCGTATTTTGCGCGACAAGGATAAGGTTGAACTCGGTGGAGTGACGATGGTAGCTCGCCTCACGCCCGGTCATACCAAAGGATGCACTACCTGGACCATGAAGGTTCGCGACGAGGGCCGAGATTTGGACGTGGTGTTTGTGGGCAGCACTACCATCCCGGGTTACACGCTGCTCAACAACTCTGCCTACCCAAGATCGTTGAGGACTATGCCTATACTTTCGCCCTGTTGAAAACGCTGCGATAGGATGTCTTCCTTGCACCGCACGGATCATTCTTTGCTCTGGACGAGAAGAGGGCTCTTTTAGAGAAGGGCACAAAGACGAACCCGTTTATCGATCCTCAAAGCTATCGCCGCTTCATTAGCGCCACCGAGCGAGCTTATCAGAAGCAGCTAAAGGACGAGCGAGCGAAAGTGAAGTGATTCGCCTGTCTTTTTCCTGTTACTTCGTGTGATTTCGTGATCGCTTATTGCTGGGACGGAACAAAGCTGCAACGATCCACTAAAACACACGAAGTAACACGAAAAGACGTGGCTTCGGCATAGGACTGGACCAAATGCACGATTCACATAGGTTCGTACAGATTCTTCGTTAACGATCGGCTTTTGGGCAACATTTGGAATAGATGCTTCGTACCAGCTAGAGAAATACCCTCATTCGAACGCGGCCGTGCAAAACCTCATTGTGTAAAGATGATTAGTAGGTCCTCTTTGACCCAAAGTTTTTTAGGGATTGTTACAAAATTCGATTCAGTGGAGGCATAAAATGAAAATACTCTCTCTTCTATTTCTCATATTCATGATCATGGCCGTGCCGGTCGTCGTTCCGGCACAGTCCAATGGGGAACAGGAGGCAGTCAAGCAGGCGGTCATGGATTACGTTGAAGGCGTATATGAAGTCAGCCCTACGAGGATTGAAAGAAGCATACATCCTGAGCTGGCCAAACGAGGTTTTTTCATCAAGAAGGGTGACACCGTTTATAGCCCTCACACGATGACTTTCCCCCAGCTGGTGGAACTATCAAAAACGTATAACAAGGACGGGCACGTTCCCAAGGACGCACCCAAGGAAGTGGTCGTGTATGACATCTCTGACCAAACCGCAAGCGCGAAGCTGACTGCCGTATGGGGCATCGACTACATGCATCTGGCCAAGTATGACGGCAAGTGGAAGATCATCAACGTGCTTTGGCAGACGCCGCCAAAGGCTGCGAAGTAGGTGGCGGCGCAGGTGGCAGGGCAGTATTTTTCATTTGTCATTTGACATTATTTGACATTTTTCATTGGTCAATTCTGAACTGATTTCGTGATGATTAGTGGTTTTTCGTGGATCGTTTGTTGGGCTCAAAGATGAAGAACGATCCACGAAACCACACGAAGGAACACGAAAGACCTGCTCTTGCGGTTTCCATTTCTTTGAGGAGTTTTAAACGATGAGACAAATTGTCATTCTCGTTAGCCTGGTCTTTGCCCTGTCCGCGGTCGTTATAGGTCAAGCAAAGGATAAATCCGGCAACGGTAGTACCGAACAGCTAATACTCCGGCTTGAGAATGAAGGTCGAGAGGCGACTTTGAAGAATGACTTAGCGGCGAACGACCGTCTCTTGGCCGACAAATGGATTAACGTAAATGCCGACGGCTCGGTTACGACCAAAGCGAAGTTGCTGGAATTGCTGAAGGCCGGCTCATTCACGATCCAGTCGATTGAAAACGATGAAGTGATGGTGAGGGTATTCGGGGAGTCGGCTGTGGTTACCGGGCGGTCAACAACCAAGCGTTCAGGTGAAGGCGGCGAAATTCTTACGCGCCAGGTTCGCTTCACCAGGGTGTACGCCAAAAACCACGGGCGATGGCAGGTCGTTTCGGCACAGAACACCATTATCAGACAGCCTTGACTCTAAATCACCGGCCCAATACTCAACTACAGAACCGCGGGCCGTAGCAACCGACTCCCACACTCAATCATGAATACCGCATTTGGACATGAACTAGGCATCCGGTCGCTACGGCTCGGGTTCTGTAGTCGAGTGATACTGTCAGGCTTCAGGACTATGTTCAAACTGACACTCGCACGCGCAATCAAGGCGACTCACTAGTTTGGCCCTCATATTCTCTTCAATAGCGTCTCCCCGGTTTTTTCAAGGTACTTATGCCCGCTCCTGAAGTACGCGCTCACGTTGCCTTCCAGGTACTTTGTCCAAGCGGGCTTTATTTCCCCGCGGATCCACGCGAACGCCGCCAAGGAATACCCGAACATCTCCTCTGTCATGTAGCCTCGGCGCTCGGTTTGCCACCCCTGGGAGAAGGCATCAGTCCACTGCCTGAAGCTGAACACTGAGTTTCCGGTAAACACCCCCATCCCGAGAAATACCGTCAGCAGATCGGTTAAGGGCTCATGATCTTCGAAACTGGCTGATACCCTTCCTTCGCCAAGTAGTCGCACATGTCCGAGTTCATGTGCGATTGTCGCAATTAGACATATTGGATCGCCTATCTGAGAAGACTCTAAGCTGATGACAAATTTGCCACGGCGCTTTTTGTAATGACCGGCTGCTCCGCTGTGTGAGTATTCGTAGGAGGGCAGGCCGCGGGACACCGCGCCGCCATCATCGGTGAAGATGTCTAGTTCCAAATGTTCCGGGTCGACATCCATGTAGTCGCAGACCTGGTAGACCAGGGCTCGCAAGTCATCTTCGGTCCGGGAGAATTGGTCAGGGAAGAACTCATCCGTGGGTAGAATGACCAACGTGCTACGAAGCGTATCAGCCCCAAACTCCTCGATGAGCCAGAGCATGGACTCTTCTATCCACGCTTTGTCTTCTGCCTCAACGGGGCACTGTGGGACGAACCAGGGCATTCGAAATAATCCGTTTGGAGTCTGTTCTAACTAGCTGCGTTTTCAAAAAAATCAAAGGACCAGCCATATATGACACGGCCGCTGGCAGGCCATACGCTGAAAACTATGAAGGCGATTAATGCCAGAGGCCGACTAACGAATTTGTAGACATGCCCCTGGTAGAACGAAGATACTGCATAGAAAGCGACGAGACACGAAATTACCCCGACGATATACAGGATCCAGGCGGGCGAACTGACCACGAAGCCTTGGATGGTAAGCGCTGCAAAGGCCGACCATCCCGCTTGCAATAAGCAACTGAGGACAAGATTTGAGATCACGAAAGCGTTGGCATGTGTGTAGATGTCTACACGGAAAAACCGATGAAGGCGACTGATTAACACGAAAGTCCCTAAAATGACGGCCCATAAGATCACGTAACCTTTCGTTAGACGAAACGTCACGGCTAGCTGACCCAGAGGCCAGAATAGAAGCGCGATCAGTGCCAGGAAAACTGCGTTCAAGCCGATTGCGAAAAGAATCTCGAAAAGTTCTTTCTGATCGTCAGCATTAGCCATTGCTGATCTCTCCGTGAATCATGATTTTTGATTAACTCGCCTAAGGTCGTCTTAAAAACTCCCATTCAGACGTATAATACTGCGGTTGTTATCCCTTTCAGCAGCCAGGTAATGATATACATCCACGGTCAAATTGAGCTGCTATGCTTCCTGAAGAGCTTGTTGCGCTGGACTGAGGACAAACAAAACATCGAAGGGTATCCAACATGCAGGACTTTGAGAAACTTGGGGTGTTTTATCTCGGTCGACCGTACGACTTGAAGAACAAAAAGCCGAAAGAGGGCTTGCTGCTCTACGATTCAAAAGATCTCGTCACGCACGCGGTCTGCGTGGGAATGACTGGCAGCGGCAAGACCGGCCTGTGTATCTCCCTACTCGAAGAGGCGGCAATCGACGGTGTTCCTTCAATCGTCATCGACCCCAAAGGCGATCTCGCCAACCTGCTTCTGACTTTTCCCGATCTAAAAGCGGCAGATTTCGCACCCTGGATTAGCCACGAAGACGCCGAAAAGAAGGGCCTGTCGGCTGCGGAATACGCCGCCCAACAAGCCGACTTTTGGAAGCAGGGACTGGCTGACTGGGGCCAGGATGGCGCCCGAATCAAGCACTTTAAAGAAAAGGCAGACCTGCGTGTCTATACGCCCGGCAGCAATGCAGGCATCCAGGTCTCAATTCTAAAGTCGTTCGCTGCTCCTCCCCCTTCAATCCGGGAAGACAACGAGCTGATGCATGAGCGGGTGAACACGACGGTGACCAGCCTGCTTGGTCTGCTGGGCATCGATGCGGATCCGCTCAGAAGCCGAGAACACATCCTGCTCTCAAACATACTCAACTATGTATGGATGGCTGGAAGCGATCTGGACATCGCGGCCCTGATTCAGCACATTCAAACGCCGCCGATGACCAAGCTGGGCGTGATGGATCTCGACTCGTTCTTTCCTTCGAAGGATCGATTCGATCTGGCTCTGGCTCTCAACAACCTGCTCGCGGCTCCGGCTTTCGCAAGTTGGATGGAAGGCGACCCGCTCGACGTCCAGCAGATCCTGCACTCGGTGGACGGAAAACCGAGAATATCAATTTTTTCCATCGCGCACCTGAACGATGCCGAGCGTATGTTCTTCGTCACGCTATTGCTCAATCAAAGTCTAGGGTGGATGAGAACACAATCAGGTACTAACAGCTTGCGGGCCATACTCTACATGGACGAGATCTTCGGCTACTTTCCGCCCGTCGCCAATCCGCCCTCCAAACTGCCGCTGTTGACGCTGCTCAAACAAGCACGTGCATTTGGTCTGGGCGTAGTGCTGGTTACGCAAAATCCGGTGGACCTGGACTACAAGGGACTCTCGAATACGGGCACATGGTTCATTGGTCGACTGCAAACCGAGCGCGATAAGGTCCGCGTTCTGGAAGGACTCGAAGGTGTGGCTGCCGGTACCGGTTTGAGGTTTGATCGTCAGGAGATGGAACAAATATTAGCAGGACTCGAGAGCAGGATCTTCGTGTTGAACAATGTTCACGAGGTCGCGCCAGAGGTTTTCCAAAGCCGTTGGGCCATGTCGTACTTGCGAGGCCCGTTGACCCGCAAGCAGATCAAGACTCTGATGGATCCGGTGAAAGCACAAACGATGGCGATGCCGGCCACACAAACCGCGAGTATGGCGGCAGGTGTAGCTGCGGCTCCCGCGCCGAGTCCTTCGATCACCTCATCGCAAAACACAAGAACTAGCGTTGAGCAAATTCCCACCCTCGGCCGTCCGGTATTGCCGCCGGAAATCTCTCAATACTTCATTCCGATTCGAAGCCAGGGCCCGAGCGGAGCCAGACTGGTTTATCACCCGGTCGTACTTTCCGCCGCGCAGGTGCGCTTCAGCAACAAGAAGATCGACATCGCCGAGGAGTTGACGGCCGTAGCTCCCATCAAGGATGGGGTGATACCGGTGGAATGGGAACAGGCGACGATCGTCGATCTGCCCGTTGCGGATCTCGAGCAGTCGACACCAGAGAAGGCGCAATTCGCGGATTTACCAGCGGCGGCAGGAAAAGCAAAGAGCTACGCTACGTGGCAGAAGGATTTCTCCGGTTGGCTCTATCGCAATCAGAGGCTCGAACTGTTCACCAGTCCCCGACTGAAACAGATCTCACACCCTCATGAGTCAGAACGCGACTTCCGCGTGAGACTGCAACAGACCGCAAGAGAACATCGTGACGAAGCGGTTGCGCGACTAAGGCAAAAATATGCTCCGAAGATTGCGGCGCTGGAAGAAAAGCTGCGTCGCGCGGAGCAAGTTGTGGAGCGCGAAGCCGAACAAGCCCAGGGCGAAAAGATGCAAACTGCAATATCATTTGGCTCGACCTTGCTTTCATCCTTTTTGGGACGCAAGTCGCTCAGTCTCACGACGCTCGGCCGAGCCACCACCGCTGCACGCGGCGTGGGGCGTTCCAGGAAAGAGGCCCAAGACGTCGGCCGCGCACAGGAGACTGTCGTCTCCGTCAACCAGAGCCTGGCTGATCTTGACGCGCAATTCAAAGCGGAAACAGAAGCTATTGAGAAGTCCTTCGATCCTCAAACTGAAGCGTTGGAATCACTTACCGTAAAACCAACCAAAGCAAACATCACCGTTAGGCTGGCAAGTCTCGCATGGGCACCCTACTGGCACGACTCTGAGGGAAATGTCACACCTGCATGGCAATAGTTCAGTTCTGCTGACTCTGGTCAGCCTCCTCAATAGAAGGCAAGTCACCAGTACAGAACTAAGAGGTGATTGGGTAACAGTCTCATCGGAACCGCAACGAAAACGACCCTATTTGGTTGTAAGGCTGAATCACACTATGAAATTAGCGATAAAGTATGGGCTGTCAATTACGCTCGTGGTTGTACTCTGGGTTCTTGTTACCCATTTTCTTTTTCCAATGGCGCCGGAGTCGAAAGTCAACGTCCTGGGACCGATCCTTTTCGACCTTGCGACAATCGTGGCCATATCTGGGCATCAAAGCGCGTGCTGCTAAATCAGGAGTTGAGTTTCAAACAGGGAATAAAAACAGGTCTTGGGATTTCCCTGGTGTACTGCATCAGTTCCTGCCTCTTCTTCTTCATTTTATTTCTATTTGTTGGCCCAAGGTTGATGGCTAATGAGCACTGGCCCAGAACTATCCGATGTGGCAAGTGGCGCTGGCAGCTTATGCTGGAATGTTCTTTGGCGCGCTGATCCTGGGTCTGATTTACTCGACTGTGATCTCGTTCATGCTCGTCAGATCCAGAAGAGGCTAATCACCGCAGGAGTAATGGTACCCAATGTAATGAGGTGTTTTCATTTTCCATTTTCCATTTTCATTTCTCATTGGGATTCGCGAAGTGTTGACTTCTTGTTCGTGTACGTTCGTGTGATTTCGTGGATCGTTCTCATCTCTTGTTCAAGCAAACGATCCACGAGATAACACGAAGCACCACGAAATGAAATCAGAAAATGATCAGTGAGAAATGTCAAATGCGAAATGAAAAATAAAAGAATGACTAACGGCTGACGTTAATAGTCGGCTTCGCCTTAGGGAACGAGCACAACTTTCCCGATGTTCTTCCTTGATTCAATGTACATATGGGCCGAGCCCGCCTGCTCGAAGGGAAACGCACGATCTACATGAGGACGAATCCACCCTTGCTGGACCCCATGCATTATCGCCTGCACCCACTCGACAACTTTTTCAGGCTCGTGCCACATGTGGCCCAGGTTCAAACCAAATACGCCGCGATTCTTATTGAGCAATCCCAGTGGATGGAATCTGGGCATCTGCACGGCGGCCTTAAGTAGTTTTAATTTGCCCTTCAGCCCATTGGCAGATGCTACAGAGACGCCAAACATTCCCAAACGGCCAGTGTGTCTCAGCGCTTGATAGCTCTTTTTCCAATGCGACCCGCCAATCGGATCGATAACGAGCTCCACGCCCCGGTCGCCGGTTAGCTTCTTCAGCAGCGGAAGCCAATCCTGCGTGCGGTAGTCGATTGGGTGATTCAATCCGCGTTGGCGTAGGAAGTCGTGTTTCGCTGGACTGGCGGTGCCGTAAGTCACGGCCCCGATATGCTTCGCGATATCGAGTGCGGCCAGACCCACACCGCCGCCGGCGTTATGAATCAGGACTGACTCGCCTTTTCGCAAACCGCCCATTGCCACCAACAGCGCGTACGCCGTTAGATAGTTGACCGGAATGGCGGCGGCCTGTTCAAAGGTCAATGAGTCAGGCTTTTCGAACAACTGCCTTTCCTGTACTACCACTTTTTCCGACTGTCCACCGAATCGCGTCATCGCCACCACCGCCATGCCGACAAGGTCCGGATCGACACCTTCGCCAACTTCTTCGACGAGCCCCGCCACTTCATAGCCCATAACACATGGTTTCCGCGGTCCGTCGGGATAGAGTCCTTGCCGGGCGAGTATGTCGGCAAAATTGATACCCGCGGCGCGCACACCTACGACGACCTCACCCGCACCCGGATGCGGATCAGGTTTCTCCTCGACTTTAAGGACGTCAGCGCCACCGTTTCTAGTTGTAACTACTTGTCGCATCGCTCGCGCTCCCAGTGACAAAAGCTCCAACGCCGAATCCTTTGTTAACGTCTACGTGTTCGCCTCCTTATTGCAATGAACATCACAGCCAGAATTGTGAAGCCGGCTGAGACATGTCGGGCGGGCCAGTCTCCCTCTTGAATGAAGGTGACCACGGCAGCAACAAGGAACCCAAACGCTAAGAGGATTCCGAGTAGTATCGCTACTCTAGTGCGTTTGGTTAGAGTCTGGTCTGACATAACGTTGTGTGCGCGCAGATTCAAAAGGCGGGCCGCTCAGGGAAATGCCGCGGTCGCTGATTTCATGCCCATCTTCTGGGCCTTCGGCGGCGAGATGTTTGTCGATGCACCAGTTACCGAAAGAGGAGAAGTAAGGCTGCCTGCCAGCAAGACAGGAGCTCTATCGATTTGATTACCAAAGGACTACCGCCCGCGGTAGCTTCCAAGGGACGGCTACAAGCAGTCGAACTGCTAGGAAGCTCTCCGTTCGGTTTGCGGCGGTGAGGCCGTCAAGTTCTAAAGATTGGCAATTGCAAATACCTAGAATCGGCATTCAGCAATGGCCTCCTCTATTGGGCCGACTTCGCTGAGGCAGTTTCCTCCGTAGGTTTATTCGGCTGTGGTGTGATGCGCAGATAAGGCTTTGGCGCCTTCCATCCCCCCGGAAACTTCTCCTTCGCCGCCTCGTCGGAAAGTGACGGGACAATGATCACGTCCTCGCCGTTCTTCCAATTCACGGGCGTCGCCACGCTGTACTGCGCCGTCAACTGAAGTGAATCGATGACGCGCAGGATCTCGTCGAAGTTACGACCCGTACTGGCTGGATAGGTGATCATGAGTTTGATCTTCTTGTCAGGGCCGATGACGAAGACCGAACGCACGGTGAAGACATCGCTGATCTCCGGATGGATCATGTCGTAGAGCTCGGAGATCTTGTGGTCCGGGTCTGCGATGATCGGAAAGTTGAGTGCTGTGCCTTGTGTCTCTTTGATATCTTCGGCCCACTTGCTGTGCGAATCTGTCTTATCGACACTCAAACCGATGACCTTAACCCCGCGGCTATCGAAGTCAGGTTTGCATTTGGCCACATAACCAAGCTCAGTTGTGCAGACGGGGGTGAAGTCTTTGGGATGAGAGAAAAGCACTGCCCAGCTGTTGCCAATCCACTCATGAAAATTAATTGGGCCGTCAGTTGTATCTGCAGTGAAGTCGGGTGCCGTATCTCCTAAACGTAATGCCATTGTGAATCTTCTTTCATTCTGAGGGGGAATTATCCAGCCCTGCCAGACTTAGGTAAGCGAGGTGATGATTGAGTTGTTAGGAATCCGAAGTGTTTTACATCGGAAGGTCCTGACAAGTCAAACCGAGGTTATCGCCGTGTGTTCCACAGCGGACAGACGGGACAAACAGAAGCGGAAACCATTGCCAAAAAATGCCCTGCGTCGGGCCTAAGCGCACCATGCGTCCGCTGGTTTCTACCAGGAGTTTTTATGTACTCGGTCAAACTCGAACCTGGAAGATGGTATCTCGTAAGCACTTGCACCAGCTGCCGGAGCGTGATCCCTATCTTTCATGATCTGAATAACGGTGAATCAGAACTGAACGGCAGCTACTCTATGACTTGTCCCAGATGCAATCACTCCGGGGTCTACCGTGTGGAGCATTATCACCATCACGATAGAAGAAAGCCGGAAATCTTGATAGAAATCCTTTAGTTTCCCCTCTAATCTCCGGCCCTGGAAGACCACGTGTCGAGACGCTATCGGGGCCGGTTCTTCTCAATCCTTAATAGAATTCTCTGGTTTTCACTCCTACCTTAGAGATAGAACCCTTGTCGGCACGTATCTTGCCAGTTGTTTCCAGGGCAGTTTGACGGTTTTGTCTAAGTACGCCTGCAGAATCTCTCAAACACGCCCGCGTGACGGTTTTTTCGACAGGCCAGCAACTATGTCCAAAGGTTTCAGCTCAGCTAGAACGATGGCTTCAAAGGCACCGGAGTTCGGTCTGGAGCTCTACCGGGAAATCTTCAATCACTCCAATGAGCCGATTGCAATTATCAGCCCTGAAGGCTACTACATAGAACAGAACAAGGCCCACCGGGATCTTCTAGGATATTCGGACGCGGAACTCCTGGGCCAGCCTCCGGCTATCCATATGGGTCGAGAGGCCTTTGAGGAGATTGCTAGCGAACTGACGCAGAAAGGGGTCTACCGCGGCGAGGTAGAAAGCCAAACCAAAACGGGTGAGATCAGGCACATTGAACTCTCTGCCTTCACTACCAGAGATGGCTCCGGAGATCCGATTTGCTACGTAAGCATCAAACGAAACGTCACCGAACGAAAGCGAGCAGAAGAGGAACTGCGGCGTAGTGAATCGGAGCTAACCGACTTTTTTGAAAACGCTGCTATTGGTTTGCATTGGGTGGGCGATGACGGGACGGTGCTTCGCGTTAACCAGGCGGAGCTCGATCTACTAGGCTACTCGCGAGAAGAGTATGTGGGACGCAATATCGCTGATTTTCATGTCGATAAGGAGGCCATTAACGACATTCTCAGTCGTCTTCAGGCTGGAGAAGTATTACACGACTATAGCGCTCGCCTCCGCTGCAAAGACGGTTCAATTAAACACGTGCGCATTAATTCGAGTGTATTCCGCGAGCAGGGACGGTTCGTACATACACGCTGTTTTACTCGAGACATCACCAATCGCAGGCAAACTCGGCGCAGGCTGGCACTGCAGTACGAAGTCACTCGTATACTCACTGAGTCGACTAACTTTATTGAAAGCGCCCGCAGAATTTTGCAGGTAACCTGCAGGGGACTTGAATGGGATGCCGGCGGTTTGTGGATTATAGACAACGACGCACAAGTGTTGCGCTGCGTCGATTTCTATGCGACTTCGCCCACCGCGGTCAGCGAATTCGAGAAATGTTCGCGTGGTATTGTGTTCAAAAAAGGCGAGGATCTACCCGGTCGCATCTGGGAACAACGCGCGCCCTCTCGAATTGATTACATCGTCGAAGACTCAAACTTTGCGCGTGCTGCAGTAGCCCGGCAACAAGGTATCAAGAGCGCTTTTGGCTTTCCCATACTTCTGGGCGAGGAAACATTGGGAGTGCTTGATTTTTTTAGCAGGGAGATCAGGGATCCGGACGATGAACTGTTAAAGCTCGCGGCGAGTATCGGCGGTCAGATTGGCCAGTTTACGAAACGTAAGCGGGCCGAGGACGAACGCGCCGAGCTGCTTGGACGCGAACGGGCAGCCAGGGCCGACGCGGAGAAGGCGAATCGTCTCAAGGACGAGTTTCTCGCTACTCTCTCCCACGAGTTGCGTACGCCACTAAATGCGGTAATTGGATGGTCGCGGATGTTGAAGTCTGGACGACTTGATGAGGACAGCGCGGTCCATGCTCTCGAAGTAATCGAGCGCAACGCCTGGTCACAGAAACAGATCATCGAGGACATTCTCGACGTCTCGCGAGTGATCACCGGCAAACTGCAACTGAATCTCGGCCCGGTGGATTTGGTCGCGGTGGTTGATGCGGCTCTCGACGCGGTACGGCCGGCGCTGGAAGCGAAGGCGATTAACATTGAGACGATTATCGATGCCGGACTGCGGATCGTACCCGGAGACGCCGATCGTATGCAGCAAGTCGTATGGAACCTTCTTTCAAATGCCGCGAAGTTCACGCCGAGTGAGGGAAAAGTGGAGGTCCGCCTAAGCTACGATAGCGCCCATGTGCAGATTCAGGTGACTGACAGTGGTCCTGGAATTGATCCGGCGTTTCTGCCGCACGTCTTTGAGCGATTCCGTCAGGCCGATGGCACCACCACCAGGACACATGGCGGTCTGGGCCTTGGTCTGGCGATAGTTCGCCATCTGGTAGAACTTCACGGAGGAATTATTACGGCCCAGAACCGCACTGACGGTCTTGGCGCAATCTTTACTGTAAAGCTTCGGCTACCCAGTGGCACACTCAGACCCGAAGCGTTCGCCGGCGCTATTGCGAGCTTCAAAGACTCGGCGGAACCGGAGCCGCCCAGTCTGGAAAATCTACGTATCCTCGTCGTCGATGACGAAAGAGACACGTTGGATCTGCTCGCAATGGATCTCACTCAGCGTGGCGCCCGGGTTACTGGAGTTACCAGCGCCGCCGAAGCGCTCACTGCCCTCGAACACTCGCAGTTCGATTTGTTGATTAGCGATATCGGCATGCCGGAAACTGACGGCTACGCGTTGATTCGCCAGGTGCGCAAGCGGGAATCAGGCCGGGAAAGACGACTTCCTGCGGTTGCTCTGACGGCCTACGCGCGAGTGCAAGATCGCATGCGAGCAATTATGGCCGGCTACAACACGCACGTTGCCAAACCGGTGGAAGCCAGTGAACTGGTGACGGTGGTTGCAAGTTTGGCCGGCCGCCTGGGTAAGAGTTAGGAAACGGAGAGACTGGGAGACGCGGAGAAGGGAGAAACGGAGACAGGGAGAGCCCTCCGTTTCTCCCTTCCCCCTTTCTACCTTTCTCCGTTCTCACTGTTAAGATAATCAACATGCTGAAACGTTGCGCCTGGCCCAGAACTGATCTGGCGATTGCGTATCATGATCGGGAGTGGGGCGTACCGCTGCATGATGATCGCTTACTCTTTGAGTTCCTGATTCTTGAAGGTGCCCAGGCGGGACTCAGCTGGGAAACTGTCTTGCAAAAACGTGATAACTATCGCGCGGCGTTTGATAACTTTGACCCGACGAAAGTGGCAAAATATAACCCGCGTAAGGTGCAGCGACTCTTAGACAATGCGGGCATTATCCGGAACCGTCTGAAGATTGCGTCCGCAATTCAGAATGCTAGGGCATTCATTGCAGTGCAGCATGAGTTTGGCAGTTTTGACGAGTACCTGTGGCGCTTTGTCGATAATCGGCCGCTAACACGGAAACGTGGAACACCCGTTCCCGCGCGTACACCTCTCTCGGACGCGCTAAGCAAAGAGCTGGCGAACAGAGGCTTCAAGTTTGTCGGCTCAACTATCTGCTACGCTTTCATGCAAGCCGTTGGTTTGGTCAATGACCACGATTTCAGTTGTTTTCGCTATAAGGAGATTGGGAAACAAAACCCCGTCTGAGAGCCTGGGTGGTATCCTAAATCTGTAGGGGACGTCCCTCCATTGACGCCCATCGTGCGCTGGTACTAGTAACATCCTACGGATGATGCCATGATGGGGCGCCCATGGCGGGACGCCCCTACAGATTTAGGACACCGTCTTCCGATTAATTGCGCGCAACGCCAATGCGCCTTTGCACGAGTCTTTCAACTTCGAGCGGCACCCCTTCAGCTTTTGCCTGCCGAATAAACTCGCTGTCGATTTTGAAAATCCGTAGTTTTACGATCTCTTCGATCGCCAGGTTCGTTAATCCCTCGTTGCGGACTTCAGTTATGAACTCGGGCGTGATCTTGAAGATTCGCATTTTGACGAGGCTCTCGAACGGTTCTTTATCGAACCCCATTTGGCTTACTTGCCTAACGAACTCCGCATCTATCTTGAAAATCCGGGCTTTGACCAATTCTTCCATTCCCAGGTCAGCAAACCCGCTCGCTTTCATCTCGCGCATGAACTTGGAATCGATCTTGAAGATTGCGGCCTTGAAAAGATCCTCGACCTGGAGTTTACCGAAACCCGCGGAGGACAAGTCATCGGCCAGAGCCGTGGTAACGTTCAACGTCGTAGCCGCGAAAAGTCTGTTTTCAGAATGGCGTTCCTCGTTGGAGATTGAATTCTCTTCGAAATCAAATCCGCGGCTTTTCATTGCCGAAACAAAACTCGGGTTTCCTGTAAAACGAAACGTGCCCGAACCCTTGCCATTCTGAAAACTGCCTTCGCATTCAATTCTTCCGGCTTCACGTACGAGGTTGAATTTGACAGTGCCCCCACTCAATGCCTGTTCGCGGGTCAAGCCTTGCAAATCGGTGAGCTCAAAGGTTTGACCCATCTGATGCTTGCCGCGTTTTTCGCCGCGCTGCTCAAAGTTCAGATTGATTTTGGTCGAGTCGTCCTGAAGTGAGGCCGTCCAATCGCCCGTGATCACGTTCTGGGCAGTGGCATTAGAACTTGTCACCCAAGTTACCAAAGCCAAACTAATGACCATTGCCAGGCTAATGACGGAGCGCATCCATATTTTCTTTGACATAAACCGATTACCTCGAATCTATATTTTTACCATTCAAAGTGAAAACACCGCCGACCGTGATTTGTGGCAAGAATCTCAAGTTCAGCACTATCATCGGCTGCAGTAGTGGAGCTATCCTTTAAATCAAATTTTGCTGCGGAGAGCCGGTAATTGGCGTTATCATGGCTTTGATCCTTTCAGGATTTGGCTAACAGGTTCGCGGCGGTCTTACAGGAGTGCCTATGGTTAGATTACTGATGGCCGGGTTTCTCTTTTTTGCGGGTTGCGGCTCCCTCGCATGCCAGAAATACACAGATACTTTAGTGGACAGCCCCCGACGCGTTGATGAGGGCGTGGCGATTTCAACCCTGCGCTCAATCGGGCAGGCCCAGACGGCTTACAGTTTGACTAACTCTGGCGATTATGGAACTTTCGAAGAGTTGGTTGCGGGCGGTCATCTCGATGCCCGTTTTAATTCGAGCAAACCAAAGCTCTATGGTTATTTTCTGACCATGGCAGTCAATAACCGATCATCATCGGGAGCCGCACAAAGTTCCTATCATTGCAATGCAGATCCCGACCCAGTCGCGAACCCTTCGGGCCGCCACTTTTTTCTCGGCTCGGATTCTCCGCAGCTTCATGTGAATCCGACTAAACCTGCAACCTCAGATGACGAAGCCTTTCAACCCCAGTCTCCATTGCAGTAATAGAAGTCGGGTAGTGTCTCTCAATTGGCGCTACATTCTCTTTTTCGTGCGGCATCTGATCGTGGATCGATTTTTACCCACAAACGCGAACACGAAACCAAAGAAAATCACCAACGCAAAGTGCCTCCATCATTCATGAAACCAAGGAAAATACTTCTAATCAACTTTCTAATGGCGAGCTTGCTCGCAATAAGCAGCACGGGTTGGACCGTTGCGGCCCAGCAGAGCAAAGTGAAGGATTACCGGGTCGCCAATGAACACCGCATCCTTGAAGAGTTTGTGACGTTGCTTTCCATTCCGAACGTCGCCAGCGATCACGTTAATATCCGCAGGAATGCGGCCTTGATTGTAGAAATGATGAAGCGCCGCGGACTTGAGCCGCGGCTTCTGGAAGCCGGCAATTCAACTATCCCGCCCGCCGTTTACGGCGAATGGAGAGTTCCTGGAGCCCCGAGGACTATCATTCTCTACGCGCATTACGACGGACAACCAACGGATGCTAAACAATGGTCAGGTACTATGCCGTGGCAACCCACGCTGCGTTCGGCCGCCCTGGAAGCCGGCGGTACTGTTCTGACGATGCCGAAGGCAGGTGAGAAAATCGACCCTGAATGGCGTCTTTACGCTCGCTCAGCGTCTGATGACAAAGCCGGGGTGATGGCTATTCTGACCGCAGTCGACGCACTGAAAGCCCAGGGGCTTGCCCCCACTTCCAACGTCAAGTTTTTCTTTGAAGGCGAAGAGGAGGCTGGATCTTCACATCTCGGCGACATTATTCGCGGCCATCAGAAACTGTTGGAGGCGGATGCCTGGCTCATCTGCGACGGACCAGTCCATCAATCAGGTCTGAAGCAAGTGGTCTTTGGCGTGCGTGGCGATACCAACGTCGATCTCACCGTTTACGGCGCGAGGCGACCGCTTCATAGCGGCCACTATGGAAACTGGTCTCCCAATCCCGGGCTGACTCTGGCGAAACTGCTTAGCTCAATGAAAGATGACGCAGGCCGAGTTACCATCGCGGGTTGGTATGACGACGTAGCGCCCCTGGGTGATACTGAACGGCGCGCCATTCAGGAGGCGCCGCAGTATGACAACGAACTCAAGAGTCAGCTCGGCCTGGTAAGAACCGAAAATGCGGGAAAGAGCCTGCTCGAGTTGATCAACGAACCTTCGCTTAATATCAACGGGATGAATAGTGGCGATGTCGGTGCGCTCGCTCGCAACGTAATTCCTACCACGGCCAGCGCTGTGCTGGATCTCCGTCTGGTAAAAGGAAACGATTATCAACGCCAGGTGGAACGTTTGATCGCACACATCCGCAAGCAGGGTTTTTTTGTTATCGACCGCGACCCGACGGACCAGGAACGGCTCACCAAACCCCTAATCGCCAAAGTTGTTCACCGCGATGGAGGTTACAACGCCGAGCGTACGCGCATGGATTTGCCGGTAGCGCTTTCCGTCATCGCCGCGGTGCAGGCAACCTCCGCAAAACCTATCGTGAAGTTGCCTACCTCGGGAGGCAGTCTGCCACTATCGATTATTACTAATAACCTTCGCACTGTAACGATTACGGTACCGATCGCCAATTACGACAACAACCAGCACGCTGAGAACGAAAACATCAGGTTGCAGAATTTGTGGGACGGGATTGAAACCATGGCCGCGCTCATGACCATGCCTTCACGGTAGTAGGGATTGTAAATTGGGAGGCATGAGCAGACGGCAGGAGTCTCCGGAGGAGGAGTTTTTGTGAATAAAACAGGCATAATACTGGCCAAATCCTTTTTGGTTATGCTGGCATCGCTTGCGATTCAATTGGTAGGGACATCTTCAGCCCTCACACAAAAGAAGCCACCGGCAACTCCTTCGGCTGCCCGAAAGCTCCCTTTCAACCGCACCATTACCACCCCCTGTCCGGAGAAAACGATCCGACTGACTGGCGAGTTTCAGGCCCGGTTTGCTGTGACGCGGGATCGAAGCGGAGACACATTCATCAAGGCCGACTTTGACGCTCAGAAGATAACCGCTAACGGACTAAGCAGCGGCAGCAAGTATCAGGCTCATGGAACTAGTCACTTCGACTCGCGAGGACCTTCTCCAATCGAGTTCAACTATGTATTCAACTTCGCTCTCAATAAGGTGAAATCGCTGGATAGTCTGATGGGACATGTCAAATTTCGTGTCAAGGTTAACGCCAGAGGCGAAGCCACAACAGCTATCGTGGACGTGACAATCGACTGTAACCAGTAGCGAGGATCTTTTACAAGTTGTTGTATACTTTCACTGGTTTGATAGAACATGCCCCCACACCTGCTTCAGCTTCTAGCCGGGGAGTTTTCAATTGTTTCGCATCAGCTCTACGTCGAAACTGTTTAATTTAATCCTTCCCTCATTCATCTCTGCGACAGTTGTCATTCTTTCCGCTCAAGCCCAGGAAAAAGGGAATACTCGTGCTCGCCCGGATGCGCTTCCGACCTCCATCTCAATTCCGGACAGCACTAAACAGCAGGACGGATTAATCGGCCCGGTGCGCCGGGTGGTTACTGAAAGGGCTGAGCTGTCAATGAAATCCGGAAAGTTAATCGAAGGGCCGCGCTCATTGTTAAGCACAGTTGTCTACAACCTCCAGGGCATCAGTGTTGATAATACCTACTTCCTCCTTACCGAAAGGGACCGCCCTTCAGGAAAAGAGGGGTACAAGTACGACGACGAGGGTAACGTAACCGAGATGACACTGCGCAACAATCAAGGCGCTATTCTGAGCCGAGAGGTCTACTCGTACGAGTTTGACGCGGTCGGCAATTGGAAGAAGATGGTGACTTCTCTGGTCATTTATGAAGGAGGCAAACTGAGTTATGAGCCTGTGGAGGTGACCCATCGAAATATCTCCTATTTCATTGAAGCGATGGCGATCTTTGAGAACTCTCCTTCGCCGCAGAGTGCTACGCCTGTAGTTCCTTCGGCAGCAGACGCCGGTGCGATAGGGAACGAAACTGTAGCTCGGTCCGATGACAACCAGAAAAACAGATCCACTGTGCCCCGAGGCACGACCGTAAACAGTGGACCAGCGACTGATTCAAGCCCGGTTAGAGCTCCCGTCACCGGCAAGCAAGAGGACCCTTCAATCGCTAAAGGCGACGGTGACAAGTCCGAGGAGCAGATCTCTAAACCACAGGCCCGACTTTTCTCGGACAGCGGCCCTAACAGTCAGGTGATCTTAATACCCAATGCCACCTTCCCCGACGAGGCGAAGAGCGCTGGCGTGACGGGAACCGTGGCAGTTTTTGTCGAGATAGATTTCGAGGGAAAAGTAGTCTCAGCGCGTCTCTTGAGGGGTCACGCTATGTTGCAGGCCTCGGCGGTGGAGGCTGCGCTCAAAGCGCGCTTCTTGCCCAGCGGCACGAATCAAACGTCGAAAAGAACAGGTGTAATTAGCTTCACCTTCTCTCTGGTTGAATAGCAACGAGCATTAGGAAGAAGGAGGCCGAACGAAGTAGACGGCAGGCCCAGAACCGCATGACAATACTTCCGTCTTTTTTTCCGTACCTTCACTGCCTCCTGCTCGCGCCTCCTGCCGCCTGACTCTTGCCCTGCTACAATGCCACGGGGAGGAAAACCTCAAATGAAGATGTTCGTGGCCATCGTTGCGTCGTTTCTGATTACGCTGAGCAGTTTGACGCCGGCTCGCGCGTGGGGTGATGAAGGACATCAAACTGTCGGCAAGATTGCTTCGCTTCACATAAAACCACATACCGCTCAAAGGCTGGCTCAGATTCTTAGACCCGGCGACACGCTCTCCAACATGTCAACATGGGCCGACACGGTGAAGGAGCGCATGGGCTCCACAGATCCCGATCCGGATACCAAGGCGTTCTTGCAGGACCTTGCTCACAATGAACGCAATCGCGAATGGCACTTCGTTGACCTTCCCCTCATGTGTGCGAGTTACGAGACCTGCACCGGATTCACGCTGGACAATGACATCGTTCACTTGATCAATATCTGCATTCGCACCTTGCAGGGTCATCCAGATCCGGATCAACCACTCAGCAAGCGCAATGCGATAAGGCTGCTCGCGCATTTCATCGGCGACCTGCACCAACCGCTGCACGTGGGTGTGGGTTTTATCGATCCAAATGGGCCCAACCTCACAATTCGGATTGCCAAAGATCCTCAGACCATTCGACAACGCAGTCTGCGTCACGACCGCGGCGGCAATCAGTTGATCATCGACAACGACCGCAAGAACCTACACGGCTTTTGGGATTTTGATTTAGTGCGTTCATTGATGCGAGTAACCAACAAACCAACCTCCGACCAGTTGGGCAACTTCTTAAAGCAAACGCAGCCACCGAAACCCGCCTGGAATCCACAGGGCGCAATCCATACCTGGGCGGCGCAGTGGGCCACGGATTCGCTAAAGCTCTCTCGCGACCATGCGTATCGGTCCGTACGCATTGTGCGTGAGAGGACGATTCCGGTGCTGCGCGATGGTGTGCCGCTGACCCGCAACGGGCAACCGGTAACTCAGATCGTCTACGACATCACTCGTCCCGGCGATTATCAACTTGTGAATCGCGGCAACGTGCGCGAGCAGTTAGCAAAAGGCGGCTTCCGCCTTGCAAAGCTGCTGGATGCAATATTTGCTAACTAGTCAGTTGTCAGTGGTCAGTGATCAGTTGTTGTACTTAGTGGTGTGTACTTGGTACTTTGTACTTCATACTTTGTACTTGGTACTTTGTACTTTGAACTTGTAAGCAAGTGGAACTTGACGCGCACGTCGCAATCTCAATTACACATCAAAGTACAAAGCACCAAGCACAAAGTACAAAGTACAAAGTACAAACTGCAACGGATTGACAACTAACTACTGACTACTGTCCACTGACTACTGACTAAACTTGAAACGGAGGGTACCCTCGTGAAAAAAACAGTTCCCCAGTTACTCGTACTAATCCTTTTGGTGTTGGCAATAAGTACCGCCACCCCGGCGCAAGATACTCAGACGCTGGCAGTGAACGGCGGCGTGAAAACAGATTCCAATAGTGCCCTCAGTCAAACAGTGCCCGGCGGTCTGGCGGCCTTGCCTGAAGCAGACACACTCATTTTTATTAATTCGCGTCGTATCTTAAATGAAGCTGCACCGCGGCTGATGCCGGAAAATGACTTGGCGAACATGCGGAAAACTTTCGCCGACATAAAACAGTTCGCCGGTGTGGATCCTTCGAATGTAGACTACATTGTGGTTGCTGTCAGGTTTAGGAAGCCGACTGCAGAACTGACTTTTGTGCCGCCGGAATTCATGGCGGTGGCCAGTGGCGATTTCAACTCCGAGTCACTGATGGGACTGGCGAGGATGGCTTCAGAAGGAAAGTTGCGCGATGAGAAGTATGGAACGAAGACCCTGGGGCTAATGACCATAGACCCGATCGCCAAAGAAGCGGAGAAGAATCCCATACTCAAATCGTTTTCAGAAGTAGGTATCGTTCCACTCAACGCGACCACGATTGGTATCGGTTCAACGGCTTATTTGAAAGCCGCAATCGATGCTGAAGAAGGCAACAAACGAATCAGCGCTGAGAGTCTCAATTCACTACTGCGCGATCCAAGTGTTCTGATTAGTATCGCCGGATCGCCGTTAACATCGTTCAGCAAGTCCTTTGGTCTACTCGGTACAGAAGTTAATGCCAGAGCGCCGCGTTGTGATTCGAAGTTTGGCGACTTTTATGCCGCGGTAACGATGGATACTTCTAACTTCCTGATGCGCGGGGCACTAAACGCTGACAATCCGGACACTGCAAGAATAATCAACAGTTTGATCAATGGTCTGCTGCGACAGGCCATCTCATCTGTGCCTGACCCGGCCGCACAATCACTGTTAAAGGCCCTCTCGATTACTCCCCTGGAGAATGAAATAGTGCTGCGCGCCGACGTCCCTCAGCAGACGGTGGCCGATATCATCAAGGAGCAGATGAAACCAAAGAAGAAAGCTGAGGAGTCGGCGGCGCCCGCAACAACAGAGCCACCTGCTAAGAAGCGCCCCGTAAGGCGACGGACCAGGAGAAGCAGCAAGCAGTAGGTAAGCACGCGTGTCCTTATTTGGGATTTCACCAGGGTAAGAGAATCTATCCCCGTTTGATATCGAGGACTGTCGCACCTATCTTCGCGAGGGAGACTTCAAATGCACCATTCGATCAGACTCCTGGGGATGCTAGCTTTGGCTCTGGCATCGTTTGCTCTGACGCAATCATTCGGCCAGGAACAGGGCAGGCCGAGCCCAACAAATCGGTCGACGAATAAGTCCGATAACCCAACGGCAGCGCCCAAACCAGCTCGTCCGGCCCCACAGGATTTTTCCAAAAGTACCTGGGACCTTCCCGCCGATGCAGATAAGACAAAGAACCCTGTCGAGGCGACCGAGGAATCAATTGTTCAGGGAAAGGAACTCTTCATGACCAGGAAGGGCAATTGCATTTTCTGCCACGGAGAGACGGGATCTGGCAATAAAGAAAATCTGCCTCGATTGCGACGGGTCCCCGCCGATCTGTCAGATCACAAGAGAATGCCAAAACTCACAGACGGCGAGATCTTTTGGAAAATCACCAAAGGTATTCCAGGTATCATGCCAAGCCGCGACATGCTGACCGAGGAAGAGCGGTGGCACCTCGTGAACTTTGTCCGCACACTGGCTAAGGAAAAACCCAAACCCTAAGTCCTCGACCGTCAGATTTCTTCTCGATTCGGATCGCGTGAGAGTTCAAGCAAAATGGGCCGCGGATTTGCGCGGATTAACGCGGATCTGAGAGTAATAAAGCAGCAAGCACAGCTGAAAGTCATTTAAGCCTATTTGGTCATGGTCTAATCCGCGTTCATCCGCGCAAATCCGCGGCTGAGAACTGCTATTTGAAAAATAGTTCGACGTAGTCTCGCAGCTCGGCAATTGACGCTTCCGAAATAAGGGGTACTATGCGGACCACGCAACCATCGGGAATCTCGCTCGCCATTCGGGAGTCGGTTATTACGAGAGCGGTTGAGCGCAAACCCTTTTGCCAGGCCGCCTCACGCGCATCTCGAACGCTCAAGGCGTCCGCATGAAGTCCGGCGGCGATAAGAATCGTGCGCGCCCGACGCAAGAATTCCGGCCAGCGGGACACCACACCGATTAGGGCATCCGGGGGCGGTGATTTCTCTCCCTGCAAGGACGCGGGCACGGACTGTGAATGAAGAGCGACGAAGTCCATGCCGGCGGGCAAGGATGCGCGCGCTCGATCCGCCTGGCTATACATGACTATCGGCACTGCGCCGGGCCAAACATCAGCTGTGCACTCATCGAAACCGATTCCCTCGACCCGCGCTCCGGTTGCTTTCTCAATTTCCGTCCGCAAGATCAGGCGCAGCTCCGAATCCGGTTCGATCAATAGAAAATGATCCGGCGGCTGCAGCGTCAGCCATCGTCGCAAGCCTTTCTGAATCGCGGCTAGCGAAAACTGCTGCTGGCGTGCACTTTTAAAGAACCTCGAGATTAACTGATCCAACTGCAGATTTCCGTCGAATGATTGTTCTGCCGCTCGGGCCTTCACATAAACGCCACTGCCCTTACGAAATTCCACCCATCCCAGTCTCGTCAGTTCTCTAAATGCCGCACTGACCGTGTTGGCGTGAATCTTGTAACGCCGCGCCAGCTCACGGGTGCTGGGCAAACGCTCGTTTGCCTTCAGGTCGTTGCTCACCACGCCGAGAATGATTTGAGTAACCAGCTGTTCGCGAAGGGGAACTTCACTGCTTTTTGAAAGCCACAAACGCATGGGGACAAGGACCGCTGCCCACAATTAGTGATAGGCCAAGAGAACAAAATCGTGCGCCGGAGAGTATCATGGTTCATGCGCGCGGGCATTCGGGTCGGTTTCCACTTCGTAACTATCTCATTCACACCGTGGCTTTAGCCTGGTGTAAATGAGCGAGTTCGGTAGCGAAAGCGTTTTAACGGTTTTTCTTAAAATGTTATCCAAATCCGACTCAAAACCGTTAAAACGGTTGGAGAATTCGAGGGCAACCTCTACCACCGGGCTAAAGCCGCGGCGTGAATGAAAGGGCTACGATTTACCAATTACCATTTACCATTTACCATTGGCCAGTATATGGATTCAATGTCGTCAGCGATCGCAGTCCTTACGGCAATGATTACGCCGGCTGTTTTGATTTCTGCGTGTGGAAGCATGATTCTCTCAACTTCCGGCAGGCTCGGCCGAGTCGTGGATCGAGTTCGAGCCCTATCGGATCGACTGGAAGAGATGGCTGAAAAACCTCTGGCCACTGACATTGCGCGAGAGCGACAGGCCGTGATCTTCTCACAGTTAGACAAACTAACCAGCCGGGCACGTATCCTACAACGTTCAATGTACCTTTTACGTAGCCCTGGGATTGTTTGTAGCGACCAGCGTGGCCATCGGCGTGGTAGGAATCGCAAGTAATCAGCGTTACAACGTGGTGCCGGTAATCGTCGGTATGCTGGGCGCTTGTTTTCTTTTTTATGGCAGTGTCTTGCTGATCTTCGAGGCGCGACTGGCCCTGGGCACGATTCATGCGGAGATGGATTTCATCTGGCGCCAAACCACTCGGGTCGCGCCGGCGGATTTGGTCGAGCATCATAAGCCACACTTCGTACATTTCAGAAGACATCAATGAAACTGGGCTGCCCGAGAGGCTTTTTGGGCGGAGCTGAATGAAACACGGATCTTATATTTCACTACTGAGATCGGGCGAGTTCGAGGCGCGCGTAGAAGCGCTGGAAGCGTTGCTCGAGCACTGTACGATCTGCCCTCGCGACTGCCTTAATAATCGACTCAACAATGAGCTTGCGGCGTGTTACTCCGGTAAGCTGCCCATCGTCTCTTCTTATACTGCGCATTTCGGCGAAGAGCCCGTCCTGGTTGGGACACGCGGCGCCGGAAATATTTTTTTCGGCAACTGCAACCTACGCTGCGTCTATTGCCAGAACTACCAGATCTCCCAAACGCACAAAGAGCAGATCAAAAACGAGATTACCCACGAGCGTTTAGCGGCAATGATGCTCGAACTCGCCACGCAGGGCTGTCATAACATCAACTTCGTCTCGCCGACTCACTTCGCCCCGCAGATGGCCAGGGGAATTCTCCTCGCTGCCCGGCAGGGTTTGCGACTCCCGATCGTTTACAACACCAACGCTTACGATTCTGTGAAAGTACTGCGACTGCTCGACGGCATCGTGGACGTTTACCTGCCCGATCTCAAGTATGACGAAGATGAAGCCGGTTATCTCTATTCGAAAGTGAAGGGTTACAAAGAATGCTCGCGGCTGGCAATTTCTGAGATGTATCGTCAAACCGGCGATGAACTGGTCCTTGGTGAAGATGGGCTACTTCAACGTGGCCTGATTATTCGTTTGCTAGTCTTACCCAATGATATCGGTGGGGTGCGAGAGTCGCTGGAATGGATCAGAGACACGCTTAGCCCCCGTGTAGCCATTTCCCTCATGGCGCAATACTATCCGACTCACCAGGCAGCTACGAACAAGCGACACATCTTGCTATCGAGACGCATCACCGAGTCAGAGTGGCTGCGCGCCGTTTCTGCTCTTGAGGAAATGGAAATGGATGCGGGCTGGATGCAGGAGTTTGACGGCTCGGCTTACTACTATCGTCCTGACTTTAGCAACCCTGACACACCGTTCACAGACATCCGCGACTTTAAATCTTAGAGCGCTACGCACTCAAACCCGGCAAAGGCTAATCAACTCACAGAACCATTTGCGGCAGCCAATGGATCCGATGCTTAGCGCGAGGAGACACCACTCACAGCCGCGACCGCAGAGGCCTCCGTGCGGTTGACTGCTGGGATCCATTGGCTACCGCAAATGGTTCTGTGCGTTGAGACCTCTCGCTCGGGTTGAGTGCCCGGAATCGATCGGGTTCAGTTCTGGGACCCATTGGCTACCGAAACTGTGTAAAACTAAAAAGAGTGGCCGCGAAATAATTACCCTCTGACGATATGCACTCAACTACAGAACAGGAAGCAGTAGCGACCTGGCCGTCTCGCTACCACTGCCATATTTGAGTCTGGCGCAACGGCCAGGTCGCTACCGCTTCCTGTTCTGTAGTTGAGCGATACTCTCATTGGTGTGTAGCCAGTCGCTCTAGTTACGCGCGTGTCAGGCTCAACGGTTTCAATTTGGTTTTTTCATACAGTCTAGGTAGATTCCAGCACTCAAGGATTAACAGGTGACTCAATTTTCCGGTCGGACTACTCATTTAAGCGGCGATCACGAACGGAATGCCTTTGAGTCGAACCCTGTGTAATTTTCCATTGGCTACCGAAAATGGTTCTGTGCATTGAGGAGCTTTCTTTTAGGTTTGAGTGCTGGGATCCATCGGCGGGCGCCGCATCGAGATTGCATGACAGCCTTGGGGCCAGGCCTGGCTTCCGCAATTAATTTCACCAACGGGATTATCGGCTGGTTTTCAGTTGGTGAGTGGTGTGTTCGGTGACGGAGGCTAAAGTTCGTTCACCTGAATTGAGCGCATTGGTGGGTGCTTCCGCGACTAAGCCGGCAGCTGGAGACGCTGCGGCCTTAAGCGCGGAGTCCAAAGCCTTCTGAGCCAGAGCTTCATCGGCGTGCTCCCTTACGCGCTGGCGCGGGAGCGTGAACATGAGACCATTGAGGATCACGCCGAGACCTATGAACAGCATTATCAGCCCAGGGATTACCATCACGAATAGACCCGGGTCAGCGACGCTGGCCACAATGCCGCCCAAAGTTCCGCCGATACCGATAAACGCCATAATAATCCCGGCGCGAACTCTGCGCAGTCGCCGGTCGGCGGGCGACTCGAGAAACTTTTCAATCTCAGGCAACACTTCCTCGGCCACCTTTTGCAATTCACTTGCGGATTCAGTCATCCGTATCTTATCGGCGATAGCCCGTCCGATATGATCTCGCGCTGAGACTGCGGACTCTGTAATGTCGTCGGGTCTCTCCAGAGTGACCCGCACAGCTCGCAAATCGGTGCCACAGCCGCGGCAATACTGGCTAAGCTGTCGTTCCTCAGATCCGCATGTGGGGCAGTACATGATGTTGGGTTATACGGCGCTTTCAGCGACAAGGTTCCAGGGCCAACCATTGCCGATTGCCGATTGATGATTGTCAATTCGCAATCGCCGCTGATCGATTAATTAGTCACAAGGCTCGAATGGTGAAGTTTGAGCAGCCCAGAACCAGGCGCAATTAGCAATCGGAAAATTGGCAAGGGCTTATCACTCATCACTACTCTTTGACCTTAATGCCTCGCCAAAAAGCTACGTGGTTCTTAATCTCGGCGGCAGCGTCTTTCGGCTCAGGGTAGTACCATGCTGCATCCTTGTTCACCTGTCCATTGACCACCACATTGTAGTAACTCGCCTCACCCTTCCACGGACAGGTGGTGTGTGTGGTGCTTTCCTGAAAATAATCTCTGTTGATGGTTTCAGGAGGAAAATAGTGATTCCCCTCGACCACGACAGTCTTGTCGGTTTTTGCAATGTCTACATTGTTCCAGGTTGCTTTCATGGTGCCATCGTAAACCGTAAATGGCGAATCGTGAATCGTGATCGTGAATCGGAGTCGAAAGACGTCTGTTCAGTTTGATTTTGGATTCTGGGCAAATTATCCCAGAGGGACAACGATTTACGATTCACGATTTTACGATTTACGAAAGGTTGCCGCCGCTCACGGAGGGCAGAATCGTTATTTCAGTTCCCACGGAGACAGGCGTATCAAGGAGTTGCTTACGACGAATGTTTTCACCGTCGACAAAGATGTTCACATGCGTCCTGAGCTGGCCCTGCTCATTCACGACGCGGTCACGCAATCCTACGTGTAGTTGCCACAATTCATCGAGCGCTTCCCCCACAGTCGTGGGCGAGGAGTTCACGGAAATTTCACTACGTCCGTTAGTGAAATCCGCGAGAAAGCCAGCGATGTTGAATGTGACCATACAATTGTCAGTAGTCAGTGGTCCGTTGTCAGGTGTTCGTGCTCTGTACTTTGTGCTTTGAACTTTGTAAATGGTTTGGATTGTCGACCGCAAGGTGCCGTTTCGGCGCAGGCAGCAACTTCAATTACACATCCAAGTACAAAGCACCAAGCACTAAGTACAAGCTCGAAGAACTACAACTGACAACTGACTACGGACCCTTTAAGGTAATATCCCTTCCGGGACGAGCCAGGGATGCACTTCAATTGCTAGCCTCCCAGCCTGCACGGACGGATCAGACGCCGCTAGTTCCTTCGCCTCCTCCAATGAGGCGACTTTGAAAACAAAGATCCCGCGCAGTTGACCGTTGTCGCCAAATGGACCAGCAACAGCCAGCTTCTTCGTTTCCGCCAATCTGTTGATGTTGGCCATGTGCGCCTTCTGGAGTTCTTCCGTCTCAGGCGTTTTCTCCGGAGTCCACTTCTCTCCGCGCGAAAGGAAGCCGATGTACGCGGGAGTCATCTTTATAGGCGAGGCTGCCTTCTTCATTACTTCCTCCGACCACCAGGGGTGCATTTCGGCCGAGAAGTATCCGGCCTTCACGGCGGGATCTGCGCCGGCCCAGGCGAAGGCTTGACTGGCGGATTTCGCGCGCAACACGTAGAGGCCAACGATTTCACCATCATCAGTAATCGGTCCGCCGATAACTGCCCTATCCGATTCAATCAAGCTGGTGAAGTACGCTCGGTGTCGCGCGAGGATCTCCGTTTTCTCCGGCGTTTTCTTTTCCGTCCACTGCGGTCCTCGTTTTAGCAACGCCATGTGAAATTCCACCATCCTGGATGCTGGAGCTGTCTTTTCCTGAGAAAAAGGTGTAGCTGGGGTCACCAGCAATAAAGCAATGATTAGAAGCAGTTTCATAATTCTCCTTACATATTGGGTCGGATAAATTGGCGAATGGCGTCGAGCTCCTTAATAAAAATCTTAGACCACGGCGGTCTTGACACAAACCACCGCCGGCAGTCCTTCCATGATTGCTCTCCAGGACTCTCCGCTGTCATTGGTGCCGAAGAGCTTGCCGTTGCGCGTGCCAAAGTAGAGTCCGGAAGGATCGAACTTGTCCCCCGCCATCCCGTCGCGCAACACTGTCTCGAATGCGTTTTCCTGCGGCAGACCGTTTGTAAGTGGCTCCCACGATTCCCCCGCATTGCGTGTGCGATAGACGCGCAACTTTGCTTCCGCAGTACAGCGGAACTCGTCAGATTCAAGGGGAATGATATAGGCCGTGTTCGGATCGTGATGATCTATTTCCAGGGCGAACCCGAAATCCGAAGGCACACCGTTAGCTATGTCCTGCCAGGAATCCCCGCAGTCGTCACTTCTGTAAAGTCCCCAGTGATTCTGCAGGAAGAGACGTTTGGGATTTGAAGGATGATTCACAATCTTGTGCACGCACTGGCCAAACTCCGGATACCATTGTTCAGGCGGCAAGAACTGCGCGCGCACGCCCTTGTTGCGAACCTCCCAGGTTAGTCCCCCGTCGTCGGTGCGATAGACACCACCGGTGGAAATCGCAATGTGCATCCGATCCTTATTAACAGGATCCGGCAAGATTGTATGCAGACATAATCCACCGCCACCCGGCTGCCATTGCGGACGATGTGGGTGATCGTAAAGCCCCTTCACCAGCGACCAGGTCTCGCCCGCATCATCTGATCTAAACAAAGCCGCAGGCTCGATTCCGCAGTAGAGCGTGTTTGGCTCAGCGGCGTTGCCGGGCACAATCTGCCAGATCTGTTTGACCGAATTCTCGGCGTCTTCAGCAAACTTAACGCCGTAAGTCTCTGGCTCCGTCCAGGTCTTGCCAAAATCCTCTGAAGTACTCAGGTAAGAACCCCAATAAGAGCTGTTCACCGCAGCCCAGAGACGATTGCGTCCGTCGCGAGCGTCGTAAGTCATGGCGTAAATTGCCCGACCAGGAAAATATGGTCCGCCCACCTCCCACTTTTTCCTGCTCGCGTCGGATCGAAGAACAAAAGCGCCTTTCATTGTCCCGATAAGCAGCAGGGGGTCGCCGGTTTTAACATTAACGTGGTTGGTCTCAGGCATTGGGGGACTCCGCAGAATGTTTTTGATTGCGAACGAGTTTGAGTGTAAGGGGAAATGTATCTGTCACGCAAAGTGCGGCTCAAATGCAGAACCGAGAAGCGCCAGCGCCCGAATCATTTTCATTTTCCATTTGTGGCCGGATGTTTCGTGTCCGTTCGAGCTAGTTCGTGGATCGTTCTTCGTCTTACAGTCAAACACCGACTCTGGATTAGGCGGACCGGCTTAGATAGGATCGCAGCACGGGCGGCGTTGCCTTCCGCAGGAGAGCACTCTTGGCTTTCCATTCCATCGCCCGGCTCAGTTCAACGATAAACTTCGTCTCGCCGGATTCGAGCATCGCTACGGCAATTCCGTCGCGATAGAGCAGACGGTTGGATGTATGAGCAGTAATGCGCGCCCCGGGGGTAATGACACCGACCAGGTTCAATGGATCGGCAGCGCTTATCGAGATCATGTTGTCGTTGGCCGGCGCGCGGCGGATTGCGCGTACCATCCCCACCGCTTCAGGAACCGCAAACTGTTCACCGGAGATTCCCGCCACAAACCTTCCGCCACGAATCTCACCGCGCGCTTCCAGCCGATGATAGATACGGAGCAAAACCCGCCAGGGCAACGTCAAACCTTCGCGTTCAAGTAAACGCTTGAAGACAATTCCATATCGCTTGAGGAGAATACGTGCGACTTTCTCGGCGGATTCGAGATCCATTTTGCCGCCTGAGCCGGTCGCTGCCTCTCGCGGTTCTAACAGGGTCTTAACAGACGAAGCATCCTCGCTTCCAACCGAACGGTTGACTATGGACCATCGGCCGGCGCTCGACATTTCATAAACTGCTTCGCGACGTTTCCTTCTCGCCGCCGCTTGAGTTTTGCGATGGGAGGGCGTAAGCAGCGCGCGGAGACCGGTGAAGCTGTCTGACACTACGAGTCCGCTGGCTACCAGGTCAGCCAGCGATTCCTCGACCTGACTGCGTAGAAGTTTGGTGCCTTCAACGATGTCGGAGAAGAACGAAGCGCCGCGGGCTTTCAAATAATCGTAGACCTCCTGCGTGACAGTTGAGAATGTCATCTCCTCGACTACCGGGCGCGGAAATACCGAGTTCCAGACAGAAAAGTCTTTTCTCCTCAGGAGCGCGATGGGCGTGCTTCGCACGGGCCCTGAGCGTGATTTTTCATGGCCATTCTTCGAAGCGATGCCGGGAGTAAGTCGAGCCCAAACTACCTCGCCAGACAGACACAAGGCGTCGAGCCAGGCGGGTTCGTATTCGACTAACCTACTGGGAAAGATCTCACCTTCCCAGGCCGCAGCGGGTGCCTCGAAGCCCTCTAGTTGTTCAATCAACGCCAGCAAACTCTGAGGGCCTTCCATTTGGTGATCGGGAGCAACCTTCTGCCAGGACAACAGGAAGCGAATGAAATCGGCACTCGAGACCGGTTCGATTTCCTGCCGCAAGCGGTTGAGTGTGTAGCTATGAATCCTCGCGAGCAGCCGTCGGGCGCACCACTCAGTTTCTTCGGTTCCGGGTGTAAAGCGACCCCGGAGCACAAACCCCTCAGCCTCAAGTTTGAGCAGAGCTCGATCAATGTCGCTGACCTCGAGTCCTGCTGAGACGGCAAGCCCCTTCGCCGTTACCGGCCCTAATCCTTCGAGACGGCCACGCAACAGTTCGACTAATGCATCGTCGAATGACCATGTCGTATCGGTAAACGAAACCGGCGCGGCAATCAAATGTTGCAAAGTGGCCCCTGGAAATACTGCCTGCAACTGTGGCAACCGCTCAGCAGCAACCCAAAGCCTCTTCCCTGTGAAAGCTTCACTGACTGTTGGTGTGTCGCTTTCCCGGTTGGTCACGGCTTTGCCGCCCTCCCGTGCGGAAAGGCTTTGCCTTTCCGACGATTCTGTTTTTCTATTCTCGACGAGGCTGTGCCTCGCAAGTTCTGGCGAGCTGGCTCCGCTCTCAGTATTCACTTGAAGGACCGCTGCGCGTCGATCCCCCGACAATGCTTTCAGGAAGTCCGACCAATCGCGAGACTTCCCCTCGGTCTCGTCAATATCTTTCGAAATTGAAAGCTGGCCGACCGCTTCGTCTACGGCAAACTCCCCCAGCAGTCCTTCTGCTTCAGTAATGAATCCCAATTCCACGAGGGCGTCGTGAAGCTCATCAGGATTCTGAACCTGGGGCCAGGCTTCCATCCGCACCCGGTCGATCGCTGCCTGGTCCAGTCTCCCAATATCCGCTGCTGTTGCCGGATCGAGCCATCGTCGCTGAGACACCGCGCGCGTGCGCCGCTCCTCCAACGGAGCGTCGTCAAGGTAAGCGTACGGCCGGGCATTGAGTATTTCCGCGGCTAACGGTGACGGTTCCAGCAGGTCGCGGGCAAAGAGGTTCTTTTCGTTGCGTTCGATTGCCGCCAGAAGCGCTTCGAGGCTGTCGACGTCCATGGCCTCTTCGAGACAATCGCGCACGGTTTGGGTCACCAGAGGATGTTCGGGAATCTCCCGTTGACCGGAAAGATTCTCAGCGCAGGCGACCTGGTCGGGGAAGACTGCAGTCAGCAAATCCTCAGCGTTCATCCGCTGCAGCTGGGCGGGAATCTTCTTGCCGCCGCGTCTTCGAAGCACCGCCAGAGACCGAGTCACATTCCAGCGCCAGCGGATGTTCCACATCGGCGCATCAAGCAATGCCTGGCACAGCAGTTCGCGAACGGTTTTCGAATTCAGGTAATGGAAAACATCCTCGAGAGGAAAACTGTGGGTAGGACCAAGCGAAAGAACTATGGCATCTTCTGTTGCTGCCGCCTGCAACTCAAAATTGAACTGGCGGCAGAAGCGCTTGCGCAACGCCAGGCCCCAAGCACGATTCAGTCGGCTGCCAAAAGGCGAATGCAACACCAGTTGCATGCTGCCGCTGTCGTCGAAGAAACGCTCAAGCACGATGTTGTTGAGCGTAGGCATCACACCCAACGCAGCCTTCGCCGCAGCTAGATAATCAACCATCTGTTCGGCAGCAGCTCGCGAGATTCCGACTTCGTCTACCAACCAGTCCACTGCCGCACCAAGTTCGACCCGTGGCTTTTGCGCGTCTCGTTCTTCGCTATGAGATTCACCGGGCAACTCAGTGGAACGGCCGGCATCTTCGGCCCTATTTAAACTTTGTGAAGTATTCCCGTTTCCGTTTGAGTCAAAGACAACTCTATCGGTAACTTCCTCTCGGAGCCGCGAAACAGCCGTGGAAAGTTCATGTGTGCGCGAAGGGGCCTCACCCAACCAGAAAGGAATGGAAGGTGGTTGTCCCGCCGCATCTTCAACCCGTACTTTGCCCTGCTCCACACGGAGCACGCGCCAGGAAGTGTTTCCCAACTGAAAGATATCGCCTTGCAAGCTTTCAATCGCGAAGTCTTCATTGACCGAACCTATTACCAGCCCACTCGGTTCCAGCACCACTGCGTAATCGGCCGTGTCGGGAATCGCTCCGCCCGAAGTGATGGCCGCCAGCTTCGCTCCACGTCGAGCTCGCAAACGCTGGTTGACGGCATCATGATGTAAATAAGTTGAACGGCGGCCCCGCTTTGTCGAAAATCCATCCGCGAGCATGCGCACAATGGCATCGAAATCTTTCCGCTCGAGATTCCGATATGGAAACGCTCGGCGCACCATCGCGAAGAGCGCGTCTTCAGTCCATTCTTCCGCTGCTACGGTGGCGACAATCTGCTGAGCCAGGATGTCTAGTGGTTTTTCGGGAATTGAGAGTCGATCAAGTTCGCCCCTGCGCACCGCATCGATCAAAGAGGCGCATTCCACTAATTCATCACGCGAAAGTGGAAAGATCCTGCCTTTGGGAAAACCGGCAACCGTGTGGTTTGAGCGTCCGACACGTTGCAGGAAACTGGCAATAGAACGAGTCGAGCCGATTTGGCATACCAAATTAACGTCGCCAATATCAATCCCGAGCTCCAAAGACGCTGTAGCGACCAGCGCGCTCAACTCTCCAGCCTTCAATCGTTGCTCAGCGGCGAGCCGCTGTTCGCGCGCAAGGCTGCCATGATGAGCGGCGATGTTCTCATCGCCAATTCGTTCTCCCAAATAGCGCGCGACGCGTTCGGCAAGTCTGCGTGTGTTCACGAATACCAGCGTGGTTTTGTGTTCTCTGATGAGCTGTGCCAGCCGGTCATAGACTTCATCCCAGACCTCGCCGGACATCACGGCCTGCAGGGGCGACTCCGGGACCTCAATTGCAAGATCAAGCCTGCGCGTGTGTCCCGTGTCAACAATGGTGCAGTTTGGCCGGCCCTCAGAGTCGATTTCGGCCGATCCGACAAGAAAGCGCGCAACCTCTTCGATGGGTCGCTGCGTGGCCGACAAACCCACGCGAATGAGTCGGGAATTTCGGATTTCGGATTGCGGATTTCGGATTTCGTGTTGCGGGCGCTGGCTTATTAATTGTTCAAGGCGCTCAACCGAGAGCGCGAGATGAGCGCCGCGCTTGTCTCCTACCACGGCGTGAATTTCGTCAAGAATCAAGGTGCGGGTAGTTTGCAACATCCGCCGGCCGCCTTCACTCGTCAACAGAATATAAAGCGACTCAGGTGTCGTAACGACGATATGCGGAGGCCGCTTGGTCATCGCTGTACGTTCGGATGCAGGCGTGTCGCCAGTGCGCACTAAGGTGCGAATGCTGATCTCCGGCAGACCCATCGCTCGCAGTTCCTGCTGAATTCCCTCCAGCGGAATCTGCAGGTTTCGCTGAACGTCATTACTCAAAGCTTTTAGGGGTGAGACGTAAACGACGTGAGTGCTATCGTCGAGGTTTCCTTCGATGCCTAGTCGAACCAGATCATCAATAGCCGCGAGAAATGCGGCAAGTGTCTTACCAGAACCGGTGGGTGCCGCTATAAGAGTGTTGCGGTGCGCTTTGATTGCCGGCCAGGCGAGTTCCTGCGGAGCCGTAGCTGAGGGAAAACTCTTCTGAAACCAGCGGGCCACCGCCGGGTGAAAAATTTCGAAATTCATGGAAGTGAGATTATAACTCTAGAAGCCAGGAATTGCACGCATGAAACATTGGCCTAGGGATGGAATTCACAATCATCCGGTTCAGGAGGCAGCCAGCAAGGAGCAGGAGAAGGCGTTTTTCATTTCTCGTTTGAGATTTTTCATTGGTCACTGCTTTGGATCTTACTTCGTGGTGCTTCGGGTTATTTCGTGGATCGTCTTGCTTGTCCGGCAGAATTAGAACGATCCACGAAATCACACGAACGGACACGAACAGGTCGGAAATGATTAGAGAATGATGAATGGAAAGTGCCTTCTCTCCCCGTGCCCTGCTCCTGCCGTCTGTCTCCTCCTTCGACCCATCATCCTTCGCAAACTGACTTGAGCTTGTCGAGCGCCTCAGCCCAGGCAGCGCGCAATCCATCAGCTTCGGCCCGCGTTTGAATCCTGGTGTGGTTCACCAGCACACCCGTTTTCCCTTTCCCTTTATCCTGAAAATGCACGTCCACCTGGGTGGGTGCCGAGAACGCTTTCTTCTCAAAGGTCATGCGAAAGTCTTTGTTTTGCCTTACTCGCAAAAAAATGCCGTTGTCCCCGTCTTTAGTTTCAAAGGCCCCGCCGTCTTTAACATCCGCTTTAGCGCCACTACCGAACCACTTGCTCAACTCGTCGCCAGTTGACCACGCCTTGAAGACGTCGGCCGGCGGGGCAGCGATTGTCTTCGTTGCGCACACGAAGTAGCCCTCGAATAGTCCATCTTTCTTGCGCACGCCGTGGTGCTTTTCATATTCCACGGCGATGGTCGAACACCACCAGGGATCAACTTTCTGTTCGTAGAGATGGTTGTTGATCGCGCGGCGCCCCTGCTCCAATCCATCCATCTTATCCAAGACGGCGAACCATCGATCGAGTGTCTTCCCAGTCGCCGCCTTTGCCGCTTCGTTGGTAACCGGATGATCTGATTTAAGAGTACTCTTCATTGAAGTCGCTCCTTTATCTGCGGATTAACGCCAGGCGCCGATTATCGCGCCCATGATCACAAAGGCAACGGTCATGTAACCTCCGTTGATCGCAACATATTTCCAGGATCGGTTCTCAAAGACGCCCACGATGGCAATGGCCATCGCCACCCAACCGAGCCCTGCTAGCGCGCCCGCGGCCATTCCCCAGGTAACGTTTGTTCCCGGGCCCGCGAGAAACATGGCCAGGTTTACTGCCATTACCAGCGAAAAGAGAAAAGACCACCCAAACATGCGCGCTTTGCTGAAAGTCTGCAGATCCGAGTCGGTAAAGCCATTTGCCAGCATCCAGGCCTTGCCGAAAAGCAACGGTGAATACCACAAGCCTCCCAGCACAAAGGTCGACAGGGCTGCCGCCAACACCGCAAAGTAGTTGATAGTTGAAAAGTCCATGGTCCAACCTCCTGATAATTGAAACGAGAAGAGAAGCAATTGGCCGCGGATTTACGGGGATTTACGCGAATCAGAACTGAGTGAAGAGAAAACTTGATTCGGAACCCCTTAAGATACGTTAAACTCGGATCGTTCAGCTCTCGTGCAGATCCGCGTTTATCCGCGTGAATCCGCGGCTAATTCTTCTTCGGCAGGCTACAGTCTTACCGACGTGAACAAATATGTATTGTAAAAAATTAACCTTGGCAGGTTGGCTGGCTAAGCGATGGGGATAAAGTTCACGTACTCGCCACGTTGCGTGAGGTAAGTGGAAGGATTAACTCCCGAGAACGCGTGGAACTCTTTGATGAAGTGGGCCTGATCGTAATAGCCACAGTCCAAAGCGACCGCTGACCATTCGATTTCGTTCTGTTGTTCTATCAGATTGATGACCTTCTGGAACTTGCTTACGCGAGCGAAACTCTTCGGCCGCAATCCGACGACCTTTTCGAACTGCGAGATCAAGTGTTTTTGCGTGATGCCAATCGTACTCGCCAAGTCACGGATGGCAAGGAACTGCGGCGAGTGCTGCAATTGATGCACAGCAAATGTAATCAACCGGTTTGGCTCAAGGGAGCGCTGAACCTGTTGGAGTAGAAACGACTCCAGCCGCAGCAATCTGTCGTCTGGTGACTCGATCGCCTGCAGTTCATCCCGAATCTCATCAACCAGTCTTCCCCAAATCAGGTCCAACTCAGTTACAGATTCGCTTAGTTCCGAAATGGGGAAACGGAAGAATGGATAGGCGCCGCCCGGGCGAAAGCGAATGCCGACCATCGATTGGTTGGTTTCGGCACCGATGACAATGTATCGAGTCCTTTCCCCTGAAATCCAAGCCTTCTCAACGGTGCGGAACCCAGCTGAAGCCTCATCTTCAAAAATAAACTTGGGCTGTGTGTCTAAATCGATAATTAGCTCAATAGCGCCATCAGGAAGGATCTTTTCGCGTCTGTAGCCCGTCTCGAAGCCCTGGACGAGCCACATGTTTTCCACGAATTGCGACAGAGGGAGCGGGGGGAAGTGTAGTTTGTGAATCATGTGTGCGGTAGTTACTCAAACTGCTTCTTAAATTCTTCAAACTGCCGTTGCAGAACTTGGAACTCTTCTTTCAAACCCTCGATCTCTTGTTCAAGCTTCTCAACTTTGTCCGATTCGCCATGCCTGGGATGGTTGGTCTTCGAATGGGCCTCAACCTCCGCGAGAAATTCCGGGCTCGGAGGCCCGGAGAGAAGATGAACGTACCGTGCGTCCTTTTGCCCCGGCTGACGAGGTAGCCGCACAACCATTGGCTCGGGCTCTTTTGAGATCAGCGCATTGAGTGTCGCTTCCACATCCTCTAAACCGGAAAACTCATGAAACCTCGAAGCGCTCCCGCGCAACTCACCCACCGTCTGCGGACCCCGGAGCATCAATGCGCCCATCACCGCCAACTCCGGCGGACTCAGGTGCATCACTTCCGGCATGACGTGTTTGTACTTGGGTACCCGGCTGCTGCTGCCATGGAAAACATAACTGAGACTCTTCTCACGCAGCGTCTCCAGGGCGTGGGCGACAGTGTTTTCGTCGTAAGCGGTAACCGGATTGCGGTTGTTTTTCTGATTACAAGCAACGGTCAGCGCGTGCAGGGTCAATGGATAGTACTCTGGCGTGGTGAGTTGCTTCTCAACCAGCGAGCCGAGCACTCGTATCTCTACATCGTTTAGCATGGTGTGGAGATTCAGAGATCTTTTGCACAACGAAATCCGGAAATCATCCAACGCTCGTGCGCGTGGAAGAAATTACGATAGGTGGACCGAATGTGTAGCTGCGGCGTTGCGTAAGAGCCACCGCGTAGGACCTTCTGATTAACAAACCACTTGTCGTTGTATTCGTCGAATTCTGATTTGAAGCCGGGATAAGGGACGTAATCGGAACTCGTCCATTCCCACACGTTGCCTATCATCTGCTGACAACCGTACGGGCTTTGGCCGCCAGGGAAAGCTCCCACCGCCGCCAAGCCCCAGACTTCATTTTCCAAGAGGTTCGCCTTGGATTGATTAGCTGGAGTATTACCCCAGGGAAAGACCATCCGTTTTCCAGTTTTAGGATCGAAGCATGCCGCTTTTTCCCATTCTGCTTCGGTTGGCAAACGTTTTCCAGCCCAGTTGGCATAAGCAGAAGCCTCATAAAAACTGACGTGAGAAACGGGCTCGTCGGCCCTGCTTTCGACCGGGTGCACACCGCTGAAATCTCGAATCATCCATTGGCCATCGTGAACTTCCCAATATAGAGGAGCTTGCCATTGCTCCTTCGATACAATTTGCCAACCTTCCGAAAACCACCAGCGAAAATCGCGATATCCACCATTTCGCATAAACTCAAAGTAGTGACCGTTGCTCACAGTCGCCCGATCGATTGCGAAGTCTTGCAGAAAGACCTGGTGGGTAGGCTTTTCATTGTCAAACGCGAATGCTGGGACTTCAGCTGTCGTCGCTGAGTTCTCCCTCTCCCTCCCATCGATCTGGACTCCATAACCCAACCAGGACGGGCCGCCTTCAATCTCGGCCATTCCCTCGACTCTCGTGACAGAGGCTGGCGCCGGACTCATCTCGGGCTCGTACAAGTCGCACAGCAGGTGTTTGATGTCATAAACCAAAAGCTCCTGGTGCTGCATCTCGTGCTCCAGCCCCAATCTTACCAGCGAGCTCACTTTGCCAGCCTGCGGGTGATCGGCCAGCTTTGCCAGGAACTCAATCATCAGCGCATCTATGCGCTGGCGATAATCAAGCGTTGCCTGCACAGTCGGTCGTGATTTGGTACCGCGTTTCGCTCGCTCGATGCGCGCGCCAAAGCCTTCGTAATAGGAGTTGAAATAGAAAAGGAATTCTTCAGAGTAGGGCCGGTAACCGGGCAAATAACTTTGGAGCAAGGTCTCAAAGAACCAGGACGTATGTCCAATGTGCCACCGCGGCGGGCTCATGAATTCGGCCGTCTGTATAACGTAGTCCTCGATCTCGAGCGGCGTGACGATTCGCATAGTACGCGCGCGCACTGCGCGGTACAGATCAGATAGTGTTCCCGCGTGCGTCTTTGACAGGTCCTTAGTTGTTGACACCATTGTTCTACTTAACCTTGATTGAGCAGGCGCTTCGCTCCAATACACGTCCTATCACCTGGGCTTGCGAATAGTTTTCGCGCAAACGCGCCAACAGGTCGGGCGCGCGGTCGGCATGAATTGAAATCAGCATGCCTCCGGCCGTCTGCGGATCAAAGAGCAGATTGCGAGTTTCTTTACCAATTGAATCGCCAACTTCAATGTCCTGACCGACATATTCTCGATTTGTCTTGTCACCACTAGTCAGCATTCCCTGGGCTGCTAACTCCAGTGCGCCTTCCAGCAAAGGCACCTCCCGCGAATCCAACTCAATCGTTACCTGGCTGGACTTCGCCATCTCCCACGCGTGGCCAAGGAGAGCAAAGCCAGTGACGTCAGTGGCGCCTTTGACACCAAATTCCCGCATCGCCTCCGCGGCATATCGGCCAGGGGTCAACATCGTCTCCTCGGATTTCGATGCCACTCTCTCGTTTGTCTTTCCCCATTTGATACCTGTGGAAATGATTCCAGTGCCAATTGGTTTCGTCAAAATTATCACATCGCCGGCGCGCGCGCCCGAATTGGTCGCTATCTTGTCCGGATCGATTACACCTGTTACTGAATAACCAAACATGATCTGCTCATTGTCGACACTGTGCCCGCCGATCAGAGTAACACCGTATTTATTCAGAGTTTCCAGACCGCCGCGCATGATCTCGCCGAGAATGGCAGGGTCGACACCCTTCTTTGGAAAGCAGGTGATGGCCATCGCGGTTACCGGCGTGCCGGCCATCGCCCAAACATCGTTAATCGAATTGAGGGCGGCGATCTGTCCGTAGGTCCGTGGGTCGTCGACGATGGGTGTAAAGAAATCCAGCGTCTGGACAATTGCCAGGTCGTCTCGAAGACGGTATACACCCGCGTCGTCGGCCGTATCGAAACCGACAATCAGATTTTTGTCAAAAGGCTGTTTTGGTAGCCCGCTCAAAACCTGAGCGAGTATGCTAGGGCTCAGCTTGGCCGCTCAACCGGAGCACGAAACCATCTCGGTCAGACGCATGAACGACACTCCTTTCATCGTAATTAATTCAGGAACTTAAGTGCTAGCGTTTATACCACCAATCCTCGGGAGTTCGCATCGCGGCCAGAGGTAAAGCAGAAACGGCCGCGGATTTGCTGGATCAACGCGGATCTGAAAGCGAGACAGCCAAGTCGCAAGTTGATGGTGGAACGCGCCTAACTATTTGGTCTTAATCTGATTCGCTTCATCCGCGTTAATCCGCGGCTGAAAATTTATTAGCGGCAAAATTATGCATAAGATTCGCATCGGGCCAGCGGGATGGTCATACAAAGACTGGGAAGGTGTTGTTTATCCACAAAAGCCAGGCGCGAAATTCGATCCGCTCAGCTACCTCGCCACGTTCTTCGACACAATCGAGATAAACAGCACTTTCTACCGTCCTCCGGCGGCGACAAGCGCAAAGAGCTGGGCCCGACGCGTCGCTAACAATCCGGGTTTCAGGTTTACAGCAAAACTCCACCGCGTGTTTACTCACGAGCGCGGCAAAGCCACCAATGCTGATGAGAAAATCTTCCGCGAAGGGATTGGTCCGCTAGCTGAGGCAGGGAACTTCGGCGCTTTGTTACTACAGTTTCCGTGGTCGTTCAAGAACACAGATGAAGAGAGGCCATATCTGATAAAGCTTATTGATAGGTTCAAGGATTATCCGCTGATCATCGAGGTCCGGCATGCTTCCTGGAACAATCCGGCCATTTACGAAGAGCTTGAAAAACGGGAAGTAGGAATATGCAACATCGACCAACCCATCTTTAAGAGGTCAATTAGACCAGCAGCGCTGACTACGTCGCTGGTAGGCTATGTCCGACTGCACGGCCGGAACTATCAGAATTGGTTCAGGGAGGAGGCTGTTAGGGATGAACGCTACAATTACCTCTATTCTGCGGACGAGCTCGAGCCCTGGATTGTGAGAGTTAAAGAGGTGGCAGCGCAGTCTAAAGAGACTTACGTGATCACCAACAACCACTTCCTGGGGAAAGCCGTGGTGAATGCACTGGAAATCAAATCCACAATCGAGGAACGGCGAGTTCCGGCTCCGCTTCCTTTGTTCGAAAAATATCCCCGGCTAGCCGATTCCGCTATTCCCGAAGAGACATTGTCCGATTCAACTGAACCAACACTGTTCAGTTAGCAAGTCAAACTAACTAGTTCTATTCAAAAGAGTACCGATAGCAATATCAAACGATCCACGAAATCACACGAAACTCACGAAGTATCTCCAATTACAAGATCCTTTCGTGCGCTTTCGTGTGATTTCGTGGATCGTGGTTTTTTTGCATGCTCAGGAAAGCAACTGGGCAAACGAAACCGGTAAACCATCCGGATCAATGCAAACGGCGAGCCTTATTCCCTCGCCTTCTCTCTGTGTTGGCGGCATCACAAACTTAATGCCCTTCGCTTGTAACTCTTCGTAGGTTATGTCAACGTCATAAACATTAAATCCTATTGAACAAGTTCCAGCATCCTTATCAGATGAGCCGCCCGTGGCCTGCCGGGGAATGCCTCCACCGTGCAAAGCCAATGTGGTAGTTCCGGTGAGAAACTCGGTCCACTCCGGAGACTGGAACTTTACTGGGATTCCGAGTTTGTCGCGATAGAACTCTATCGACCGCGCCATGTCGGAGACAATCACCATTGTGTAATCAATCTGCTTAAACATTTGTCACCTCTCGTTTATCTCGATCGGCTCTTGCCGTTGCCCATGGCCACCAGAACGTCAAACTCCTCTTTGGTTAGCGGCATCACCGAAAGTTGCGACTGTTTGATCAATGGAAGCCCACTGAGCCGCTTGTCGTAGCGAATTGCTGCAAGTGGCACGTGTTTGGGAAGTGCGTTGATCGGCTTCAGATCAATGGCCACCCATTGAGGATCGTCTGCAGTTGGATCGGGGTAAGCCCCTTTTACCACTTCAGCGATGCCTACCACGGCTTTGTCTTTACCTGAGTGGTAGAACAGCACCTTATCTCCAGCCCGCATTTCGCGCAGGTTATTACGCGCCTGGTAGTTTCTTACTCCAGTCCAGTCGGTTTTTCCGTCGTCGACGAAATTATCCCAGGAATAAGTTTCGGGTTCCTGCTTTACCATCCAGTGCTTGATTCTGGTGGTCTTCTTCATTTTGGCACCTGCCGGCATTCTTGCCATGGTTACAAACACCAGCCTAGAATGTTTAACTCAATCCACAAATATCCCGACGAAACTGGAGAGGACTCATGCCTAAAGAAGGAAGCGCAGCTCCTCAATTTACGACCACCGATGCCGATGGCCAGAAGGTGAGTCTCAAGGATTTTCGCGGCCAAAAAGTGGTGTTGTATTTCTATCCGAAGGATGACACCCCCGGCTGCACAAAAGAAGCTTGTACCTTCCGGGATGCATTTTCTCGGTTTAAGAAGCAAGGCATCGAGATTCTGGGCGTGTCTCCCGATAACGAAGCGTCTCACAAGAAGTTTATCGCTAAATACAAGCTGCCGTTCACACTGCTGGCGGACAAGGATCACACCATTGCAGACGCTTACGGCACTTACGGCGAGAAGAAGTTTATGGGTCGAACCTACCTGGGCGTCAAACGTATCACTTTTCTAATCGATGAGAAGGGCAAGATTAAGAAGATTTTCGACAAGGTCAAACCGGAGGAGCACGCTAAAGAAGTTCTCGACGCTTTTAAGGATTAAAAGACCGAATCTCCAGTGGTCAGGCCGCGAACCAACCGCCAATTTTCTCCGGCTGGCCTTCTGGCTTCTTGCCGGGCATTAATCCCTGCAAGGCACTAAACGAACTTGGCACGTCTGGCTTTCGCCGCGGAATCTTCGGTCCGCCCTCAGGTTGCAAAAAGCCCACTTCCGGGGAGTCATTTATGAAATACATCCGAGTGTTGTCGATTACTTCGGTGCGGATTTCATGAGTCCACAAAAGAAGATTCGCCAGCGCATCTCCTATCTCATCCTTTCCCAGTTTCGTCTCCTGGGCGATTTCTCTTTGAGTTCGTGCATTTTTCTTAATTGCCTCGCGCACGCGCTCGATCGGTGACAACTTGCTGACTACTCTGGTGACATGTTGAGCGTTGGCATGCGACTCACTGTCTGCCTGTGACATGTCGTTGGATTCCAACGTCTGCAAAGTCACATATCGCTTGCGCGCAGATTTGTATTCGCGCAAGGCTTGCCGGCTATCCGTTACTTTCTTTCGTATGCAGCTCTTACAGTAAAGGTTTCGCCCATCCTTGCGCGCACGGCAAATCCCAAACTCAGACAACGACAACGCTTGATTGCAAAGGGGGCAGTCTTTCGTTTGAAGACCGAGGTCTGATTCAACTTTCATTTCAGCGCTCCACCAATAAGCTGGGACCCTCGCCTTGCGAGTTTCGCTGAAGGAAAACACGTCACTACGATCCGGTGGACTGGGAGAGTCCATTCGGTTCTCTGCGGATGGCAGTGAAGTAATTGGTTCGCGAATGAAACCCGGGGGGCCAGGTCGATTCGCCTAGATTGCCAGCGGAACTTCAGTTCGCTGAGGATTCCTCAGCATTAACGCTTGGAGTTATTGCGTAGCAGGTTTAATTCGGGGCGTGCGAGATATTTATAAGAGCTTGTAACCCACCAACACATCCAAAACCAAGTGCCACTTTAACTCTTTCCTTCTGACAATCAATCCCTTTCAGCGAGGGAGTCGCATTATAGTCATCGATGAAATTTTTGCAACTACTTTTTCGCGTTGCGCTGGTCCATCATGCACGAATGTAAATCTGATCTTATTTACAAGCTGCAACTCCCTGATCGCTAACGCAAACAACGCTATTGCGAGAGGATAGATGATCACGCACTTAATGATTTGGTTATTGCAATCGATGAGTTTCGCAAAAAGTTGTTTGTGTGCCCTTTATAAATCCCGAACAAAATTCTATTTTTTGATTTCGCTACAAACCGTTCGCCGTCCGTTTGACGCAACAAATTCCGGTCACCTTCGCGTGGTCCCACTATAAGTAGTATTTGACCTTGAGAAGGTCGGTCTTGAGGAGACTCAGCGGGATCACGAACATTTTAGGACGTAGAAGCCGTTCGTGAGATCCAATACTACAAGGGAAACATGAACTACACCTTCTACCGTCATCGCAACTCGGGAACAAAAATTATTTTCTGAGCAACGAAGTTCGGGACGCCGCCGCACGCGTGTGCAAAGTGCTATAAGTCTTCATCTCAAACAACCTTGCAACAACCAACAATCGGATTTGTAATACGTTTTTCCACAGGAGCTGTGGAAATGTAAGTCTTAATTTCTTTCGGCTGCGTAACTCCGATGATGACCACGCCAGCAAAAAGTACAGCCGCAGTGCATCGATTGAAATTAAAGCAATCGACCCTCAGCAAACCTGGCTCTATGCTGGTCGCCACCTGAGAGAGGACGAGGAACAAGCAGCCCGAGAAGAACCAGCACAATGCCCAACGGAATCAGAACGGATTCTGTGGCTGCGGTTTGATTGGGTGGTTACGCTTGAGCGTTCAATGTTTGAAAGGCCTCCTGCAAAACTTGAGGCCTGCTTGTACTCATCTGGCCTCGCATGGCAACAATGTAATCTAGTGCCACACATTCTTGATCACACAGCGGATAAAAGCCGGGCCCGGTCTTTCAAACGATATACAAATTTGAGTCCTGACCACACATCATTCACAGCGCAAATCTTGACGTCTACCAGACCTGCATTCAAACCGATTTGCTGAACATTGGTAAACGAAAGATCCGTGTTCACGCCTGAACTCTTCTTGGGCCAGGCTACCCACAGCATTCCGTTGGCCACGAGATTCGCCGCCAATAATGCAAACGTTCTGCGCAACTCCGCTTCAGAATTCACAAACAGCAAAATCACATCGAGCGAGTTCGTCACAACAGGCGCAAACTTTGCTTTATCTGGTAAGGCGCCTAACTCTTTTTTAAAACCTTTTGGTGAGCTTACCAAAGCAACACGGAAGCCATCCTTGATCCCAAGCTTCTTGATGAGCGGTGTTCCTGAGTAACCAGCCATAATTCCTCCAGGTCCCCAATGACCTCCGGATTTCAGACAACTGACTCCAATCTCGAACCTCTTTACTGTCGATCTTGCTCCAAGGGCCTCAGCTACCAGAGTTTTAGCAGCTTCCACCATGAGAATCCGAATATTACCCAAATGGGAATATTTACCAGGGAAGCCAGCAATCCCAGCAACCACCATCTCCGTTGCGTAACATAACCCGCCCCAAAGTAAATTGGAGCCGGGGTTGTGCCATAGTGCGTCAGTGAAGCATCAAGATTAGAAAAGTAGGCAAGGGACAGCACCGCGAGGTAGGGAGGCGCCCCAGCTGCCAGAATCACAGTCAGAAACGGAATATACATCGCCGTCGCGTGGGCGGTAATGCTCGCAAATCCATAGTGCGCATAAAAGTAGACGAACAGTAACAGGCCAAGCGCCGCCCACCACTTCCAACCCGCCGTAAACGCGGCGGATGTTTCTGCAAATCGCTTGGTAATTCCGGTTTCACCCAACGCCTCCGCCATCCGCACCAAGCCGCCGTACCAGATGAAAACGTCCCAGGCGCCCCGCTCGCTAATCACGTCTTCCCAATTCAAGACCCCACTCAGCAACAGGACGCAAATACCTACGAGAGCCACAACTGCATAATTTATTCCGTGAAAGACAGTTGTCATCCACAAGCCGGCTACCAGCGCAAAAACTATGAGCATCATTTTCTCGCCCCATGCCATCCTCCCCATCCGCTTTAGTTCTAGAGCCGCGAGTTCCGCGGCACCCGGCGTATGCTTAACCTCGGGCGGGAACATCCGGTACAGAAGCAGCGGAACAGCGATCAAGGACAATACGGCCGGCACAATTGCTGCGAGTGCCCACCGAGAATAGGTCAATTCAATTCCAGTGACCTCTTGCGCAAACTTCGCAATCAGGACGTTCGAAGCCTGACCGGTCAGGAACATTGCACAGACGATGACATCACACTGGTAAAGAACCGGCATCAGGAACGCCCCAAGCCGGCCGGCCGTCGCTCCAGGCCTGGAGTCATAGGCCTCGGCAAGGCTCTTCGCTATCGGGAATACAATTCCGCCCGAGCGCGCCCCAGTCGACGGGATGATGGTCCCCAGAACCATGTCGGTGGAAGCGAGGGCGTATGCAAGACCCAGCGAATGTCGTCCGATAGCTCGAATGAACAGAAAAGCGATCCGCCTGCCGAGTCCGGTCTTAATCATCCCTCGCGACATGAAAAATGCCGCCAGTACCAGCCAAACAATGGGATCGGCGTATCCGGATAAGGCATCGCGCACGGGAAGAACACCCGTAAGCGCGATCGCGGTTACTCCCAGGAGCACAACGGCGCCGCCCGGAACAGGACGGACGATTGAACCGGTAATCGTAGCAACGAAAATTGCGAGGAGGCGCCAGGAATTAGGTGTGATCCCTTCGGGCGTCGGGATGAGGAGAACCGAAAGTCCGGCCAGCAGGACAATCCCCCACCTGATCAGCTGGCTTCGGATTTTTGAGTGAGCGTCCGCAGGCTCGGCAGTATCGGGCGTACTGCCGTCCGGTGCTGGGGGGTGTTCGTCCATAAGGCGGTCCTTCCGGCCTTCAGATCGAGCGCCAAAGCCTCGGGATACTATTATGTTGCTATGACTTACTCAAGTTTGAATGCTGGGATCCATTGGCTCCCGCGAATCGTTCTGTGCGTTGAGGAGGACGTGGCGGTGTTGAGTGGCTCTTGGCTGGCATTGGAGGCACTCAACGAACAGACCCGTTTTGCGTTAGTCAATGGATCCCAGCGATCAGCCTTCAGCAGAAGGCCCTCAAAGCCAGGGGAAGCCACTCAGTCACGTTGACACTGACAAAACCTTGGAACAGGCTAGACTCGTAGTTAGTATGGGCAACGTGAAACGCTCAGCAGGTTTCGAACTGAAAATGTTAATTAAAAAGCCCGACGATATTAAAGCCAGCGAGATAACTCCTAAGCAGCTCTTTTTGAACCGGCGCTTGTTTATACGAGGCGCGGCGCTCTCCGCAACCACGGTTGCCACGGGATTGCTCTATCGAAAGCTAAATCCGCCTCCGTCTGAAACGCCTCAGGGCGAAAAGCTGGCAGACTTTGCCAAATCGACCTCGGACGAAGATCTTCGTGAGGGGTTTAAGGTTAACGAAACGCTCACACCATTCGAAGACATAACCAACTACAACAACTTCTACGAGTTCTCCACTGACAAAGGCTCAGTAGCCTCAGAATCGAAAGGGTTTGTAACCAAACCCTGGACCGTTTCTGTCGAGGGGCTGGTTAGCAAGCCACGAACCTTTGACCTCGACGAACTGCTGAGCTTCCCCCTCGAAGAACGCGTCTATCGGCTTCGGTGTGTGGAAGGCTGGTCGATGGTGATCCCCTGGATTGGTTTTCCCCTGGCCAAACTCTTGGAAAAGGTCGAGCCAACCGGCCAAGCGAGATACGTTGCTTTTCAAACCCTTCATGATCCGGAACGGATGCCTAATCAGCGAACCGGTGTATTAGATTGGCCTTATGTAGAAGGATTGCGGCTTGACGAAGCAAAGCATCCGCTGACCATCCTTGCCACAGGCCTCTACGGTGAGACCCTGCCGCCACAAGACGGCGCACCGATCCGCCTGGTTGTACCGTGGAAATACGGATTCAAGAGCATCAAGTCAATCGTCAAGATCCAACTGGTCGGAGATGAGCCTCCCACGACCTGGAACATTCAGGCTCCAAACGAGTACGGTTTCTATTCGAACGTCAATCCAAATGTGCCTCATCCGCGCTGGAGCCAGGCAAGGGAGCGTCGCATTGGAGAATTCAGAATGCGAGAGACACTCATGTTCAATGGCTATGCCGAGCAGGTGGCAAGTCTCTATGCAGGCATGGACTTAAAGCGTGACTTCTAAATAGTCAGTTGTCCGTTGTCAGTGGTCAGTTGTTCGTTACAACAACCAGCGCACCCCTTGACCCAATCACTGACCACTGACCACTGACCACTGACCACGGACTATATCCATTTTGAACGACACTAGATTTTCAAAACTCCTTCTTTTTATCAATGGATTGGTGCCGCTCGCCCTGCTCCTCTGGGATGTCTACCGTAAACAAGTAGGTGCAAACCCGCTCGAGTTTGTTACGCGCACGACTGGCATGCTCACTTTAGTATTTCTGATGATTACGCTGGCGCTAACGCCTGTGAGAAAAATCACGGGTCTAAACTGGATCGTAAAGTTTCGCCGAATGCTTGGCCTGTACGCCTTTTTCTACGGCGCTCTTCACCTGGTCACCTATCTCTGGTTCGATCGTTTTTTCAACCTGCGCAGCATAGCGGGAGACGTCGCTCAGAGGCCTTTCATTGCCATAGGCATGACTGCTTTCTTCCTTATGGTGCCCCTGGCCATAACCTCCACTAACAAGATGGTCCGACGACTCGGTGGCAAGCGGTGGGCGATCCTACACAGACTGGTTTATGTTGCCGGAGTTGCGGGCGTCATTCACTACTGGATGCTGGTGAAGTCAGATAAGCGTTTGCCGTTAACGTTCGGTTTTATTCTCGTGCTTCTGCTTGGACATCGTTTGTTGGTTAAGTTCTACCCGCCCGAAAATCACACGACTCAGACGTCGTTCATTCCGCGCCAATAACTCTCTGGGATTTCGGATTGCGGATTGCGAATTGCGAACCTAATATCCCCATGGGACCGGCGTCGATCTTGGGTTGGCTTAAAATCCTAAAACAGAAATTCGCAATCCGAAATTTTATCCTGGAGATTTAATGGTAGATTCGATCAATCGCTTCAACACTCGAGTGGAAAACTATGCGAAGTTTCGGCCCAGGTACCCTCCCATCATCATAGACCTGCTTAAATCCTATTGTGGATTAACAGAAGCTTCCCGGGTCGCCGACGTTGGATCGGGCACCGGAATACTCTCCGAAATGCTGCTCAGGAACGGCAACACAGTATTTGGTGTTGAACCGAACGCCCAGATGCGGAGCTCGGCAGAGAAACTGCTGGGCAACTACCCGCAATTCGAGAGCATTGATGGTGCCGCCGAAGCAACGACGCTTGAATCACACAGCATTGATATCGTTACGGCTGCTCAGGCTTTCCACTGGTTTGACCACACACGCACGCGAGTGGAATTCGCTCGAATCCTAAAACCGAAAGGGTGGGTGGCTCTGATTTGGAACGAACGACGCCTGGATTCGAATCCCTTTTTGCGGGCCTACGAGCAATTACTGCTGCAATATGGGACCGACTATCAGAAAGTGAGACATGAGAACGTTACCAAGCAGATTGCTGATTTTTTTGCTCCGCACGCGTTCCGGCTAGAGTCAATCGAGAACATCCAGACCTTTGACTTCGAGAGACTGTTGGGCCGCGTACTCTCGTCTTCATATACACCTGAGCCCGACCATCCAGGTTTCGAACCAATGATCGCGTCACTGCGTGAGGTTTTCGAGAAGCACCAGCAACGAGGTACAATAGCCTTTGAATACGACACGAGAGTTTACTCCGGTCAACTAAACGACCTGATCAAAGTGGGCGCAATCTCATAGCTTTAGCCGCGGATTAATGCGGACGACGCGGATCTGAAAAGCAAGTCACCACCGAAGATCCAGCTGGAATTAATTTAATCTCGATTTGGTAAAGCTCTATCCGCGTTCATCCGCGCAAATCCGCGGCTTATTCGATATTGTGGCTATCGTAAGCTTGTCGAGGCGTTTCCACAAATTGTATCTTAACCGACCATGAGTCTCGCCAAAGCTGCCCAGCGGTGCGTTGAAAGCCTTGAGCATGAACTGCAGCGGGTTAAGTATTCTCTTCGGCGACAGGGTTTCTCGTATTCGAGCGAGGAGCGAATCCTTAGCAAGTATATTGCGGAATTGCTGCCGCACGATCATTCCCGGACCGTTGTTGACATAGGGGCCGGTAACGGCGTTCGGTGGTCCAATACCTACTCACTCTTTCAAAAGGGTTGGAAGGGCGTCGGGATCGAAGCTGACGGTGAGAAGTTCTCTCGACTGGTGCGCGCGTACAAAAATTTTCCTCAGGCTAATGCATGTCATTCCACGGCAGATCCGGACAACATCGTTCCCCTTCTGAAATCCTTAGGCGTCGAAAGCGGTTTCAGTGTACTGAGCGTCGACATCGACGGCAACGATTACTGGGTGCTGAAAGCAGTACTTTCAGAATTTCGCCCGGCACTGATAGTTACCGAGATCAACGAAAAGATACCGCCACCTCTGAGGTTTTTGTGTAAGTACACACCGGACTCTCATTTGCGACATCACTTTTACGGTTACTCAATAGCCGTGCTCGAGGATCTTTGTGAGGAACATGGTTACGGCCTGTTGGAATTGGAATACAACAATGCATTCATAGCCCCAAGGGAATTGGCGCAGTCCCATTTTGTGGATGCGGAATCAGCATACGGTCGCGGGTATCGCGACCGGCCGGATCGCAAAGAGAGATTCGCCTCAAATCTCGATATGGAAACGCTGCATTCACTTGCGCCCGACCAGGGAACAAAGTTTTTGAAAGAGTTTTATGCAAAGGAATTGGGTAAGTACTATTTGGCGGCTGACCACGAGTCGCTTGCAAAACAGTTAGAGGGAAAAGATGGATAAAGAGAGACGCAATGACGAGCGCGTGCCAACCAATTTGCCGGCAAAGTGGGATGGTTTATCCGGCGGACATGAAGCACGCATTGAAGACATTAGTCTCGGTGGCTGCTTTGTCAATACAACGGGCCGAGTCGACATTGGAGAAGTCGTTGTGCTGCAGGTAAAGCTCCCGTCGGGCGAATGGTTGACGCTTCGCGGTGAAGCGACCTCGGCTCAAGATGGCGTGGGCTTCGGGCTGAACTTCAGTTTTATTACTGATGAGGAGGAGTATGCCCTGCGGGAGCTGATATCAAATCGTACTTCTTATTGAATGGCTTCATTCTCAGCGTGGAATTCTGATCGCTTAGGAGTACGCGGACCGACGGAACATCGAATGTGCCGACTCATACTCAACAGGCAATCACGACTTCAGGCCGGTAATGTAGAGCGCGCGGGTAGGCTTCCAGTGATTTCGTGGGAAGCTAGTCACTTGAAGTGGCAAGTAAGCCTCCAGTTGAGATCCAATCGCTGCTCTTTGCGAAATCACTCTAGTTGCTGGTAACGACCCCTGGCGTATAATTGAGACTATTCATATGCCGCTAAGTTTTCCTCGCCGAATCAACTCAGGGGCCACAGCGGTTTTTCCCGTACCAGCAACCCCCGGTATAATCGTTGCAGTGCGAGACTTCAGACTCTGTGCCAGCCGCGCCGGCAGCCTCGCCCGGAAGAGCTGCTCATCTTGCTCTGGCCTGGCTATCTCTTCGGCAAATAAGTCCATATTGCCTGGCGCCAGATCGCTTAACGATTACAATTAAGATCGCTGGTATTCGTAAGACTATAACGGGTAATCACTCCCTTACGGGGCGAAGTTCTTTGCCTTCTACCGAGCCTTCCCAAGTCTCGTCGACCAGAAAGTACGAGATTAACTGCAATCGCCTTGAGAGAGATTTGTGAGTTGGCGGGTTTCCGCAGCCCGTGCTTTGTCCGCGACTCGAAAGGTCTGGAATCTAGAATTCAATCTGAATTTGGGACAAGAGTCCGCGTACTTTCCCCATTCGGAACCAGAACTTGAACAATTAACACTTGCATAGAGACTCATATGCCCTTTGCCCTGCTGGCACACGGTTTGTACGACATTTCTGCCGTTATCTGTCTTTAAATCTCGCGGTTTTTTGCTCACGCTCTATTGCTCTTTACTCATCTTCAAACTGAGACATTCTTCAAAGACGATTCTCGCGCGCTAGACCGCACCCGAAGGGCGCTGTTCTACAGATATTAGATGAAAAGCTACAATAATCTCGACCAGCAGGTGCCTACGCGCCGCTGGAAGCTCAAGGAGACTGTCAATGAAATATCGCTCAACCTTGCTTACACTTTTTTTACTGATGGCCCTAGGCAGCGTGATTGCGGCATCCTTACCGCGCCCTATTGCGCTTGCGCGGAATGAAGGTTTGCCTTCGACTCCGAGCGTTCAAGACGCTGCAGAACCCATCGTGCAACGCGCGGTCAGTTTCGCTGAGACTCTGCCGTTGGGCCAAATCGAGGAATCGTCTCAACCGACACAGAGTTTCAGGCTTGGAAGGGTCGAGTTGAACACCGAGCGCGCGGAAGAAATCATAAGGCAGCCTTTACTCGGCGTGGCAAACTCTCGTGAGGAACTAGCGTCTTCAACTCAGACCTCGGCCCTTGCGCCGAATGTCGCCGCGCCTGCTTTAAGCTTCGAGGGGTTGAGTAACCAAGACAATGCGAATGTTATCGGAGGGCGCGTCAACCCTCCGGATACTGTAGGCGAGGTCGGTCTGACGCAGTACGTCCAAGCAATTAACCTTCTGTTCCGGGTTTTCGATAAAACTTCCGGCGGGGCGCTCACTCCGCCCCGGCGAATCAGCACTCTGTTTACCGCCCTGCCCGCAACTAGCCGATGCCGGACGCGGGATGATGGCGACCCGATTGTGCTATATGACAATCTCGCCAACCGTTGGTTTATCTCTCAATTCGTGGCCGGTGGTGCTCGCCCCTTGTCTCAGTGCCTCGCCATTTCGCAAACGAGCGATGCCACCGGCGCGTATTTCGTGTACGAGTTCGTCTCGCCCAATAACAAGTTTGGTGACTATCCGAAGTATGGCGTCTGGCCTGATGCTTACTACTCGACGGTCAACCAGTTCAACCCGGGCTTCGTCGGAGCAGGCGTCTATGCTTACGACCGCGCTAAGATGCTGGTCGGTGATCCGACCGCAAGCTACATCTATTTTGATCTGGCGACCATCGAACCCAGCGCCGGCGGAATGCTGCCTTCGGACGCCGACGGCACCACCCCGCCGCCAGCCGGCGCCCCCAACGTATTCGCGTATTATATCGCCGATGAATTTGGAGAGCCTATGGACGGCTTGCGGCTCTTTGATTTTAGCGCTAACTTCACTACTCCGGCAGCCTCCACGTTCACCGAACGCCCCGAGAGCCCGCTGGCCGTGGCAGCTTTCGATCCTATCAGCCCTTCGGGTCTGGACGACATCGAGCAACCGCGCCCAGCTCCGCCTAACGCTTCGTTGGACGCTATCGGCGACCGGCTGATGAATCGCTTGCAGTACCGCAACTTCGGCAGCTTTGAAGCGCTGACAGTCAACCACACGGTCAACGCCGGGACACGGACGCCGGGCTTCTTCCCGACAATCGCTCAATTCCGGGCCGCCCCGCGTTACTACCAACTAGCGCGCAATACGACGACCGGCGCTTTCACCATCCAGAATCAAGGCACGTTCGCGCCCGATACGAATGAGCGCTGGATGGGCAGCGCGGCTTTGGATGGTCAAGGCAATTTGGCGCTCGGCTACAGTGTGTCGAGCCTGTCAGTCTTCCCTTCGATCCGGTATACAGGGCGGTTGGCGACCGATCCGGCCAATGTCTTACAAAGCGAGCAGTCAATCATCGCCGGCAAGGGATCGCAGACAAACTCGAACTCGCGCTGGGGCGACTACAGCGCGATGACCGTCGATCCGGTGGATGATTGCACCTTCTACTATACCCAGGAATACTATGCCTTCTCGCACAGGACTCCCGCTGTCTCGCCCTTCGGCGTGAACTGGCAAACCCGTATCGCTAGCTTTAAGTTCTCTGAGTGTTTCCCGCCTACGGCTGGTAAACTGCAAATAAATGCGAAGAGCGCTGAGACAAATGCGGTCGTTCGCGGCGCACTAGTCAGCATTGACGGCATTCTCTACGGCAGCACTTTGCGGAACGGGACTTTCTTGACCAACTTAACGCCGGGCAAGCATCAGATAGTTATTTCAGCGCCGGGCGCGGTTCCATTCAGCCAAACGACGATTATCGTCGGTAACAACAAGTCGGCTATTCTCGGCACCACCCGCGTTGAGGCGAGGTTGCGGAAAGATTCGACAAACACGGCCGCCGCGCTTGTGCCGCAGCGGGGCGGACAGCCCCCAATAGCGCGATAGTTAATGCCATCTACTATGAACACGTATCGTCATTTTAAATAGGAGACTACAAGCCATGTTTTACCGAAAGCTTCTCACCTCGTTGACTTTTCTCTTACTCTGTCTTGCGATGGCGGCCCCAGCGCGCGCTGACGTCATCCAATTGCTCACGCCTTCGATGTTGAGTCCGGGCGGCGTCACAACAGACTACCCGAATGTGCCGGCAGGGTTTGTCGGCCAGGCACGCTCTACGCCGTTGGTTGTTCCCGCCGGCTCCATCAATGTTATTTTTACTGCCGCCGGCGGTCAGATCATCCGCTTCGATCAAGGCATAGGCTTCTTTGGGAATTTCGCCGACGGCACTGAGCTGATTGCAACTGAGAATTTGAGCGGTTTACCGACGGGCCCGTTGACCATTGACTTCAGTATTGGCTTACTTGATTTCGGCCTGAGCGCCGAAAACGTTTTCACCGAAGACGGCGCCACATCCCTCTTCTCTTTCTCAGTTTTCAACGGTTCGACGCTGCTCGCAATATTTACCAACGGCGGCCTCGATACTTTGGGACCCTTCTTCCTCGGCGCCCGCGCCAGAGAGGGAGACAGCATCACCAGGGTCGTCATTAGCGCCGTGTCGAGCAGCGTTGCGCCTAACGACCAAAACAATTTTGCAGTCGGCCCGGTAACCGTCACTGCTGTACCCGAACCGACGACGATGCTGCTGCTCGGCAGCGGATTGGCGGGCGTGGCAGCGGCCC
>JBHENP010000004.1:95941-149684 GCA_046261995.1 Pyrinomonadaceae bacterium
ATGGCTCATCGGATCGTGTATAGAAATCGCCTGGACCTTGGGGAGACTTATTCGTAATACTCAAAGACACTTTACGATGCGACTTGGCTTACCCAGGGTAAGCGTAAAGGTTCCTATAACTTCATCGGTGGCTGAACTGGTAACCGTGACCGTCGCGGTCTTGCCATTAGTGGTTCCAGAATAGATAACCGGCTCGCCTTTTTCCTCGCTGCCCAAACGTATCGGGCCCCCGCGTTCTCGGACGTGAGTGCCTTTTGCTGAAAACTTCCCCTGGCTATCGATCCTAAGCGGCTCAGAAATAGTCCCATGCGCGCAGTCATACTCAATCTGCGCGCCTTCCTCGGTTACTTCCATTGAAATGTGGTTTCCACCCCAGGTGCCTTTAGTCATTCGACCCTCCTGTTGAAACGCACTATTGTCAGTATTAACACTCGGCTGCCTGGCCGGTCCGCACGAGTCTCCCTGGAAAGAGATCGTCATGAGAAGCGGAAGAATGGCCAAACCTGTGATCAGTTGATTCATTACTGCTCTCCTTACCGGAAACTACATAAAGAAACGGTTAGTCACTCATTTCTTGCGGTGATTCCCAGGGAAGTCATTGGTCCTCGGGTTTTTTTCGCGCTTTGACATCGTTCATCACAATGGTGATCGCCAGGGCGCTACCCGCGATCGCGGCAATCAGGAAAAAGATCATCGAAATTCCGGGATAACCAAGAATACGGAACGAAGTCTCAACTCGCATCAGCAACGCCGCGCCAATTATCAGAGCCGCCAGCACGAGACCCAGTGATATCCTGTTTGCGACTTTCTGCAGTCCCTCGAGCACAACCTTTTCGTCGATTGCGTCGACCTTAATTTTCAAATCATTATTCCCTACTGCGTCGAGAATTCTATTGACGCGCATAGGAAGCTTTTCCACAAACTCTTTTACCTCGACCGCGCCGCTTAGCAGGTTCCCTGGAGCCAAACTTTTCAGCACGTTCCGCTGCAGGATTTCGGTTGCCCGCTGTTTGATAACGGCATTTGGATCAAAGCCGGGATCAAGTGCGTAGACCGAGCGATCTAGATTGAGTAATGCCTTGGCCATCATGGTGAATTCCGACGGCAGTCTGAACCAGCAGTCAGCAGCAATCTTCGTGATTTCCAGGGCCACCTGCCCCGCATCTATACGGCTCAGATTGGCGTCCGCGTTGTCTGCGACTAAATCGGCAACCCTGCGTACGAAGTCTCCTCTGTTGAACCCGGGCTTTGCCTCACCCATTTTGATCGCCGTCTCGGCTGCATCTTCGCCTCGTCCCTCGCTGATTGATAGCAACAAGCGCAGCAAGCTGTCGTGAAAGCTCGACTGCAGTCGAGCTACCATTCCCAGATCGAGCAGCGCTATTCGTCCGTCATCGGTCAAAAATACATTCCCGGGGTGAGGATCGGCGTGGAAGACGCCATCCACCAGAATCTGTTGCAGGTAGGTGCGAAAAAGTTGATCCGCGAGACCTGGACCGTCGATTTCCATCAGTCGGATAGGACTGACATCAGTAATCTTCTTTCCCGGAATGTACTCCATAGTGAGTACACGGGCGGTCGAGAAGTCGAGGACCGGCTCGGGAATGACAATGCTCTCAAATTCTCTGAGGTTCTCCGCAAACATCACGAGGTTCTTCGCCTCGGTTTTGAAATCAAGCTCCTGCAATAAACTCTTGCGCAGCCCTAACAACATATTTCCAAACTCGTAGCGTTTTCCCAGTTCTGTGTGACCGTCCACAAACAGGGCGAATTCCTCCAACGCTTCCAGATCTTCAACAATCTGCTCGCGGATGTTTGGTCTTTGGACCTTGACTACCACCGCGCGTCCGTCGCGCATGTAGGCGCGGTGGACCTGGGCCAGCGAAGCGGCCGCGAGTGGCTGCGGATCAAACTCCGCGAATGCTTTGGAGATTCGCACGCCGAGTTCCTCTGAAACGATGCGATCTACTTCTTCGTATGTGAAAGGTGCGATTTGATCCTGAAGCCGTGAAAGCGCCTCAAGGTAAGGAGCCGGCAATAGATCGGCGCGCGTTGAGAGCAATTGGCCCAGTTTGATAAATGTCACTCCCAGCTTTTCCAGGTCATCTGCGAGCTCCTCAGCTTCAGGCATCACAGCCTCGAGCCCGGCTTCATCCAGCTCAATCCTGTCTTCCAACCCGGCCTGGTTGACCAGATCCGAACGCCCGTATTTAACCAGCAGCATTGCTACATCTTTGTATCGCTTGAGATGTTTAGTCTTCAGCAAGACCATCTATGCCCCCTCATCCACCTAAAAACTTGCGACCCGACTACTACAGGTTTATGCTTCGCGCGATCATGTAGTACCTACATTGAGCCGAACTACGGAAACTTTAACCAAAAATCACACATAGGCCCAACCCGCTTAGCCTCGGCCTATGTATTGCCGATAAGGAGTCCTTCAGATGCACCGAAGATTACCATGCCTGGCATCGCTCGTCTTAATGATCGCCGTGGCCGGGCACTCCCAGCAACCTGCGCCACCCAAAACCCATTTGAAAGCCGGCCAGCCCGCTCCTGACTTTACTTTGACTGACACGGAAGGCAAGGAAGTAAAGCTAAGCGACTTTAAAGGCAAAAAGAATGTCGTGCTTGCCTTCTACGTCCTCGCCTTCACCGGCGGTTGAACGAAGGAAATGAAGGCGTATCAGGCTGATATCGCCAAATTCGAGGCCACGGACACACAGGTTCTGGGAGTCAGCATGGACAGCTTCGCTGCTAATAAACGGTTCGCCCAGGACATCGGAGTTACCTTTCCTTTACTGAGTGACTGGCACCGCAAGGTAACCAAAGACTATGGACTGTTCAACGAGAAGACGGGGTACTCGGCAAGAGCAACCATCGTCATCGATAAGGACGGAATCATCCGGCACGTTGAGGAAGGTCGGACCGCAATTGATCCCACCGGCGCTTATCAGGCGTGTAGTATATTTGATAAGAAGAAAAGCTAACTGGGACTTCTACTTCGTGGGAGTCTTTGTCGAAGGCGCGCTAAGGGATCGATCGATCGCCGCACGCAAATCCTCAGCGCTCAGTGTTTTTAAAATAACGCCATTAACGAAGATCGTAGGCGTGCTATCGATCCCATACATCTCACCATCCACAATATCCCGGCGCACTTCCGCGGCAAAAGTTCCATTGTCTAAAGCGGCATCGAAACGCGCGCGGTCCAATCCTAATTCGGATGCATATTTTTTCAGCGATGGAACGTCCAAAGCTTCCTGCCGTTTGAAGAGTAGGGCAGCATATTCAAAAAACTTGCCCTGCGCATGCGCCGCATTTGCCGCTTCGGCAGCTTTGCGCGCATTAGCATGCATCGCCAGCGGAAAATCGCGCACCACAAACCTCACCTTATCGCCGTAGGATTTGAGGACCTCTTCCAGCACTGGGTGCATCGCGGCGCAGGAAGGGCACTGAAAGTCAGTAAACTCGACGACCGTAACCGGTGCGGTTGCCAAACCACGACTTGGATCATCGTCGGTGCTGATGGTCTGAGTGGGCGGCAACGGTTCAGAAATTAGCAACCGTACCTGGGCTCCCTTGCGAAGTTTTGCAGACATCTCCCGCTCAAGTTGCAGCCTACCCTGTGCTTGCAAGTATTCGGCCAACTGGTTACGAACCGAGTTTAGATCCTTGCCAATTCGGTTCTTATTTTCAGCATAAAACTTTTCAACTTCCGCCTCGGTAGGCGGATGTGACTTCTCGCTGATCTCAGTGCGCACGATCTCCTCGGGCGCTACATTTCGCCGGTTGGCCTCCGCAATCAACAGCAAATCATTAATGGTTCTCTCCAGAGCTTCACGCTGAACTTCATAAGTACTAAGTCGTATTTTGTAGATTGCTGGCTTGAGTCTCTCAATGATCACTCCGGCTGTAATAGGCTTACCACCGACTGTAGCCAGTACCGCCGCGGGATTAAGGTTGAGTGAGCTGATATCCCCACTCATTGTCACCGGAATGGTTGTGCGGAGTCGCCCGACAAACTCCTCTGAGATTTTTGCTTCCTGGGTGGCTTGCAAAAAAGAGATTACCTGGGAGCGAAGTCTGGTCTCATCGGTATCTGTGAGCTGGTCGCGGTTTTCATCAATGAACTTCTTGATTTCCGCTTCCGTAGGGTTGGTTACACGTTTGCTGACCTCAAGCTTGTACAACTGTTGCGACGTCACCTTGCGTTTCTTAGCTTCGATTTCGAGCAACTCGGTGTTGATCTGAAGGTCCAGCACGCGCCGTCGCGTATCGGCGATTCTTTCCTCGAGACTCTCAACTTCTTCTCTCACTTGGGGGTCGATGTCTACCGTCGTGATGGTCTGTCCATTAACAATTGCCAGCGGTATAGGTCTCCGGGCCTCTCTGGGAGGTAGGTTGCGGTTCACGGGTTCCGGGATGGGCTGCTGCGTCACAGCCTTCGCAGGTGCGGGCCGCGTCGTCGTTCTACGGCGTGGTGTTTGCCCCACGACAAATGCGGAAATGACGAGTGCCAGACCTGTGGCAAAGAAGTATTTTGAAAAGTTCATGAAGACGCTGTCGCCGTGGCGGTTAGAGTTCAAACAGACGAGCGACGTTGCTTTCGATTGAAACCAACGCCGCTCAAAGATGAGAGAAGGCTACCCTGATTACCGGTTACGTATGATGCTTCGCCTGCGCGGCTTAACGGGAGTGCGCACGGAGAGCAGATTCCTATGCCGGCCATTAAGAATAAAAGCAAGTCCCTGGTGCGAGATCCCCAGAGAACGTGCCGCGCGAGTAACGCTTCCTCCGGACGACTCGAGCGCCTGCCTGATGAGCTCGCCCTCGTAATTAAGTACCAACTCTTCCAGTGATCCTTCTGGACTCGAATTCGCGAATGCGGAGGTCACGGCTGCTTGTTGCTCAATGCTACCGTGCCCGTTTGTTCCATTAGCACCAATCTCAATCTGGGACTGGGCCATCAGTCGCCGGGCGTATTCTCCCAACCGCACCTTAATTTCAGGATATTGGGATTCAGCCAGCAGCGAGTCTGCCATCCGATAGTAAGAGCACAGCTCACTATGAGGTAGATAACCAGCCAATTCTTCGCCGATGCTCAGCACGGCAAGCCCGGCGCTCTCGGGATCACCTGCCCTCTGCGCAGTGGCTATGGCTTCCCCGAATTTCGAGTGCGCCAGTTGGGCGTTGCCAAGCTTCGCCAATGCCCTTCCGTGGGTAGTCAAAGCCTCAGCAAGCAGCGAGAGCTGGTCCCCTTCTTCCAACACTCGAACTGATCGCCGGGCCACTGACTCCGCCTTTTCGTAACGACCTTGATCGATAAATGCGCGGGCTCGCGTGTCATCGACTTGCGCGACCATGCCTCTATCCTTCAGCCCTTCAAAAAGCGATCGTGCATGGTCCAACTGCTCATGCGCTTCACCGAAGCGGCGGAGACTAACGAAGAGGTACCCGACGTTATTCTTGACCAGAGCGAGGAACCGCCTGTTCCCTGCCTGTTCCGCATGAAAACTAGCCGCTGCGTATTCAACCAACGCCTGGTCTATGTAGTCGGCACGCCGTTCCGCGATCCCAAGATTCATGAGTACGGCGGCAAACTCATTATGGAACTTGCCTCGGAGAGCGTGATTGTTGCTCTCGTTGAAGAGCGAAGCTGCTTCTCGATGAATCCGGAGTGAATCATGGTAGCGGAGCGACGATCTCTCAACGAGGCCGCAGTTAAGCAGCGCGCGGAGCTTTTGTTCGCTCGGCTGATCGCCCAGGCCTGCAAGGATCTGCTGCAATGTAACCCTCGCCTCATCGTATCCGCCTTCGCGCCAGTAACAGATGGCCAAGTCAATTTGCGATTCGGCGACTTTTTCGTCGAGTCCGAGCTTTTTAAAGATTGTCGCGCTCTCACTAATCAGATCCTTCGCGGCTTCCTGCGCTCCCGCAATCTGCTGAGCACTTCCTATCCAGCCGGAAAGAGCACCGGCGCGTAAAAGCAATTCGGCGCGCGCGCATTCGTCCAGGCCTTCGAGCCGCGGTCGCTCTCCTACCCGATTCCAGAATTCGCTTATCGATGACCGGGCAGTTTCAAATTCGCCCGCTTCTGCCTGTTCTTTTGCGCGCGCGCAAAGAAGCTGTACCTTATCGCTAAGATTGGCGACTAAGTCGCCTTCTTTGATTGAAATGGGGTCATGTAAGTACATGTGAGGTAGTTCCTTTTGTGTTTTAGCCAGATTCCTTGCAAGACGCCTGCAGGGCGGTTATGATGCGCATCGTAACAAGACCTTCCAGGGTCCCACTCTTCGTTTCCGACTGGACTTTATACCATACCGAGACCAAACTTAGGAGACCGAAATGAGCAAGATGAAATCAACACTCGCGGCAACCTTTCTCACCCTGGTACTTGCCTTTCCTTCCCTAGGAGGAGTCATCGGCAGCCCGGGTGGTACTCCGCCCCCACCGCCGCCCCCGCCAATCACGGAAACCAATTCTGCGGGTTCAGTTTTGCCTGGCGAAACGGGTACTCCCGGACTGGTAACGTCTTCGCTTGTCGACATTCTGATGGCTGTGCTGTCTCTGATCTAACAATTCACGGCTTAGGGAGCGAATTCTGGCCCGGGATGGATTACCGCGACGAGTCACGCGGTCTGTTCCTTTGTGTGTGCAACGACAGGCCGAAAAGTCAGCCGACATTCCCGCGCAAGGTGCGGTGCCGCGGCTGCATCCTACCGCCTTATAACACGATAACGCAATAGCGGTGGCCCAGAGCCAGGGCGGAAGTAAATCTACCAACTGAGTCCCGTTTAGAGGCAGCGAACATCGAATTTACTGGGAGCCAGGTGGTGAGGGTGAGTTGTGTAAGTCTACCAGCCGCCTGACGGTCTCTAGTGTGTCAACGTCCTCAGGATTCTTATCCGTTCGCACGCGAAGAATGCGTGGAAATCGTAGCGCGTAGCCGCTCTTGTGCCTTTTCGACTCCTGGATCCTATCAAAAGTAACCTCGATCACCATTTTGGGCTCCACCAGTCGCACTCTTCCGTGGCCAAACTCCTGCAGGGTGTGAGCCTGGAACCATTCTGTGAGCTCGGTCAGCTCTAAATCCGTGAGCCCGGAGTAGGCCTTTCCAATATTAAGCAGTTCATTGCTTTGTTCCGACCGACGCACGGCAAAAGTATAGTCAGACAACAGGTGCCGGCGCTTCCCATGGCCGACTTCAACGGCTGTCACTACCACATCCAGAGTCGCTATTGCACGCTTCAACTTCAACCACTCCCGGCCGCGCCTCCCGGGTTTGTAGAGTGATGCCGGACTCTTAATCATCAATCCTTCATTACCCCGCCCGCGAGCATCCGTGAATTCGTCATCCAGCGAGGCAACTTCTTTAAATTCTTTTGCGATGGAGAGTCGGACTATTCCCCGTTTCGGGACGAGTCTGTTCAGGATCTCTCTACGCTTTTCAAGAGATTCATTAATCAGCACCCGACCGTCGGCGTACAACACGTCGTACGCCACCAGAATCACCGGCACTTCGCTCATCAAATCTTTGCCGATCGTCTTCCGGCCTAGTCGTTTTTGCAGTTCGCTAAAAGGCAGGATCTGTTCGCCCTGTGCCGGCACAATTTCTCCGTCAATAACAATATCCGTGGGCAAACTTCGGAGTGGTTCAAGTAGCTCCGGAAAACGGTGCGTAATCTCATCCATGGTGCGAGAGTAGATCGAGACTCGCGCGTCTTTTACATGCGCCTGGGCTCGAATCCCATCAAACTTATCTTCGACGAAAAACTCTGCGGGCATCGTGCGGGCGATGTCTGACAGGTCAGCCGCGGGCGTTGCGAGCATGAACTTGATGGGATGAAAAAGCCTCATCTCGATGTTGCTCAAATCGCTATTTCGGGCACGAACGGCCGCCTCGCCAATATCACCGAGAAGCATGTTAGCGTGGGACACATGAGCAAGCGGCCTGGCGAAGCAACGGGCAATAGCATCCTCGACTAGCCCTTCCCTCAAGCCAATTCGCAGGTCACCGGCAAGCAACTTGACAAGATATTTAGCTTCCAGCGGAGTAGCCTGATGCAGCACAGTGGCGAGCAGAGCTGTTTTGTTTCGGGTTCCACGCGTTTCGCTCAAACGAGTGACTATTGATTCGGTCTCTGCCAACGTGATAGCAGGCAGTCGAATGCCATGTTTTGCTTCTTTGATGGCTTCATATGCGGTCTCCCCGGCATCCCCAAGGCGGACGTACCGGGGCGCTAAATCTTCCAAAGCCAAACCGGTAGCCTGGGCCAGGGCCTCGCTGATTATGCTTCCACCGACGTTAGTAGTACGTGAGTCATTCTGGGCAAATTGGTGGCCAGCGAAGTAGCGGGCAGCACGCGCGAGGTCAGCGTCGTTTAGCTCCTTGAAGTAGTCTCCCAGCAAGGCGGTCTTTTTGAGTTTTTTGGTGGTGGCGGAAATGGATTCAGCTACCTCACCGAACTGCTGCAAGGCCGCACCTGCTGGTTCCGCTCCCTCCTGTATAGCCTTCATGGACATACTAAGGTCACCTTCTCTCCCTGGCTCACGGACTCCCTTCCTTCGTTTCTGGCCTTCTCGCAGTGACCGTCTTGAAGAGCAAAGAGTTTCTTGAAGAGGGTTGCGCGATTGGGTCACCACTGTCAAGAAAGGGGTACAGGCGTATTAGCGACGTCCAATTCGGCATGGTTCTATTGCCTTCTGCTTTAACAACCAACGCGCTACAATCGGCAGGGAATTGGAAATCGCAAGGGCCAAACACAGATCACACTCTCCGCTGGAAGGTAGTTCTAAGAAGTGTTCCTCCTAATCCTCGATTCGCTGGGCAGCACCGAACTGTTTTTCATTTTGGTTATGGCCCTCGTCTTTTTTGGCCCGCGGAAATTGCCTCAGCTGAGTCGGTCTATGGGAAAACACATCGGCGAGTTTCGTAAGGCCTCGGAGGATTTTAAGCGCACCTGGGAGCGCGAGGTGGCTTTCGAAGAATCTAATCTTGACGCTAAACGGACGCCGTCGGAGCATTACGAGGACAACTCGATAATGATCTCAGAAAACCAGGACAGACAGTTTTCGGGGCCGATGATTGAAGCGGTACCCGCCACTGAATCAATAGGCCGGGAAGCGTTGTCGAACACAACAGATTTCCCAGAAGTGCCTGCTGAAGCAGACGAACCTATAGACGACCCGATCGAGTCGGCACCACCACGGAAACAAGATTGGTTGTGAATCGCAACGGACCATTTCGATGTCAACTGTTCTAAGAGCTCGTCAACTAAGTGAGGGTGAAGAAGAAGAACTCGGCGGTCAGATGTCCTTTTTGGATCATCTGGATGAGCTGCGCAAACGACTGATTCGCTCGATAGCTTTTGTCTTCATTGCCACGTCCGTTTGTTGGTTTTTCTCGGATCGCATTTACAATTTTCTGGCCGTTCCGGTCGAGCGGGCCCTGGCCGAGGCCCAACGACGCGAAGTGCCAATTGCCGGACTGACGGGAAACGAAACGATACTCGGGTTAGGTTCTCTTAAGGAAAATGATTTGGGACGTTATGTGTTTCCCGAAGAGACCCGGCTCGGAACCAGCGTGATCCCGGTTGGGACTTCGGTGACAGCTCGAGTGGCGAAGGATTCCCAGGGGCAGTTGGGGTTATTTACGGATGAGCCAATCTTCGCCGGCAATACCGTGATTCCGAAAGGAGTCAGACTCCCAGTTGATTTTACCTCGTTGCCTCAGGCTTTCTCGGGAATCAACGACAAACTCATAGTCACGACCGCGTTGGAGCCATTCTCGCTTTACATAAAAGTCTCGCTGTACGCTGCCCTATGTTTATCGGTTCCGTTCCTGCTCTGGCAAATCTGGGCCTTTGTGTCCCCCGGTCTATATCCCCACGAGCGCGGTTACGTTACCCCGTTTATCGCTCTCTCATCGATATCTTTCGTGCTAGGGGCCATGTTTGCTTACTATGTGATTTTTCCGCCGGCGGCGAAGTATCTGCTGGGTCTTGGTCAAGACTTTCGACTGCTTCTAAAGGCAGACGATTACTTTGATTTCATTATCATTGTCATGCTGGGAATGGGTGTGGTTTTCCAGATGCCGGCCGTAAGTTACGTCCTTTCGCGGATTGGACTGCTAACCGCCGGATTTCTGGTGCGCTCATGGAAAACAGCGGCAATAGTGATCCTGATTGCGGCAGCCGTGCTTTCCCCCACCAGTGACATCCCTAATATGCTGCTGTTCGCTGCCCCTATGCTCGTTCTTTATGTCGTTTCCATATTTGTGGCCTGGATTTTCAGCAGACCGCGCACCGTCAACTAGAGCCGCGCGGGTATTAACACGGCATTTACTGGGTTTTTTGACGTTTTAAGGGCAACTAACCCGCAGGTTTTTGGCATCTTGACTACGGTTCCCGAGGAACCTAGAATCCTTCAATTCTGCGCCGCGCCCGTGATTCTCGTTTTAGTTTGTTCCGCTTCAACAGGAGTTCCGAATGTCTTACCCCAAATTAGCACTTCGACTGGCTATCATTTTCTTCGTTTTAAATTCAGTTCCATTCTCGTTTGGCCAGGATTCCCGATCTGCTCAGGACCCGTCACAGAAGACTCGCAACGTCAAACCTGAGCTCAAGAAAGCTTACAAAGACTGGTTAGACAAGGATGTTACCTACATCATCACAGACGAAGAGCGAAAGGCTTTTAAGAAGCTGGCGACGGACGACGAGCGAGAGCGATTCATTGAGGAGTTTTGGCGCCGACGCGATCCCGATCCCGACACGGACGAGAACGAGTTTAAAGAAGAATATTACGAGCGCATCGCTTACACGAATGAGCACTTCGCTTCGGGAATTCCCGGATGGAAGACCGATCGAGGCCGCATCTGGATCATGTATGGAAAGCCTGATGGGCGAGAGACTCACCCGATGGGTGGAATGTATGATCGGCCTTCGCACGAAGGCGGTGGTTCCACCTCAACCTACCCATTTGAAACCTGGTTCTACAGATATCTTCCCGGTGTTGGATCTGGAATTGAGATCGAGTTTGTTGATCCCACAGGCAGCGGCGAATACCGCCTCGCCCGCAACGCCAACGAGAAAGACGCAATGCTCATGATTCCAGGAGCAGGTTTGACTCTCTCAGAACAACTGGGCTTGTCAGATAAGGCTGATAGAATTTCCGGACTAGGCGGCACTGGATCACACAATTACCAGAGGGAGCAGGACAGTCCATTCTCGCGTTTGCAACTTCTGGCGGATTTGAGTCGTCCTCCGCAAGTTAAGTTTAATGACCTTGCAACCGCCGTTAACACGGGTGTGGTCGAAGAGAACCCTCTCAACTTCGACATCCGCGTTGATTTCTTTCGGCAGTCAGACGAGCGGGTGATTTCGGCTTTCACGATCCAGACCGAGAACAAAGACCTTGTATTTCAGGACAGCGGCGGACTTCAGCAGGCGCGTATCAATATCTTCGGCAAAATAACCTCGGTTGCCGGAAGACGTGTCGGAATCTTTGAGGATCCGGTAATCACCACCGCCACAACCCAGGAACTCACGGAAGCAAAAGACCGCAAATCCGCGTATCAGAAGGCGGTGGCCCTGGCCCCGGGAACCTACAAAGTGGACGTGATTGTGCGTGATGTGGCATCAGGAGCAACCGGTATACGCCACGTCGGCTTTACTGTTCCCAGGTATGATCCGGCGAAGCTCTCAACCTCTACGCTGATCCTGGCGGCGAAATTGCAGAGTCTGGTCGACCAGCCCGCCGTTGGACAATTTGTCATTGGTCAGACGAAAGTGATTCCCAACGTTTCGGGAATGTATCATCGTGGCCAACCGGTAGGAGTCTACATGCAGGTCTACAACGCCGGCATCGATCAAACGACATTGCGCCCCTCAGTGGATGTTGAGTATGTCCTACTTAAAGACGGCAAAGAGTTAGGCAAACATGTGGAAGACTGGCGCGGAATGAGCGACTCCGGTCAACGCCTAACGCTGCAACGTCTGATTGATTCGAGCACACTGACGCCAGGCGAATACGAACTGTCAATTCGCATCCGAGACCGCGTCAGCGGACAGACTCTGTCGCCTTCGGCAAAGTTTACGGTTGTTCAATAACCAGGGGTCGGAATAACGCCAGTAGGTTGCAGGGGGTGAATGGATGAACCATCCGTTCACCCCTTTTTTCGTTTACGCTTCGGGGCTCGTAGATACGTTTCTCTTACCGTACTCAGCTTCATGTTGCCCTTGACTGAATTTCCTCGCCGGTCGACGACATCTACTTCAAATCCAGGGTAAGACAGTCGAAATCTTGTTGCCTTCCAATTCTCCACAGTCATGACGTTCTCAGCAGCCCGGTGATAACTGTATTGGGGTAAACCCAACCGGTCGCCCCGCACGTCCGCTCCGTGTAGATGCAGAATACGCACGCGAAAGCCTTCAACGCGTTTTATCTTTCTCTCCACATTTGCCACAGTAGACATGATTTCAAAGAGGGTCTGGCTGAATTGCAGTGCGAAGAAAGTCAGCAACCCGATCCAAGTATCGATCCCCGAGAGATCCGAAAACGTTGTGCCCCGCTCCGGGAAAGATTAGGAGCTCCTTTGGTTCGTTAGCAGCAGTAAACAGTAGCCGGCCGTGCTCAGTGGGAATCGTCAGATCTGGATCACCATGAGCAATTAGAACCGGACACCTTACACTCGACAGCTTGCGTGCGGATTCAAAACGATTCTTCGCAAGGAAGTGCAAGCGACGAGGTAGTATGGGAAGCACAGTTGATGCCAAATCGCTGGTGGAGCTAAACCCCGACTCCAGTATCAGGGCTGCCGACTCCTGGCGCGAAGCAAGATCCACCGCTACGGCCGACCCAAGTGATTGGCCATACAGCACAACATTCGAGGGACGTACCCCACGAGTCTTGGTGACGAACTCATAAACGGCGTCGGCATCAGCGTACAATCCTGTTTCGCCGTCGACATCTCCTTCGCTTCGACCATACCCTCGATAGTCTAGTAGAAGCACGTCGAATCCGCGACTGGAAAAACGTTCTCCTACCCAGCCGACGCTACTGATATTTCCACCGTTACCGTGGAAGTGGATGATGGTCGCAAATGCAGGTCGGTTTTTGGCTTCGAAGAGCCAACCGTGCAGCCGCACGCCGTCGGTCGTTGTTAGCCACACATCCTGAGCCCCGGTTGGTTGTTTCCAGCCGGTACGGTCGTCATACCGCAGGGGATGGAACGTGACTGCATGCTCAAACCAACGCAAAGCCAGGAAAAAAAACAACCCTAAAAATACCAAAGCGACGGAGCCGGCTATCAAACGCTCACGAGACACAAACCCCGCCAACCGCCTGCTTCTGAGGGCGTTCTTTAACTCTGATGTGTGTACTTTCATGTCTAACCGGCGCGAAAGACGCTACCCAGGAAACTTGCGGGTAATATAGCGCGACCGGTAGTCCTAAATCTGTAGGGGCGTCCCTCCGTGGGCGCACCATCGTCGCATAAGTGCTAGTAACACTCTAATGATAATGCAACGATGCTGCGCCCACGGAGGGACGCCGCTACAGATTTGGGACACTACCGCGCGACCGGGGCGGTAAGGATAAAACCGAGGGGGTGATAAGATGACGTTCCGATGAATCACCCGCACTTAACAGGTTTAACTCAGGGAGAGTTGGCTTCGTTTGTCGAAGGCCTCGGCGAACCGCCTTATCGTGGGCGGCAGATCTTCGCCGCGCTGCATCACCGGCGATTGCGGTCTTTCGACGATGTGACCGACCTGCCCAAAGGCCTGCGCGCAAAGTTGCAGGAACAGGCAACAGCATCCAGTCTTACCGTGGAATCTCGTTACATCTCGGAAGACGGCACGCGCCGATATCTGATGAAGACGCACGATGGCTTGCCGGTCGAGACGGTATTTATCCCAGAGGAGCATCGCGACACCATTTGCTTCTCCTCACAGTCAGGATGTCCGCTCCAATGCAGTTTTTGTTTGACGGCCCAGTTGGGACTCTTGCGGTCGCTTACTGCAGGTGAGATCGTCGAACAAGTAATTATCGCGCTTAACGATGCCTATGGAATGGGTGTGAAAACTCCGCGAGGCACGAATCTCGTAGGGATGGGAGCCGGTGAACCCTTTCTGGCATTCGATTCGGTGATGAAGGCGCTTCGAATCGTGGCGGACCCTAAGGGATTGCACATCGTTCCAAATCGCGTCACCGTTTCCACTGCGGGAGTCGTTCCACGCATACGCGAGCTGGCCAGTATTCCCGAGCGACCACATCTGGCAGTCTCGCTGGCTGCTCCGACGGACGAGTTACGTAACGTCTTGATGCCTATCAACAAGAAGTGGCCACTTAGCGAACTGTTGACGGCCTGTAAGGAGTTTGAGAAATCGCTGAAGTCTTCCGAGCGTTTTACTTTTGAATATGTAATGCTTGATGGAGTAAACGACTCAGACGAACACGGCCGACAACTAGCAAATCTGATCAATCGCTATCAGATGCGAGCTAAAGTCAATCTTATTCCGCACAATCCTGCCAATCCTCTTCCTTATCATCCCTCGTCTGCAGAGCGGGTGGAAAAGTTTAGAACGATACTCGAATCAAAGGGAGTTCATACATTCGTACGCAAACCGCGCGGGCGAGACATCTACGCTGCGTGCGGACAGCTTGCTGCCCGCGAGGGCGCGAATTTGGTCCAGTTGCAGAGCACCTGAACCTTGTTTCGAGAATCGTTTCTCCTCTTGCCGAGCCTTGCAATCCCTTTCTCGTAACTACTCATTTACATCACCCACTCAGAGAACGTTGGCTTTCACCCCGGAGAGGGGCGAGATGTATATAGCACCGGATGCCCAAACCCCACCTCTAGCGCCGTTCGGAGGGGCGGAAGTCACTTGTCAGGTACAAATTTAGTATCATTCCGCCCCTCCGAACGGCGCAGGGATTTCATTGTGTCCCGGTCTATAAACATCTCACTCCTACAGAGTGAAGAATCTCAGAACAATCCCGTGACCATTAATGCGTACGTTCAAACGACCGACGTTGCGCGGCGCTGGGTTTCTTCGTTTCGCCGTCTCCATGTAGAATCATCCAGCAGCTAGATATCAATCGGGAACAATAAGTCATGAAATCTATTAATTTGCGACGCTTCACCCAATTTCTGCTTATCACAAGTGTGCTGAGTTTTCCGGCGACATTTGCCGCCGCACCAACGCCACAGTCGGCGCCCAACATCGGCGTCAGCGGCTCCTTATCTGTTGACCAAATCCGACGCGGCCGTTCGGCGCAGGCAGTGATTGTAATGGACATACCCGCCGGCTTTCACGTTCATTCCAGTCGTCCACTGGAGAAATTTCTTATTGCCACGCAACTGCAAGTTGAGGCGCCAAAGGGTGTGAGAGTTGGGTCGGTGGTCTATCCGCGGGCGCTGCTGCGTAATCTTAAGTTCTCCAAGAGCAAAGTGGCGGTTTATGAAGGTCGGACGACGATGCGCTTCAATGTAACTGTACCTGCCAATTTTGGTTCCGACTCGACCGAAGTGAAGGCGCGCCTACGTTACCAGAGTTGCAACGATGAAGTGTGCTTCCCGCCCCAAACTCGCGAAGTTAAAATTCCGATAAGAATTAATCGATAAAGGATAGGATCACACAAGAGCGGTTCGTCTCTCCCGTTCCTGTGTTTAGTTCGTGGTGCTTCGTGTGATTTTGTGGATCGTTTGGTTGGCCGGGAGCTCAGAACGATCACGAAATCCACGAACGGACACGAACAGGAAGTTTTTTTCGCTTACGCGGTTCTCCCGATCACCGCCATCAGCCTTCCGACCTTGCCGTGCACTGGTTTTTCTCGTCGATAGGAAAAGAAAAGGTCGGTCCGAGACATGGTGCACAAAGGCGCAGTATGAATGCGTTCGGCTGCGACTCCCGCGGCCAGTAACTGATCCCGATTTGCTTTGAGCAGATCGATGCGAGCATGTCCTTCCCTGGTGGGCTGAAATAGATCCCTGGCATCCGGAAAACGCTCCTTGAATCCCTCAATTACTTCGCTTCCAACTTCATAACAACAAGCGGCGGCAGCTGGTCCAATAGCAACCCGGCATTCCTCGGGCCGTGCATTGTATTCCATGCTCAGGCGTTCAAGCGCGTACAGAACAATTCCGGCGTAGGTTCCGCGCCAACCTGCGTGGACCGCGGCGAATGAACCCGTCTTTGGATCACCGATCAGGATCGGAACGCAATCAGCAGTCTTGACTCCTGCCAGGACCTGCTCCACGTTACTAACAACAGCATCACAGTAGATCGTGTCTCCTAGCGCATCTTCCGCAGGCCTTGCGTCGGCAGCGTCTCGGATAACGCGGACATCGGTGCCATGCATTTGCCAGCAGCCTCCTAAAGTCCAGTCGCCACCGAAAAGCTTGAGAAACCGTCGCCGATTCTCCAGAATGTTCTCTGCCGCATCTTCGTTGAAACCTGCTAGATTCAGTGCTGCCTGCGGCATCGGACTTACGCCGCCCAGGCGTGTCGAGAAACCGTTGGTGAAGCCATCGTCTTCGAGTGGAGCGCAAATTAGAGCGCGTACGCCATCGATTTCGCGCCAGTAAAATCCGGCGCGCTGCAGATCAGAATCTGTGATTGTTTCCATCGGCATAGACATTATCGAAGTTCGTCGCATTCGCGAAGTGCTAAGCCGTACCCCACGCTTTGCGGAGCGTGTCTTCACTTCCGCCGAGCGCGCCTACTGCGACGGTCGAGGCGCTGTCGCTGCGCAACATTATGCTGCTCGCTTCGCTGCAAAAGAAGCTGTCCTTAAAGCACTGCAAACGGGTTGGAGAGGCGGAATCGGCTGGCAGGATGTGGAGATTGCTTCACGCGACGGTGGGGCGCCGTACTTGCTTTTTCATGGACAGGTGCAGGAGCTATTCGCGAGATCCGGAGCTAACGCGGCTCACCTTTCGCTTTCACACACAACCGAACACGCGATTGCCGAAGTGATATTGGAGCGGAGGGAATAGGCCTACCGCATGTCGTTCACGAGAGTCCGTCTGCCACGTGCATCAATATCGACTCGCGTCGACTTCAAGGTTTTCAGTTCCATAGTAACGAGTGATTCCCTGCCGGCGGGCCGTCGATGCTCTGCGACTGCAGTCTGGTCTACGGAAGATTCCATGACTTCTTCAGGGTAACCATCGGAGTCAGGAAGGTTACCATGGCTGTAGCATTCAAAGTTGGGCGCCAGCCGATCGGTAATTGCTATCAGTTGGCGATTGGGGCAGGTGAGTGTTGAGATCAAACCATTCTGGGCGTCGATCTCAATGAATTTGATCCCTTCGGGGCATTCAAATGCGCGGCCGCCAAGTTCGGGCCTTAGCGCCACCGCACCTTTAACAAAATCCGTCCAGGCGGGCATTGCTGCCGCAGCACCGGTCAAGCCGAGATGGCTGTTGTCATCGAAGCCAATCCAAACTACACAGACCAGATTGGGCGTGTAACCGACAAACCAGCTATCCCGTGATGTTCCAGTCTTCCCGGCAATGGCAGTTCCCTTTATTGCGCCACGCGCTGCCCGACCCGTTCCCTGATCGACAACAGCAGCCAGCATGTTGGTAATCATGTAAGCCGTCGTCGGCCTAATCACCTGCGGCTGTTCACGGTCTAAAGTGCTTTCGCTTGGAGGTTCGGAGACACTGGAAATTACCCTGGGCACCACACGACGCCCGCCATTAACAAACGCTGCATAAGCAGCCGCGAGCTGAAGCGGTGTGGCCTCGGTCGTGCCCAGCGCCAGGGAGGGATATCGCTCAGGTTTTGGCAAGCCAAACCGTGATGCCAGGTTCGCTATGCGTGCCAGTCCAGTCTGCATCGCCACGTCAACTGTGACGATGTTAAGCGAATTGACCAGACCAGTACGCATGGTTACTTCTCGACCGGAGTAGCCGCCGCCAAAGTTCGACGGGCGATAGATTCGTTTTCGATCGTAAACGAAATCACGAGGCGCATCGGTAAACGTTTTCACCGGTGACGATCCGTCTTCCAGTGCCGCCGCATAGACAAACGGCTTGAAAGTCGAACCAGGTTGCCGGAGCGCGTCGGTGGCGCGGTTTAATTGCGACTTTCCATATTCCCGGCCACCAACCATCGCCAGTACATTTCCGGTGCGCGGGTCGAGGGCCACCAGCGCAGCTTGAGGTTTCACGTCGCGGTTCTTGTAAATCCCGTCGAGACGTTGCAGCTGGCGATTGATTGCGGCCTCGGCAAGCTGTTGCAGATCCAAATCGATCGTAGTGTAGATCTGTCGGTTCGCACCTGACACCTCCATTTGCGTCTCGGCAACGCGACTGACGTAATCAATGAAATACGGTGATTGAGAATGATATGAATCAGGCAATGGGACCACAGCGAGTGGCTCATGGGAGGCCGTTAGAGACTGCTCATTACTGATCCAACCATCCCGAGCCATTGCGGCCAGCACCAGGTTCCGTCGCAACTGCGCCGCCTCCCGATTACGCTCTGGCGAATAACGAGATGGCCCCTGGATCATTCCGGCGATCGTTGCCGCTTGGCCCAAAGAGAGACTCTTCACCTCCTTGCCAAAGTAAATCAGGGCCGCTTGTTCTAAACCGCGAGCGGCAACCGCACCCCGCTGGCCCAGGTAAACCTCGTTGCAGTAGAGCGCAAAAATGTCTTGCTTCGAAAGACGCTGCTCCAATGCAAAAGCCAACATAGCTTCCGCATATTTGCGGCGAAAGGTGCGCTCGGGTGTCAGGTAGGTATTCTTGACGAGCTGCTGAGTAATCGTTGATCCACCCTGGCCGATTCGTTCGTCGACGGCGTTGCGCAGCATGGCGCGGGCGACTCCGAACACGTCAAGACCAGGGTGCTCAAAGAAGCGACGGTCTTCGATAGAAAGAATCGCCTGCACCAGAAACGGCGGGATGTCACTGTAGCTGAGGGTATTGCGTTTCCCGGTCTTCGAGGAAAGGTCGTTTGTCAGAATCTCCGGCTCGAGCGTAAAGGACTCGAGCGGTACTTCATCCGTCACCAATCCTGCAACGGTACCGGCGTGAAAACTGACTCGAACGATCTGCGGGCGGTTTTCCCGATTGGCCCGCCTGGGCCGAATTTCCACTGCCGAATCTTGCCTGGCAAAGCTACCACTCCAAACTTCGCTACTGGCCGATTCTGTGTAGCCGGAGCGCCGCAACAGTGCTACCAGATCTTCCTGGGAGAAGCCCTGGCCCGCCCGAATGGTTCTGGGCGCGGCGTAGAGTCCAGGACGACTCGTTAAGTAACCGCTGGCAAGGCGTGCGTCAATGACTCTTGAGTAGTACTTATAAGACCGGAGGAAGGAGTCACACGCAACCACGCCCGCAAACACAAGGCAGGCAAGAATGACTTGAAATGCAGTCCGCCGACCAATGTGTTCGCCCTCTCGAAAGATTTGGCGAACACGACTCGCGAGACGTCGGAGGGAGACAAACCGTCGTTCGGATACGGATGTGACCTCGATTGCCATCAGAAGATCGACCAAGAGCGCAACCGGAGGCCAAGCTACCAGTCTCCTGCCACCGGCGGGATTTCCCGGCTGCGCAACCCTTCAGTGCTCCATCAATTTTGGATATCTTCTATAAACAGCTAATCTGCGCGAGATTTCTTAAATCGCAAAGAAACGGTGCAAAGCTGCTAGCACAGCGGGGGCCTGATCAACGCACAGAACCATTAGCCCTGGGTGCGCCGTGGCAGCAAGAGACGGCTTTGGACTGAAAGGCAACTGGCGGATGCGATTGCGTATATGCTCTACGAACAGGGTGAGCCACTGCCCTAAGAGATGAGCTCAGGCTAGTCTGAGAATCGCGTAACACGGCGACTGACTACAGAGCCAATGACAGTATCACTCAACTACAGAACAGGAAGCCGTAGCGACCTGGCCCATGCTACAGACTCAAATGTGTTAGTGGTACTGAGACAGCCAGGTCGCTACCGCGTTCCTATTCTGTAGTTGAGTGCATTCCTCAGAAGATAATGATTCGCAGGCATTATGGTTTTCACTTTGACCTGACGCTACCGAAACTGTGTGAAACTAAATTGCAACCGTTAAATCTGAGAATCGCGTAACACGGCGACTGACTACAGAACCAATGACAGTATCACTCAACTACAGAACAGGAAGCCGTAGCGACCTGGCCCATGCTACAGACTCAAATGTGTTAGTGGTACTGAGACGGCCAGGTCGCTACCGCGTTCCTGTTCTGTAGTTGAGTGCATACCTCAGAAGATAATGATTCGCAGGCAGTATGGTTTTCACTTTGATCCGACGCTACCGCAAATGGTTCTGTGAGGTTGGGTCGCTCTGGTTAGGGCTGAGTGGTTGCTGTTAGGTTAGCGACGTAATAGGACGTTTGGGTGCGATTTCCCCACGGCGGCGAAGCTGATACCACTTTGGCGCGAGCCTGCTCGCAACTGCAATCGCGGTCTGGATGTCCGGGATACTCTCAAGCCCGGCCTCATAGCCAGCGGCGATTAGCTCTTCCCCGCGTGTCATTTCATCCCAACGAATATGGCCAACCCGAGGCTTGATGACCACATCGGCAACCGATAATTGGTACAGTGACGAGGTGCGCTGTACCACCATCATCGATTGCAGCACCACGCTGATGATGGAAAGTGATGGGCCTAAAAAAGCAGCTCCTTCAGCGTTGACATCAACTGCTATAACGAGGTCGGCGCCCATGGAACGCGCCACGTCGGAAGGGATATTGGCGACCAGACCACCGTCGACGAGTTGTCTTCCCTGTTCGTCCGTCACGGGGATGTACCAGCCGGGGATGGCACAACTCGCGCGAATCGCGAACGGCACATCGCCCTTGCCTTGCATGACCACTCCTGTACCTAACTGAAGGTCAGTGGCTACGGCGGCAAAGGGTATCGGAAGATCTTCAAAACGAGTGACCGGCAGCCGCTCGCGCAGATACTTTTCAAGGCGTTCATTACTCTGGACGCCCATTCGCGACATTGTCATTCGTCCGATGTCGCGCCAGCGTAAACTTCGACCGATAGATTCAATCTCGGAAAGGGCCATGCCGGAGGCCAACACCCCCCCGACCAGAGCCCCGGCTGAAGTGCCGGCGATGCAGTCGATGGGAATATTATGCTCGGCAAGAGCCCGCAGGACTCCAACCTGAGCGATCCCTCGCGCCGCGCCTCCTGAAAGCGCTAGTCCGATGCGTGGCCGTTTCTCTGGTTTACGAGCTAACATGACGAATTGTGCTGACTTGGCTGCTCTATTCGGCGCAGGCACCCAACAATCAGATTGTGCTTTATTTGGTTATATTACCAATCAGACACAAATGCCGCTAAACCGGACTCAGAATCACGATCTCGGCCCGTTCTCGCGCGCTGTCAAGGAAAGCATCGGTGTCCGACTCGATTTTGGCTTCAGTCAGGGTTCGGTCGATCTCGCTCCGCGCCTCTTCCAACGTCGGTATGATTTGTCCTGGAGACCGGCTTCTTAAGCGCGGAACATATACATCCTGATAATACTCAGCGATCTCTTTTTGCGAGATCAGCACGAAGTTACGAAAACGGAAGTCGAGATACTTCTCAATTCTCACACGCTGCTCAAGAATTTCATCCAGTTTTGGACTAGTAAGGCCAACACGTAATAGTCTCTGCTGGAATTCCGCCAGGGAAGGAAACACTTTCACGAGCTGATCTCGAGCACTCCTGATCTCATCATCAGTCGGAGCGATTGTCGGCAACTTCTCGGCCTCCTGAAGAATCAGCCTCTGGTCTGTAACCAACCGCAAAGCTCGGTTGAGATCGTCTGTACCAGGGTTTGCCAGCGACGTGTTCGGCTGCAGGGCTAACTGCCACAAAAGATCAGAATAGGTAATCAAATCGGTGCGTGCACCGCCGTTAACAGTGGCCACCATCTTGTCGGCCACTTCCTGAGCGAGGCAAGAAACGGGGTTAAGGGGTAAAAGGGTAAAGGGTAAAAGGAGAAAGAACTTCCATACCGCGACGGCTTCTTTCAATCTAGATATCTTTTTCATAGGCGTTCCTTGCTATCTCTAACCCTTCTTTCTTCTCTTCTTGCCCTTTACCCGCTTAACCTTTTCGCCCTTTACCCTTTTCCCCTGGTTCTAGAACGTTTGGGTAAACCTGAAATGAATCTGCGTTCGTTTAACGCGATAAATGGCCGGGGGGGCGTCAAAGTTAGGCGCTTGTTGAGGAATAAGAAAATGGGGCGGATTCAGCAACAGTCCATAGTCAACCGCAAGGGCCCCACCCAGCGGCGTTTGAATCCTGAAGCCGAGTCCTACAGTGTGTGTCCAGTGAGCACGCAGGTTTGCGGCGTTGATCGCGTCCAGAACAGTGCCCGGCGGAACAGCGTCATCTCGCTTCTTGAATAGATCTCCGACCCGACGATAGACGTTTCCACCATCGTAAAAAGGCACTGCCTGCAATGACCTGGTTAGCGGTACTCGCGCTTCGAGGTTCACTATTGCCAACGCGTTCCCGCCGACAGGTACGGTAAACGGGTTAAGGGAAACGATTTCCCGGTTCTGATCGCGGAATACGCCGACTGGAATGATGGCTTGCCTTGGGCCTGCTTCCTCAAAACCGAATCCTCGGAGGGTTGATGAACCCCCCGAGAAGAATCTCTCGCTGATTGGCAGAGTGAGGTCGATTTCGTCTATGGTTCCGGTACCGTCGCGATCGCGCGGATTGAACATATTGGCGAGGCCCAGGGTGGCATTACCCGCGAAAACCGTCCCGCGCAAGCTGTTTACCTTGTAGTACCGCCGGTAACTCGCCTGGAACCTATTGAAAGAGACGTTCCCCCCCAACTGCCTCAGGGCCACCGCATAGTCTAGGCTCAAGAAATCGCCCCGAGTCGCATCAACCTGATTGAAACGGCAGATCTCACCGGGTGCTCCCGGCTCGGATCCATCAGCAGCGCGCACGGTTCCAATTAGCCCGCGTTCGCATCGTTCGCGCGTGTCTCGCACAAAGGAAGCTCCGAAACGGGACAGCCGGATGGCCCGATCAGGCTGAAGAATGGGCTTAATCAATAAACTCTGGAGGTTGAATAGGCGTACGTCTTCATAGCTGTAGCGCAAGAACACAATAGTGTGTGTCCTCCGGTCGAGGACGCGCTGTGTTTCCAGTGCCACCGTAAAGCGATTGATCGTCGGCTCATTGACGCGCCCTCCGAATTCATCGACCGGGTTTCCCTCCTCGTCCAGACGTTGCACGATTCCAAAGGTCCCGCGGTCAATGGTGGAACGAAAGAAGCGGGTCACCGTGGAGTCTCGTTGGTATTCAACCGTAAGAGCCAGCGGCGCAAACTGTCTTTCGCCGTAACGCGCAAACCTGGGATCGACATACTCCAAGCGGAGCAATTGTTGACGTCTGCTCGCCCGCAAACGCATGGCTCCATGCCGCAGCTTATTCATCAGGTTTACGTTGCTGAACTCGAGCAGACCGAGCGGGCCGGTATCGGTTGAAAAACCTCCACCGTAATCCATGACGCGAGGTTTCTTCTCCTCAACATCGATGATCACATCGTGCTTCTTGAAACCGGAAGCGGTCTCACCCGCGGGTTCGGTGTGAATGACGACCTGACGATAGGCATCGGTAAGATAGAGTTCACGTTCGCTTTCCGAAACGCGATCAGCCCGGAGCACGTCATTTTCCATCAAAGAGATGGCGCGGACGATAGCATTTCGCTTGGTACGCTGAGTCTCCGCGCTGCCAGTCACCCCATTGACGATGATGCGATTAATGAAAACCTTCTCACCTTCGTTGGTGATCGAATAGATGAGACGTATCTGTTCTTCATCGGCCTTCTTGGGAAGCTCGACGACAGAAAAATTGATTTGGGCGTTTATGTAACCCTCCCGGGCATAGAGAGCCAGCACTCGCTCGCTGTCCGCTCGAGCCTGCGACCTTGAGAACGGAGCGCCGATTACAGTCCGGAGTCGATTGCGAAGGCGCTGCTCAGTGTAGATTTGATTACCGCGTACCTCTACTCCGGCGATACGCGTCAGCGGTCCTTCGATAACATTAAAAGTGATGATCAGGTTTTCACCGTCGATTGAAACGCCCTGCAACACCTCTGCGTCCGCCTTGCGGTAACCAAGATCGCGCATGTAGTTTCTGATTATTCGCCGGTCCTGCTCGAGCAAAGTAATACTCGTGTAGCCCCGACCGTAGCCAAAGAACGGAATCAGACCCAGCGCACTGGCCTTCTGAGTCTTCAAGTCCGCTGCGACATCCTCGATGGAGAGTTTGTTGGTTCCGGTGATCCGAATATCGGTAAGACGGAACCGGCGTCCCCTTTCAATCTGATACGTAATTTCCACTGAGCGATCGCTCAACTGTTCAGGATTCAGATTTTCGCAAGATTCCGCAGCGCCGTTTGATCCAACTGCGGGTACCGGCGGCGTAACGGTGCAAACGGATGTAATTTCGGTGAAGAAGTAACCCTCCTCCTGAAGTCTGTTACGCAGTCTGCGGGCACCTTCTTCAATGGCTGATACGTCGATATTGCCCTCGCGCATCACCGGTAGGAGCTCGCGCATTGTCTTTTCCTTGAGTGGATACTCGGGAATGTTTACTTTTACTTTGGGTCCAACCGCACCCTTCACAGTGACCGTCATCAGGTTCCGTTCTGCATCCCGCTCAACGCGCGGCTCGTTCAACTGCGGCGCGAGATATCCGCTGGCAATGATGGCTTCCTTAATACGCTTGACGTCCTCGCCCAGAGCTTCGCGTGTGAAAGGAGCATTGGGCTGCAGTCTCAGGAGTGGTCGAATTTCAGCCGTATCCAAGCCGGTGATTTCGATAATGAATGCGCCAACTCGCGATTGTTCGCCAGGGTTGATGCGATAGGTGACGATGGCGCGTGTTCCGCTCGAGTCTACTTCGTCGACCGGTTCTACTGACGCGTTGAAGTAACCGCGATCTCGCAGGTAGATCTGAATCTCGTCAGCATTTCGTACGATTATTTGTTTTGAGAGTCGAGTACCGGGCTGGACCAGGTTTAGCCGCGCGCGCAGCTCGTCCTCAGATATCGGTGTCCCCAGGACAGGGCCGAGTTCCAGCCTGACTTCTCCAATCTGCACTTGTCGCTGAATGACAAACCGAAGTCGAAGTGGGCCGGTTTTTGTTGGGGACTCAAAGACTTCCACCCGAGCGTTGGCTACTCGGCCGGAGTCGAACAGGGCCTGCAGCGACTCCCGCACACGCACGGCTGAGAATTCGTTGTTAGCTGCAATTTTTAGAATCGACAGCAGGTCTGACTGGGCCGCGGGATCAGCTGAGGAACCCTCAAACACCACTTCAATTGAAGTGATCAACCGGCCCTCATACTCATCCATTCCTCCCGCCAGAGCCGGAATCGGAGCCACAAAAAGAATGGCAGTCAGAATGCACAACGCCAGGAAATTTCTCAACATCAGGGCCAAGGCATCCTCGGCGGCCGGCGGTCTGCCTGCCGTTGTCGAGACTTTCTGATTGCTATTCCCCTTGCTGGTGTGCCCCATTTATCAGAACCGTTTCCTAAATCTAATTTCAAAACTGAAAGCATCATTGCGAGACGTGAGCTGCCTCGTCGACGCTTGCTCATACTGGGCAATAAAGGAGAGACGATCGGAAACGCGATACTCAACAGCCAATATCTGGTTGGGGTCAGAGGCGACGTTAGTTGAATACGTAACCGACAAATTCTTGTTGATGCGTTTGCCGACAGTAAGACGCGCCCCGGGGGTGGACCCGGTTCGACCGCCAATCACAGGGTTGATCTCAAAGCGACTGAGTCCGAAAAGCCTGCTGGTCGCGCGTTGGGCCGGAGCATTGATCAAGGCATCGGTCAGCAGACTCGTGGCTGTTCCCAGTCCAGACTGACCCAGAATCGAAGCGCTGGCGTCGCCGGTTGAGAGTTGGCCCGTGGTAATCAAGGCCACCACGTCAGCCTGAGGCAGGGCCGGCTCAGAGCTGACGGTCGCTTGCGGCTGGGATAGCGGTCCTGTCAGATTTACCGTGATGCGATAGCCTCGAATCTGCGTTTCGCCTTGAATGCTAACTATCGGATCGGCATTGCGGCGTGGAGGCAGGTCCATCAAGGCGCGGGTGATCTGGTATTGATCATTCCGGAAGTTCAGCGTACCGCTGGTGGCGGTAATACGGCCTGAGATTACGGGATCTTTCACGGGACCATTCAGCTGCAGAGAGACTGAACCGACCAGGTCGGCAAGATTATTTCTTACGACCAGCGCGTTACGCCCCTCCACACGCAGATCCTCGAAGAGGGCCGCACCGGTGAATTCCAGTTCACCACCCTCCTCGATCGATTCTTCACGTCGGAAGTTGATTAGGTCGGCCAGTTCGATATCTTCGGTGTATTCCGCGCGGCGCAAGCTCACAACACCGCTGACAAGTTGTTCGCGTGAGGATCCTCTGACAACAAGATCGGTGTCCACCGTGGAGCGGAAGTTTTCGGGAAATGGAACCGTAACATTCTCGCCGTGAAGGTTGATGCGAAATTCGGCCAAAGTGAATCCCTCCAGGCGAGCACCGCCGGAAGCATTGATGCGGCCACCGCCCATCGTCCCCGCAAACGAATCAATCTGAGCCTGGTTTGCATTGAATCGAACTACGGATTTGAGATTCGAGATGGTCCAGCGTTCGTTACCAAGTAGGAGCGAGACCGATCCGGAGTTAACTGAGGCTGTGCCATTCAGACGAGGTGTTTCATAACTGCCGGTGACACGCACAGAAACATCGGCGACGCCCGAGGTAAATACATCCGGGGACAAACCGTTAAGCACGCGCAAATTAAGTTGGCCGTCTGCCGTAAGCGTCTGCCTGCCACCTTCGCCAACCGCCAACACTCCACTTAAAACGATGTTCGTCCCGGGACCCGTGAACTGAGTTTTCTCGAAGAACACTTCCGTTGGCGAGAAGCGCACCAGTAGGGGTGAAGTCGCGTCGAGCTGCACGTCTTCAACTCTAAACGTGAGCTCGGTGAGATTAACCGTACCTTGCAAGCCGCCGGCGGAAAAGTAGCCGTCCTCGTCTACCAGCGGCCCGGTCGCTTTAAGCGAGCCTGTTGCCCGGCCGGTGATCTTCACCGTAGTTTGCGGCAAGATAATTGCCAACAAGTTTGTCAGCTCGGTGTTGTTAAAGGTGGTTTCGATCGTGGCCGGTAATTTCTCATCAGCAAGGTTGACCTGGGCCGAGATCACCTGCGGAGTACCAAGCAATTCGCTAGTCAGCGTTACATTGAGTTGTTTGTTCTCAGTTCTGCCAACCAGCGCAATAGTTCCAGCGGGTCGGCCATTAATGGTTACGTTCTGACCCTTCCCATCAAAGGTGATCAGAAAACCGGAAAAATCCCCCGCCGAAAAATTGCCGGAGGCGCGCGCGGTAAAATCTGCCGAGCCGGTTAGTACAGGTCCGACGCCTTTATTCGTAAAGGCCGCAAGTCTGTTGAGCTGCACTCCCTCGGCGCGCCCCTTCAGATCGAAGTCTTTCGTGGACGTGTTGTACGTCCCACTCGCAACGATATGGCCCGCACCGAGTTTGGCATCGACATTTTCGATGTTGACGTTGGAACCACTGAAGGTGGCTCGCGCCACAAGGCTTTCCAGAGGTTCGCCTGCGAGGAGGCCCGGCCCGAAGCGTAACTCCGCACTACCACTCATCGCGTCTGGTATTCCCGCAATTTGTAACTGGCCCGAAACGTCCGCCTGGGTCTCGCCGAGTTGCGCGCGCGTCGTTTTGTCCAACGGAAGAGTGGCAATCAGAGTTCGGGCGTTCACTCGATCGAGTGTCGCCGCGAAGGTCGTGTTGTTCACACCTGTGCGCGGGGCATTGAGCGTAAACTGCAAGCCGCCTCCGTCTTTTTCCGTCAAGCGCCCATCAGTAACACGTAGCTCAGTCGGAGTCGTCACAATCGAGGCGGACAGCGAACCCAGATCATTTCCGTTAACCAGCAACGAGCTGAGAGAAAAGCGACCTTTAATGTCCGGAGAGTTCAGAGCCCCTTTCAGAGTTCCGTTAAAGGACAGCTGGCCCGCAAGTTCCAGGCCATAGCTCCGCATCTGCTCCTCCACATCGGGCAGTAGACCTGACGAAATCAAGACCGCTTGCAGCTCCGACGCATCGGATGAATTAAGATCAACCAGGAGGTTGGAATCCCCTTCGAAGGAGAACTGACCCGAAGCTTTCAGCTTTGTCGCCGCGGTTTGGAGATCGACACGTTGAATCTGAAACTGACCGTGATCCGCCAAAACTGCCAGCTCTCCGGTGATCGGGATGCGCCCACTCTCGTTGCCGTCGGCTGCACCTGTTAATTGCGTGTTGAGTGTGCCGGAGGCTTGTTTGAAGTCGGTTCCCGGGAATGCCAGATCCACTCTGCCGCTGGCTCTGCCTGCAAGTGGGACAGCGCCGCCTGCAAAAGCCGTTAGGGGACCGGCTATGTCGACTCCGGTAAAGGTCGCAGCAATGCGGGAGGTGCCGCCGCGACCGATCGCAATCCTGGCATTCCCAGTTGCCTGGCCTCTAAAGACGTCCGCCTGGAAGTTGTTGAGTTGGATCTCAGATCTCGTAGCGACTAGTTTCGCCTGGACCTGGCCCAGATCCATTCTTCCCAGCACCCCGCCACCAATGCTCAAATCGGCGCTCGCGCGGTAACGACCCGAAGGTTCCACGACGAATACAGGTCGCGCCAGCCTGACGTTCTCAGCCTGGCCGTCCGCAAGTTTGACCGTACCGGCGTTGATATCTGATGTGGATCCTTCGATCCGGCCGCCCCGAACCGAAAGACGCACACCGGCGATATTCAGGCTGCCAATCTCGGCTCCGGCAGCGCTTGTGGCGCCGACTTGCACTTCCTTGACTACAACACTTGTAACTCCATCTCGGCTCGCGATATCCACATTCCTGGCCGTGACGCCGTTCACCTTCGCGCCTGATGCCACCAGCGTTCCCGCTTTAACACTCGATACAGTTGCGGTAGTTACATCGTTCTCACTACGAACGCGCAGATCAGATGCTGTAATCCCATTCACCGTGGCGCCTGCTGAGCGCATGCTATTCGCGCGAAGCTGGCTGGAGGATGCTGTCAGCAATCCGTCGTTCAACTCCGCCCGCGCATCCATCAGAATCAGCCCGGCGATGTTTGTGCCGTAAGCTTTGGCAGCGGCGGCGCGCAGCTCGCCAACCCAACGAAAGTCAGATCCGGTTCCCATGACGCCGCCGACGAGTTGCACCGTATTCAATTGGAAGTCGCCCGCGGTAAGCAGTTCTGCGACGGCCCGGCCATTGACGTTGTAGCTCTGGCCCTGCCCTGATCCTTTCGCTGTAACATTCAAACCTCTGAGTCGCACACCATCTGCCGCGATGGCATCAGACTTAATCGTGCCGTCAACTTTGTATTGATCACCTTCGCCCGTGACTGTGCCCACAAAGTTTCCGGCTCCGCGCAACGCGGCGCCCGGCTGCAGCACCTCTGAAACTTGAGTGAGGTCAACAGTCGAAGTGATGTTCATTTGATAGCGCAGGGCGCGCCAATCGTCCATGGTGCCTTGCAGACGCGCCTCAGCCACCGGAGAGCGCAGCACCAATTCATGGATCTCTGCGCGCGTTTGATTGACACGCCCGCGGGCCTCAATGGCGATGTCGTTGATGGGCCGGCCATCGTACGTGAAGGTTGAGTTTGAGAGCGCAAGCGAGACGGTATTCATCCAGCTCTCGGCGGGCGCACTGAGATCGTCGGGCTGAATCGTGGCTTGCAGATTCCGGGCTTCACCAGAGATCAAGTGTCGCGCATCGCCGTAGTGCACGACCCCGTTTTTGATTTCCAGACTAGAGGTGGAATAGGCAAACAGGATGCGGCGATTTGGCTCGGGAGCGGGAATGCGAATGTTGCGGAGGTTTGAGCGACCCTGCTCGTCAAACGTTACCCACGCTTCAAGCCCTTCGATTTTCAAATCCTTCAGATTGATATTCCGCTGCAGGTTGAGAGCGTAAAGGTCTTCTATGCGAATTGTGGCTAACAGCCTGTCGATTTTCCCAATCTTTTCTCCGGTCTCGGCGTCGTAAAGCTCCAGGCCCAGCATCTCCACCGTCTGCGGCGGGAAGCTCGTATGAAACTCTTTAATCTCAGCCCGGATTCCATAGGTCGCAAACGTGTTTTTGATTTGATCGGCAACGTATCGATCGACGTAGCCCAGGCGGTAGATCAATGCCAGCAACAAGATGAGCGCGATCGCACCGATGGACGCAGCGATCGTGGCAATGAAAGCGTTACGGCGGGTCAGGTAACGCCGGCGTTTGCCTTGGGGAGTAACTGGATGTGGGCTGGCAGCATCTCGTTCAGCGATTGCTTCCGCACGTGGCGGTAGGGGCTCGTCAGTCTCCGACTGTAGCGCATCAGCAATCGCTTCCTGCTCAGGAGTCGATGCTGAGGTACCCTTATCTGACGGTTTGTCGCGATCGTCTACACTCATAGCGCACACAGCCGCCCGTGCGGCTCGAAGGCAAGTTTAAATTCTAGAGGGAGAGCCCGAAAAGCTAAACCGAGTCTATGGCGAACCAGAGCAGTCAATCAACTCATGGTCCATAACTCAAGATGACAGATGGCCGGGCGCTCAAGTGCGTTGCTCACTTTCTTCCGCGGAGGGTCTTCTACTCTCCGCCAACGGCTCCTTGAAGGGCGCGGGGTCACCTAGAGGGACATTACCGGCTACCTCGAGTTCAAAACCCTCGAGCGCGGCCACTTTGGGGGGATGATTCGTTAGCAATAGTATGCGACGGAGGCCCAGATCGTGAAGGATTTGGGCCCCCACGCCGTAATCGCGATCGATGCCATAATTTGTTTCCAGACTGGCTTCCTGCTTAGTGAGACCACGTTCCTGCATCACCGCGTAGGTACGCAACTGATTCACGAGATCAAGACTGTGCTCGCGCTGGCGTAAGTAAAGAACAACTCCCTGGCCAACCGCAGCAATCTTCTCCAGCGCAGCGTGGAGTTGAAATCCGGTGTCGTCGATCAGCGAACCAAACATGTCACAAGTTACGTTCTCAGTGTGCACCCGTACCAACACCGGCTCGGCAGTCCCCACATTTCCCATCACCATTGCCAGGTGTACGTCTCCATTGATTACGTTTTGGTAAGCAATGGCGCGAAACCTTCCGTAGATGGTGGGCAAGTCCGTCTCCACGATGCGACGTACCAACGTCTCTTTACTAATTCGATACCTGACAAGATCCGCAACCGTGATCATTTTGAGCTGATGAAGAGTAGCAAACTCCCGGAGCTCGGGAAGGCGAGCCATGGTTCCATCTTCATTCATGATCTCGCAGATGACGCCGGCTGGATACAATCCGGCGATGCGCGCGATATCCACGCTGGCTTCAGTCTGTCCGGGACGCACGAGCACACCGCCCGTCCTGGCGCGCAAAGGGAAAATATGGCCGGGCCGGGCCAGGTCCGAAGGCCTGGTTTGGGGATCCACGGCAATCAGGATGGTGGTCGCACGATCGGAGGCCGAGATGCCGGTAGAGACGCCCTTGCGGCCATCAATCGAAACGGTAAAAGCCGTGCCCAGGAACGAGGTATTGTCCGCAACCTGCGTGGTCAAATGAAGTTCGTCGCAGCGCTCCTCGGTGAGCGGCAAACAGATTAGCCCCCGGGCATACCGGGCCATAAAGTTGATGACCTCTGGAGTGACTTTCTCCGCTGCACAGACCAGGTCGCCTTCGTTCTCGCGATCCTCGTCGTCGACGATGATAATCATTCGCCCATCGCGGATATCCGCGGCGGCGTCTTGAATGGAGGCAAAAGGCATCATTGGCATTTTTGATTTTGGATTTTAGATCTGCGTTTTTGGCCGTAATTTGCGACGAACGTTCTTCCTGGAGGCGGCCCGGCAATCTGAAATCAAAAATCGGCTGTCATCGCCATGTTACCTGAAAGCTTTGATTTTTTCGACCGCACGCTCAGGCTGGGTGATCGGTCAGTCTGAACTCGAGAGGCAAAGCTCCTAGAAGGATCAAAAATCTAACGAGGAGCCGTGGCACCCGATCAAGTTCAACCAGCGCCGGAGGCGCGGCAGAAGGTAGTTAGGGGCAAACGCTTGGCGCGCGCCCCTGGGCTACGTTAATTAACACGATCCGCACTGAAAGGCGTAAAAGAACCTCACCCAAGCTGAATATCTGGAGAGTTGAACTCAGCACGAATAAAAACCCCGAGTGTCAATGCTTGTGATGCCGCTCGCCCTTTCAGGGCGACGGTGTGCGTCGGACTTGATCCAGGGCGGCGCGCAAAGCCGCTTGCCCCTGGCTACCTTCTGCCGCGCCTCCGGCGCTGGTTGAGTTTTGGACCACCGTCGCTATTTTGCGCGCGGCATGTGGACAAGGATTCGCTCGACGTACTTGGCGATGATGTCGGCCTCAAGGTTCACTTCGTCCTCGGGCCGTAGATGAGAGAAATTTGTGACTTCCCAGGTTTTGGGAATCAGCGCGATTTCGAAATAATCGTCAGTCAGCCCGGCAATGGTCAGGCTGACACCCTCGACCGCAATCGATCCTTTAAAAACCAGATACTGCCCAATCTCCTGTGGATAAGAGATGCGCACGGTCCAGGAGCCGCCGTGATCTGTCGCTCCCAGGAACCTCCCGCGAGCGTCGACGTGACCCTGCACAATGTGACCTCCCAAGCGCGTTGCCGGGGTTACTGCGCGCTCAAGATTGACTGGGGCTCCAAGGAGCACTTTTCCCAGTGTTGAGCGCTGCATAGTCTCGCGCGAGACATCGGCCGCGAAAGAATCTCTAGTCACACTGAGCGCTGTGAGGCAAACGCCACTAACAGCAATCGAATCACCATCGTGCGCGTCCTGGGTGACTGTGTGCGCCTTGATTACGATGCGAGCATCTTCACCGCGCCTGTCGATCGAGCGCACGCGTCCAAGTTCTTCAATGATGCCGGTGAACATGTTGGAGTTTTAGATTTTTGATTTTTGATTTTAGATTCTTGATCGGCGATTTGTAATTCTTATTTTATTTGGTATTCGGCATTTTTGACTTCTGGTTCGTGTCCGTTCGTGTTATTTCGTGGATCGTTCTTAACTCTCCGCCAAGCAAAGCGATCCACGAAATGACACGAAGGACCACGAAATAAGATCCAGAAAATGACAAACGTTTAGCCAAGCCTACGCAGCAGCACCGCCAGGAGAAGGATCAGCAAACCTAAAAGTCCAGGGACGAGCGAGAACAGCAGCATCCAGATTGGCTCGGACTTGAATGAAAACCGTATCAGCTTCACGACTTCCTATTGTCCAATCTCTCTCGTATAACAGCCACCATCTGTGCAAACACATCATTGATGGAGAGACCTGTCGAATCAATAACGATTGCATCTTTGGCCTGCGCTAGTGGCGAATCAGACCGGGTCGCATCGCGTTGATCACGTTCGGACATGTCGGCAAAGGTCTCATCAAAGCTGACGCCGGTATCATAAGCATGTTCCTCGATGAAACGGCGCTTAGCGCGTTCCTCGGGGACAGCGGTCAGGAAAAACTTTACTGCAGCATCGGGAAAAACCACCGTGCCTATGTCACGCCCATTCAGCACCGCACCCGCCTTACCCATTTCTCTTTGGCGCTCGACCATTGCCCGGCGAACTTCGGGGATTGCGGATATGATTGACGATAGGTGCGTTACCTCTTCGCTACGGATCTCCTCGGTTACATCGCGGCCCTCGAGCGTGGTTTGCAGTGAATCGGGGTCCCCTTGTAGATCAATACTCACTCGGGCGGCCAGTGAACCCACTGCAACATCGTCGTTGGAACTTATACTGGACTCCATCACCGCCAGCGCTACCGCGCGATACATCGAGCCCGTGTCGATGTAAAGCAGATTCAACTCGCGCGCCAACATCCGGCCAAGGGTCGTCTTGCCCGCTCCCGATGGGCCATCAATTGCGATGATTATGGGACGAGGCATGAATTACTAGCGTTGTGCTTTGTACTTTGTGCTTCGTGCTTGCCTACTGCCTACCGCCGTCTGTCCACTGACCACTGACAACGGACAACGGACTACTGACTACTGACTACTGACTACTCTCACAAACTCAGCCATCCGGTCGATCAGCGTATCATTTCCATTGCCCACGAGACTAAGAATTGTAAAGTGATTAGTACCAGAAATGATCGAGGTCTCTGCCGACACCCCTTGGTTATGCAAAAGAGTGGATAGCTCGTCGGCTTCCTCTTCGAGTTTTTCGTCTTCCTGAGCATTGAGCAAGAGAAAGGGCGGCGCGCCAGCGCGCACATGGTGTACAGGTGACGCCTGAGCACGCAGACCATGGTCCTTACCAAATGCCGCGCGCGTCATCAAGTGCTCGGCCATCCAGTTACGCCCGGCGAAATGCGAGAGGTTGTAAACTCCGCAGATTCCCACCGCTCCCTTGATCGCAGCAACCGACAGACCTATGCCGTCAAGATAAGTCGCGTTAAGCGCGATCAAAGCACCGAGGTGCCCACCGGCTGAATGTCCGCTGATAAACAGTCTCTCAGGATTTCCGTAATACTCACTAATGTTTTGCCTGGTCCAGCGAACGGCATAAGCGGCGTCGCGCGCCGGTTCGGGATGCTTGACACGGGGTGCGAGACGATAATTTACATTCAGGGCAACAAGGCCGCGTGCCGCCAGCGCTTTGCATACATTTGCGTGAACTCCCAGCGGATCATTCTTGTCGGAAGCGCGCCACCCCCCGCCATGCATGAACAGAATCACAGGATACAAGCCGTTCACCGGCGCAGACTCCGGCGCATAAACGTCCAATGATTGCAGGGATTGGTTCTTGTCGGGTTTCGGGTGGTAGCAAATGTCTTTCTTAATCAGTAGTCCCGCAGAACTGAGCTGAGTGGGAGGGCGCAGACCGTCCAGCTCGAAATTTATGGTGTAACCTCTCTCAAAGAGCGATCCGCGTAAACGCAAAAACTCGATGGAAGTTTTTAAGAACTTAAACAAAGGCAGAGAAGACTTCATTTGAGAGCAGGGCTCCTGAACGAGTTAACCTTATCCGGTCGGCGTCATACTCAATCAATCCCGCTTCGCGAAAACGCTCAAGTTCTGCCTGGTGTGAGTCACGCACGTCCGAGCCGAATTGTAAGTGGTGCCTTTTCAAATCTACTCCCTGCATCATGCGCAGACCAAGGAAGAGGGCTTCAGCGCGTGCCTGATTCTTGCTCAGCTCGACCCGCTCGACGACCGGGGAAGCACCGCTGTGAATTGAGTGGGTGTACCGAGCGACATCGCGTTCATTGGACCAGCGCCGAAAGCTGCCGTCATATGAATGGGCCGAGCAGCCAAAGCCGTAATAAGGTGCACCGGTCCAATACTTGGTGTTGTGCCGCGACTCGAATCCGCGTGCACAAAGATTTGAAATCTCATAGTGCTCGTATCCTGCTGAGCCAGCGCGGTCGATCATTAATTCATACATTTGTGCGGCCAGATCGTCGTCAGGCTGCGGTTGCGTGCCCCGCCTGATGTGCTCGGCCAGTGGTGTGCCTTCGTGGACCTCCAGCAGATAGAAGGACAGATGTTCAGGTCTTAATGCCAGCGCTTCATCGAGGTTTCGTTCCCATCCCTCGAGAGCCTGGCCCGGCAATCCGGCGATCAGATCGAAGCTAACATTATCAAAGCCCGCGTCTCGCAAGTAGTGAAAGGTTTGCCGAGTATCCTGCGCGGTATGCGAGCGGCCCAGGCGGGCCAGTTCGCGATCATCAAAAGTTTGCGCGCCAAAACTCGCCCGATTGATCCCGAGTCGGTGAAAATTCTGCAGCGACTCAGGTGTCACCGTGCCGGGGTTCATCTCCATTGTGACTTCCAGGTTTGTCTCAGCCGAAATTACGAAACGAGTGCGAATCGCCGCGAGTATCACTTTTATCTGCGAAGCTGAGAGCAGCGAAGGCGTGCCACCGCCAAAATAAATAGTATCGACTTCGACAGGAGACACAACTTCCTGCCAGCTCAGAATTTCTTTGACCAGCGCGTGCACGTAACGCTCAGCAAGCGTGCCCTCATAAATCCCAGTAGCAAAGTCGCAATAGGAACAGCGCGAACGGCAGAAGGGAATGTGAATGTAGATGCCGGCGAAACTCATTAATATGGAAATTATAGCACGCGGAAATTGCGCAGACTCTGTGCCTTACTCTCGTACAATCTCAATCGCGGTGTACGTTTTTAAACGCGTATTTACTGGAAAAGTTGCGCGGTCCAGCGAAGTATCGGAATGGCATGGAGGTTGATATAGGAAATAGCGAAACCCGGCTCAACGCATGTTCGCTTGAACACGTTTGAAGGCCAATCCTAATTAACAAGAACACAGGGGAGGAAATATGGCAGACGAGAAATCAAGAGATACCAATCAACAGCAAGGTCAAGGTCGCGAAAAGGCCCAGGGTGCTTCTGCCACAGCAGGCACTCCGGGTCAACAAGGTGGCCAGGGTAAACAAGGTGGTCAGGGTCAACAGGGTGGCCAGGGTCAACAGGGTGGCCAGGGTCAGCAGGGTGGCCAGGGTCAGCAGGGTGGCCAGGGTCAGCAGGGTGGCCAGGGTCAACAGGGTGGCCAGGGTCAACAGGGTGGCCAGGGTAAACAAGGTGGCCAGTCGCAGGGCAGTGAATCGTCAGGCCAGGGCGGTGGCATTCAAGGCACTGGCCAGCGGCAGCAGAGCCAGGGCCAGAGTGGTCAGGGCGGTCAAAACCAGCCGGGTGGTGGCCAAAAGGATCAAGGTTCCAAGCAGGGTGGCCAAGGGGGCAAAACGGACGAGGATAATTTCTAATTGCCTCATCCTTTGATTGAGCACGGTGACACTTCGATAGTCACCGTGCTTTTTTTATTTCTTCTCGAGACTAATACGCTTAATGCTGCCGTCACCGCTCAGCCTCTGACTCGACGTCTGCGCTACGCGCTCAGCCTGCGCGAATGCCCGCATGAAATTATCTCCCAGGACCTTCCTTACATCTTTTTCGCTGTACCCGCGTTTCAATAGTTCGTAGGTGAGTACAGGTAGTTTCGAAATATCTTCCATACCCACAGGTAAATTCGGTATTCCATCGAAGTCCGAGCCAATGCCGACGTGATCGATTCCCGCAACCTTAGCGATATGATCAAAGTGATCTATCAACACTGAAAGCGGCGTTGCCGGCAGCGGGTTAGCAGCCATCAGCTTGTTTATTTCCTCCGCCAGCCGTTTCGAGTCATCTTTGTAAGTCACTCTCAGTTCATCGTACTGTGATTTGAGGCGGTCGTCCCTTTCTTTCGAGGCGGCAACCACGTTCTTGTCTATGAAGCCCGGATAGAAATTGATCATCACGACACCGCCGTTCTTGGCAAAGCGCCGCAGTAGATCGTCCGGGATGTTACGGGTCCGATCTGCCAGCGCACGCGCCGACGAATGGGAAGCGATCACAGGCGCGGTTGAAACTTCCAGCACGTCACTCATAGTTTTATCCGAGATGTGAGAAACATCCACAAGCATGCCAATGCGATTCATCTCGCGCACAACTTCCTTACCAAAATCCGACAACCCATTGTGCTTCGCTGCGTCGCAGCAGGAATCGGCCCAGTTGTTTGTGTTGTTGTGCGTTAGCGTCATGTAGCGAATGCCGAGCCGGTAGAAGTCGCGCAGGGCCATCAAAGAGTCTTCGATTGCGTGACCGCCTTCGATGCCCATCAGGGCAGCAATCTTATTCTGCTTCTTCGCGCGGCGGATGTCGGCCGTGGAATAGGCCATCATCAGATCGTTTGGATAACGCTCGGCAGCTCTAAAGACGTAGTCGATCATATCGAGCGCCCGACGCGCTGAACCACCGTCGCGAGCGAAACTGCGATCTATGTAAACGGAAAAGAACTCCGCCGTCAGACCGCCCTGTTTCATTCGAGCGATGTCGGTGTGGTACTTGCCTACAGACGAAACGCCGAGATCGTAGTTGTCGTCAATCATCATCGAAAGAATGTCGTTATGGGTGTCGACCACGATTGCTTTGCGATGAATGTCGAGCGCCCTCTTCCAAAGTTTCTCATCGCGCGGCGCTTCGCTTGGTTGGGCTGAGGTCGCGGGCTGCTGGGCAGTACCGCTAGAAAGACTGAGCAGGCCGAGGAGTGTCAACGAAAACACTTTGCGAAAGTTCATCTTGAATACCTTTCTGAGAGAGAGGAATGCGGTTTTGTGTAGCAACGTCATAGTGCAGATAACCATTGCCTGCCGTCAAGTAGCTCATGGAACAGGAGTATTGAAGCCAATGATACTCGAGCGGGGGTAAACCGCCCTTCCCAACCTGCAAATTAGTGCTGGTTGAATCGAACATCTTAGGTCGCGGTAATTTGCAGGTTGGGAAGGGCGGTTTACCCCCGCTCGAGTTTCGTTAGCGACAAGTGTGAGTGTTGATGGAGCCTTATGCCCGCATCCCAGGAGGCAAAGCCCACATGTGCAACTGTGGCAAGCCACATTGACCCTGCTAGCCTCTGAAAATACATTTGCAGCACTGAGCCGCATGAGTAATGATTCCTCCATGTCAATCCTTATCGCCGAAGACAACGTGGCCCAGCGGGCCTACCTGCGCGAGATTCTGGAGCGGGAGTTTGAGACACATACGCCCGTACTCGAAGCCGGTGATGGCGAGGAGACCATCAAGCTGGCGCTGGAGCACAGGCCCGAGGTTTGTATTCTGGATATTCAAATGCCGAAGGTCTCGGGCGTGAAGGCGGCGCGGGCCATCTGGCGCGACTTCCCCACGGCGCGCATCATCTTCTGGACGCAGTTTCCTCATGAGATATACATCAACGAGATTCGGAAAATCGTAAAGGCGGTCGATCCGCCTCCGGCCTACGGCTTCATTCACAAGAATAATCCCGAGTCGCGATTCCTGCGTTTCGTTGCCGCAGTGCTTGAAGATGGGGCCGACATGATCGATCCCGCGTTCAAAGATTCGTTCAAGCGACCACTGCTGACCGAGTTCGAGGCCGAGGCCCTTTATTTCCTCGCGCTGGGTCTTTCCAACTGGGCCATCGCGCGCAAGTGCAGTCTGAGTTTGCGCGGCGTCGAGAGCCGGCTGGCGACGCTTTACGAAAAACTTTTCTTGTCAGTTGCGGAAGGAACGGAGCGGGAGGCTTACGACAAGCTCGCCTATAACGTCCGCACGCGCGCATTTTTCGAAGCGCTCCGGCGTGGCCTGCTGAATAACGACGAGTTGGAGAAGGCTGCGCTGGAGTTGGAGACTTGGGTTGAGCGCGATAGCAAACGCTTTCTTGAGGAGCAAAAAAGGGACTCAGGGACACGGAGACGGGGAGACGGGGAGAAACGGTGACTGAGGCTACACCTCCCGGTGTAAAACGTTGTAGGGGCGTCCCTCCGTGGGCGAGCCATCGTGGTACATGGAGTACACGTATCGGGCAAAGATGGGGCGCCCACGGAGGGACGCCGCTACAGTTCTTGTTATTGACGTCCTTAATTCTCGTCCTGCTCCCGCCGACTCTTCCTGCCTCCTCCCAAAATGACAACGCCCAACCAACGGCTTCACCAAGTCCATCTCCGACCCCATCGCCGACTCCGACTCCACAACCTACGCCCGTAACCGGCCTTCACCAATGGGGCGCGGTCACGTTATTTCATGGTCTGCCATCTGACCGCGTACTGGCGGTTGCCCAGGGGCCAGACGGCGCAATGTGGTTCGGTACTGACGGAGGTTTGGCCAAACTCGAGGGCCGTAGAACCCAGGCCGTCAGTCACCCCAATCTTCCATCCGGTCGCGTACTGGCTTTGAGAACCGACGATGACGGTGCGCTTTGGATCGGCACCGAGTCCGGAGCGGTGCGCATGCTGGGTGGCAGCTTTGAAGTGTTACGCGAAACGGCGGGCAAAGTGGTAACCGCAATCATCGCTCCCGAACGCAATCGTCTGGTGATGGCCACCGAACATGGAATGATCTACGAGTGTCGCAAAAAGGAAGATGGCACACTCGATGTTCGCCAATTGTTGGAGCAACCACTCGAGAGCGCTGATCGGGACCGTCCCGGACCTCTCCCTCTGACGAGTCTTATTGTCGTCGACGGCAAACTTCTGGCCGGCTCGCTTAGCCGCGGACTGCTGATGATTGAGAATGGGACGGCAAGAGAGTCGCCGCTGCGCCCGTCCGCCTACTTCGTTCGCGCGCTCGAGACCGATGCGGATGGCAAGTTGTGGTTAGGATCACGCAGCAGAAAAGAGGAAAGCGGGTTGTATCAAGGCACTGCGCCTCACAACCTTCTAAGAGTTGACGCTCCGACGGGCACGATCAGTACTATCCGCGGAGGAAATCGAGAAGTTTGGGTGGGAACTGACGGTTTTGGGGTGTTCCGATTCTCTGGTTCCAGGAAAGCGCAACGTCTCACTTTTGACGGCACGGCCGGTGGCCTGCGTTCGGATCACGTCTATGCCATCTTCATCGACCGCGAAGGTGTCGTCTGGTTCGGCACAGATAGGGGTGTCTGCCGCTTCGACCCGCAAGCGCCGCGAGTCGAGAGCATTGGGGGCAGCGCCGAAAGCAACTTTGTACGTACGTTGTTTCAGAGTACGGACGGCCGCGTACTCGCCGGCACCAACCGTGGTCTCTTCGTTTACGACAATGACGGACAGAGATGGTCCACAGTCACGGAGCTCGCGCGCAACATTATTTATTCGATCGCCGAAGACAAGAATGGAAGGTTGCTGGTGGGTTCGGCAAGCGGTCTTTTTGCTGGGGCAGTGCCCCGGGGAACGAGCACCGAGTCGCAGAGTTTTACACGTGTCGAGGCTAGTGCCGGCAATGCCGACGCCGTGGGGAGCATCAGGGCGATCACCCGATTTCGCGATAGCATCTACGTCGCCAGCTACAAACGCGGCGTTGAACTGTTTGCGGATTCGCGGGTTCGCATCGTGTGGCCCAGGGACGGTAACGGCTCCCGCGAAGTCATTAGTTTATTTGCCGACGGAGACGCAAGACTGTTGATCGGAACGACTAACCACGGCGTCTTCAGCTTCGACGGTGAGAACGCAGAACCCGAACCGGCGTTTGCGAAACTCAAAGGAAGTACAGTCCGTTCAATTGTGCGCACAAACGATGGCACTCTTTGGTTTGCCACAAATCGAGGGGTTTATTTATGCCGGCCTGGCAACGATTGTGGAGTCGCCGCGGCGGACCTCGATGCGCGAAGTGTGGTCGCCGTTGGAGACTCCAACTCGAACGGAGTCTGGTGTGCAACCACAGGAGGCGGGCTGGTCCAGATTGTGGTTGATGACCAACTCGGCCCCCTCGTAGCCCAACTGGATACCGAGCAGGGACTGCCTTCGCAAAACATCTTTGCCGTTCTGCCCCAACAAGACTCCGATGGTAGCAACATCCTGTTGATTGGAACCAGCCGTGGTATTGCGCGTTACGCGCCCGGGCAAGTATCGCCCACTCTGTATGCCACGCGAATCATCAGTAAGCGAGTCCACCACCCCGGCGAACTCAGCAGTGGTCTGAATCTGGAATACCCCCAAAACAGTTTGCTTTTCGACGTGGCTGCAAACAGTAGCCGTACGTTCCCTGAGCAGTTTCAATACGCGTTCACGCTCACGGACCAGAAAGGCCGCATCGTCAAACAAAAGGTCTCGCGCGAGTCACAGTTTGCCATCGAGGGACTGCAACCGGGTAAATACAAGGTTCTGGCGCGTGCTTTCACAAAGGACCTTGTTCCGTCCAGCCCGCTATCATTTGAATTAAATGTCGCCGCCGCGCCGTTTCCCTGGACTTCCACAGCCCTGGCGGTGCTTTTGACCATGGCCTTGCTGGCTCTGCTATGGGCCATTCTGGAACGAAGAAGAATTGTGAGAACGAGTGCGGCGCTGGTTGCAGCTAATCAGGATCTCGCGAATGCCCGGCTTAACCTTGCCAACGAGGCCGAACGCGAACGACGGCGAATCGCCCGCGATCTTCACGATCAAACCCTGGGCGATTTGAGGCACCTGCTCTTGCTGGCGGATCAGTTTTCAAACGGCCGCGAGCAAACTGGAAAGCAGCCGGACGCTGCCGTGCTGCGCGGAGAGATTGAGTCGATCTCTCAGGAAGTAAGGCGAATCTGCGAAGATCTTAGTCCCTCTGTGCTGCAGAACGTAGGGTTCGCAGCTGCCTTGGAGTTTGCGTTGTCACATGCGGTCCGGCACGCCCCACCTGAAAGGCAATTCGAGTATGAATTTGTGTGCGACGAAGCGCTGGAAGAACGTACGAAGCTTGTTCCGAATGTGCAGATGCAGATCTATCGAATCACACAGGAAGCCGTCAACAATATTTGCCGCCACGCAAATGCGACAAAAGTAAAAATGGTAATTGGAGTTTCCGAGGCAGGTGATTTCAGTTTGATCCTGGAGGACAATGGTGGGGACTTTGAACAGGCGAGCGGAAACAAATATGAAGGTCGAGGCCTGGCCAACATGCGTGCGCGCGCAAGTCTGATCGACGCCGAGATCACCTGGTCCCCACGCGCCGACGGCGGTACCGTGTTCACGTTGACGAAGCCAACTGCAGGGGAGGAGGCAAGTCGAGGATAGAGGCTGGGGAAATCCAGGAGGGTGCCTAGTTAATTTGCACGTTTATGAACGGTACATTTTTCATTTCTCATTTTTCATTTCTCCTTTGCCATTGCCTGATCTCATTTCGTGATGTTTAGTGATATTTCGTGGATCGTTTGTTTGGCCGAATGAGAACGTTCCACGAAATAACACGAAACATCACGAACAATACCTAACCAAACTGATGATAAATAGAGAACTGTTTGAGTTCAGCGCCGAAGTGAAGGCTGCGCTCGCTGCGCGAAAACCAGTCGTAGCTTTGGAATCCACGGTCATTGCCCACGGACTGCCAAGTCCACAAAATTTGGCCACTGCGCATCGGCTGGAAGCGATTGTGAGAGGTGCGGGCGCGGTTCCCGCCACGATCGCCATCCTCGGAGGGAAACTCTGTGTCGGCCTGAACGATAACCAGGTAAGGCGTATCGCTGAAACTCATGACATCAAGAAAGTCAGCACCCGAGATCTCCCCATCGCCATTGCGCGCCGCTGGGATGGCGCAACGACAGTCGCCAGCACTATATGGATCGCTCACCGCGCCGGCATTCAAACCTTGGCAACAGGAGGTATTGGAGGCGTTCATCGCGGCTCGTGGCCTGACGTCTCAGCCGACCTGCCAGAGTTGGCCCGCACTCCGATGGTCGTCGTTTGCTCCGGTGCAAAAATCGTTCTCGATCTTCCGGCGACCCGGGAGTGGCTGGAGACAAACGGCGTCACGGTCGTTGGTTATCAATGCGACGAGTTGCCGGCATTCTACTCACAGAAGAGTGGACTGAGCGTTGATGCCACAGTGAATTCAGGCAAAGATGTGACGGATTTGGTTAAGGCTCAGCGAGCATTGGCTATTGAGAGCGCACTGATAGTTGCCGTTCCTGTGCCTGGCGCTGCGGAAGTGCCTTCGGAGTTGCTAAATAGAGTGTTAGACGATGCTGTTAAAGAAGCCGAGAAAAATCGAATAGGAGGGCGCGAGCTAACGCCGTTTCTACTGTCGCGGATGGCCAGGCAAAGTGGTGGTGTGACCCTGAAAGCCAACATCGCGTTGCTGGAAAATAACGCTCGCGTTGGAGCAGAGATAGCGGCGGCCCTGGTGGCACAGACTTAAAGTCTGTGATTCAACTCTCAGTGACACAGACTTCAGTCTGTGATTCAGGCGGCCATTTGCACAACTCGGGACACAGACTAAAGTCTGTGCTACGGCTTTCATGATTCCTCCGTGATATTAGGAGCAGAATAAGAGTGTCACTCAACTACAGAACCGGAAGCGGTAGCGACCTGGCCGTCGCGACAGACTCAACGTGTTAGTGGTACCGAGACGGCCAGGTCGCTACCGCTTCCGGTTCTGTAGTTGAGTGCATCTCGTCACATGGTAATGATTTCGCGGCCACTCTGTTTTAGTCTTCACCCACTCGCTACCGCTCCTCGGCTCCATAATGGAGTCGTTCTATCAAGAGGTTCGCTCTCACAGCTTAGACACTACCAACATCCACTAGTCTTACCGGGACTCAACATTCGACACCACCGCTCGTGTGTCACTTCCCTTAACTGACACTTTAACGTCTGAACCTGACTTCAATCCGCGCACACGACATTCCGGACAAGGTCACGAAAAAAGTTGGACTAACCAACAACCAACCTGTAGCTGTGATGCATCTCAGCGTCGAAATCCGAAAAGCACCTCCCCAGGCTCGCGCTCGTCTCGCCAAAGTCAAAGTCTGAATTGAGTCGGAACTTTCGTTTCGGGCTGGTTGTCTAACTATGGGCAAGTGACCTCTGAGCTCTCTCCCCAGGCTCTCCGATCAACTCGCAACTTGAAAGGAGAAAGCCTATGTCCGCCAAAGATCTACTCGACACAATCCGGGTTGAGAGTCCCTGTGAAACAAGTTGGGACTCAATGACTGGAAACGATCAGATTCGCTTTTGTGAACACTGCAATTTGAATGTCCAGGACTTGTCACAACTGACGAGGAAGCGCGCCCTGCGCCTGGTCAGAGCTTCAAAGGGTCGACTGTGCATTAGGTATCGCAGTCGTCCGGACGGCTCGCTTGTAACCAGATCTGCTCCGCGCAACTTGTATCGCATCGGCAGGCGCGCATCACGCATCGCCGCTGGTGCCTTCAGTGCTACGCTCAGTCTATCCCCTGCGGCCGCCGCGCACAGTTCATCCATCAGTCCAACGAGTTCGGATTTCGACCCAATTGAGCGAATTGAATCGGTAGTCCATCCAATGTATTCCGGTGCAAGCATTACCGGCACGATTTCCGATCCCAACAGTGCTCGTATTCCTGGAGCGACCGTTACCGTCTCAAATCCGACGGCAAACCTTGACGCGGGTCGCAACCTCAAATGACGAAGGCGTGTACCAGTTCCAAGCTTTGGAGGCCGGTACTTACAGCCTAAGGACAGAAGCCCCAGGATTCAAAGCCAGTGAAATCAGCGACATTGTCCTACAGTCAGACACGCACCAGCAGTTTAACCAAATGCTTGAAGTCGATGAGATTGAGACAACCGTAGGGTTGTTGGTCCTTGCGATGCCTGAACCATCAGAACCGTTAGTTAAGGCGTCCTTCGAAGACGATCTCCGGGCTGTCGAACAATTGGTTACCCGCAAGAATGTAAATGTGCGGGACAAAGCAAGTGGTTTAACAGCTCTCGAGTGCGCTGTGCGCAATGGGAATCGCGAGATGGTTCAGACCCTGTTACGCGCGGGCGCCGATGTCAACAGCCGCGATGAGTCGAAACAGACTGTCTTAATGCTGCTGGGAGAGGAAGCAACAAGCGAGATTGTCTGGGACCTTATCAACGCCGGAGCCAAAGTGAATCTAAAAAACAGCGACGGAGATACAGCCCTGATAAAGGCGGCGATGGTCAATGACGTGTGCGTTCTAAACACGCTATTGCAAGCAGGAGCGAAAGTTGACTTGAAGAACGATGCAGGTGGAACGGCCTTGATGCTGGCGGCTTCCAACGGTCTAATCAAGAACGTCAGGGCTCTGATTACTGCGGGAGCAGATATGAATGCCCGAGGCAAAGAAGATAAAACGCCGCTGAGTTACGCAAAGGAAAACGACCACGACAGAGTCGTCAAACTTCTTCTATCTTATGGCGCCGCCGAGCGGGTTCAAGTGGAGCGTAGGTAGTTTTGTGGTCATAACGCTGAAAGCGTTGGCGAATTCCAGCCAGGAACTGCAACCTGGGAGCCAGTTCCACCATACTCCCTTACGAACTCTGAAAAGAGTTCGCGAGGTGGGCTGCGCACTCATTCGCCAACGCTTTCAGCGTTATGATTCTTTGGAACCTTGGTCCCAGTGTTGCTGCAACGCTGGGCTGGAATTCGCCAACGCCTTCAGCCTAAATCCCGGGCGGAGTGTGTTAATCTATGGGTCAAAACCGTTCTAACAATTCAGGAGGATCACCATGGCAGACGAGAAAGAGACTTGTAAGAATCCAGTGTGTGGTTGCGCCCCTCGCGATGGTAAATATTGCAGCGCTTCTTGCGAGGGCGTCGGCGACACTGTTGAGATCGATTGCGACTGCGGACATCCGGAGTGCAGCGGGGACTTCTAACTCCGCGAAAGTTTTTCGTCAAAAGGGGCGCACAGGCGCCTCTTTTCATTTGTCAGCCGCCTCTGCGTCATTTTCGCATGGTCTTAATGCTGGTTCGTGTGATTTCGTGGATCGCTCATTTCTTTCCGCAGACCAAAAGATCCACGAAATAACACGAAGTACCACTAAATGAATATCAGAAAATGACGAATGAAAAATGTCAAATGACGAATGGAAAATGGTCCGTCTACCTCCCAGCCAGCTTTAGAAACTGCCCCGCGAGCCGGGGGCCGGTTCCCTCGTCTTCGTGTTTAAAAAAGACGAATGCATCGTTCCAATTCTGATCCCGCACGCGTTTGAACCATTCGGCAAGATTCTCCTCAGAATAGTTGACACGCCGCAAACGCAGGTAACCCCAATCAGCCGTTTTGTCTATATGTGAGACCGGAAGATCGTCGGTATCTGAAATACAGAGGGCGTGATTCTTACGCGCCAGCAGTTCCAATACATCATCGTCGAACCAGGTCGGGTGGCGAAACTCGAACGTGGCTTTCGGTTCGTTTGGCAGGCATGCGAGAAACGACTTCAGTCGCGAGAGATCTTTCGTCATGTTTGGCGGGAGTTGAAACAAAACCGGGCCAAGACGATCTTCCAGCGTGGCCGCTGCATCGAGGAGATACCTGGTTTCTTCTTCGGTTTCCTTAAGTCGCTTGAAATGCGTGATCCTTTGCGAGGCTTTAACCGAAAACTTGAATCCGGCGGGTACCTGCTCTTTCCAGTTTTCGAGCATGCTCTTTTGCGGTAGACGATAAAAGGTGTTGTTGATTTCAACAGCCGGCAACTGTGTCGCGTAGTACTTGAGCATCTCTTTGGCCGGAAGTTTCTCTGGATAAAAGTTGCCCTTCCATTCCTTGTAACTGTATCCGCTGGTGCCTACGTAAAGAGTCATTCAACTTTCCCAGGGAGTTCAGGGTTAGGAAATCAAGGTGTGATTGCTTGCTTGATGAGAATGTTGGTTTTGTTATTTTCCGTAGCTATGGTCGCCGTTACAGTCTGGTTCTTTAATACAAAGCTCGTAGAGGTAAGCCGCATTCTCTTCGTCGGTTTAAGGTTTGCGTCGTACCAGGCCAGGACCCGGTCCAGAGAATCGCCTGTCTGCAATTGAATCGCCCGACCCTCGTCGCTGGTCATATCGACGACCGTTTGCGATCCCGGATAAATCAACGCGGCGTTACCGGTGGTCCGACTATGGCTCCTCATTCTAACGACAGCTACTGACGAGACGATTCCCATGATGATCAGCAGGACTATGCCTCCCACTATTGCAGCAGCAGGGATCCGACGTCGCCGCGGAACCGTACCGTGCACGGCCCCCACAGCGGTTGAATTGGGCATTGGATTACGTAGCAAACCGCGGTCAGGGCTGGTGGGTCTTGGATCAAGCCGCTGGGTGGTAACGTTCTCGACTCGTTGATTCAAAGTGAGAGTGGTTCCTTCGGAAGAGTCCGCCAAACCATTGGACACAGTCACGCCGCACTTCCGGCAGAAGTTTGCCTCGGGAATTAACTCGGCTCCGCATGCTGAACATCGGGGAACGCTCATTACGAGACAAAATACAGCCGCCATTTGTTTTGGGCAAGCATTGACCTGTAAGAACGGAAGGGCTAGAGGCTTTGTGAAGACGTAAAGGCGTCCTCCGGTAAATTGCAGTCAGGAAGGCGGACCCTGTCCCCGCCTCAAGCTGAAAGTCCCTAACCAGCAAATCGACCTCTCAAACTCTTGCCGAGTGGCTTTTCAGCTTGAGGCGGGGACAGGGTCCACCTTCCTGACTGCAATTACCGGATGTTGTCTTTGGGTTTCACGCCGCTATCAGGCTTCCCAGTGCGCCGGCCGAGCTTTATTGTCGGCTGCGCGTATTTTGTGATACACAGAACGACAAACTTGTAGACATTAGTTCCACTGTTCGCGCCCCGCAAACTTTTTCTCGAGGAGTCAATCGCCAGTACTATGTCCAAGCTCACCACTAATATCGAATCGCTGGCCCATGAAGAACGCGTATTTCCGCCGCCCACCCCGTTCTCAAACAAGGCGCACATCAAATCGATGGCAGAGCTGGAAAGCCTTCGCCGTGAAGCGCACGAGCATCCGGAAGAGTTTTGGGCTCGCATGGCCGAAGAGCTTCATTGGTTCAGGAAGTGGGACAAGGTTTTAGAGTGGGAGCCGCCCCATGCCCAGTGGTTCGTTGGAGGCCGGATAAACATTTCCTACAACTGTCTGGATCGCCATCTCTTAACCTGGCGACGCAACAAGGCGGCGCTAATTTGGGAAGGCGAGCCCGGCGACATGCGGACACTTACGTACCAGCAACTACACCGGCAGGTTTGCCGCTTCGCCAATGTGTTGAAGCAGTCAGGAATTGGGAAGGGCGACCGCGTCGCGCTCTACATGCCGCTGATACCGGAGTTGGCAATCTCAATGTTGGCGTGCGCCAGGATCGGCGCTACTCACTCAGTGATCTTCGGAGGGTTCTCCAGCGCTGCTTTGATAGATCGGATTAATGACGCACGCTGCAAGCTCGTGGTGACTGCTGATGGGGGGTGGCGACGCGGCGCTGAAGTGAAATTGAAGCCCGCGGTAGACGAGGCGCTTAAACAAACGCCATCGGTACAGACCTGTATCGTCGTCCGTCGAACGGCCGTGCCTGTACATATGGAAGCTGGGCGAGATCACTGGTGGCATGAACTGATGGAGTCTGTTGATGCTAACTGTGCGGCTGAAGAATTGGACAGCGAGCACCCGCTTTTCATTCTCTACACCTCAGGAACTACGGGAAAGCCGAAAGGCATTTTGCATACGACGGCCGGTTACCTGCTGCAGACTCACCTGACGACGAAGTGGGTATTCGATCTCAAAGACGAAGACGTCTACTGGTGCACAGCGGACATTGGTTGGGTAACAGGACACAGTTACGTCGTTTATGGTCCACTGTCAAACGGCGCCACCGTGCTCATGTACGAAGGCGCGCCGAATCATCCGGAGCCGGACAGGTTTTGGAGTATCGTCGAGCGCCATCGCGTGAACACCCTCTACACGGCCCCTACCGCAATCCGCGCTTTCATAAAATGGGGGGAGCAGTGGCCCTTGAAACATGACCTCAGCAGTCTGCGTTTGTTAGGCACCGTTGGCGAGCCAATCAATCCCGAAGCCTGGATGTGGTATCGCCAGGTCATAGGCAAGGGTGTCTGTCCAATAGTTGACACTTGGTGGCAGACTGAAACCGGCGCGATCATGATCACGCCGCTGCCCGGGGCTACTCCGACCAAACCCGGTTCCGGTACTAAGCCGTTTCCGGGTGTCGAGGCCGACGTGATGACCAAAGAAGGAAAGTCTGTCGGCCCAAATGAGGGTGGCTACCTGGTGATCAAACGTCCCTGGCCTTCGATGCTAAGAACTATCTGGGGCGATGACGAACGCTACCGCCAACAGTACTGGTCGCAAATCGAGGGCATTTACTTTGCCGGCGACGGCGCGCGGGTGGATGAGGATGGCTACTTCTGGATCATGGGACGAATTGATGATGTGATTAATGTCAGCGGGCACCGGCTGGGAACCGCGGAGGTGGAAAGCGCGCTGGTATCGCACGCGGCCGTAGCCGAAGCAGCAGTCGTCGCGCGTCCTGACGAATTGAAAGGATCAGCCATCATCGCCTTTGTCACGCTGGAAGGCACACACACCGCGTCGGATCAGCTTAAGGAAATCTTGCGCGCTCATGTCACCAAAGAGATCGGGGCGCTGGCACGGCCCGAAGAAATTCGCTTTAGCGATATGCTCCCCAAGACCCGTTCGGGGAAAATCATGCGTCGCTTGTTGCGTGAAATTGCTACCAGCGGCTCAGTTGCGGGCGACGTCACCACACTCGAGGATTTCTCCGTCCTGGAAAAGTTGCGAGCAGAAGAAGAGTGATCATTTATAATTTTTCAAGGAGCGCTAAAGAAACACAGAACCGGGAGCGATAGCGACCGCACTCAACCAGCGCCATAACTTTGCCATTCAGCGGTAGCGCCCTTTTAAGAACGAAACGATACTAAAATTGACGTTAGAACGAGTGAGACATACTTGCGAAAGTTGAGTGCGGTCGCTATCGCTCCCGGTTCTGTATTATTGTCGGCGTTAATTCAATCGCCGCTGCGACGCGTAACGTCGGCCTGGTAAACTACTGAATGTCGGGAAAGCCTGCCAGTTTTAGCCAAAGCGTTATAAACTCTTCATTCAGTTTAATCCTCTCGCCCGATAAGGAGTTAAGTAATGGCTCGCCAAACGGAAGTCGACCCCCGCTCAGGGCCACGTTATCTCGTGTCTTTCGAAGTGCGCGCGGAATGGGATGAGCCTGGAGGCGCCCACATTCTTTCTGAGGGAACGACCGAGAACGTCGGGCCCGAAGGGACACTCGTACACCTGCCCAAGAAGCTTCCGGAGGTAGGCAGCCGCGTGCGCCTGGAAGTGCACGGTGAGGAGGGTAGGACACTTCAGGTCATAGCTGAGGTGTTGCGCGTCGAACGCAACCCCGGACATCCGCTGGCTGCGCTTCAGCTATTGGGCGAGACTGACGAATGGAGGGGCTTGATCTGGGAACCTGCCGCGCCTCGCGTATTTACTCCAATGGCAGCCGACGATGAGGACGAAGAAAGTGAGGGTGATGACGAACTAGCCAACTGAAAGGCCACTGCATGGAATTCCACCCGACTGGTTTGCCGGATCATGACCGGCGCAAATCCCCTCGTTTTTATGTTAGTTCCCATCTGACCCTCGCCGTCGAGGATGAAAGCCTGGGAGAGTCAATTGGACTTGGCGAGCCCGGCGATATCAGCTTGGGCGGGCTTCGGGTGCGCAACCTGCCAGCGATTTCCCATGTTACGGTGGGCGATCGGCTCGGACTATTACTGATGGATCGGGAAGAGGCTTTAACTCTTCGTGGTGAAGTGGTCCATCATGGCACGGCGGACACCTTTGGGGTTGAATTCAGGGACATGAGTCCTTCCCAAAACCGCGCCGTACGCGGCATCATCAAGCGGCTAAATTAATCGCAGGTCGAAAATAGTGAGCAGCAAACAGGAGTCCAAAGAGGTAGCTCGAACCGCGGCGAAAGCGGCAGTTGAAGCGTCGTGGACGCAGACCCGCGTAATCCTGCGCGTGATCGTCATTGTGCTGGTAGTGGCAGTTACGCTTTGGATAATCGTCAAGCTAACAGGCCTGATCCTGCTTCTCATCCTGTCCGTCTTTTTCGCCTATCTAGTCTCGCCCCTGGTGGACATTATGCGACGCCCGATTAGCATCTCGGGTCGCACCAGGACGATGCCGCGTCTGCTGGCTATTTCGCTTGCATACTTAATCCTGATAAGCGCTATTGTGATAGCTATCTCCCTGCTGGTTCCGCGTCTCGGCAGTCAGTTTCCGGAATTCGCTCAGCAGGCTCGTGGTTACTGGAAAGACTTTGGGACCAGTTCGCAGCGGCTAAACGATTACCTGAGAGTCCGACTGCCGCCTCCCGTCATGGAGGCGATTAACAGCGAGGGGCCTCGAGTGGTTGAACGGGTCCGAGGAACGTTCGGTCTGGTAATCGAGCACATGATCGGTTGGCTCGCTTATATACCGTGGTTAGTCTTGATTCCGGTCCTGAGCTTCTTTTTTTTGAAAGACGCGGAGGAATTTCGAAATTCGGCATTACTAATGCTCCCGCGTGGGCGTTGGCGCTGGCGCGGCGATGAGTTTTTTCAAGACATCAGCGGAGCTTTAGCTGCTTATGTCCGGGCGCAATTGACCGCTTGCCTGTTTATCGGAATCATTTGCTCAATTGGGTTCGCACTGCTGGGGCTGCCCAGTCCCTTAGTCCTGGGTTTATTAGCGGGCTTTTTCGAGTTTGTCCCTCTCCTGGGTCCTCTCCTGATTGCCGTGCTGGCTGCCTTTGTTGCTACGCTTCACGCCGGTCCTTTCGCGGCTCTGATGGTTATTCTGTTTCTTGGCGTGCTGCGCATTGTCCAGGATTATGTCGTCTACCCCAGATTGATCGGTCAGGGTATACACCTTCATCCCCTGGCCGTGATCGTCGCAATACTTGCGGGAGCCGAACTAGGGGGTATCGCGGGAATTTTCCTGGCCATTCCAGCGGTTGCGATACTTACGGTGGGTTACCGTCACTGGTTGGAACACCGGGGCAGCGAGGGGTTAGCCGACGTTCTAGAGACCACCACTGATAATGAACCTGAGGGCGCCGCCCCCGCTATCATGATTAGGGAAACGTCCGAAGACTCAGAGCCTCCCCGAGTAAAGTTCACTACGGAAGAGATGGCTCGCGTCCGCCCTGACCTCACAACTGGCGACCTCAAGGTGCCGGCCGAGTGACGCCTGGCGTTGAGTTTTGAAGTCCCAGCGATATCCGGTTGTCTCATTTTCCATATGTCATTTGGCGTTTCTCATTTGTGATCGCTACTTCTTGTTCGTGTGTGCGTGCGTGTGATTTCGTGGATCGTTACGGTTCACTCGGCTAGGGAATCGATCCACGAAATCACATGAAGCACCACGAAATTACATTCAGGAAATTCACAAATGAAAAATGAGAAATGGTGGATTCAACTTGAAGCGTAACAAAGCAGCGCGACCCTTATACAGAACCGGGAGCGATAGCGACCGCACTCAACCACGAGGAGCAGAGGCGAATAGAATACCAATCTCCATTCGGTTGAGTGACGTATCCGAGGCCCATATGTAGCTTGTTCTTGAAAGATCCTGATACTTGAGTGCGGTCGCTGTCGCTCCCGGTTCTGATTCGCTCAGTGCGCTGCCTCTGTTGCACTTCCAGGTTAAATCTGCGAATGACAAACGGAAAAGTTCTCGACCACAAACGAAGGTCAGGACCACTTTCAGTTAGCGCGCGTCACTAATAAGCACAACATCATTCGTCCAGAAGCCGCGGGAGAGCAGGACGCGGCCGTCAGCAGAGAAATCGAAAGAGTAAAACTGTTCTTTGGTGAACTTCGTCAGCTGTTTAGTGGGGGTCAAATCAAAAGACTGGAGCATGAGGTTGGTTACCTGGTTGCGGAAATCAATGAAGAGCACTCCATTTCCATCTTGAGTCCAGTGGATGACGCTATTTGCGGTGGCGGGGCTTTGGGGAACGTCCAAAAGTTTTGTCGCCGCGCCTCCCTCGAATGGAACAATCGCAATCTTCCAGTCGGCTGTAGGCCTGTCTTCTTTCTGCCAGACTGCAATCGACTTTCCGTCAGGTGAAACTGCAGGCCGCATGGAAAGCGCACTAGTAACCTGAGATGCTTCGCCGCCAGTAACCGGCATCCTCCATACAGTTGGAGTACCCGCAGTGGAGTGCTGATAGACCACCCATTTCCCATCCGGCGACACGTCCGGCCAGTTGCTCTCTTCCTGATCCTTAGTCATCTGCACAGGGTTGCTGCCGTCGCGTTCCATGCGCCAGAGCTGCCATGAGCCAGAGCGATTTGAATGAAAGAAAACATAGCGCCCGTCCGGGGTAACTGCGGGCGCGTAATTCCGACCGGCTCCGGC
>JBHENP010000005.1:0-133029 GCA_046261995.1 Pyrinomonadaceae bacterium
TCAGAACCGGGAGCGATAGCAACCGCACTCAAGTATCAGGATCTTTCAAGAACAAGCTACATATGAGCCTCGGATACTTCAGTCAACCGAATGGAGAGTGGTTTTCTACTCGCTTCTTTTCCTCGTGGTTGAGTGCGGTCGCTATCGCTCCCGGTTCTGTATAAGGGTCGCGCTGCTTTGTTGCATTCCAAGTTGAATCTGCAAATGAGAGAAATAAGAATGGAAAATGGAGAAATGGAAAATACACAGCTTTACCACTTCACGCTTCGGGCCGGCTGGGTAGGAGCTGCGGCCGCTTCCATGCCGATGTCGTCGGCAATGTCTTCGGTTTGATGGACCGCCGCCCGCAGCGATAGTCCTCTCCGAACAATCAACAAGACGCCGATCGTCGTCCAGAATATATCTCGGGCCTTGCGCACGATCGCCAGCGTTACACCGGTCGCCCTGCCAAAACCCAATACCTTGGCGAGGACCCCGGACCCATACTCATCGACACCCGTCCGGAACGGTACAAACTTGAACGCCACGATGATTACACGATTGACCGATTCCAGAATGAACGCGGTTAGCAGGGTGGGCGCAAGGGTTTCGCTGATAAATAAAAGTGTGGTGTAGATCTCTGCCACGCCCGCCAGGTGAAAACATACTTCAAGTCCAAGTATGGGAAGAAAGCGCGCGCTATTTCTTTCGTAGAAACCGTAGATGCGTTCCTCCAAAGTTTGAGCTCGTGCATGAGCAACTTCGATCCAGCCGCGTCCCCCTGTGCGATTACCCAGCCAGGTGAAGGCGCCACTCAAAAATTTCCATTTCCTCCGAATAATCAGATAGCCGAGCGGGGCGATAATGAGAATTATTACCAGGGAGGCAATTGCCGCGTAACGCAAAGGCCTTGGCAGTGGGAAGCTCAGCAGCAGAGCTACCATGCCTGAGAAAATAAAGAGTACGACGGAAAGACTGTAAAAAATATTCTCTATGGCCAGTGCGGAGAGGCCCGCCATCAGTGGCACACGGTGTCTTACAAATGCTGCTTTCGATGGCTCGCTTACAGCCATGCTGGCGAGCGGAATGACGTTGCCCAGGGCGTCGCCCATTAGCCGCCCCTCCAGGGCGTCTCGAAAGCGAAGCCGGTATGGCGGTTCAAAGCATTTGGTCCAGGCGATGGATCTGACAACGTGTCGAATTCCAGACAGCAGTAGGATGAGCACGAAGCCTGCGCCCAGTCTCTGAATGCCACCGATTATCTGGGACACGCCAGCTTTTCTAACCGTGTAGGCGAAGAGCAGCAGACCCAATATCGCGAAGATTATTCCGACGGGAGCGAATTTTTTAACTCTGCTGTGGCTGTTACGGTTTTTGAACATCGGCTTTCGTATCATGCATATCCGCATAGGAAGCGGCAAGCCGCATGCCGATGCCGTTAGTTTAGAGTTCAAGCATTATCTTGTCCGCACCGCTAACGGCAACCTAAAGGTTGAACTCTGAACTATCAGAGAGATCTGCCGAGTAGAGAGACCTGGCGCCATGGGTTTTGCATCTGAGTAATCTGCGGATAGAGTATGGTACTGACCTCATGGGCCGCGGCCTGAGTTTGTCGCTAATCAGGGCCCACCTGCCCCCGAGATGTGGTCCTGAGCCGTTACGCCATCGCACACCTAGATCTGGGCTGCTAACTTCGAACACTGACCAGAAATGACGATAAAGGATTTCCGCGCCCGCACAAGTAACCTCTTCCTCGGAAGCAAGCCCATCGCTGTCGTCGAGTTGCTCCTAGCCATATTGATTCTTGTCGGTGGCCTGGTCGGACTAATACCTCTCAGCTCCACTCCTTTCGTGTTGCTGTTTGGCTGGCTGATGATGTGGCTGCGGGGAGTCGGGTGGCGGAATTTGGGTCTGCGACGTCCAACGAGCTGGCGGAACACTTTGTTGCTGGGCGTCGGGATTGGTGTCGGCTACCAATACTTCAGTCTCTACGTTTTAGAGCCGTTGATAGCTCGCGCAACGGGCAACCTTCCTGACGTGAGCCAGTTTGCCCCTCTCATCGGCAATACTTTTTTCCTTTTCCTATCACTAATCGTGTCGTGGACCCTGGCTGCTTTCGGCGAAGAACTTGTCTATCGCGGATACCTCATGAATCGGGTCGCCGACTTAGTCGGAGCAAACCGCGCGGGTTGGCTGATAAGCCTAATCGTGGTTAGCATTCTTTTTGGCGTTTCTCATTTGTACCAGGGCACATCCGGAATCATCGTCATAACTCTGCATGGCTTGCTACTTGGCGCGCTGTACCTGGCTACCGGCCGAAACTTGTGGGTACCAATCATTGCCCATGGCCTCAACGACACCGTTGGATTCATTCTGATCTACTTAGGAAAATACCCGGGCCTCTAGGACGCCGTAAATTGAGTTGTGAAGTCGGAGGGATCAAAGTTTTCATTTTCCATTTGTCATTCGCAGATTCAACTTGGAAGTGCAACACAAACAGCGCAGTGTGCGAGTACAGAACCGGGAGCGATAGCGACCGCACTCAAGTGAACAGGACATCCAACTAACGACCTGTCTATTGAGAATGTCCGTACCACTATCAATCTTATTGAGATTCGTTTAATGGCCTCCTAATGAAGACTGAGTGCGGTCGCTACCGCTCCCGGTTCTATATGAGTGGCGCATTCCTCGCGCCTCGAAGTTGCACTTCCAAGTTGAACCCACCATGGCCAAATGAAAAATGACATGTAATGACAACTGACAAATGAAAAATGATCAGTTCTAGAGTTCGGCCAGCGCCACCTGCATCAATAGAATTTTCTTGATTCCTTTGTACAGCGGTTCGATTTCGCAGTTTTCGGTTAAAGCGTGTGAGTCGTCGCAAGGACCGGCTCCGGTCGAAATCGCCGGCACACCCTGCAACAACGCGGGGCTGGCATTGTTGGAGCCGGTCGGCGTTATTGGAGGATCAAATCCTAACGCTCGATGAACCGCTTCCGCCATCATTACCAGCTTCGAATTCCTATGGCCAGGAATCACTGCCGCCGGAGAGGTTGAAATCACCTCCGTGTTCAGTTTCACATTTGCGCGTAGGGCCTCTTCCTCCAGGATTGCCGCAATCTTTTTCTCCAGATTGGCTATTACGTCGTTACTCGTTGAACGCAGGTCGACTGTAAACCACGCGTCGGATGCCTTGGCGTTCACGACTTCAGAGCCTCCCAGCATCCCAATGTTCAGATTTGACGGTGGATTGGTGGGAACCCTTAGCTTATAGATCCTCGAAATCGCACGCGCGAGCGGCAAGCTGGCCGAGTAGGGGGGAGTGCGCGAGCGTGTATGACCACCCGGCCCGATGAAGTGATGCCGGTACCAGTTGATGCCAATGCCTGCATACGTGAATCCTTCATAGCCGCCGTCGAGGGCAACGTAGTAATCAATCTTGCCTTTGTTGTCGTTAATGAACTGTTTGACGCCCTTGAAGTTCGTCTCTTCTTCGACCGTGAAAACAAAAACCAGGTCGCCCCTGGTTTCGATCCGAGCCGCATCGAGGGCGCGAATCGTGGCCAGCAGCGCTTCGATATTCCTGGTGTCATCGCCGACACCCGGCGCATGGACTCGGCCTTCTCGAATTGTTGCTTTGATCTTCAGTCCGGGTTGAAAGACCGTGTCCAGGTGAGCATCAAAGACGACGGTGGGTCCACCGCCCGTTCCTTTGCGCACCGCAATGAGGTTACCCGCGGCGTCGTAACGGATGCTCTGCAACCTGTACTTACCGAGGAGCTGCTCAACGTATTTAGCCCGCTCCTGCTCATGCCCTGAGGGGGCGTTGATCTCGGTGATTGCGATCCACTCTCTCAGAATGCTTTCCTTGTTCTCATCGATATATTCGTAAGCTGCTTTCACTCGCGCGTCGTTCTGAAGCGACTTGGCCTGGTCCAAATACTGCTCCGGTGTTTGTGAATTAGCCTGGAAGCAGGTCAGCAGTAGAGCGAGAACGGACAAAGTGCCGGCGAACAATCGACGCATGGAGTTTCCTTATTGATCGAATATAGTAGAACCGAGTTTCATTCTAATGGTTTCAAAAGCAGGTGTCAGGGTCGGGTACCGGGTGCCGGTTAAGCTCAGCTCAGCCGAATCTGGCCCCCCAACCGGTTCCTTATGGTTAGTCAAACCACGAAACGCCACATAACGAAAGAAACTGATCCTACCAGTGTGGCTGTTCAGTGGCTAGAAAAGGCCGTGGTCGCTTGCCTCTTTCTGTTTGTCGCATTTGCGCCTCACTCGATCGCGGTGACGCAGACGTCGTGGCTGCTGGGAACGCTTTTCTGGGTGGTTCGCTTTGCCTTCTATCCGGCGCCAAGGATTTACCGGACACCCGTTGACTACGCTCTTTTTGGCTTCTTCATTCTCACCGGCATCTCGTCATTCTTATCGTACGAGCCATTTATCTCCATCGGAAAACTTCGCGCCGCGAGTCTGTTTACCATCATATATCTTTTCGCCGAAAACATTCCTTCACGTCGGGTAATTCGTTTGCTGGCACTTACGCTGGTCGCCTCCTGCTCAATTGGTGTGCTCTACACTCTTGGCGAACGACTGGTGGGCCGCGGAATCAGACTTGAAACGATCGCTGAGAACAGCCCGCTCACTGCCGCAATCGTTACTTTGGATCGCAAGAAGTTGCCGCTGGCGATGAAAAGCGGGGACACTGTGTTAGCGGTTGATAACCAGAAGGTGAGCCAGCTGAACGATCTGGCCAACGCGTTGAATGCTTCGGCGGATTCCCGCCCGGCGCGGGTAAAAATCTTTCGTGGTGAGTGGACCCCCACCCTGGAGGTTCCCCGCGGACGGTTGCTACCGGGCACAACTGCAGAGGAACGACTCGGGGTTTCCGGTTGGTCTACGGGCCGGGACTGGCGGGCCAGCGGCTTGTACGGACAGTACGTGAGTTATGCAGAAGCATTGCAACTGATCATCGCACTCGCGGTAGGCCTATTCGTGAATTTGCCATCGAAACGCAGTTGGCACAGTGGACTGCTGCTGCTGGCGATGGTAGGGCTTGGTAGTGCGTTAGCGTTGACTGTGACTCGTGCGTCCTGGCTGGCGTTTCTGGTTTCAACCACAGTGATATTTCTTTTGGGCACCGGACGGAGGGCAATTCTCACCGCCGGCGTACTTGTCATACCTTTGATCCTCGCGGGTCTGTTCATTCTTCAGCAAAAACGGAACGTCGGCTTTCTGGATTTCACTGATCAATCGACTTCCTGGCGTGACACAGTCTGGCGCGAGGGCTACGGTCTGCTCGCCAGCCGTCCTCGCCATCTTTTGATCGGTGTTGGCATGGACTCAATCAAAGGACATTGGCGCAAATGGGGACTATTTGATGACGGGCGTTTGCCGTGGGGACACATGCATTCAAATCCGCTGCAGATAGCGCTTGAGCGAGGCGTCCCCGCGTTAATTCTGTGGCTGATATTTCTGGGTCTCTATGCGCGCATGCTTTGGCGTCTGGCGCGTAATCCCGCGATCAGCGCCGTCGATGATTGGATTGATCGGGGCCTGGTGCTGGGCGCGCTCGGTGGCCTATGCGGCTTCTTCACCAGTGGCCTGGTCCATTACAACTGGGGTGACTCGGAAGTTGTAATGATCTTCTACTGCATCGTCGGACTGACGTTGGCTTTGGAGAGAAAAGTGAGGTTAGCTGAGTAGAAGTTCTGGTGACTGCAACTCAATGAGCGTTGAGCCGTTCTTATCTCCGCAGCTGCTCGGATCAAAGAGGTACATCTCTCCGCCGGATCCTTCCAATCACCATCTGAATCAAGTGCGTCATTAAGGAGTAAAACAGGAATACCGTAACGATGGTTGCAACAATCGCGGTATCAGCAGGCCCACAGGAGGGGCACGACGGAAAAACACGCTCCCAAATTACCATTGGTACCACAAAAGAAAACATCAGAAGGTTCGCCAACCATCCCATCCCCCAGCCATGTTCAAGGGACTCTGCCGTCATCATCGTAAATCCAAAAAGGAATAAAGGGATGAAGATTCCACCAGTAATGGAGATCAATAATCGTCTCATATAGGGTTCAGGCTACCGGGAAACGCCTAATACTCGAATCGATTCCGGCCACACCTAGTGCGCAGTGACTGCGGCATCGCAGTCAGTAATTCGTTAGAATCTCGTTTGCTGCAAAGCCCATCTTCTCCAGGCGATCGCGTGTTTGTCCAATCATCTCTGGCGATCCACAAATCAAGGCAATGGGCGAGTGAAGTGATGGTAGAACGTGATCCAACAGCGATTGTACGTAACCGGTAGGACCAGACCAGTCATGTCCGTCAGGCCTGGAGACAACCTGACGCAATTCCACTCCGGCATCTTCCCAATCTTGAGTCTCATCTCGGTAGCAGAAATCGTCCGGTGTGCGTGCGCCATACAGCACCACCAACTGGCCGAAGTGTTCTTTGCGTTTTAACACATGCCGCAGCGCTGAACGCAGTGGGGCCACGCCCGTGCCCATCGCCACAAAGACAAGGTCCTTGTTTTCATGGTCCTTTAGCGCAAATCCATGGCCAGCTACGTCCAGGAGTTCAATTCGTTCACCTGCTTTCATTTCAAAGATGACGTTGCTGGCGCCTATCTTCTGCTTAACCAACACCTCCAATTCCGGATCTTCCGGCGCACTGGCGAAGGCAAAGTAAGCAGGCGCCTCACCTTCTACCTGCAAAACTGCCACCTGGCCCGGCACAAAAGAAACACCATGGCTACCCACGCCTCCTTCGGGCATGAGATCAAAGGAACGCGTACCGCGCGCCTGGTCGCTAACCCCTGTGATGATCAATGAACGCACTGATGGCCATTCGAACTTCAAACGTGAGATTGCACCGGTCAGTGTAACAAATTCGCGGTAGTCACCTAATTTGGTTTTCCGTGCCTGCGGGTTTGTCAGTGAGGGCGCGGCGCCATCAAAACGATCCACGAAATATCACGAAATCACGCGAACAGTATTTTCGTGTTCGTTCGTGTGGTTTCGGGGATCGTTTCTTAGCAAGCTACATCACGGCGGCAACTGTATACCCCAAATCTGGGGTAGATTCCCGATCGCGGTGCTACAATGATTCCAGCTCTTGGCTCGGTATTAACCATGAGAAATCATCACCCCGTCTTACATCTCGTCGCGTCAAGTTTGAGTGTAGTTGCAGTCTTTTTGCTGATGGCAATCTGCATTGGCCCGGTCGCCGCCGATCAGTCGGGAAGGCGAGCGTCAAAATCGTCGTCAGCACCTGCTCCCACGCCTACTCCCCACGCCACACCAGTGGAGAAAAAGCCTGCTGCTGAAACGAGGGCCCCTCTGTCCTTTATCGTCGGGATCGATCGGGAGGCAGGCTTCGCAATCATACCGATGTATTTTTACGATAGCGTGTTACGCGCATTTGCCGATAGGCTCGACGATTCGACAGTGAAAGTTACCGTCGCCAACCGGGAGATGAATCGTGGCGAAGCCGTTAAGCGGGCCAAGGCTGAGGCAGAGTCGCAACTTGTTTGGATGCAGTTGAGGTTTGATACTGCGAGCATGAATGACGCCGATCTGAGAGAGGTATACATCGACTACTGGGTGTTTGCGCCAACAACGGCAAAAACCGTCGCAAACGGCCGAAGCTATCAACAGATGTATCGTGGGGGCGGAGTGATTGTAATGCCCAGACCGGGGGGCCGAACCAGTGAGCCCTACGCCGAGCAATTGCTAAAGCAAGCGGCGCGTGACGCCGCGGAGCGAGTTCTCTCGGCCTTGAATCTGCCCGGACGCAGAGTTCCGGGTTAATCCTACCAAAGCTCAAAAACTCAAGACAGGATGAACAAGATTTACAGGATCCAAAATTTGTAAATTCTGTAAATCCTGTCAACTGACTTCCTTCCGGGATAATCCTACCAAGGCTCAAAAACTTAGGCAGGATGAACAAGATTTACAGGATCCTAAGTCTGTAAATTCCGTAATCCTGCCAATGACTCCTTCTCGCGTCATTAGGTGTGAACCAGAGCGACCTTCAACTTCACAACCAGGGCCAAATCTTGTAGATTCTGTAAATCCTGTCAACTGACTTCCTTTTTCTCACGGAGGATGCGATGAAAGATGACGACTTCACCCAAAAGATCATCGGGTGTGCCTATAAGGTCCACAATGCGCTCGGTTCAGGCTTTCTTGAGAAGGTCTATGAGAACGCACTTCGAATTGAGCTTGAAAAGCTTGGCTTGAACATCAAGCAACAAGAGCCGATCAACGTCACGTATGAGGGTCAAGTAGTTGGCGAGTACTATGCTGATTTGTGGGTTAACGGACGCGTAGTCATCGAATTGAAAGCTATTCAAACCTTGACGCAGAGACATGAAGTTCAACTAGTTAACTACCTCACTGCCACGGGCATCGACAATGGATTGTTGTTGAACTTCGGCCCTTCAGTCCAAGTCAAACGTAAATTTCGTGAGTACAAGCCCTCAAAAACTTAGACAGGATGAACAAGATTTACAGGATGGCTGGGCCGGGTGCAAATTTTGTAAATTCTGTAAATCCTGTCAAATCGCCTTCATTTTCTAACGATGCGTGATCTCAGGTGTTGGAATTACTTGCCAGTGTCTTTTGCTTCGTCATAGAGGTGATCAATCACACTGCGGTACTTATCATCAATCACTCGCCGCTTCACTTTCAGCGTCGGGGTGAGCTCCCCGCCTTCGATGGTGAACTCGTTCTCCAACAACCCAACCTTCTTTACTCGTTCGTACTTGGCCAGGTCGGGAGTAAGTCCGGCAATCTGCCGTTCAAACAAGTCGATTATCCGCTCATGACGGCAAAGCTCCGCGTGACTGGTCGCTTTGATCCCCTTTAACTGAGCATACGACTCAATCTGTTGCCAGTCAGGGACGATTAAAGCCGCCGGAAACTTCCGCCCGTCTCCGATCAGGACCACTTGGTTCACAAACCGCGAGCCCTTAATCATCTGCTCGATGGGTTGTGGCGAGATGTACTTGCCGCCGGAAGTCTTAAACAGTTCCTTCTTGCGATCTGTGATGCGGAGAAAACCGTCGTCATCGATCGTGCCGATGTCTCCGGTTTTAAACCAACCATCCTCAGTAAAGACGGCGCGCGTCTCCTCCGGTTTATTGTAGTAGCCGCGCATCACGTTCGGGCCGCGTGTTTCGATCTCCCCGTCCGCTGCTATTCGCACCTCGACGCCCGGAATCGGTTTACCGACCGTGCCGATGCGATTGTCTTCCACTCTTCCGGTAGTAATCACTGGCGAGGTCTCAGTGAGTCCGTAACCCTGAATGATCGGAATGCCCGCGCCCAGGTAGATGTAGCCTAACTCTTCCGGCAAGGCAGCGCCGCCTGACACCAGCAACCGCATCCGGCCGCCGAACGCCTCACGCCATTTAGAAAAAACCAGCCTGGTCGCCAGCTTGTGCTTTAGGTCCAATGTCCACGGGACCTTTTTCTTATCGACCTGAAACCGCGCATAAGCCTTTGCAACGGAGACGGCCCAGGAAAGCAAGGCCATATTCACTCTTCCTTTTGCGGCCACGCGCTCCTTGATGCGGTCATAGATCTTCTCGAATATGCGAGGCACTCCTACCAGTATCGTGGGACGCACTTCCCGAAGGTTCGGACCAATGGTTTCCAGCGATTCTGCGTAGTAAACCGCCATGCCCTGGTAGAGGTACATGTACATGGCCTGGCGTTCAAAGATGTGCGAGAGCGGCAAGACCGAGAGCGCAATATCTCTTGCGTCGAAAGACAGGTTCCCGGCGCCATCGATCAGGTTCGAAATGAGATTAGCGTGCGTCAACATCACGCCCTTCGGTTCGCCTGTCGTTCCGGAGGTGTAAATTATCGTCGCCAGTTGATCCGGAGTAATACGATGAGCCAGATCGTCGATTAGGCCCGGCTGTTCACCTTCCAGGGACTGACCCCGCTTCTCAAGCTCAGCCAGAGTCATTACTTCTGAGCTCTCTATCCCTGCACCCTCGAAAAGGACAACCTGCTCAACCTCCGGGCACTCGTCGAGAATGTCGTTCACTTGGAGGAGCTTCTTGTAATTGGAAACTATCAGTACCCGCGAACCGGAATCCTTGAGAATATAGCGAACCTGAGTTGGGGTTAACGTAGGGTAGATGGGAACGTCGACGGCGCCGGCAAACAGGCAGCCCGCATCGGTCAAAGTCCATTCCGGCCGGCTATCAGATAGCAGCGCGACGCGATCTCCGGGACGCACCCCCAGCGAATAGAGTCCCGCGGCGATGCGGTGAGCGCGCGCGAGCAGTTCGTCCGAAGAGATTGGTATCCAGCGACCGTCACGTTTGTAATTCAACGTGTCGGAACGTTTTTGGTCGCGTGCAACTCGCTCAAACGCCTCAATAAGCGTTTTGGGACGTTCAGATGTCACGGGTTCGCCCACAGAGGTTTTTGCTGGTTCCTTCGTAGCTGGGACCGAATTCACTTCTGGCTAACTCCATTGAGCAGGATGTCCAGCACCTGATCGGCCATAGGCGCCAGTTTGTAACGCCGTTTGGAGAGAATCCAGTTGGTGGCCATTTCATCCAGGGCGCCGAAAAAAATCTTTGCCACAACCTTCGCATTCAAATCCGGACGAAACAGACCGGCGCTTTGCCCTTCTTCAATTGTCGCGCGAATCAACCCGAGGTATTCAGCGAACCCGGCGGCGGAAAACTCTTCCATGAATTTCGTTGAGCCCCGCAATTCGACCTGAAACACCACGGCCAGATCGCGATCGGTTCCCATTCGTTCGAGATGCAAGAGCGCGATGCGGCGAAGTTTTTCGCGCGGATCGCTGATTTGCTCGAGTTGCTTTCGACCTTCCGAGATTGCCTCTTCCACGGTGCGATCGAAAATCGAATGAAGAATCTCTTCTTTGCTTTTGAAGTACAGATAGACAGTGCCATCTGCAACTCCGGCTTCGCGCGCAATGTCGGCAACCTTGGAATTGAAATAGCCGTTGTGGGCAAAGACCCTAATCGCGGCGCGCAGGATTGCCCCGCGCTTGTCGGCTATAACAGGTCGAAGTGAGTTCATTGAACGCGCGGATCGCATTGGCGATTTGTGTTTTAGATTTCTAAGAGTTCTAAGAGTTATGTAACTCGAGTCGTACGCTAATCTTTCGTGGCATAGACTTCAGTCTGTGGGGTAGCGCGCAAGCAGTCGGTATGCAATGGAAGTTTATCCTGCGCAGTTGATACCACAGACTAAAGGAATCTCTGATCAAGTCAGTGATCACGCAGCGACTGAACAACCAATGAGAGTATCACTCACTACAGAACAGGAAGAGGTAGCAACCTGGCCGTTGCGACAGACTCAAATTGTGTTAACCCATAGGCCAGGTCGCTACCGCATCCTGTTCTGTTGTTGAGTGCATAACCTCAGAGGTATGATTTCGCCCCCACTCTGTTTTCAGTTTTCACTTACCTGCTACCGCGCGGTGGACCTCATGAGACGAAAAGTAATTGGAATCGAACGATCGACAGACTAAAGTCTATGCCACTTAATCAACATTCCAGGCTCTAAAAATGCCTCACTGAATGAGCCGTCACTCAGTGACGGACCTAGCCTAGCCTGCTGGGCAGTTTTCTGCAAATGGAGCCAGTTTAATAGTGAACGATAGCGTGAGGTTAGGATTGCGACTCCCAAGATTGAGGCCGCCGCGACGCTCCGTGGGCTTTAGAAGATAATTTGTTGACTGTCTTTCGCATGGAAAATAGAATGCGCCGCAAAACAAGGCGTCAACAAGACATTTCCTAAACTGCCTTCGTTGCTGCCTTTGACTTCGCAGCGAGTTTGCTACTCTTCGCGCCCCATGGACCAGTTAATCCTCCCGTTCCTCGCGTTGTTCCTGATGGCGGTGTTCGTTTCTGGCATCGTCTTGCCAATTGTTGCCCTCGTAATCTCTATAAGCTCCAGGAAGAAGCTTAACGAAAAAATCGCGCGACTTGAGGCCGGGTCAGATTCCGTGCCTGGCAGCCTTCAACAACCCGCCAGCCAGGTATCCCTGGGTCAAAACCTCCAACAACTCTATGCCCGCGTCGGGCGCCTCGAAGCGACGCTGGCGGCCCATTCAATATTTCCAGAAACGGTCGACCGCGGAGAACCTGTCAGCGACGCTCGGGAAACCAAAACGGCACAGCCTCCACCGCCATTGACTACGGGTCCACCACGACCGGAACCGGTTGTGACTCAAGTGTCACCTGGATCCCCGAGTGTTCCTGAACGGCCACAACCTTCCGTCGCGTCCTTTGCCGCCTCGTTGCGTCGCAGCCAGGAAAGGGCTGACCGGCTTGAATCAATGATCGGACGCCGGTTAGTGGGTTGGGCAGCTGTCGCGTTGATCCTTTTCGCCACCGCATTCTTTTTGAAGTATGCGTTTGAAAACCGCTGGATCGGAGAACTAGGTCGCGTGGCGATCGGCGTCGCTTTCGGTGTCGGAATGGCTGTGGCCGGCTACAAGTATCATCGGCGTCGCTGGCGGATCTTCTCGCAGATACTCACGGCTGGCGGGATTGTTCTCCTCTACCTGTCCACTTATGCTGCCTTTGGGTACTACCATCTTGTCACGCAGAAGGTAGCTTTCGTATTTATCGCGATTTTGATTGCCGAAGCAGCGGGTTTGGCGCTGCTCTACAATGCGCCGGCAATCGCGATCATGGCACTGGTGGGTGGTTTTCTGGCGCCTGTACTCCTGCATTCTGATCGGGATCAATACCGGTCGTTTTTTGCCTACATCGTAGCGCTCGATGTTGGCGCGCTGGCGGCTCTCAAACGCTGGAGGGGACTAAGCTCGGTAGCCTACTTCGGCTCACAACTGCTGTTCTGGCTCTGGTACAACGAGCGATACCATCCGCAAAAGCGCGTCGCGGTGCTGATCTTTCAGACCGCCATATTCCTTATCTTCCTTTTGTCACACTCAGGTAGACAACTGATCCGGCGCGAGCCGCCGACGATCGAAGACCTGGCGCTGCTATTGATCAATCCGTTCGTATTTTTCGCAACCGCTTACCATCTGCTTAGTACGACGCATCGCGATTGGATGGGTGTGTTCGCAATTGGCATGGCGCTGCTATATGCAACCGCAGCCAAGATCCTGCTGGAGCGTTTCCTGCGCCCCGGCGATGCTTTCAGGCCGAGAGCGCTACTCGCAACAAATCGCAGCGCGTTGTTGGCGATGATCGGGGTTGCCCTGACATTCGTGACAATTGCGATTCCGATTCAGTTGCGGTCTAACTGGATTACGATCGCATGGGCAGTTGAAGCGCTTGCACTATTGTGGGCCGGCCTGGAAATTAGATCAGTAAAGCTACGCGCTTTTGGCTTCACACTCTTCGGCCTGGCTCTTTCCAAGCTCTTCTTCTGGGATACTCCATGGGGCACCTACTTCAAATTTCGCCCTTTGTTCACGCCAGTTCTGAACCGGTACTTTCTTTCGTCTCTGGTCGTGATCGGGTGCTTGTTTGCCGCCTCGCTTCTGTATCAAAGAGTACCCGAACGGAGGAAGATTCACGCGCCTAAGCTCAGGGTTGCCTTCTTGTTGGCGGCTGTTGTCACGCTGTGGTTCGTGATGTCGATGGAGACGCAAACGTACTTTGCCGCCCGAGCAGAATCGGAGAGAGTCGCAGACAACGCCGAACATCAGCTATGGTTGGGCCAGATGGCCCTTTCAGTTCTCTGGGCGGCTTACGCAACGGCACTGGCGGCTGCGGGATTCATCCGCCGCTCGGCAAGCCTGCGTTGGGCTGCACTGGTCCTTTTTGCGTTGACCATAATCAAGGCAATGTTGGTTGATATTGCGCAACTGCAGCAGCTTTACCGAATTATCGTTTTCTTTGTGCTCGGAGTGTTGTTGCTGTTGGTGGCGTGGGGTTACCACAAAGCGTTTCATTCCCGGGAGTCGTCAAAATGAAGAAGATCGGGGTAGTCGGGCTCGTGATTCTTGCGGCAACTGTGTGGCTTGCTGTTACTTCAGTGTACGCTCAAGCCACATTGTCGCAGTGGCCTTACTTTGTTGACGTGGCACCAAACACGGGCGTAGGCGGGCCTGGAATATATGACATCGTCTTACCTCTGGAAGTGATGGATAAGGCGCGGCCGGACCTCGCCGACCTCCGGCTTTTCAATTCCCACGGCCGCGAAATTCCGTACGCAATTCGCATTCGAAGAGAGTTTGACGACAAACAAGAAATTGGTGCGAGTGTCTTCAACCGTGCGGTCGTCGGCTCGTCAACGAGCGAAGTGTCAGTGGATCTGGGCGAGAACCCGGGTGATCACAATGAAGTTGAGATACGAACTACCGGCACGAACTTCCGGCGACGGGTTGAGGTCGAGGGCAGCGACTCGGGCAAAGAGTGGCGGATGCTGGAGACCCGCGGCGTGCTTTTCAGCTTTGATGCGCAGAATAGAGCGGTCGAGTCGAGACGGGTAACTTACCCCACCAGCAGGTACAGATATTTGCGCGTGAGGGTTCTTGCAGATGAGTTGACGGACGACAAAGCGCCAGAGATTACCGGAGTAAAAGTGATGATGGCAGTCCGAGCGAAAGGAGAGCTAACAACGTGGGGCGTGTCTGTCCCTCTTTATCAACTGCTCCGTAACCAGGGTGCGCATGCCTCGGTGTGGACCATCGATCTGGGCGCTCGGGTACCTTGCGACCGTCTCACACTGGAGATTAATGATGCCTCATTCTCACGCCCGTTTCAGATTGAGTCTGTTGATGACCCCCAGAACGTAAGCCTGATTGCATCAGGTGAACTAACCCGACACGTTGGTGAGGCAAAACCGCCGGTAATTGGCTTCGATGAGGAGGTGTATGCGCGAAAGCTGCGTCTGCTCATTACCGACCACAGTAATCCAACACTCTTAATAACTTCGATCCAGGCCAGTGCTCCGGCGCGACAATTGGTCTTCGAGTTAAAAGAAGCGCCCGCGCAACCGCTACGCTTGTTTTTCGGTAATCCTAAAGTCACCTCGCCACACTACGACTTCGAAAAAGAACTGCCATCCAAGTTGTCAACTGAGTCACGGTCCCCAGGCGGGCGGGCCGGGGGTGTTGGACCCATTCGCAGTACGATTGAACCGATTCGCGGCGCGATCGGTAGCGTAGTTACGAATCCTGAATACATACCGGAGCCGCTGCCACTCACGGAACGCGTTCCATGGTTGATTTACATCGTGCTCACGGCTTCGAGCGTCGCACTGGCCCTGATCCTTCTCAGTCTCGCCCGCACCACACTCGAGACCGGGCCGCAACCAACGGAATAGTTGAGTTAGCCCACTCATGCCGCGGTTTGATGAGGGTTGGGACCGCGCGGTGATACAAAAAGCAGGTTAGAGAAACGATCCTCTTCTCGCAATCTGTTGACTGGATGTTGGCAGGGTCTGACACCAGCCGAATCATCGAAGAACGAAAGAAGAAGGAGCATAGTTGATGGCCATCACACCATACCTCTTGTATCAGGATGTCGGCGCAGCGCTAAAGTTTCTAGCCAGGGCGTTCGGCTTCCGTAAGTACGGGACGCAAATGTTAGGTCCCGACGGCAAGATCAATCACGCGGCGATGAAGCTTGGCGATGACGTGATTATGATGGGTTGCCCCGGGTCAAGTTATCGCAACCCTAAGCGGCTCGGTCAGGCAACGCAGAGCCTCTACATCAATGTCGAAGATGTGGACAAACACTTCGACCGCGCCAAAAAGGCAGGGGCCACCATCCTCCAGGTGCCCGCGGATACGGAATATGGCCATCGCCGCTACGGTGCCGAAGATCCTGAGGGCCATCAGTGGTACTTCGCTCGTGAGATTCGCCGCCCGAAACCGGAACTCAAAACCAAGTGAAAGCTCTCAAAGTGATCCAGGTAAGGGCACAACAGTATTCCGATGCCAATCTCGATTTTGCAGACGCCTTGATCGTTGCGATGGCGGAACGACTCAACATCACGCGTCTGCTATCTATGAAACGTGTAAATTGTTGAAAGAAATGGCGGAGGGGACAGGACTCGAACCTGCATATCCTTTCGGACGGCGGTTTTCAAGACCGCTGCACTACCATTATGCGACCCCTCCAGCCGCGTGAGGCGAATAATATAACTCAGTGACGGCGTGCGACAAAATCTGACCAAAATAAGTACGGACCGCCACCGCGGACAGCGCGATGTCGCAGCTAGGTGAGCTTAGAACTTGTTCTTTGATCTTGGTTTTCTCGGTTTGCGATCTGCTTTGAAAACGTGCACGATCTTCGCAGCAAACAGTAAGAAATAAACAGGCATTGCCTTTAGTAAGGGGCGACGGCTACCAGAACCGGCCACGGCAACCACGGCCGAAGATCAAAGCTCAAAGAACAAAACTCCAAGCACAATGCTCCAATAACAAATGCGCGTCACTATCGGTCAGATAAACACCACCAACGGCGACTACGAGGGCAACACTGCACGCATCATTCGCGCGATTGAGCAGGGCAGGAAAGACCGGGCAGATCTAGTGGTGCTGCCCGAAACCTCTATTCAGGGATATACATCGCTGGACTGGTTTCTGGACCGCGACATTGCGTGCTGCGTCTTGCAGCCACTGGATCAAATCATCCAGGCGACTGAGGGTCTGACTGTAATCGTCGGCACGGTTAGACCAACGGGTTTGCCCAACGGGCGCAGGCTTTTCAACTCGGCAGCGGTCATTCGCGATAAGCAGCTCATAGGGTTCGCCGATAAGACCCTGCTGCCCGAGTACGATGTTTTTGACGATCCCCGATACTTTGAGCCGGCTCGTGAACGCCATCTCTTTCCCACTGAAGATGGTGAATTAGGCGTTGCCGTCTGTGAGGACTTCTGGAACGACAAGACCTTCTGGAAGGAGCGTCTTTATACCCACGATCCCGCCGATGAACTTATTGAGATGGGCGCTGATGTTCTCATCTCGATCAATGCGTCTCCTTTCAATAAAGGCAAAATGGGCCAGCGGTGTTCGATGGTTTCACACCGCGCCAAAATGGCAAACATTCCCATCGTCTTCGTAAACCTGGTCGGTGGGAATGACGGGATCATTTTCGACGGCGCGAGCATAGTTGCGGATTGCGAAGGCAGGATCATTTTGCAGGCGCCTCCTTTCGAGGAATTCTTTGGCACAGTTGATCTCGATTGCGGCGTGCGGGATGAGCGCTGTTTGCCCGGTGACGACATCGGCATAATTCACAGTGCGCTCGTACTGGGTATTCAAGATTATGCGCGTAAGAACCGGTTCCAGACCGCAGTGCTGGGCCTTTCCGGCGGACTCGATTCCGCAGTCGTAGCGGCCCTCGCCTGTGAAGCTCTGGGGCCGGAAAATGTTTTGGCCGTGATGATGCCTTCACCCTACTCTTCTCGTTCCAGCATTGATGATTCAGTAGACCTGGGACGCCGGCTTGGCATGAACGTAATTGAGCATCCAATTACAGAGGCCTTTCATGTTTTGCTGAAAGAAATGAAGTTGCCAGCACCCGAGGCGGCGAGCGACTCCCACGCCTCGGAGAATCTGCAATCGCGTCTTCGCGGCAATATTCTGATGACTATCTCAAATGCCGAGGGCCGGCTGTTGCTGTCGACGGGAAATAAATCGGAACTCGCCCTTGGATATTGCACTCTTTACGGCGACACGAATGGAGGATTGGCGGTAATCGGCGACGTTTTAAAGACGGAAGTCTACGCGCTGGCCCGTCATTTCAATCACGCAGAGGAGATCATTCCCACCGCGATTATCGAAAAACGTCCCTCCGCGGAATTAGCTCCAGGACAATTTGACGATCAATCTTTGCCGCCTTACGACCGGCTCGATCCTGTGCTGCGGATGTATTTCGAAGACAAGGCGACCCCCGAGGAGATTGTTGCGGCAGGTCACGATACGAACCTCGTCTACGACATTCTGAATCGGGTTGAATCACCCGCCAACGAATTCAAGCGACGGCAGTTACCACCTACCTTGATCATCTCGCGCAATGCAATCGGAATTGGCCGGCGCCGTCCGGTGACCCATAGCTACCGGCGTTTGCCGAGGGTCAAAAATTAGGCACTGGACCAAGAATGAAGTACAAAGCACGAAGAACGAAGTACAAAGCACAAGGAATAAAATACCAATGGATTGTTTTATGACTTGCCATCGCCCGCGCTCCTAAAGCAATATCGCGGCTGGAATCTCAGCCAATTCCTTCAAACTCATTCGGGATAGGATGTGAAAAATGAAATCCAAATACCTTTCATTGCTACGCGTCATTCTTGTTTTCTCGATCCTCGTTTGCATCGGACCTTCGGCGTTTTCCAGGCATTCCTCTGGTGCCACGCTAATTCAGGAACCGGCAAAACCTAACATTTCTCCGGCGGAAGCGAAGGCAGTCGAGGCAATCAATTCCGCGCCAGACGCTGCGGGCAAGCTGGCTGCGGCAGGAGAGTTTGTGAAGAAGCATCCGAAGAGCACCTTGCGTGAACAGGTAGCCGGCTATGTTGCCGGCCAAATTGCGCAGGTTACGGACGCCACCCAAAAGCTTTCGCTTGCGGAAGGCTTTCAGAAGGTGTTCAAAGACGGCAAGGAAGCGGAAGAGATTCAACTGATAACACTGGATGCTTATCTAGGTCTTAAACGAATAGACGACGCCTTCGCACATGCAGCCACAATTTTGGCGAAGGATCCGGAAAATGTTGCAGTCATGTCACATCTGGCACTTGCGGGCACGGAAGAGGCGAAGCGACAAAACGCGAAGCACGTGCCGGTCAGCCTTCAGTATGGTGTCAAGTCCATCGAGCTGATCGAAGCGAATAAGAAGCCTGCCAACCTGGATGACGCGAGGTGGGAGAGTCAGAAGGCCATGCTACCCATGCTTTATTTGAATATGGGGATTCTTTCTCTGGTTAGCAGTAATCCGGCCGATGCGAAGGCTCGGTTTGAAAAAGCGTCGGCGCTCAATCCGGCGGAGCCCACCAGTTATGCTCTCCTTGCGAACATGGTCGATGAAGAGTATCAACAGCTCGCGCAGACTTACCGGACAATGCCCGATGGGAAACAAAAGGAAGAGACGCTAAAGAAGGCAACGGAACGGATGGACCAGGCTATTGACCTTTATGCGAGGGCTCTGGGTGTGAGTGCGGGAAAGCCCGAGCATAAGAAACTTGAGGAGCAGCTTCTGCAAGCCATTACGCCTTACTACAAGTACCGGCATAACGGGTCCACTGATGGACTTCAGCAGCTTATCGACAAATACAAATCGCCGGCGGCTCCGTAACAAGCGAAATTTGGAGTGCGGGCTTAGACTAAGTGGCGTATCGGGAGTAAACGGATTTTACCTTTTCTAGAAAATCCCGGCGATCCACTACATAGTAAAGCTTGGCCCGGGCTGACCCGCCCGATAACTTCTCCACCAGCCTCTCCAGAACCTCGAACTGATCGCTTTCAGTAATTTCGTTTACAACGAGAAAGCCAGCGAAACGTAAACGTCGTATCAACTCCATTAACGTCATCCGGCCTTCAAAGGTATGCCCGGCGTGCGTGTGTGAACGGCTAATCAGGTACTGTACAATCAATACGTCGTTGAAAATTGACGGAGCCAGAAAGAGACGCGAGCCTTCTCGCTCCCAGCCCTCCTCGAGGCGCTGCGATCTTCGCACCGCCCTTAGATCGGCGAATACCTCTGACCAATTGTGTTTCGGTTCCACTCGTTCGAGAAAAGCACGAGTTGCCTCAATCAACCATGAGTCATTATCAAGGTCGAGATTGCTACGCTGAGTGTCGAGCCAATCGAAAAACAAACTGCGTCGGTCTGACTTCGTCTCGATAAATTGAAACTGGTGGTCTTTCGTGGGGAGCGATTTGGTTAGTGCCCGCCGCGCGACATCCGTGCTCCTGGCGCCTTCAATTCGAACGGTATTTAGGCGGGAGTGCCAGCGTTTTGCCGCATTGCAGTAAGGACAACGTGGGTGCTTCTCTTCGCTATCGAAGAATGGACGCACCGCCACGGGCGCGGTCAATTCATCGATGGATGGCGAATACCGCTTAATTTCCGAGTAGGCGGTCCGCGGCGCGAGACCTAGTTGACTGGTGAAGAGCTTGAAGATGCAGCCGAGGCAGACAAGGGTTGAGTATTCTGTGACAGTGCCTGGCGGGAACGCACTCAAATCGAGTTCACGGCTCTTCTTCGCTGGCGACATAGGATCCTACAGAACTAAATCCTGAGAGCACTCAAGCCGCGCTCTCATGAAGGTCAGAACCAACACGCGCTGACGGGTAGCTAGACTGAAAACAGAGTGGCTGGGTTTATCCTCTGCATTATTCACTCAACTACAGAACAGGGAGCGGTAGCGACCTGGCCGTCCGGGTACCACTAGCGCCGGCCTTGAGTCTGTGGCAACGGCCAGGTCGCTACCGCTTCCTGTTCTGCAGTGAGTGATACTCTCATTGGTTCTAAGTCAGTCGCCATTACCGAATCGTAACGAGGTTGTCTTCAAAACCCTCGTCACTGTGGCCCAAAGCCAGATCGAGTTCTGCTTCGACGTCGCCGGTGGCTGGTTCGAGTTTCGCGAATTCGAAAAGCTTTCGATCGAGCAGATGAGAGGGCACGGCATTACTGAGCGCCGTCAACATCGAGCTGCGCACATTGGGAATCTCTTTCTCCAGATCGCTGATGAGCCGCATGATGCGCGCCCTCTTTAAATTTGATTGCGAGCCGCAGAGGTCGCAGGGAATGATTGGAAACTGTCTCGAAGCGGCAAATTTAATAATGTCTGATTCGCGACAATAGGCGAGCGGTCGGATAACTGTGTTGCGGCCATCTTGAGAACGCAAAACGGGCGGCATGGTTTTGAGAGTACCGCCGTAGAAAACATTTAGCAGAAAGGTTGCGATGATGTCGTCGGCGTGATGGCCCAGGGCGATCTTGTTGCAGCGTTCTTCAACAGCAACGTTGTAGAGAATGCCACGGCGCAGGCGCGAGCAAACCGAGCAAAAGGTTTTTCCTTCGGGTACCAGGCGTTTGACGATTGAATAAGTATCGCTTTCCACAATGCGAAACGGAGTGGGCCGACTGGAGAGGTATTCGGGTAAAACACTAGCGGGAAAGCCTGGTTGTTTCTGATCCAAATTTACGGCCAGTAGATCGAAGCTTACGGGAGCCCGTGATTGCAAATCGAGCAGCAAGTCGAGCAACGTGTAACTGTCCTTGCCGCCCGAGAGACAAACCATTATCCGGTCGCCATTCTCGATCATACTAAAATGCTCAATCGCTTCACCGACGCGGCGCAGCAGTCTAGTTTTGATCTTATCTTCCCCAGGCATTATCTGCTCCAAAACCACTTCTTTATCTGTTTGCCTTGAGAATGCCACGTCCGCTCGGCGATTGACAACAGGGTAGCCAGCACCCCAACGATTTGGAAATTCGGCGTGGTTTACGCGGATGAACGCGGATTCAGGAATTAGAACAGCCAAGCCAGTTGAACGATGGCTTTTTCAGATCCGCGATGATCGTAAATCCGCGGCAGAGATTCATTGGTTTCGGCCTACAAAAAGTCTTGAAGATTCAGCAGAGTTCTGGTACCGTGCCCGGCATTTCAAGGCATTGCGCTCTCTCAGGACTCCGTAACTGCGTCTCCAGTCAGAGTGCGGTTTACTCCCAACAATCAAGAAACATCGAACTCTATTGAGCTCTAACAGCAGTCTCATCGGAGAGTCCCATGCTGGAGATCAAAAGGAAACCGAACAGCCCAGGCGGTCGAACTTCGTCTGCACCTACGAGTGCTTTAACTGAGGCAGACGGTGCCTCGCTGGATGATCATTACCCGATTGCACACCGGGCAAGCCATGGCGTTGCCGCGGTACCAGCGCCGTCGATGGCCTCCAGAAAACACCCACCACTAATCGAACCCCCTCTCAACGATATCAAGGACCACCAAACGAAACTCCCGGTGATAACTGGAGAGGCCCGGTGCAAGGGGTCGCTCGACCTTGATGGTTTTGCAACTGGGCAGTTGGGCGGCAGTGGTGGAACCTTGAGCGTGCGGCAGCGGACGAGAGCTTTTTTCTGCGAGCCGGAGTTCTCCGGTGAAGTAAGCTTCAGAGACATGGTTCGCGTTAATGGCTACATAGCGGGAACTATCTACTCAAAGAAAGGGACATTGATCATAGACATCAGTGCAAGAGTCGACGCCCATGTCGAAGTTGCGGTGGCAATTATCGGTGGCACCGTTAACGGAGATATCGTAGCGCACGAACGAGTCGAGATCGGACCCAACGCAAAGATCAACGGAAACATCTGGACCAGATCAATTGAGATCAAAAACGGCGCGATCTTTGAAGGCATCTGCACAATGATTCCCGAGAAGCAGATGGCCGGTTGAACATGATGGCGGGGAGTTCGGTCCTGACCTTCTTAACAAGCGGGTGGGTCCCTCAAACTTGCCAGGGCCATAACGTGACGACACTTGACGAGGTGTCGCAGGACGAGTATTACTTGATCTCGGTGAGCGGTTCGAAGATGGCTCCGCGGCTGCAAACGCGTTACCGCAGGCCGGCAACCCACACCTCGCTAACCTGAGCAGAACAAGACCCGCTAGCAAGTCTTTATCTGGAATCTTTCCCAGGCTCGGATTGTCAAGTTAGCTCTGAAGCAGCAGTGCCGCACATCGAAATCACCTGCGGGAAACATCCCCTCATGAATTAAATACGCCCCCCTCTTTCATTAGCGAAGGCGCCATCTCTGAGGGAGTGCGGTTTTAAGAGTTAAAAATGAGAACCGAATCGCCCGCCCCGCTCAATAAAGACGGGTTTTGCAGAGGAAGTCTCGTGAGCGCCTGGATTTTGGACGGTGCGCAAGCCCTGAGCCTACGCATGCAATCACTCTAGTCTCCGGCGTTGCAATTTCGTTACAAGACTAGACACTGGGAGTCCAGATTGTCTATGATGTAAACCCCGCTTAAAAGCGGTTGACCATCAGGCTAGAAACCAAGCTAGCAAACAATCCACCACTGAAAGGTAAGCGCGTCGTTTTGTTGCTTCTACCGCCCGATGGCACTCGTGACTGAACCCGCCGCGCCGACAAATTTACGGAGGTTACAATGCTGAGGATAGGAAAGAACCCCAAGGATCAACAAGAAGACGAACATTCAAAGGATAAGCAAGACGCGTCGGCTTATAACAGTCCGCGAAATAACTACCCCTCTTATCAGGGAAATACCGAAACCAAGCCCGCTGGTGACACATCTCAGATTTCGGCTAAAGCGATGACCGAGAGCGAAACGTTAGCTCGGGACATCAAAGAAGGCACGCTTAGCGGCTTTGTGGGCAACGGTACCTCTGTCACCGGCGAAGCCACGTTTAAAGCGATGCTTCGAGTGGACGGGCATCTTTCAGGACGGGTCAGCTCGGGTAGCGGTACCCTGATTGTGGGCGCGAACGGCAAAGTTGATGCCAACATTGAGGTAGCAGTAGCGGTCATTCATGGCACGATAAATGGTGACATCATAGCCACACAGCGTCTTGAACTGGGCCGGGCGGCAAAAGTGAACGGCAATATTCAGACCCCTTCACTGGTAATCGAGCAAGGCGGAATCTTTGAGGGTAGCTGCAAGATGCTCCAAATGAGCGCGGCTGCTGCAGACAAGAGTAAGAAAGATCAACCACTCGATGCCTCCGCTATGAAGCCGATCACTGCGGATGGCTCGACTAAGATTGCGGAGCCTGCCAAGCCCGGAGACGTCGGGAAGCAGTCGCCGATTACCAACATATCAAGTGCAGCGAACTAACTAAACGCGTTCGACTGAATATTTCGAAAGCGCCTTGCCGTAACCGGCGAGGCGCTTTTTATTTTACCTACCATATTCGGGGCACTTGACAGAGAACCCGCGCGTCCCTGATACATAGAGAGCGACTCCCCACGACAAAGCGCAGTAGGATGGTCGAGAACCCCCGTCGACTAAATTTGTTATCCCGAAAGCTGTAATCAAATGAGGTTTGCGCCCGTTGCTCTGCGGCCGGTGCTGTACGCGGCTCCCTTCGTGCTCTCGTGCCTTTTCGTGTTAGCTGGTGCCAGAGAGGGGTACACTCAGAAGCGTGCGGCGGCGATGTCGAGATCCCCCTTTTCTTTTGTTTCCCGCGAGATATTATTGCGAATTGTACAAGCTGAGGACGAGCGCCGCTGGGATGCCGACCTGAATGGTTTGTTATCAGATAGGAATGCAGCCGTCCGCGCCCGCGCGGCTCTGGCTGCAGGACGTATCGGCGATGAACGCGCCGTTCCGAATCTTATTTCCATGCTACAAAAAGACCAGGACGGCAACGTCAGGATGATGGCGGCTTTTGCACTTGGTGAGACTGAAACGGCGGCTGCCGGTGACGCCCTCGCGGCTGAGCTCTCTAAACGCATACCAGCGCGCGAGCGAGCCCGCATAGTCGAAGCCCTGGGGAAGATTACGGCTGCGTTGCCGGCGACTGACGAGACACGCCTGAACCTGTTTCGAAAAGAAATCATTGTCGTACTTGAGTTTGAAGCTAAACGTGCTGGGCCGGACAGCGATTTAATTCTAATCGGCCTGACCGCTGCTCTGCGCGCCCGCCCTGCGGGTGTTGGCAAAGTGATCGCAGAATTTCTCACGTTCGGCGACGCTCGTATTCGAGCCCATGCAGCAAATGCGTTGGCGCGTCTGCGAGCTAACGAAGGAAACGAGAGGTTGCGAGGTCTGCTAGCCAACGATCCCGATCCAGTCGTCCGCGCAAATGCGGCCCGGGCGCTTGGGGCCACAGGTGATAAGAATGCTATTGATGGTTTACTTGTCAGAGCATTAAAAGACACCGACTCTCGCGTGCGCGTGAGTGCAATTCGCGCATTCGCCGCCTTGAAAGACGACCCGGCTGCCAAACCTCTGTTCGGGAACTTTTTAGCAAACGCACGTTGCGCACGTCACGTGGTGAAGCGAGGTTCCATGGCTTCTCCCTATCGGAATGCGGAGTGCCTGGAGATCGCAACTGCTCTTGGGAGAATTTTTCAAGGCTCGGAAAATGAGGAGGTGTTGGCGCAGCTGAGATCCTGGAATGTCGATTTTAGTGGGAGTGCACCCGAGATCGAGATCGCCCTGGTGCGCCTCTCTCCCAGCAAATATCTGAAGAATCTGGGCGATGAAGTGACGTCCAAAAGGAAAGCTCAGGAGACTTTGTTGTTGAATTGGACGGCAGCCTCAGGCCTGGCCCAGGGCCTGGCTGAGATCGCGGCACTGCCAGACACTACAGCAGCCAAGGTCCAGTTGGCGGAACAGGCCCAGGAAATCCTGCGAGCAATGCTCGACTATAGAAACTCGGGCATCACAATCAACACCCTGGTGGCCGTGCATTCTGAGTATGCCGTCCCAGATGTGCTGCGCGCTTTCGCTGCATTCAAGCCGAAGGATTTGAATAATGTACTGATAGCTCACCTGGATGAAACTGATGTCGTCATCCGTGCCACTGCGGCCGAGCTGCTAGCGGAGCTTCCCCCAAACGAAGGAAATGCCTCTGGTTTGATCAAAGCCTTGTCGGTGGCCCTGTCAGACAAACAGAATGATGCGGCACTGTCCATTCTCGAGTCCCTGGGAAAGCAGAAGAGCACCTTTGCCAATGAGGCGATTAAGACAGCGTTAGACTCATCCGACTATCTCGTCCGGCGCAATGCGGCAGCTTTGTTGAAAATGAATGGCGAGGGCAACTTCTCGCCGCGTGTCGGCACCGTGCGTACGCGAAATACTATAGTTGACTATCAGCGCGCCCTTTCCCGCATTGGCACGAGTGTGCGGGCCATTGTCTCAACTACCAAAGGCTCGTTTACGATTGAGCTGTTACCTGACGACGCGCCACTCACCGTTGATAACTTCGTGCAACTGGCAAAACGGGGTTATTTTAAGGGCATCACGGTCCACCGTGTAGTACCGAACTTTGTCGTTCAAGATGGCGATCCCCGAGGCGATGGCAATGGCGGTCCGGGTTATTCGATCCGGTGCGAAATAAACCAGGTGACTTACGACCGTGGCGCGGTGGGCATGGCTCTCTCGGGCAAAGATACTGGAGGATCACAGTGGTTCGTGACCCATTCGCCGCAGCCGCATCTCGATGGGGGATACACCATGTTTGGCAGGGTGTTATCAGGCATGGAAGTAGTTGATGACATTGCGCGCGGCGACGTCATTCGTGACATAGTTATAACTGACAATCAAAGACGTGTAGCTGGAACTGGGAACTGAAATCGCTTCACGGTTGAATCTTTGCTTGGGCCAAGCCGGAAAGCGGCGAGACCTCCATAAGATTGCGGCGACCGTCCGGTTGGGTTCTTATGAAAATAAACGACAGTAATCTGAACGCGTCGTGGACTGGCCTGCTTTTCCTGGTAATCCTCGCAGCCATCGTCCCGAGCCAAGCCACTCAGAAAACGCTCGGGCGAACACAGTCTGATGAGCGCGCCCAGTCCAAAGCGGTAGAACGGGCAAGCTATCAAATTAATTTAAAGCTCAATTTCGATTTGCGTTCTTACACGGGCTCTGAACGGGTACGCTGGGTTAATCGCGGTGAGCGCTCAACCGCTGTTCTTTACTTTCATCTCTATTCAAACCTGCGCGTGGGCCCGACCATACCTGGTCCAAATTCCACCTCGGCCGCGGTGGCGGAGGGAGATGAACCGCGAATTGAAGTTACCGAGGTGCGTTTAGCAACTGACAACGAACGGCTAGCTTTCGTTCTGGACGATCAGGGGACGACGTTGCGGGTCAACTTGCGGGAAGCCGTAGATCCTGGAGAATCAACGGAAGTCCTTGTCAGCTTCAAAGGCAGTGTGCCGGAAATCGATCCGGACGAGACGAGTATAACGACGCATGTAATCAAACAAGTCAGCGCGGCCTTGCGCGGAGAAAGAGAAACACGTCGGGCGCGGGACATCAATTTTCGTTGCCGCGGCGTGATGCTACTGGGCACTTTTTATCCGGTCCTGGCCGTGCACGATAACGATGAATGGCAACGTAAGATTGAGCCGAGTGTTGGCGACCTAATCTTCAACGAAGTGGCGGATTACGAGGTTACCGTGGAGGCGAACTCCGGCGTGATCGTATTTACCTCGGCCACTGAGCTGGCGACAAAGTCAGAGGGCGAAACAGTTAGGACCTTCACGGGCGCTTCGCTTCGAGATTTTGCCATCGTCGCCGGTCGCGATTTGCGCGCTGAGGAAGCGTTGGTGGGAAACACGACCGTGCGGTCGATTTTTCTGCCGCAGCACGAACGAGCGGGCAAACGCGTACTTACCGCCGGAACAAATGCGCTCAGAATCTTTACTTCGCGTTTTGGACCACCACCCTTCAGGACGATCAATATCGCCGAGGCTCCCCTTGTGGCCGGTCTTGGTAGCACCGAGTTCGCCGGGCTGGATGTGATTGCCAGTGCTTTTTATGTCGATTTCGATTCCGCGGCTATGCGCAATCTTCCTGAGATCATTCGCGAGCAGCGCCCTTCCGTGGAACAAAGCCTGGAGTGGACAGTCGCACATCTCGTTGCCCATCAGTGGTGGGGTGCGGCCGTAGGAAACAATCCGGCGCGGGAACCGGTGCTGGATGAGGCATTGTCCTGTTGGTCAGCACTGCTCTATTACAGAGAAGTCTATGGCGAGGAACAAGCCGCGACGGTGCTAGATGATCAATTGCTGGGAGTGTACCGGGTGTATCGCACATTCGGCGGTGAAGACATGGACGCAAACCGTTCCGCTCGCGACTATCGCAACTCTTTTCAGTATGCAGCGATTGTTGCCACCAAGGGTGCCATGATGTTCGTCGAGCTGGAAAGATTGCTCGGTGAGGAAAAGTTTTTTGCTGCCCTGCAAAGCTACTACAAGGCGAACCTGTTCGAGATTGCCGAGCTGGACGACTTGCGCGGTGCATTTATTGCCGAGGCGCCAATCGAACAAAGAAGGACCGTTGCTCGTACCTTTAACCGCTGGCTGGCGAGCAAACGCGGCGACGAGGACATCGCTAAACCCGACCCAGAACTCGCCAAATCGTTGGGACTGCCGGCGATTACGACCAAGGAAAAGAGTGGAGACCGTAACGCCTTTAGTGCCTTTGCTCGCGTCGGCAAATTTTTCTGGCAGCAAATGACGCGCATACGGTGAAAAGATTAAGGAACTGGGAATACTTAAGATGAGAGCTTACAGAGCAGAAGAGATCAAAGTTGCCGGCGACGCAATCGGTCCACACGGGCGATCCGTCGAGGTGGAGCAGAATCTTGAACGTCTTGGCTGGCTTATGGACGATCTCTTTCGCATCCCTGGGCTCGGCTGGCGTGTTGGTCTCGATGCACTCGTGGGACTGATCCCCGGAGTCGGCGACACAGCTACCACCCTGGCTTCTGTGTATATTCTTACCTCAGCCGTCCGTTACCGCGTCCCAAAAATTACCCTGCTACGCATGGGACTTAATCTCGGCATCGACTATGCTGTGGGAGCCCTGCCCCTGGTCGGCGATCTCTTTGATGCGTGGTGGAAATCGAATCAAAAGAACATCGATTTGCTGCGCCAGCGCGCCACTGTTTCAGCGAGCGAGGCTCGTGAGGGTAAAATCAGTGACTGGCTTTTTGTGGGCCTAATAATTCTGTTGTTGGTTGGTCTGGCTGTGGGCGCCGCCATGGTAAGCGTTTTTCTTCTCGTGTTAATAGCCGGGCAGATCTCGAAAGCTCTCTCCGCTTAAGTTGTCGCCACTTGCTTGGCCGTCGGGAGCGTATGATCGACCGAGGCATATGCACCCCGATCACCCCCAGGCTCTGTTCGTACAATTCATCACGCCTGGCCGCGATTCGTGGCTAAATTACTTTACTGTCAGGGGTCAGAAAAATACCAGTTGGAGAAAGGTGCGCAGAATGCAACTCACCTTGGTTACCGCTTCGCTGGGTTACGGCTTCGCCGCCGGACGTGAGGCGGTTGGCTCTGCCCCGCCGGTTTAGCTGCACTAACCACTTGGGCTGTGCCCCTGGTTCGGGCTTCACCCTTTTTGGCTTCAGGGTGTGACTGTAATTCTCCTATGAGTGGCAATTCTGCAGGGCAATCTTACAGCGTCATCGAGGGCAGAGCCCGAACGAGGGGCGCAGGCCGAGTGCACACGGCAACGGGCCGGCGGGGCCGAGCCACCGCCTCACATCAGGCGGCAAAGCCGTGGCGTGGTTGAACTGTTTCTTATCACGGATTTGTTGGGTCGCAGAGACGCGCGTCAGGTATAAGACCGATAACGAGGCGGTATAGCCGTAGCCACAATCGCAGGTCGTGCCCGCCTCAATTACTAGAAAGTGAACGGTATCCAATATCGATTAAGTAGAGGCGTCCAGCACCGGGTGGGAAACCGCGTAGCCCACGATCGCGTCAGCGTAACTGGAAAAAGGGGGGCAACGCAGATTGTGCGGCCCGAGGAGTTCGCTGGCTTGCCTGGTGTCGTAGGTTTGTTTCAGAAAGAAGTAGGGCACACCGTGATGGGGTAAATCCGTGATCCGGGGCGAGGCTGGCAGCATTAATGAGAATTGTACAATTGGAGCAGGAACGGTGATCCGTGAGCCACTGCCTTTGAGGAATTTGGCAATCCTGTTGAAGATCTCGTGGGTCGTCTGTGGATCGGGATCGGCCAGCTGGATCGTCTTGCCAATCGCCTGTGGATCCCGAACCAGTGCAGCTATGGAGTCAACAACAAAATCCACTGGAACTAGATTCAGGGTCACCTCCCGGTTGCCAATGTTGAAAAGCTTCAGAACACTGGGCCACTTTCGCAGGTAGTGGATTAGGTAGTAGATCCCGTCGTATTTTGCTGTCTCCCCTGTCTGGGAGTCGCCGCAGACCACCGCGGGCCGATGAATAGTTATTGGCAAAGTGGATTTGAGCGCCTCGACTTCTACTTCCGCCAGATATTTCGATTCCTCGTAGTAATTGCGGAAACCTGCTTCGTGTTTCAGTTCGGTCTCCAGAATCCGCCCCTTCCGTCTTCCGGCAACATAGCACGTGGAGATGTAATGATAGTGACGCAGATTCGGCGACGACTGTGCAAACTCATTGACATTCTTTGTACCCACGACATTCACCTGCACCGCGATATCTCGCGCCACTGCCAGGTCGTAGATCGCCGCGAGGTGAAAGATCACTGTTGATGTAGAACTTGTTATTGCAAATTCGTCTTGCGACATGCCGAGATTGGGTTTCGCTACGTCGCCCTCGACAATGCGAAAGTTTGAGAGCGGATTTCCAGACTGATGAGCAATCCGCTCAAGCTCAATTCGGGCACGGTCAACAAAGTGAGACTGCGCTAGCAGGAAAAACCGTCCGCCTTTTCTGGCGAGACGGTCCAGTAGCCGTCCGGCAATAAACCCCGGAAATCCTGTGATAAAAATTATTTCGTCAAGAGGCATGAGTTTCCGAACTTAAAGTGGTAGCGTCTTAGTTGCAGTTCTGACGCTTTGCAATATGGAGTCATTTAAGACATCCACGAAATCACACGAAATGGCACGAAACAACAACTTTCGTGTTCGTTCGTGGATCGTTTTTTCGATTGGCTTCTCAAACTATGACATTACCTCAAACTTAATCGACAGATTATGGGGCGAGTATAATTCACGCTTCTGAACCTAACGAGTCGGGAAGCCTTCACATTGCATCGCCGGATTGAGATTCGTTAAATACGACAGTTATGCGACCAAATTCAACGCTTTGCTCCGGATGAGGAGAACAATAATGCGATCTTATCAAGCGGCGAGAAGAACCACGCAGCTAGCGCTGGTACTGGTTATTTCCATTCTTTGCGGAGTTGTTCCCGGTTCGGCCCAGCAAGTGGCTGAGTGCCTAACCCGCATCACACTACTTCAAGTGAACGACGTCTATCAGTTTGCGCCCGTCGACCGTGGCACTCGCGGAGGTTTGGCCCGCGTTATGACTTTGAAGAAACAGATTCAGAAGGAGTCACCTCACACGCTGTTTCTTTTCGCGGGTGACACCATCTCGCCGTCAGTAGAATCGATCACGTACAAGGGCGCTCAGATGATCGAATCCTGGAATACGGCAGGTCTTGACTACGCAACTTTCGGGAACCATGAATTTGATTTTGGTCCCGACGTGCTTCGTGAACGTATGAAAGAGTCGCGCTTCCTCTGGATTGCTGCCAATGTTATAGACACGAAAACGGGGAAACCATTCGGTGGCGCCGAGCCATTCGTAATCCGCGAGTTTGGTGGCGTCAAAATCGGGATCTTCGGATTGGTGCTGCCCGAGACGAAGACTACATCGCGACCCGGCCCGGACGTGGACTTCCTCAACCCCTGCGAAACCGCAAAGAAGGTTGTATCCGACATTCATGCACGTGGCGCCAAAGTTGTCGTGGCCTTGACGCATCTATCGATGCGGGAGGACAAAGAGGTAGCACGCTGCTCCGATGTCGACGTAATCATCGGAGGTCACGAACATACTTTGCTCGAGTCGGCTGCGGGTGGCGCGCCAATCTTCAAGATGACAGCAGACGCCCGTGAGTTAGGAAGAATTGACTTGAACATCTCCAAGACCAGCGGTGAACTGGAAAGCATCGATTGGAAAGTGATTCAGGTAACCAGCGAAATAAAAGAGGATCAAGGGTTCGCGGCGATTTACCGGAAGTATGAAGGTCTGCTGAAGAAGCTCTCCCAGGTAGTAGGCCGCGCGAGCGTCGCTTTGGATGCGCGCAGCGCGGAGAATCGAACACGGGAAACCAATGTAGGAAACTTGGTTGCTGAGGCGTTTCGCAGGGCGACCGGCGCGGATGTGGCGCTGATGAATGGAGGTTCGATCCGTGCAGACACGATTATCAGTCCCGGCCCGCTGACGAGGCGAGATTTGCTTTCGATTCTTCCCTTTAAGAACAAGGTTGTAAAATTGGAGCTGACCGGTGCTACGCTGAAAGCCGCGCTGGAACATGGCGTAAGCAGAAGCGCGGAAGATGCCGAGCCAGGGCGATTCCCTCAAGTGGCGGGCCTTCGGTTTTCATTCGACGCCAGTCGCCCTGCAGGATTTCGAGTTGTCGATGTTACCGTGAATGGGCAACCCCTCGACGATCACAGAAAATACACGCTGGGGACGACAAACTTCCTGGCAATCGACGGCGGCGACGGTTACGCGATGCTCAAGGGAACTCGGCTTTTGATCTTGCCGGAGCAGGGTCAGAGCGATTTTGATATCCTGCGGCGAGCGGTCGTGGCTGCCAGGTCAATCGCACCGATGACGGATGGCCGCATCAAACGCCTTGATATCGCACGCGGCGCCAAGTCTGAATGCGTTGCAGCGAAATGAGCACGGAAGCCAAGTACGAGGACGACGTTTCACCAGCGGCCAAGTACGAAGCCAGGCAGCTTTTCCAGGAAGCTTACCAGGCACAGTTGGCCCAAAACTACGAGTCTGCAATCGACCTCTACCAGCGTTCGATCGAGACCTACCCGACTGCCGAGGCGCACACTTTCCTGGGGTGGGTTTACAGTTTTCAGAATCGCTATGATGAGGCCATCGCTGAATGTCTGGAGGCCATCCGTGTCGACGAGACACTGGGCAATCCTTACAACGACATCGGGAGTTACCTTCTAGCCAAAGGCGATACTTACGGATGCGTTCGTTGGTTCAAACGCGCTCTGTTTGCTCCGCGTTACGATTCTTATGCGTTTCCTCACTTCAACCTGGGTCGGGTTTACGAGATGCGCCGGAAGTATCTGGATGCCGCACGTCACTACACGCTTGCGCTTGAACAGCAACCCGGGTTTTCGGAAGCCGCCACGGCACTGCGACGCATGCAGGCCCTGCTGAACTGATCGTTTGGTCGCGCTTAAGGAGGGTTCATGAAGAAATCAATTGATTTAAGATACATCAATATTATCCTCATGCTTCTCTTTGTTGTACCTGCAAAGGCGCAGCACCTAAATCAGAATCGTGAAGAGACATGTCACGGCCCGGTTTTTTCCGCTCTTGAACTATCGCGCCGGGCCACGATTACCTCACGGCCGATTCCCGCAATGACTCAAGAGGCGCTGGCCAATGACGTGCACGGCAGAGTCGTGCTGGAGGCTGTCTTGTGTCGCACGGGCCGAGTCACTGATTTGCGAGTCATCAAGAGCTTACCTTATGGGATCACCGAGAAGAGTCTTGAAGCTGTCCGCCAGATCAGGTTTAGTCCAGCCGAGATGAACTGGCACACCGTTTCGCAAAAGATGCGGTTTGAGTTTCATTTTAATGAGAGTGGCGTTGAAATCGACGCGGAAGATGCCGAGGGACGAACTGTTGAGGCGATCGAAGTACTCGGCAATCGTCGGCTCAAAGCAAATGAGATAATGAGTTTGATTCAGACTCGGCCCGGAGATCTTTGCAGCGTGCAGCAGATGAAGAAGGATCTCGCAAGGATACTAGCGACGGGTTACTTCAATAGCAGAGGCACCCGCGTGGAGACGGAAAAACGACTAAGTGGCGGAATCGTAGTCGTAATCGAGGTGCAAGAACTACCTCTTATTAGCCAGGTAAAGATTGAGGGGCTGAAAGGCATTCCCGAGTCGGTCCTATTTGAAGCCTTACTTCATGAGGATATTGACATACGACCAGGCCGAGTCTATGACATGGCCAAGGTAAAGACTGCCATCAGCGTTGTCGGGAAGATACTCGCGTCGCACGGGCAGCCGGACGCTGTTATTGAGGAGCGCACCGAATTCTTAACGGCGACCAGTGTGGTATTGGTGTTAGTCATAAGGGCCAAACAGTAAGGCAGTCATTCTGGCATTGCGTTCATTGTCTTCTGGGGAGAGATACGGCGTCGTATTAGTGAGCGTTTTGGAATTACGGGTGAGCGTATCAGCTTGCGAGATTTAGTTTTTGAAGGATTCCCTGGAAGCGAGGGTCGTCTTTGATTGTCGAAAATCGCGGCTCATCTTTCGTCCATATCATTCGATCTTCACGAAGTTCCAAGCACTCTTGCAAAGCGGCTATGGCTTCGTCCGTGCGTCCTAGTTCGCTGTAGTGCAGAGCCAAAAAATAGAGTGATTTTGGGTCTTTCTCTGCCATTTTTTTCAGACGATTCTTCATTTCCGTTGCCTTATCGATTTGTCCCATTCTGTGGTAGGCGTTAGCCAGCATCGAAGCCCAGGCAAAATCGGATTCCTTCAGATTTGGAAATAGTTCATTGCCTAGTTCGATAACTTTTGGCGTAATCGTTTTTGAGCAAATAAAGTTTTCCGGTACCGCGACGGGCAAATTGGGAATCGTTGTCCATTTCCAAAGTTGATTGCAGGACTTTTAGAGCCTCGTCATATTTCCCTTGCTTCTCGAGAATACCGTAAAGGGGAACGCCTAAATCCGCCGAGCGCGGGTCGAGTTCCCGTGCTTTATGGATTTCGGCGAGTCCTTCTTCGTAACGCCCGATAATTGCCAACAGACGAGCGTAGAACTGATGTGCATTGACGTTGTTTGGATTGAGTTCAATCGCACGTCGAAAAGATTTCTCCGCGCCTGCCCAATCCCATTCGTACGAGTATTTAATCCGACCAACCGAACTGTGAGCATCGGCGAGGTTAGGGTCTAATTCCAGGGCTTTGTCGGTCGCTGTTTTGGCTTTAGCGTAAAGCTCCGAGTCTGCGTCGCTCGTAAAACTTGCCTGCCAGATATAGGCATCTGCCAAGCCCGTATAAGCCAAAGCATAGTTCGGGTCAAGATTTATCGCCTGCTGAAATTCGGCTATTGCCTTTTGGGGATTTCTCTTTTCCAGAAAAAGACGTCCGCGCCAATAGACGTGAAAAGCCTCTCGGTTTTGAGTGTCACGTCTGGTGAGGAGCTCCGTTTCTTTTGGGTTGAGTCTGGCTCCAAGTGACTGCGTGACCTGAAGCGAAAGCGCATCCTGCAGTTTGAAAAGATCTGTTTCATTTTCATCAAAGCTCGCCGACCAGAGCAGCGCGCCATCGCAGATCCGGAGTAAGCGCGCGTTAATACGAAGGCGACTATCGGTGCGCTGGAGTGTCGCCTCTAAAACCGCGTCAACCTTTAGCTTGCGTCCGATCTCAATCGGGTCGGGTTCGGCGCCTGCATTTGATACCGGGCGCACATCGATTGAACGCAAGCTCCCCAGCCTTGTAACAAGCGTATCAGTCAATCCGAGCGAAAGAGTTCTGTCAGACTCTTCATTACTCAAAGGCTTCAGAGGCAAAACCGCAATAGCTTTAATCCCCTGCGCGGCAACTCCGCCGGGCTGACTCTGAGTTACCTCTCTCGGCAACAGAAACCAGGTGACCGCCCCGATTGCGACCAGCAACGCAACCCCGCCGGCTGCGTAGACCCATTGATACTTGCGGGGCAAAGGCCCAGGCGACAATGCCGCCTTTTCCACCGCAATCTCGGGTTCCGTCGGAAAGACTCTCTCCTCGATCACTACCCGCGCGCGAGTGTGCTTCTCCACGATGAGCGCCGGCACTTCTTCAGCGACTTCGCGAACATCGGCATTGAAACGGTAACCACGTCTCGGAATCGTCTGAATGTACTGTTCGCCGGCTTCATCCGTCCCCAGGGCCTTCCTGAGCACGGAAACGTTGAAATTCAGATTACCGTCTTCAACAAACGTGTTCGGCCAAATGGCGTTCATAAGGCGTTCACGCTCTACCAGCTTACCGCTCTGTTGAACCAGCACGATCAGCGTTTCGACGGCCTTGGGTGTGAGCGATATAGGCTCGCCGTCACGCCAGAGACAGGGTTTTTCGGGGTCCAGTCGAAAGGGTCCAAACTCGTAAAGATGTCTAACTTGGTGGGACATTGGGGGTTCTAACAAATTCTCTAACGATTTCTAAGACAAGTTCAAAGGACTTTTTGCGACTGGAAGGATAGAAGTCTCGCTACCGAAAGGCAAGAGCCGTTTGAAAGCGAGGGCCAAACGATGAGGCTTCGGAGGCAGTTTGTTATCACCGCTGAAAAGTTGGAGACCTACACCGTCCGTCAGGAGCCCCCTCAGAGCTTACAGACGTATTGCGAAGCGTGTGACCAGGAGATGTGCTCTCTGACACTGGATCAAGCTGTGAAGGTTACCGGTTTGGGCGCGCGGACGATTTTTCGGCTGGTTGAAGCAGGAGAACTTCACGCGTCTGAAACAGAAGAGGGCTACTTGCTGCTTTGCCCAAACTCGGTGGCTTTATTTATTCACTTTTAAAAAAGAATCTCCTCGTCCGTGACGTCGCTCGCAAGAATGCAACCAGATTTTGAAAGGAGCTGATATGAAAAGACTGACTTTAAGCTTGTTTAGTTTAGCCCTGACATTGGCAACTATGGTTCCCCTTGAGTCGCTGGCCGGACAACGACGTCGTGTCGCGTACCGAAGAGCGCCCGTGGTAGTTCGCCGGCCTGTTGTTCGCACCAGGTTGGTGGTACGCAATGGATATCCGATCAGGCGTGTGCTACCAGCCGCTGTGGTAGTGCGACCGGCCCGCAGGGTTGTGACAGTTGGGGGTCCTCTGGTGTTCTTGCCCAGTGTGGTCTGGACACCCAGAGTCGTTGCCATGCCAGCGGGCGACCGGCTCGTGTGGCAGGACATAGAGGTCATCGAGCGCGAAGAAGGTTGGGTTGACAGCAACTTCGGCGTTGATTCAAACGGCAATGCCCTCTTCTTGCAAATAAACGGTACTGCCGAACTTAACTTCGCTGAAGTTGCGTTCGCTAACGGCAATGTGCAGGTGGTGGATTTTAACGGACGCACGCACGGATCCGGAATCTATAACCTGTTGGATTTCGCCGACGGTCGGCACGTGAAGACCGTGCGGCTGCTGGCGAAGTCTGAGTCGGACAGAACGAAGCTGGCTATCTTCCTGAGTAAATAAGCGGCACGTGTGAACGAAAATCGCGCTATCTGGTGGTTTCGAACTGCTCGTTAACCGCATTCGAACTTTGAAAGGGAGAAACAATGAAACGCAAATTGAGATTATTACTCGTGGTCACCCTGAGCGTGGTGTTGTCGCTGGTAAGTTTGCCTGCCACGGCGCAGGGAACACCACCGCAAAGTTTCAGGTTTGACACTGGTCTCATCATTCCCGGTCCTCACCAGATACTTCGCATTACGGTCGTCGGCATGGGGACTACTGTCTTGACCGTGCGCTTTCGACAGATGGAATATGTGCAGGACACTTGCAGCCCCAGTGGGGTGTGCAACCTCGCCATCACATCGCAATCCACATCCGCCCCGATAACGCTGGCTCCGGGCGAAGGCGCTTCGCTTAACCTCACTGCTGGCACATATGGAAGGGGAATTGTTTTAACCAACACCCAGGACGCTCGGGTAACCCTACAAATCATTGATACGACGACGGGTGAAGTTAATAGCATTCTAATCGCCCTTTTAGTCCCGTGAGTAGTAAGGCCATTGCAAACGGAAGGATGACATTTGTTCGTCTAGCTCCGCGTGTTCGTTCTTTAATTTCAAAAACTTCTGGAGAAAAAATCATGAAAAACAGAATGACATTGTCAGTCGTACTTACACTGAGCCTGCTGTTGTCGCTGGTGGGTTTCCCTTCGACAGCCCAGGGACAGCAACCGCCTGGAAGATTCTCTGCGAGTTCAGGCTTCATCACCCTGGGAACTGGCCAGGGGCTCCGCGTAACAGCGGTGAACACTGATGGCAGAGCCATTAGAGTTCGCTTTGCATGGACGCAATACATGGCCGCTGATTGCAGCGGGATGCCTCAGGTGTGCCGCCATACCGTTGCGTCTCAAGGCGCGACTGCGCCGGAGACGCTGGGCAGTGATGACGCTCTCACTTTCGATGCCCCGTCAAATGGAGGGGGAGTTAATGTAACTGTCACGAGCAACAGTCGAAACGTGAAGGTCCTGGGCATAGTCTTCGACACTTCTACACAAAGGATCGTTGCAATCTGCACTTTCATCCCAGACTAGCATTTCATCTCTAAGGGACGCTTTAAGGTCCAGGCGTGAGGAGTTCGGAAGCAATAAACTACCGAACAAATATCCGCGCCAGGTTAACTTTACTTGCTGACTTCGACTTTTATTGCTTCAAACAAAAAGTCAGGAGGGCTGTTATGAAAAAAACCACGTGTTTCAACCGTGCTGGCGACGGTCCTGATTCTCTTGGGCGTTGGTTTTGTCAACGCGGTCTCTGCGCAACCCAGTGATGCACAAATCAAGAAAGACCTTACGGGCCCGAAAACTGTTTCGGTAGCCCTTGGCAAGCCGGGCAAAATGGAGTGGAGCAGGACTTATAAGAAATTTGTCTGGACCCGCTCGTTTACCGCGAAAGTGAAATCGGACGAGCCGGGCATTTTCGTCATGGTGAAGGGTTACGCTTCGTACGATGTGATGGGCGGAAGGTATGTCTTTTGGAAGAGTTTCATCACCTCGAATAGCTATGAGGACATTCCGGATCCAACCCATGCGGACGTGCAAGACTTTATTAGCAAGTTTGGTGCGGAGCAGTTTATGGGCAACTATCATTTCAACCGGGTGATAGGCAGAGTTGAATCGCTCGGACTCGCCGCCAAGCCGAAATATATCTGGCACACGCCGAATTCTGTCTCGTTCAATGTCGTGGCCCTGTATACGGAAAAACCAACGACGTCGGCGCTCGCCAGAGAGTTGCGCGGACATTTGAGATACGACTTTACCGCACCAGTGTAATAGCGCCATGGAAGAACCTGAACTCGACCGCTCGAGGCGTGGAAAGGCTCTAATCGCATTACTACTGCACTTGAAAGAGGAAATCAATGACACATCGAATCCGTTATCTGCTTCTCTTTTTCATTCCGGCTCTTCTGCCTCTAATTGTCGCCCCGGTCCTGGTGGATCACGCGTCAGCGCAGGTGAGAATCCGAATCCCCAGACCCGTCTCGCAACCGCCAAATAATCCATCGCCCGCGACTGGTACAACCCGTACGACGCAACCTGCCACGGTTACCACCGCATCGACCGATAGTCCGTCAGCGAACAATCTCGCGCCGACCGGGATACCAAGTAGCATCATCATTGACGATGGGTTCACATTCTTTACCCTGCACAATAAGAAAGACTATGTGGGAGGAAAGCCAATAGCGAAGGGCTGGAGTTTGGTGAGTAATCTGCGCATGGCCGGCCCTGCAATTCCCAAACGGAGTGGATACAAGGTCGTGGTCAAGAAAGCGGGGCAGGCCCTCGCGACCGTCCGCTGCGAAGGTGCCGTGGCGGCAATCCCTCAGCACGAGGTGGGCCGAGTTGTGGTCCCGATGTTGGGCCACTGCTATGACGACACGCAACTAGTGCAGGGTGAGGGCAAGTTTGCCGTTGAGGTTTATTTTGTAAACGGCGACGACGATACCGAACGACTCGCGCGGTCATACGAAATTGAAGTTCACAAAGTGGATCGCGTACGCGGGTCGGTCACCAAGCCGGAGCCGGACGCGCCTGAATACTACATCTCACGCCACGGTGAAGTGCTCAGCAGCATCCTCTACCTGCGCCCACCAAGCGTACGTCCTTATGTGAACGATTCCAGCGCGGACACGTTTGGTTCCAACATGGTCGAAATCATCTACAACAGTTCGACCACCGACGAGGGTATGGGAATAGGCGGGTCAACAAGCTTCATGCGCTGTACCGTGGACGGGCAAAGAATTGAACTCAAAGACGACAAGGTACGTCACTATCGCCCTGGTCACAGGTATTACCAGGAAATCTACACCGACCGTCTGGCCCCTGAGTTTAAGCAGGGGTCTGGTTACAAGGATGAAATTAATTTCCGCCAGTACTTCGCGGTGCTCCCGCTGACTTGGGGCAAGCAAGGCGTTTCCCAAAACTACACGAGGCTCGAGGATCACCCGGGCCGTTGGGAATGCATTTTCAAGGAGGGTCCGGACGCGGTGCGTACCTGGCGTTGGACAGTGCGCCCCGATGTAATCGTCGCCCCGCACCCTGAGGAGGGTGCAGGTCTCACCTTCTTTCCAGGCGCGCATCTGGTTGAGACGGAGATTCCCGCTGGCGGCAGTTTCATCGATCGACGCATTTTTCCCGCAGCAGCTCAAGCTGGTTTCATCTACGGTCATAGGTGGCAGACGCCGGAAGGGAAGGCGATGGCGGCCAAAGTACCGGCGAAAGGCAAACCCTGGCCAGTGCCTTCGACCGCACGCTGAAAGTCGTTAACACGGGGATTCAACGTTTTTTTGCTTATTGCTTACCACTTACGTGCAGCAGTCAAGAGACTTACCTTGAGGAGAAACGGTCATGTTGAAAAAACTCTTAATAACTTTCGGTGTTTGCCTGGTCGTCAACCTTTTCTTCATCGCGTTTCCGGTAACAACGGCAGCGCAGAATGGTCTGCTCGTAACCGGACCGGATGAGGGATTCGATCCGGTGGTCAGACTCATCAACGGCACAACTGGAGAGTATCGGTATAGCTTTCGGGCCTATCCGCAAAACTTCACGGGCGGAGTACGCGTAGCCACCGGGGATGTAAACGGCGATGGCGTCGATGAGATTATTACCGCCCCCGGTTCGGGCATGCGACCAAATGTGCGCATCTTTGAAGAGCATCCGCGTCGTGGCGTGCGCGAGGTAGGAAACTTCTTAGCGTACCGCGCGAATTTTCACGGCGGAGTGTATGTTGCTGCCGGCGATATTAATGGCGACGGTCGGGATGAGATTATCACTGGCGCCGGCGCGGGAGGGGCGCCGGTAGTACGAGTGGTGGATGGCACCAGCAACACGATCCTCCAAAGTTTCCTGGCGTATGACCCGACGTTTCGCGGAGGGGTCAGAGTGGCCGCCGGCGATATCGATGGAGATGGTAGAGCTGAGATAATAACGGGCGCCGGACCTGGCGGTGGCCCTCACGTAAAAGTTTTTAATCCGGTTAACTGGTCTCTGATGAACAGTTTCCTTGCCTATGATCTTAACTTCACTGGTGGTGTGTTTGTGGCAGCGGGAGACGTCAACGGCGACGGTTTTGCCGACGTCATCACTGGACCAGGTGCGGGAAATCCGCATGTGAAGGCGTTTGATGCTCATAATAATCTCATGCTGCTACATAGCTTTTTCCCTTTCCCATCAATGTTTACAGGAGGCGTGCGCGTGGGTTGTTTTGATTTCAATCGGGATGGCAATGTCGACATCATCGTAGGCGCTGGACCGGGTGCGGGCCCGCACGTGAGGGTTTTCGACCTGACTACTGAAAGCGTGATCGGCAGTTTCCTCCCGTATTCAAACTTCCTGGGCGGAGTTTTTGTGGGCTGAAGTTGTAGGGGCGTCCCTCCGGATTATACGTTTATGGAAAACCGAATGAATGGAAACGCTGGGGCGTCCACGGAGGGACGCCCCTACAAATCTGATGGTTGGTTGATCTTTATCTTTTGACGATTGGCATCGACCGCCACGTAGACGACTTCAGCCTCAGTTACGCGTACGCGCTCAGTGCTTACGCCCACCCTTTCTGCTTCCACAACGACGCGGACTGTAATCGAGGTGTTTCCAATGCGCACCGTCTCCGCATAGAAACTCGCCAGGTCCCCGACAAAAACTGGTTTGTGAAAGATGACCTCGCGCATGGCTACTGTCACGAACCGTCCCATCCTGGTGCGGCGGTGAGCCTCTATCGCGCCCGCCATGTCGATATAGCTCAGAATGATTCCGCCGAAGATTGTGCCTTGCGAATTGGTATCGCGTGGTAGCAGCGTAATGCGTATTGCCGGATCGATATATGAATTCATATCTTTATCGTACGTGTTTGATGAGCGAAACGTAAATAGCGATCTTACAGAACCGGGAGCGGTAGCGACCGCACTCAACAATCTCAAAGTTCAAGTCGTTAATTAGGGGTGACAAGGGGAACCACACACACTAGACGGTGTCTAACTAAAGTCTTGTTCGTGCCATTTCGTGTGAGTTCGTGGATCGTTGCTTCTTAAAACTGGAACACTTAGGATCTGCTCAGTTGGATTCCCTCTTACTATACCGGCGATGTTGATTCGGCACCCTGGTTGAGTTGTTTCGTAGCCCACTCTTTTATCACGCGTTTCAAGTCATCGAGACGGCCTTCGAAGAAATGGTCTGCGCCTTTGATAACTGAGAGCTGAACTCGAGTGTGTGGATTGAGCTTCCCGACAATCTCCTTTACTTTCGCAAGCTCACCAAACTCGTCTCTGTCACCGTGCACAAACAGTATCGATTTACGACAAGCTTCCAGGAAACTAAAATCGTATTTATCCACTGGGGTGCCGAGGCTTATCAGATTACCAACGCGCTGGTCCGAGATGCCGACCTCCAAGCCAACTCGAGCCCCGAAGGAAAACCCGCAAAGCGTTACGCCGAGGTCCCGATATTTGTCTTCGAGATAGTCTAACCCCGCGCGCACGTCCTCGAGTTCACCTCGCCCTTCGTCGTGCTCGCCAGTACTCTGGCCCACGCCGCGAAAATTTATTCTCAGGGTGATCAGTCCGCCGTCATTCAAGGCGCTGGCTGCGCGAAACACCACCTTGTTATGCATAGTGCCGCCGCCTAACGGATGGGGATGAAGAACGAGCGCAACACCTCGAGCCTTACTTATGCCAGGCTCTTTCAGAATAGCTTCGATGCTTCCGTGTGTCGCTGGAATGAATAGATTGCCCGCCGGATACATGAATCAGACTCTAAAAGGTCGATGTCAAGATTCTGTTGCAAAGCCCGAGAATGCCGCGTTAAACGTAGACACGGCTCAGTGAATTCGGCTAAATTATTCGAGCCCAAAACCACTTAAATCGCTACAGTTTGTCGAAAGGTCTAATCATGCAGGGTAACTACGCCTCCCCTTCTGCGATTCAGTCGATCCTCTGTGATTTCCCGAGTCAGCATTTATCGCCCCAGGTGCATGGACCCGCGGGGAAACCCGTTTTCGATCAACAGTCCACGAATAAGCTCGAACGTAAGCGTCAGGCCCTGGTCGTGGATGATGTGGCCGATGTCACGGATCTACTCTCGGTGTTACTCACTCACGAAGGTTATGAAGTGGTCACTGCTGATTCTGGCTTTGCTGCAATTGGTGCGGCGCGCCGGCAGAAGTTTGACGTGATCATTTCTGACATTGGTATGCCGGGAATGGACGGATACGACTTGGCGAGAAGTTTGCGCGCACTTCCGGGTTATGACAAAGTTCCGATGGTTGCCGTTACCGGGTTCTCGATGTTTGACGACCGCAAGCGTTCTCTGGATGCCGGTTTTAATGCCCACCTGACCAAACCAATAGAGCTGCGGGCTCTTCTTGATCTTATTGAACATCTTTGAGATTCGGTTGCGCGCATCGAAGAACGTCAATAGATGAAGATCTCGCCAAAGCTTTCTAATGCGCTGAAATCTGAGACTGCAACGCGCGGCGTTCAGTTAGGCGCCGGGGCAATCATCATTGGACTGATCTTCTGGAGACTTCAATTCTCCACCGATGCGATTTGCTGTGGCGACTTCGATGGTTATTACCACGTTAAGTGGAGCCGGATGCTTTGGGAAGGGTTGCGCAATCGAAGCTTCCCACCGATTTTCACCTGGCTGCCGTTAACCACGCTAAATCCCAACCAGTACGTCGATCATCATTTCCTTTTCCACATTTTCCAGATTCCGTTTACGTTTGGTGACGGACGACTCGGAGCTAAGATCGCTTCAGTTATCTTCGCCAGTGTGGCGGTTCTTTCCTGTTACTGGCTGCTGATACACCACCGCATTCGTTATGTTCTGGTTTGGCTGGTCGCACTACTTGCTTGCTCCGCTCCGTTCCTTTACCGGTTGAATATGGCGAAGGCGCCCCCTTTTGCCATCATCTATCTCATTGCCGGAATTTATCTGCTCTTCAAGAAAAAGTATTGGCTGCTGGCTCCGCTCGCGTTCATCTTCACACTTACCTACGACATGTTTGTGCTGTTGATTCTGGCGGTGTTCATCTGGGTTGCGGTAATCGGTTGGACGGAACGTCGCTTCGAGTGGCGACCAATCGTGTGGGTGTTGGCCGGGGCAGCGGCGGGATTCATTATCAACCCCTACTTTCCGAAGAACCTGCAACTCTTCTATCAGCACTTGAAAATAAAATTGGTTCCGTCGGAATTTTCCACGAAGGTTGGGCAGGAATGGTATCCCTACAATTCGTGGGAATTTATTGGCAACTCACTGGTGGCCTGCATTGCCATGATCGTCGGGTACATCGCTTTTGATCCCGCGGATCGAAAGCGAGCCGCCCACCCGCTGTTCTTTTTGATTTTCTCCACCGCACTCATGATCATGATGGCCCGTTGGAAACGCATAGCCGAATACTGGCCACCTTTTGCGGTGTTGTTTTCTGCCTTTGCCCTGCAGCCGTGGCTTGTAGGCGTGCGGTCGGCGTTGACGGGACTGCCGACAGACGTTCGCGAGGAGTTGCAGCCTTTTCTCGATCGCCACGAGCATGGGCCACCCCCCATTACGGACGATCGTGTCGAGTTCGTTCGAATAATCGGCGCTGCCTTCATTGCGATACTCCTTGGATTAGTCTTGTCCCTCAATTTGCGAGTGACGGCCACCGATATCAAGAACAGCGAATCGCATGACTATTACCGGGCCGGGGCTGTATGGATGCGTGCGAATGTTACCCCCGCCCAGATCGTATTCAATACCGATTGGGACGACTTCCCTCGACTCTTTTACTACGACCCAAGTCACAACTACGTGTCGGGTCTTGATCCGACCTACCTTTTCGACCGCGATCCGACGTTGTCAAAGCTTTATGATCGGATCACCCTGGGAGAGGAAGAAGATCCGGGTCCGCTGATTCGCGATCGGTTTGGCGCCCGATTCGTTTTCACCGACAATGGCCACGACAAGTTTTTTAACAACGCAATCGAGAGCGGCTGGTTCGATATTATTTATGAGGATACCGAGTGCACGATTCTGCGCATCCGTGAGGAAAAGGGTGAGCCACCTCCGGAACTACCGGAGACCGGCCTTATTAATGACGATCAAGAACCGTTGCCGGATGAGGAGTTGCCGCAGAATGAGGCGATCCAGCCGAATGAACGGCCTTGATTTCTGCTTGTCAGAGCGACCCCGGTCTCAACTGGAATGTTCATAATACTGGCCACAAAGAATGCCGAAGATGTTCACTCAAATTTCAAAGTTAGGGCTGCTAGCTCTGAGTGTAGCCCTTGTGGGAGCCGTATTACCCGCGTGTAGCCAAAGCGCCACCGCGCCACCGACGACTTCGCCAGCACCGCGTACGGCGTTCGAGCGAGACCTGCAATTCATCCGCAACGGGCAATTCGGTCATATCTGGGTTTTTTCCCGGCAGGATGGTAAACCAATCGATAAAGACGACGCAGCTTACCTGCGCGCAAATGCTCCGCAGGTTGTTGACTGGGTCACCACCGACGAGGGCAAACGGGTGATTGCGGGAACCAACTTCGATCTAGAGCAAGGCAACATGCCCCAACTCCGACAGCGTTTCGTAGTCGAGGACTACACGGGGAAGTAAAACTCGGTAAATGGGGAATAGTAAATGGTAAATAGTAAGTGCCTTTACTATTCACCATTTGCCATTTACCGTTTAGGAACCAACACTAGCTTTCCAAATTGAGCTCGATCTTCCATCAACTGGTGCGCGCTTCTGGCTTCTGACAGGGGCAGCGTTTGATCAATTACGGGGCGAATGGCTCCGCTCGCAACGAACTTCATCGCTTCTAATAGTTCCGCCTTTGAGCCCATGAATGACCCGAGAATCGTTAAGTGGCGATAAAAGATCTGGCGAATATCAGTTTTGCCGTCGAAGCCGCTGGTCGCGCCGCAGGTTACTAACCTACCGTTATTCTTAAGCGAAGTAATTGAGCCCGGCCAGGTGTTGGCGCCAGTGTGTTCAAAAACGACATCCACGCCCTTGCGGCCTGTCAATCGTCTGACCTCTTTGGGCCAGTCGTCTCTGGTGTAGTTAATAGTTTCATCGGCGCCGAGCTGTTTTGCCTTTGCGAGTTTATCGTCCGACCCGGCAGTAGCAATCACGCGCGCACCGCGCAGCTTGGCAATTTGAATTCCTATTGAACCCACGCCGCTTCCGGCCGCATGAACCAGCACATCCTCGCCTGGCTGTACGTTAGCGCGGGTCACCAGCATGTGCCACGCGGTCAGGGTAACTAATGGGAGTGCGGCCGCTTCCTCCCAGCTCAGATTCTTAAGTTTCGGAATTACATTGGCGGCCGGCGCGACAACCAACTCGGCGTAACCTCCCGCCCGACTCTGGCCGAGAACTGAATACTCGCGACATAGGTTGTCCCGGCCGCTTAAACAATCAAGACAGTGGCCACAAGAAACTCCTGGCTGCAACATCACTTCGTCGCCGGGTCGGACCCAGGTAGCTAACTCACCCACCTCGCGCACAATCCCGGCGATGTCATTGCCGAGAATGTGCGGGAAAGAAAGCTCGAGTCCAGGCAAACCTCCGCGGACCCAAACATCCAGGTGATTCAGCGCACAGGCGCGAACTTCCACGAGTACTTCATTTGCCTTGATCGTCGGATCTGGCACGTCAGCATACTGAAGCACCTCCGGCCCACCGTGTTGGTTTAAGATGACAGCTTTCATTTAGATATGCTGACAGTTGCTCAGTCGCGGGCGACAGTGGGGTCATGGTTCATTACCACCGTCTCATTGTGGGGCTGGGCAAAACGACCCACGAAATCACACACAATGACACTAAATTTCGTGTTGTTCGTGTGATTTCGTGGATCGTTCTCTGTCTTGATTAAACATGCCACCGAGGGTGTCGGATTCTCTATCCGAGCGCCGCGGCGGAAACCTGCTGTTCGCTTTCAGCCTGTTCTCTTGCGTGATATGAGGAACGCGTTAAGGGACTCGATTGGACGTGATGAAATCCCATCTCCATGCCGATGTCACGCCAGCGAACAAACTCGGCAGGGGTTACGTAACGTTCGACCGGCAGACGCTTTTCATACGGCTGTAGGTATTGTCCAATTGTCATGATGTCGCAGGAAACGGCTCGCAAATCCCTCATCAGTTCAACGACCTCATCAAACTGCTCGCCCAGTCCAACCATGATGCCGCTCTTTGTGAGCATGCCGCGCCGTTCTCGATCACGGCGTTCGGCTGCGCGCCGCAGCAGGGTGAGTGACTGTTGGTAGTCGGCGTCTGGTCGGACGCGTCTATAAAGACGAGCAATGGTTTCCGTGTTGTGATTGAGCACATCGGGTTGGGCATCCAGCACCGTGTTGAGCGCCGCTTCGTCGCCGTTGAAGTCGGGAATCAATACCTCGACTTTGCAGTCGGGATTAAGCGTTCGCACCTGTCGAATCGTGTCCGCCCAATGCGCAGCACCTCCGTCAGGCAGATCGTCCCGATTAACTGAAGTGATTACGGTGTGGGCAAGATTCAGGTGTCGCACCGCCTCAGCGACGTGCCGTGGTTCCTCGCTGTCGAGCGAGCCGGGCTGCCCTTTACCTACCGCACAAAAGCCACAGTGGCGCGTACAGATGTCACCGCCAAGCATGAACGTCGCCGTGCGGTCCGACCAGCATTCAAAGATGTTAGGGCAACGCGCTTCCTGGCAGACCGTGTGCAGATTCAAGCCTTCAATCAGCTTCAAGACATTGTTCTGGTTGGTGGGATCGCCCAGACGAATACGGAGCCAATCAGGCTTTGGCTGACGAGGCTGACGCGTACTGGGATTATTGCTAATGACGTTTAGTTCGCGGGCCAAACATTATTACCTCGGTTACGATAGATTGCTGGACCGACCCATTCTAACATCGTGCTACCAATTGGGCACTTCCCGGGTCGACAGGTATCATCAAAACTTAAAACTTAGACAGGATGAACAAGATTTACAAGATGGCCGGAGCAGGGCTGTATCTTGTAAATTCTGTAAATGCTGTCAAATGACTTACTGATCACGAAAAAGTCCTAGTGTTCTTGAGGCCTCTTCAGCTTAGCAATTCGGCCAGAGCATCCGGATCGATATTACCCCCAGAGACAATTACCCCTACGCGTTTATCCCCTGAAGGCAATTTACCATGCAACACCGCTGCCGCCGCCGCGGCCCCAGATGGTTCAACCAACGTCTTCATGCGGAAGAGCATGAACTTTATCGTTGTCACAATCTCCGCATCAGACACTGTCAAAACGTCGGCGGCATTTTGTTGGACGATCGGAAAGGTCAAAGCACCGGGAGACTGAACGCGCAGACCGTCAGCAATTGTAGGCGGGGGCGGAATTGAAACTCGCTCTCCTTTAACAAAGGACTGCCGCGTGTCGTCGCCGGTTTCGGGCTCGACCGCGAAGCACCGAATCTCAGGCCTGATCCCCCTGGCTGCGGTGCTCACTCCTGCGAAAAGCCCGCCCCCGCTGCAAGGAGCCAGAATGCAATCGAGATCCGGCACGTCTTCCAAAAACTCCAGAGCGCTCGTACCCTGGCCGGCCATAACCAGGTAATCGTCGTAAGGCGGGACCATCACCAAATGCTCACGCTCGGCAATCGCGTGCGCTACAGCTTCGCGATCTTCTCCGTGACGATCGTAGAACACAATCTCGGCGCCGTAAGCTCGAGTGGCGGCTACCTTTAATTTGGGAGCGTCGTCAGGCATGGCTACAACCGCGCGTACGCCTGCTTCGCCGGCGGCAAGCGCTACTGCCTGAGCATGATTTCCGGAGGAAAAGGCCACTACGCCGCGTCGTTTTTCTTCCTCGGTTAACGAAAGGATCTTATTGGTGGCCCCGCGGATCTTAAAAGCACCCGCGCGTTGAAAATTCTCGCATTTGAAAAAGACTTGCCTGCCCGACGCTTCATCGAATGAGCGTGACGTAATCACCGGTGTGCGGTGGATCCATGGGCGGAGTCGTTCGCGAGCTTCTTTAACTAATCCGATTGATAGCATGCGTGCAGTGTAACTGTCTCGAACACGTCGCCAAAATTCTTTATTATGGAATCCTCAACGGAGCTCATCTCGACCTCATGGCCAAGTAGCTCCTGCATCGACGTAACCGGCTCGCCTTCACAGGCGATGATCAGCTCGAAGAAACTCAGATCAGTGTTCACATTGAGAGCGAAGCCGTGCGTCGTAACCCAACGGGCAATATGCACGCCGATGGCCGCAACCTTACCGCGCTGAGTGTGCACGCCGGTCAAGCCTTTGATCGGAAAAGCGTCGATGTCAAAGTCGGCCATGGTGCGGATCAAGACCTCTTCAAGATGGCGCACGTAGCGATGCACATCTTCGCGTTCAGGGCTAAGATTGATAATTGGGTAGCCCACGATCTGACCCAGCCCATGGTAGGTAATCTTACCGCCGCGATTGGTTTCAAACACTGAAACGCCGCTGGCGGCCAAAGATTCTCGCGGCGTAAGAATCCCGGCATTTTCCCCGCGTCTCCCAATCGTCAGTGTGTGAGGATGTTCGAGCAATAACAAGGTGTCGGGTTGCGTGCCTGTCTGCACCGCGAGTTCTGTTTTTTTCTGCAGGACTAAGGCAGCTTCGTAATCCATGCAGCCCAGGCGCTTGACCAATAATTCTCTTTCTTTCAATAACATACCCCTTCATTCTAACGCGGTTTCAATTTGAAGACGAAGCTAGCTAATCTCAGGTGTTCTAATCCTGGTTAGTGTAATGGCAGGGAAACCAAAAACGATCCACGAAACCACACGAACGAACACCAAAATGCTTAGTGACATTTCGTGATATTTCGTGGATCGTTCTTGATCTGTGTATCCTCCAAACGAACGGACACTCCCCTGTCAGGACTTGACTGGGTTCAATCCGAAGAATAGTTTTGCTTCATCGACATCAGAACGCCCTGGCCCAGGAGAAACTAATCTTGAAACGTATAACAGTTCTGTTAATTGCCACCATCATCCTTTTCCCCGCAACCGCCTTCTCCCAGACAAGAAGGCGGACCAGCAGACCACCAGCTCGCGTAACCAGGACTACCAACCCGTCGAATGCTCACCAGGCGGGCGCAAGACGCGTCGCAGACCAGATCAAGAACCTGACTCGGTTCCTCTATCTTCTGGGTGGAGTTGGAAAGGGAATCGAAGCGGTCGACGAGGCCGCCAGGCGCAACGAAGCCTCTCCCGCGATCCTGGAGCAAGCCAAGAGAAACAAGGATTCGGTAAGAACGAGTATTCAAAGCGTGCGCGATGGTTTAGACGCCCTGGAGATCCACTTCCGCACCACTCCAGAACTGCAACGCTATTACATCAAACTGGCAGGAGTGGCCTCAGGCGCCGCAACGGCTGAGGAACAGGCAGCAGCCAATCAATTCGATCGCGCTGGAAGAAGCCTGCTCGACGTTGTGAATCGACTCACTGATGTGCTGCTGGAAATGCGTTAGGAATTTCGAACTATCCGCACATTAACAGATTTACACAAATGGAAGAACACTGGCCACAAAAGGATTTGGGCCTTTGTCGGCTACTGTCCTAAGTGCTTCTGTAAAATCTGCGTAATCTGCGGATAACTTGCGGCGTCCTATTTCTGTTTGGGATAGTAACCTTGCCTAGCGCGGACACGGAAATCCTGGTGAGTCGGTACAGCGACTTTAATGCTGCGAAACTGTACGCCCGGAGTTTGTGAGTTGGAGTAGTACTGCAAGAGATACTGACCGCGCAGTTCAGCCGCTACCTCACTGAACACCCGCTCAAGATCCATCTCAGAGTCAGGTACGAAGGCAGTGCCGCCGGTCGACTCGGCAATGGAGCGCATCGCGTTTTGTGAGCGCGTACTGATCAGGTTGAGGTGGACTGACTTGCCTCCGGGATTGACCGAGTAGAAAGCGGCATCGGCCTGCTGCACAGCCTTCTGCACCTCGAGCACAGCCATCTGGCGCCGCGCATCGAGACTTTTCTTTGCCTCAGTGCCGGTGACCTCCCCGCGTTGGCTGGCGCGCACTTCAGCAATGGTCATCTCTTTAACCAGATTGCTGAAGTTATCGTCGCCATCCGAAACGACCAAAATCACGCGACGATGCCGGTCGGCGGAATGTTCCACCAGATATTTTGCCGCGGCCGCGACAGTGTCATAAAAAGCTGTCGGAACGGGCGACGTCGCAGCCGGAATTGTCTGAGCTTTTGCTGCAGCAACCTCCGCTGACGCAAAAGGCGAGAACAGGAGCGGTTGCTCACCGATTGTAAAAATCGCGGCCCGGTCCGTAGGCTTCATTACCTGTCTCAAGAAGCTTGCAGCCGCCTGCTGTTGAAATGCGAAGAACCCCTTCTGGCTCACACTGCTGGAAATATCAAAGAGTAGAACGATGTCCAGAGGCACCTGATCCGGATTTCCTAACTCGGTAATCTGCTGCTCGCGCCCTTGTTCTTCCAAGCGAAAATCGGTAATGGGTAACCCGAGCACTGGCTGTCCCTTCGCATCGACGACAGAAACCGGAACCATTACCAGGTTTGAAGTCGTGCGGATGACGTCAAAGTCTTCATCCTTCGGAGTCGGCCGCGGTGTAGGCGTGGGGGTCGGCTTCGGTTTCGGCGGCGCTGGTGGTGGCGGCAGGTCCTGAAGGGTTTGACCGGAGACTGACCCGGCATAGAAAAAAAGAGCCAGCACAGCCGAGAGCAGTGCTGACTCAAAATGTTTTCCCCAACTTGCGTGAATCTTCATCAAGCCATTGTCTCATGCCGCCATTGCTGGCATGGCATGTTTCTCAACACTTTCTTACGACGGCATGAGCCATGGCTACTAAGATCTCTGACAGAAGATGAAGGTTGCATCCTCCGTCAGTTTTCAATCAATTACCAGAACTCCTCATTGTTGGCGCCGTTTGAATCAGCCCCTTGTTAACGAGAAGCTTTACTTCCACACGGCGATTCTGGGCGCGTCCGTCGCGGGAAGTATTTTCAGCGACCGGGTTCGATTCTCCGTAACCATAAGGAGTCACAATCCTGCGCAGCGGATTGCTCTGGTTCTCGACCAGATAGCGAATCACGTTATCTGCCCGGCGTTGGCTCAAAACGCGATTGCGCGCCACGGTGCCGCTTGTGTCCGTAAACCCTGAAACCTCAATTACGTAACCCTTGGAATTCAAGGCCTTGGTGGCGACTTCATCAAGCTGCATCTTCGAGTCCTTCGAAAGAATGGAGCTGCCTGACCTGAAGTTCACCGCCAGAACGGTCTGCGGCTCGTAGTCATCAAGGGCGGAGATGCGATCGTTAGTCGCGTTCACGCCAGCCACTGCTGAATCAGCCGTTTCCTGTGCGGCCCGCGCGCCGCCCTTGGCGGTATTGGCAACGGCCGCGAGTTCGTCGAGTTGGCCAGAAAGACGCTGGGCGTTCTGTTCAACCTGGCTGAGCTTGGTTTCGGTTGTGCTGGCACGATCCTCGAGCGGCGCCGCGCGAGATTCAACCGCGCGAGCGACCCTCAGATCCGATTCATTGAATCTGATTTTATCGGCAGCCAGCTCTCCTGACGCGGTGCCACGTCCTTCAACTTCAAGGTTGAGGCCGCGAAGAATGTTCGTTTGGGCATAGTTGGCGCCGCTGCGCAGAAACCCACCCTTTGCTTTGACGCTGGTTCTGTCGTCCAGCCGCACAATGGTGTCTACGCCATTGTTATCGCGAACCGTGAACGTGTCCGAGTCGCGTCGCGTGACCACGCCTTTGATCTTCAATTTCTCTCCGCTGGTCACCGTGCGGGAGCCAACCGTGGCCGTAGTGTCTTGCGAGAGCGCGAGTGGGGCCGAGAAGATCAAGAGGCCTAGCACCAGCGCGAGCGAGGAAAACGTTCTAAACTTCGGGATTGCCATAAAACAAGTCTCCTTGTAAAAAAGTGGGAGCCCACAAATTGCGAGCCGTGAAGTCGTTATCTGACGACCATTCTCTCCGTCCGCTGTCTACTTTTAAAGCTTGGTGACCTTTCTAGCCCTAAGCCGACGCTAAGTCAAGACGTTTGCCCGTGCTGGTGGGATTCTTCATCTAATTGCTATTTGATCGCAATAACCGAAGCTTTTCTTATGAAAAGTGCGCATTGGGCCAACATTGTTGGCAGCTCCTTGACGCCAGACCGCGTCCCGCATGTAGTCTGGTTGGCCCGCACTAGAGAGCGAAGTCAGCCGATTCCAACACCTCTTTTACGTAAGCCAGAAAACGCTCCGCGTCCGACCCATCGATTACGCGGTGATCAAAGCTGAGCGCAAAGTAGGCCATCCACCGTATGGCAATGTAGTCGTCTCCATCAGCAGACGTGATTACCTGGGCCCGCTTCTCGATTTTTCCCACACCCAGTATTGCAAGTTGGGGCTGGTTGATGATGGGAGTGCCAAAGAGTCCCCCGAAGACTCCTGGATTGGTAATCGTGAAAGTGCCCCCAGCCACTTCATCGGGCTTTAGTTGTTTGGTGCGGGCCCGCTCGGCCAGATCGTTAGCTGCGCGGGCGAGACCGGAGATTGAGAGATCGTCAGCCCGCTTAATCACGGGTACGATCAAACCCCAATCCAGGGCGACTGCCATGCCCAAATTGATATCGCGCTTGTAGATGATTTGATCTCCGCTGACTTGCGCGTTGAAAACGGGAAATTTGCGCAGCGCTTTGTTCACGGCCTGGAAGATGAACGGCATGAACGTAAGCTTGGTGCCGGTTCGCTCCAGGAATGAGTCCTTTTGCCGATCGCGCAGCTTGGCTATTGCCGTCATGTCAATTTCGTAAACAGTTGTGACATGAGCGGAAGTGCGCCGGGATTGCACCATGTGTTCGGCAATCTTCTTGCGCATCAGCGTCATTGACTCGACCCGGTCGCCTTCGGCTGGTTTGATGATTGGTGCAACAGGAGCATCAGGCGAAGCTGCGCGGGTTACGCTCGCTGCGGGAGGCTGGGAGGCCTTTGCAGCCGCGGCTCGTGGTTCGGCCACCGCCCCTGGCGTTCCGGATTCAATGAAACTCAAAATGTCGTTCTTGGTCACACGGCCGCTCATCCCAGTTCCGTCGAGTTTCGCAATATCAACACCATGCTCCTGAGCTATCTTGCGAACCAGCGGGCTCGACTTGGTCTTTCGTAACTCTTCGGCTGTGGCGGTGGCGCTGCCATTCCCAGCGGGTTCGGAGCTTGTCGGCTCGGGTTTAGCGGGGGCAATAGACGTCTCAGTGCCGATTGTTGCCGGCGCCGGCGCCTTGGGTGGCTCAGGCGGTTTGGTCTCGGCCTTCGCAGGCTGGGGCGTTTCTGCTGGTGCCGGCGGAGGTGGCGGAACGGGCACGGGCTCAGCTCCCGTTGCGCTCGGCGCTGTTTCGGCGACTGCTGCTGGTGCGGGCGACTCGACGGCGCCGGTGCCGTTACCATCGAGTACGGCGACGACAGTGTTCACTTCGACGGTCTCGCCTTCTTTAAATCTAACGTCAGTCAAAGTGCCCGCGGCGGGCGAGGGAATTTCGGCGTCTACCTTGTCCGTTGAGATCTCGAACAGCGGTTCATCCCGCTCGACGCGGTCACCGACCTTCTTTAACCACTTTGTGATCGTTCCCTCCGCAATGGATTCGCCCATCTGCGGCATTACCACTTCTGTGCTCATATGCTCTCCAAACCCAGTAAATCGTAAATCGGAAATCGTAAATGGTGGTCGAGTGACCGCGTCAGTATTCGAACAACTATTAACGATTCACGATTCACGATTCACGCGGTCTTTCCCTCCGCCAGCCCTTCTGCCGTTGTAGGATCAATAACTGTTTTGATCTCCGAAACACGGTTAGCAGGAAAGCCACCCTGCTTTGCATGCTCTCTGATCATCTCTTCATTTGGCGCTATGTAAACGCAATACACCTTGTCACCTGTTACGTAGCTTTGCAGCCATTGGATCTGCGGGCCCATCTTCTGCAAAACCCCGCAGGATGTCTGGGCGATTGCCTGCAATTCCGCTCCCGACAAATCTCCTGCTCCGGGAATTTCTCGTTCAATTAAAAATTTCGGCATGGCCATTCTCCTTTCAAACCATTTTTGCTCTTAAAAACCAGCCAGTTTCCGCGCCGCATCGACCACGTCTTTCGCCTGGGGCAAGTAGTAGTCTTCGAGCGGAGGCGAATACGGCACCGGCGTGTCGATTGAGGCAAGCCGCAACACGGGCGCATCCAGCCATTCGAAAGCCTCTTCGCCAATCATCGCCGCTATCTCACCACCTATACCGCCAGTGCGTGATGCTTCATGTAGCACGAGCGCCCTGCTGGTTTTCTTAACACTCGTCACAATTGCTGTTTTATCGAGGGGCGCGAGAGTTCGCAGGTCGACAATCTCGACGTCGAGGCCTTCCTTTTCCAGCTCTTCGGCAGCATCGAGCGCCGTTAGCACCATTGCCCCAAACGTTATGATCGTTAGATCCCTGCCTTCACGGACCGTGCGGGCTTTGCCAATCTCAACGACGTAATCGTCAGCAGGAATCTCTTCACGCAAGCGTGGCAACCGGTAGAGTTTCTTGTGCTCGAAGAAGAGCACCGGATCAGGATCGCGGATAGCGGCTTTGATCAGACCTTTCGCGTCGTAGGCGGTGGATGGTTCAACCATCTTCAGGCCGGCGGTGTTGAGAAAAAACGATTCCGGATTGAGCGAGTGAAACGGGCCGGTGCGCAGGCCGGAGCCGCATGGACCGCGAAAGACTGCCGGGACGCCCGCGCCCCAACGATAGCGGCATTTGGCAGCGTAGTTGGTAAGCAAATCAAATCCGGCCGAGATGAAATCGATAAACTGAAACTCAGCAACCGGCCGCATTCCCATGAGAGCCGCGCCACAGGCAGCCCCCACAATCGCGCCTTCCGAAATTGGCGTATCAATGACTCGCCCGCTGCCAAACTCATCGATCAGCCCGTCCGTGACTTTAAACGCTCCACCATATGCGCCCACGTCCTCACCCAGCACGAAGACGGTTGGGTCGCGTTCCATTTCTTCCCAGATGCCCTGACGGATAGCTTCCACCAAAGTTACCACGCCGCCACGCTCGGGACGTGCTGACTTGTGCTCTTTTTTGACTGCAGTGGACATATCAATCAAACTCGACTAGTTCCGTCAGATCTCTCGTTACTCAACCTCGACGCCTCGCTCCCGTGCGATACCGCGCGCTTTCATGACTACATCATCGTCCACGGGTTCGGCGCCGCCCGTCCATCCCTCGACTTCTTCGATCGGTCGCCCCAGGGCGACGGCCAGTTTCTCGTCGCTTCCATCAAAGCCATAATCGCGCAGGTGTTTTAGTATGGCGCGACCTTCAGTCTCACTCGTTCCACGATCATCGACCGGCTGGTTTGTCAGTTCGTTCTTAGGTGTACTCATTTTTCTGCCCTTGGTGTTACGTTCGCCTTTGGTTTGGCGGCTTCTCAATTAGAATCCCGCGTTCTCTCGCTAACGCCTGCTCTTCTTACTTCAAGTACTTCGTGGCAATGTCCGGGCTTTCCGGATTCACGATTAGCCGTTGCTGCCTTGGATCGATCACGACGTCGAGATCCTCCAGAGGATCGATCCAAGAAGCACTTCCATTGCTCCCGGGAGCACGACAGCGTCGACTGAAGTACGTCGGTTTTCGAAGCGTACCTCAACAGGTCCGACAACCTCACCTCTTCTCTCGCTGTCGTCAGCCATGCGAAACATTTGTTCTTCAATCAACGGCAAGTCGAGTCGCTGTCTGATATCGTCGGTGATCACCAGCATGTATGCACCCGTGTCGACCAGGGCGTTTACGGTGAGTCGCTTAATCTTGTCTTCCTGCAGAAAACCGCGACGGTTCAAAACAATATCATCGACACTTATTAACTCAATCTCAGCATAAACGAGCCCCATTTTTGATCCTCCGGTGGGTGAGACAACCTTAGGAATCTCGTCAGAACCTCTCTTATCGGTGGGTAAAAGCATAGCTAGCCCTTCAGAACCTGCGGCCGAAATGCCGGTTCCACGATGCTGTTGTCGAACACTCTATACGCAGCCTGCTCGGGCTCGGGCATCGGTGAGGATTCAGCCCAGGCGCAATCTTCTTCAATCTCGCGCACGACACCCGCCGTGATTTCTTCTAATTTCCCCTTACCGGCAAATCCCGATTCCGTTAGATACCTTTCATAGCGATCTAGCGGATCGTTGTGCTTCTCCCACCATTCAATTTCGCCCGGCGGCACGTAGCGCTGATCATCGTGCTCGGCGTGACCCTTCCGGCGATATGTTTTGGCTTCAATCAAAAGGGCGCCACCGCCCCGCCGCGCGAATTCTGCGGCGCGCTTCGTCACTTCGTAGCAGGCAATCACATCATTACCATCCACGATGTGTGCGGGAATGCCATACCCGGCTGCCTTCTCGGCCAGATCTTTTACAGCGGTCTGCAGGCTGGTCGGTGTGGAGTAGGCGTAGTGGTTGTACTCGGCGACGACTATCAGCGGCAGACGCTGTACGGCGGCAAAGTTTAAGCCCTCATGAAACGCCCCGGTGCTCATACCGCCGTCGCCGATGTAGGCGATGGCCACCGTCGGTTTCTTTTGCATTCGCGCTGCCAGCAATACGCCTGTCATTACCGGGATCATATCGCCTAAGTGCGAGATCGGTCCGATAAACCCTTTTTCGAGGTCTCCGAAATGGATATTAAGATCGTGCCCGCCCGAGGGTCCCCAAGCTTTCGCCATGTACTGTGCAAAGATCTCGCGGGGTCGAATGCCTTTCACCAGAACGGCGCCCAGATCCCGGATCAAAGGTGTAATGAAATCCCGCTGCTGCAGGGCATAGGCGCTGCCTACCGCTGTCGCCTCTTGGCCTAGCGAGCGAAATACCCCGCCCACAACTTTAGTCTGGCGATAAAGATTAACGAGCCGCTCCTCAACCAAACGCGTGAGTTTCAGATAGCGATAAAGCTCAAGCATCTGCGCGGGTTTGAGAGTGGTGTCACCGGTGCAGCTTAGCGGCTTGCCGTCCTGAGGTTTGCGCGGTGCGTACTTGGTAAAGATACGGGGCTCACTCCGCGGCGGACGTGGCCTGCGCCGCCTCCGCTCCCTGCTCGCCGGCTGCCGTTCAGTTGATTGTGGTTTATCCTGGTCCATCATGTCGAAAATGAAAGTCTTAACCCTCTTAGAGTCACGTCAAACACGATCCACGAAATCACACGAATGGCACTAAAAGACTTCGTGCTAGTTGGTGTAATTTCGTGGATCGTGGTCTTAGGCCTCGAAAATACATTCAAGTTAGGCGGACAAACCACACTAAATATGCACCGCTAATCCGTGCACTCCCTCGGCTGCTTCCATCAGCGCCTCCGAGACTGTAGGATGCGCGTGCATCGTACGACCGAGTTCTGCGGCCGTCGATTCAAGCTGCATCGCGACGCAGGCCTCGGCGATCAACTCAGTAGCGTATGGTCCAATGATGTGCACACCCAGAATCTCGTCATACTTCGCTTCGCTGACGACCTTGACGAATCCTTCTTCCTCGCCGAGGATGCGCGCCTTGCCGGAAGCGGAGAAGGGAAACTTGCCCAGCTTCACTTCATAACCCATCTCGCGCGCTTTTGCCTCAGTGAGACCAACGGAAGCAACTTCGGGATCGCAATACGTGCAGTTGGGCACAAGTCTGAGATTGATCGGCCTTACATCCTTATGACCGGCGATGTGCTCGGCGGCAACGATCCCCTCTTTAGATGCAAGGTGCGCCAGGAGCGGGGTGGGCACTACGTCGCCAATCGCGTAGACACCCTTTTCACCAGTCTGTTGAAACTCGTCGACCTGGATGAAACCTTTCTCGACCTTGATCTTGCTTCCTTCCAGCCCTAAACCTTCTGTGTACGGCATTCTGCCGACAGCAACGAGCAGCATCTCCGCTTCGAGCTTGACCGCTTCACCCTTTGAGGTTTTTCCAGTCACTACCACGCCCTTGTCGCTCCGCTCGAGTTTCTCAAGCTTCGTATCGATCTGAGACTTCAGCCCGCGTTTGCGGAATGATTTCTCCAACTCCTTTGAGACTTCTTCATCTTCGAGTGGGACCAGCCGAGGTAGTAACTCTACTATCGTTGTTTCGGCGCCGAAACGCGAGTAGACCGAAGCGAGCTCTACGCCCACGGCGCCCGCGCCCATCACAATCAGCGACTTGGGGACGTCTTTGAGTTCCAGGATGTGATCGCTGTTGACCACGCGCTGCCCGTCGGTGTCGAAACCGGGAATCGGGCGCACCACTGAGCCAGTGGCGATGATGATGTTTTTGGAGTTGACCGTTTCTTTCTTTCCGTCTGCGGAAGTTACCTCGATTTTGCCTGGCAGCGTCAGCTTACCTGTGCCGCTGAAAGCCGTGATCTTATTCTTCTTCATCAGGTATTCGATACCTTTTGAATTCTTCATCACGATTTTGTCTTTGCGCTTTTGCACGTTTGCGAAGGCAAGCTGAATCCCGGTCGTCTCAACGCCAAAGTCAGCCGCGTGTTGCATCTGTTCGTAAACGTGCGCCGACATAAGGAGCTGTTTTGTGGGAATGCAGCCGCGGAGCGTGCAGGTGCCTCCCAGGCGTTTGTCCTTCTCTACGAGGGCCACCTTCAGACCTAATTGGGCGGCGCGAATTGCCGCCACATAGCCGCCCGGGCCGCTGCCGATGATTGTTACGTCAAACTGTTCGTTAGCCAATGGTACAGTCCTCTCCAGACAGTGAATTATGATGACTGAGTAAAAAACCGACCGGTATCACTCATCTCTTGACCCAGTGATCACGGACTTCTCTAATGCTTTGGAAAGACGGCCATTATAATCATTTGCCGGTCGTACGGCCAATTGGGCCGTCTGGAGCGTCTGGGTTGGTAGCGGTTCGTAGGAGGCCGGAAGTTGAGAGTTCAAGCTTTAGCTTGTCGGGAGCGCCAGGAGCAACCTAAAGCTTGAACTCTCAACTTCCAACCTATCTGATATCACCGAGGGGCAAGGGCTATTACCCGCTCCGTCACTTTGAGGACTTAACACATGAAGCATTCCGAAGGGTTTCTAAGATTGGTGAATGATGCCAAGACGCGTATTCGAGAAGTGACGGTAGAACAAACGAGGGAACGGATGGGCTCTAATCCGAGGGTGAAGCTCATTGACGTACGCGAGGACCACGAGTGGCAGGCGGGCCACGCCGCGGGCGCCGGCCATCTCGGGAAGGGCATTATTGAACGTGATATTGAGGAGAAGGTGGGCGACAAGTCGACGGAAATAATTCTTTACTGCGGTGGTGGGTATCGCTCCGCACTCGTCACCGATGTACTCCAAGGGATGGGCTACACGAATGTCTTTTCCATGGCTGGAGGCTGGAAAGCCTGGAAGGAATCCGGCGCCCCCACCATGGAATAAGAAATACACTTCGCTGACAACGCTGTGGCCTCGATCTCACGGACGGTGCCGGACGTGTCTACGTCCGGTGTTGCCTGAATCGAAGCGAATGAATTCAACAAGCCACAATGCTACAAAGGGTGCCTATAGCATATTGCCCCGCGCGTGTTTGGCGCGTGCGGCACCGATGGCGGTCTTATCTGGCAAGGGAGAGGCCACAGTGTTTTCCGCGACTCTGGGCTGCTGCTACTTCGCTCCGGCGTTTACCTTGAGCCGATTCTTCCCTTTAAGTTCCTGCAGAGTCGCAACCAGCTCGCTAAGATCGATGGGCTTTGTCACGTGAGAAAAGAAACCCTCGGCCTTTGCCCGGGAGACATCCTCCGCCCTTCCAAATCCTGTGAGAGCGAGTACGGGAATATCTCTGACCCCGGGCATTTCACGCAGTTTACGCAGTAGCTCAAAACCGTCCATGCCGGGCATCGAGATGTCAGATAGGATGACGTCAAAGTCTTCGCCGTTAACGATCTTGAGGGCCTCGGGCCCGCTTCGAGCGGTGGTGACGATAGCTCCGTCCATTTCAAACAAACTGGACAGCATTTCGACTGTGTCCACAGAGTCGTCGACTACCAGGATACGCATCTCACTTAGTGCGCCGGCGTCTGCCTGCTGCAGCTGTGTTAGAGATTGCTTTGACTCACGGCTGAGCGGAAGTTTGATCGTAAACTGCGCGCCCTTCCCCTGCCCCTCAGAGAACACTTCGACAGTACCGTCGTGAAGTTCGACCAGTTCCTGCACTAGCGCCAGACCAATCCCCAGTCCACCATGCCGCCTGCTGTTGGTGCTGTCCGCCTGGCGGAACATTTCGAAAACATGCGGAAGGAAAGCCGGATCGATGCCCTCTCCGGTATCCTCGACTCTGAGCACTCCGGTGTTTCCCTCGTTACTTAAACTAACCGTCACGGTGCCACCGGGAGCAGTGAACTTAACGGCGTTGTTCAATAGATTCCAAACGACTTGTTCGAGGCGCAATGGGTCAGCCTGGACAAACAACACCTCTTCTGGAGAGACAACTTTTACTTCGACTTCCTTCGCAGTTGCCTCGGCGCGAACAGTCTCCACGGCATTGCCAATGATCGTTGGAAGCGATACAGCTTCCCGGTTCAGAGATAGCTTGCCCATGTGTAGGCGTGAGAGATCCAGCAGGTCGCGCACCAGTTGCGACTGGGCCATGGCGTTTCTCTTCAGAATCTCACCAGCCCGTTTTACGAACGCCGATTGTTTGGCTTCATTGCTGCGTAGCAACACTTCGGCGTAACCAAGGATTACATTCAGAGGATTTCGCAATTCGTGAGACAAGGTTGCCAGAAACTCATCCTTGAGGCGATTCGCTTCCTCAGCCTCGGCGCGCGCCTGGCGTTCACTCGCCAGCAAGCGCTCACGTTCCGCTTCGGCCAGCTTGCGGTCCGTAGCATCAACTGAAACACCAACAATCCCAATCAGCTCACCATCTTGATCAAAAATAGGCGAGTCGGTTACCTGGGCGGGAAAAGAAGAACCATCTTTCCTCTTCGTCAGGAACTCTCCGGACCAGCTCTTACCTGTGAGGAGCGTTGTAAGTATCTCCTCGCCCATTTCGCGCGCGTCAGCCGCAGGTGTGAGATCCATGATATTGGAACCGAGTGCCTCATCACTGGACCAGCCGTAGAGGAACTCGGCGAAACCGTTCCAGTAGATAATTCTTCCCTTCAGATCGGTGGCAATCACCGCTTGCTCGACCGCGCTCAGCAAGTGCGCCTGGAAACGAATCTCTTCTTCGCGAAGTTTGCGTTCGCGGATGTCCCGAACGATTTTCGAGGCGCCCGAAACTACGCCTTCCTCATTTCTAATGGGAGAGACTGTAAGCGAGATATCAATCAATCTCCCATCCTTATGCCGCCTTACTGTTTCGTAGTGACTGACCAGGTGACCCATCGCGACCCGCCGGAGAATCGCCGGCTCCTCATCGTAACGTTCTGGAGGAATCAGCATTGTTACGGGCTGCCCTATTGCTTCCTCTGCGGTGTAGCCAAAGATGCGCTCCGCCGCCTTGTTCCAACTGTTGATTACTCCATTGAGGTCCTTGCTGATGATCGCGTCATCAGACCATTCAACTATTGCGGCCAGCCAGGAGTTCGTGAGCTGGCCTTGCTTACGCTCTGTGATATCGCGGAGGTAGACACTCAAGCCCTCGGGTGCGGGATAAGCATGGACCTCGAACCAGACTCCGGGCACGTTATGCGAATCCACCTCGAAGTGTATCGGGACATTTTCTTCCATCGCTCTGTGGAGATTTGGAAAGAGGGGCGAGTTAATAGCCTCAGGATAAACCTCCCAAATTACTTTGCCGATTAATTGCTCCCGGCTTTTGGCAAAGCGCAGCTGGGTCTGTCTGTTGATATCCAGGAAGCGCCACTCAGGATCAAGCAAGAAAAACAAGTCAGTCATACTCTCGAGAATGTTGTTTATCTTTTGGTTCGACTCGCGCAGCGCTTCCAGCGTTTCGTCCCGCGCACGGCTGGCCTCGCTTAACTCCATCTCGTAGAAACGCGCGTTGCGAAGGGCAATTGCGGCCTGATCGGCGAGCGCGGCCAACTGCCACTCTTCTTCCTGATTAAGCGGTGAGCACCGCGTAATGACCAGCAAACCGTCCATAGAGTTTTTGGCAAGAATCGGGACCGAGACAAAGGTTTGTTCAGAGGAAACAGCCAATGCTTTATGAAGCTGACGAACTACGTCCTCCTCCATGGCGCCGGAGAAAGACTTCATAAGTGCAGGGTCTACCCCCTTGGCGGCGCGAACCCGAAGTAGCCCCTCCTTATCGACAAGGAGGACCAGGCTGGCCGCGGCGCCTACCAAGTGCGCCGCGTTCTCTACGATGAGATCCAGCACTTTATCGAAGTTGAGTGAGGTTGTTATTGCGCGATTGATTTCCGCTAATCGCTTGTAGGGCTCCTTCTTTCTCGTCCCTGGTTCGTTCATACAAACTCCGTCGGCTAACCCTTTACTTCTAAACCCTTCTTCGTAATTCGCAGTGTGTGTTCGCGGTTGTCATGAGCACTACCGCGCGTTTTGATAACCCGAATTGTGCGTTCCATGTCCTTATCGGGCGTAAAGCGGAGCAGGATGATATTGTCACTCATGTTCAAGATCTCCTGATCGCTGATGCCATGAATCTCAAACAGATTCGTAAGTTCATACATCATCAAACAAGTGACACCCTCGGCGGCGAACCACTGGGTGAGTGAGTAAATGAAATCGGAGAAGCGCTGCCGGTCAACACTGCTCCGTTCCAAATCTCCCAGGGCATCAATTACCACCCGTTTGACGGTACCCGCACGCACGCGTTGGAACACTTCCGAAGCGACGCTGTCGACTTGCATCTCGACAGGCGACCTATACATCAATTCGAAGCCATTACCTTCCAATAGCTCCCAGGGTTTCCAGCCAAAACTCTGCATGACACGTGAGAGTTGGTTGGGATTCTCCTGCAACCCGACATACAGGCCCGGCTCGCCCTGTAGTGCACCGTGGGTTATGAAATGAAGGCCGATAATGGTCTTGCCTGAACCGGTTGGACCAGCGACCAGTGTGGTACTGCCACGCCAAAACCCTTCGGCTATCATTCCGTCAAGTCCCGCGATACCCGTGTTCACCTTCTCGAAACTTTCTGTGTAGTCTGGAGCTGCGGTCGGGGTTAACAGGCGCGGGTAAAGTTCGATTCCGTTCTTCGTGATCGAAAAAGCATGCATGCCGGAAATCGAATCTGAGCCGCGCAGCTTCTCCACTCGTAAGAACCGCTGTTCACGTACGTTGGTTGAATACTTGATCATGTGCAACACAACGTCGGCTATGGCAAACTCCGGCAGATCCGTCATCATTTCCTGCGAATACTCTCCAATAAGAAAGCTGGTGCAGTCATAAGCCGAGAGTACGCTGGCAAGGTCGTAGATGACTGTACGCTGTTCCATGGGAGTGGAAAGCAATTCATTCAATGCTTTGAATGAATCGATAAACACGAACTTGGGAGTGTGACTCACAAGTAATTCGGTTACCACTTCGGCAAGGCTTGAGACACCCCGCTCGCGAACTATGAGTCCGAGATCTTCATAAAATACCGACTCGCCTACTTTTGCAGGATCGAAAAAATCGTATTTCTGCCCGTGGGCAATGAATTTCTCGAGCGGCTCTGAGAGAGTAGTTAAGTAAAGTGCGGGTGATTTCGGGGTAGCGTTGGCGAAGGCCAGGTGCTCCGCGAGAATCGTTTTACCGGTACCCGGAGCGCCCATCAGTACGGTTATGGTGTTGGCCGGGATCCCGCCGAAGAGCACTTCGTCTAAACCCGCACAGCCGGTTCCTATCTTGTCACCAATCACGATTTACTCCCCGCTGACTTTAATTGCAAAGCGATCAGCTTTTGCACCGTTTCGATAAGCAATTCTTCGTTGAGCGGCTTAAAGAGGAAAGCGTCGGCCTCAACTTCACGAGCCCGGTCTTCCGCGTGGAGGTGACTGAACACCAACACCAGGATATCGCGGGTAGCGGGATCGGATTTGAGAGCTCGACAAAGATTGAGGCCGTCAAGTTTCGGCACCAGGATTTCCGTTACCAGTATGTGAGGCCTCAGTTCACGTGCTCGCGCCAGCGCGGAAACACCGTCACTGGCAAACTCAACCGTGTAGCCTGCTTGCTCAAGCAAGAATTTCTCCAGCCGCTGAACGGCGGGGTTCCGCTCGACGACTAAGATCATCGCGCGTTGGCCCCCCGTCGGAGTTCCGGGCGGCTGCGCTATAGCTGAAGCCTTTGAGTTCGAAGACGACATCTACGCTTAAATGAAGGGGGGGTTAAAAGAAAAGCTGAATCAGATTTGACTGCTTATGGACTGGACTTTATAACACGCACTGACTGGAGGACAAGACCCAGAAACACAACTGGGTCAGCAAGGGGAGGTCACACAATGGAATTACGCTGAAAGCGTTCGCAAATTCAAGCCCAGGGTTGCTTCAACCCTGGATCTAGGCACAGGTAAAGCATAGTAGCGAAGGTGTTTGATTGAGTCCGCCCAACAGCCCAAAGTCTTCCAGCGTTTGGGTGATTGGGGGAAATTGAAAAATGACGCCTTCCTGACACCATCAATGGTACCTAAGACTGGCAATCGCCGCCTCCTCTCAATCCTAGACATCTTTGCTACCGCCAAATCCCGCTGTTTAAGAGGCTTGGTGTTATCATTACAGTGGGTCTACGGCGGGAGGCGGAACAGGGATGTCTCAGGAAGCAACTGAAAAAAAGGTAAACACCCGGGTGGAGAGCGATTCCATGGGTGAGATTGAAGTGGCGGCTGATAAGTATTGGGGTGCCCAGACCCAGCGAAGCTTGCTCCACTTCAATATCGGAGACGACCGCATGCCCCGCGAGATGATTCGAGCCCTGGGCATCCTCAAAAAAGCTGCCGCCCTCGTAAACGAAAAACTGGGCAAGCTAGCTCCGGAGAAATCAAAGCTAATTGTCCAAGCTGCCGATGAAGTGATTGAGGGAGCGTTGGACGAACATTTTCCGTTGCGCGTCTGGCAAACCGGCAGTGGCACGCAAACAAACATGAACGCCAACGAAGTGATCTCTAATCGCGCGATTGAGCTGGCAGGCGGCGTGCTCGGCAGTAAAAAACCAATTCATCCCAACGACGATGTAAACATGTCGCAGTCGTCCAACGATACTTTCCCGACGGCGATGTACATCGCCGCCGCCGAACAGCTGTATCAGCTAATTCCCGAAGTACAGAAGGTACACGACGCAATCGTCGCTAAGGCCGAGGAATTCAAAGACGTCGTAAAAATCGGCCGCACGCATCTCCAGGACGCGACTCCTCTAACTATGGGCCAGGAGATGTCAGGGTGGGCCAGTCTGCTGGAACGTGATATCGAACGGTTGCGGTTTGCGTTGCCCGGTGTCCTTGATCTCGCAATTGGTGGCACCGCTGTGGGTACCGGCATCAACTCGCATCCTGAATTCGGCGAACGGGCGGCGCAAAGGATAGCCGAGTTGACTGGTATGCCCTTCAAATCTCACCCAAATAAGTTTGCCGCGCTTTCGGCCCACGATGAGATCGTTTTCGCCAGCGGCGCCTTGAAGACGCTTGCCGGGTCGCTCATGAAGATTGCCAACGACATTCGCTGGCTGGCATCCGGACCGCGTTGCGGTCTCGGTGAATTAATACTACCGGAAAACGAACCGGGTTCATCGATCATGCCGGGGAAAGTTAATCCGACGCAAAGCGAAGCCATGACCATGGTCTCGGTACAGGTCTTTGGTAACGATGCGGCAATTACGTTTGCAGGCTCGCAGGGTAATTTTGAGTTGAACGTCTTCAAGCCGGTGATGATTCACAACTTGCTGCACTCGATAAGGCTAATTCACGACGCCTGCCATGGGTTTGTTGAATATTGCATTGCGGGTATCGAGCTCAACCGTGAACAGATTGACGACTACGTTAAAGGTTCGCTGATGCTGGTAACCGCCCTAAATCCTCACATTGGGTATGACAAAGCCGCGAAGATCGCTAAGCACGCCCACAAAAAGGGCATTAGCTTGCGGGACGCGGCCGTCGAACTCGGACATTTGACTGCGGAGGAGTTTGATAAATACGTCAAGCCGGAGGAGATGACCCACCCCTGAGGGATTTTAGATTTTAGATTTGTGATTTTAGATTTTAGATTGCCGCGCGGAATCTATTCGGCTAGCCGAAGGGGAGTAACAATCCCAAATCAAAAATCAAAAATCACACTGATGCCCGATCGAAACGATAAGGTTAACGAGAACGTCGCTGGCGCTTACTACGTCGATTCTTCCTGCATAGATTGCGATGTGTGCCGCGATACTGCGCCGGAGAATTTCATGCGCGCTGACGAAAACAGTTATTCCTTTGTCTACAAGCAACCTGAAAACGAGGAAGAGCGAGCAGCTTGCGACGAAGCGCTCACGTGTTGCCCCGTAGAAGCCATCGGGACTGACGGCGAACAGCGGTGAGCGGCAAAACCGCCAAAGTTGCCAAGACGAGATACTCATCACAAAAATGGTTGCAAGATTTCCGCGATTTTCCCTGTAGCACGCGGCGGCGGAAAAACTCAGAACGATCCACGATTTCGTGGATCGTTGCATTTTCTGAATGAATTCGCCCGTGGGGTTATTTCGATTAAACGGCGAAGTGGGGGCAAGAAATGGCTCAACCAAACGTTCATTGGATCCGCGCTAGTACTTTTCTCTCGCCCGGCGCAGAATGACAATGAGTTTGGAGGGGGATAATGAGAAAACTAATTACAATTCTTGGCGTGCTCGTGCTGGGTACTCTGTTTACGGCTCAGCAGGGCCTGGCAGATGCAGGAGCGACCCAGGTTACGATTCGTGGCCGGTTGCAGAAGACTGTTGAACCGGGTGGCTGGCTGGTCGTGGTCGAGGGCCAGAAATACTTGCTTCTAAATGCGCAACGATTTCAGAAGGAAAGTTGGTTTAAAGAAGCCGCTGAGGTTGAGGCGAGTGGTGACACAAAGTCGGATGTGATGACCACATACATGGAAGGGACACCGTTTGAGGTGCGGTCGATGCGCCCTTTAGCTCAGGGCCCCGCCAGCGGAAATCAAGCCGTAAGCGGAGGGGACACAAGGCGGCTCACGCGCGTGACCGTGTCAGGCGATTCGATTGTCCAGGCGCAGCCGGATACCGCGATTGTTACAGTCTCAGTCGTGACGCAAAGCAAAAGGGCGATTGAGGCGCAACAGGAAAACGCTGCCAAAAGCGAGGCCGTAGTACGAGCGCTCAAGGCCGCGGCGGGTGCCGGCGCAGAAGTTAAGACCAGCGGCTACAGTCTGCAACCGCAAAGAGTCTATCGCGAGAACCAACCACCGACGATCACTGGCTACGAAGCGCGCAACAGCGTGACTGTGACCTTGAGTGACCTGACGAAGGTGGGCGCGGTTATTGATGCCACAGCGCAAGCGGGTGCAAACGACATTGCCGGAATTGCATTTACCCTACGGAAAGACCGCCCCGCGCTTGACGTGGCTTTGGCCCTTGCGACTCAGGAAGCCATGGGCAAAGCGCGTGTGATAGCGCAGGCCCTCGGAGGACGCCTGTTGCGAATCGTTGAAGTGCAGGAAGAGGGAACGACAAGACCGCCCGTTCCCATGTATGAAAAAATGGACATGAGGACGATGGCCGCGGCTCAGACGCCGATCGAAGTGGGTTCACTCGAGATCACGTCGAGAGTGCAGTTGATTGCCGAGGTCGACGGTGGGTGAACGAGGGGAGACGCGGAGAAAGGAAGATGGGGAGATAATTCATCATTTTCCATATTTTCCATTTCTCATGCGTCATTTTTTCCTGAATCTTATTTCGTGATCCTTCGTGTTGTTTCGTGGATCGTTTGCTTGGCCAGGAGATCAGAACGATCCATGAAATCACACGAACGGACACGAATAAGAAGTCTCACGTGCCAAATGACAAAATGAGAAATGGAAAATGATTTAACCTCTCCCGACGCGTAGCAAAAATAGAACTTTAAAAGCCCCATAAGCTTTCATACGGCAATCCTGCGACGTCTCCGTGGTTCCCACCAAGCCTTTTCACCTTTTCGTTTTTCACTTAAGCTGTAGCCATGCCAAACCCAAATCGCGTATTTCAGGTGATGGCCATTCGCAATCAGGTGAGGCCCTCAGGGCGACTCTGGAATCCTGCGGCTGACGTTTATCACGCGGCAGAGGGTTGGATGGTGAAGGTGGACCTCGCCGGTGTTTCTGTCGATGATCTGGAGATAGTACTTTCCGACTCACATCTGATAATTCGAGGCTGCCGCCGCGATACTTTCTATCGAGAAGGTTACACCTACCAACAGATGGAGATCACCTACAGCCGCTTTGAAAAGCAGATTGAATTCCCGTGTTCGATTGATGAAGCTTCCCTCACGCACGATTACCGCGATGGTTTTTTACTAATTAATATGCGTTGTAAGTAGGCGGCCCAATAAATCAAGGTTGTTAAAGCATGCCTGAGAGTCCGGAAAAACCAGAGGCCAGACCTTCAACTCCACCATCCGGGGCGCCGGGCGAGACCACGGAGCCTACCCAGCAAGCCACAGTCTCAGCCAGCGAAGAGCGCGCCCAGCCAGTCGAGCTGGCAGTCCTGGCCCTGCAAAACACAACTCTCTTTCCCGAAACAGTGGTTCCGCTTGCCGTAGGTCGACCGCGTTCAGTTGCAGCCGTCGAAGCTGCCCTGGCGACTCCGGAGAAGTTGATTGCGTGTATCACCGTTCGACCGGAGAGCACCGCCGGAGCGGACGCGACCCCCAGCGAACTGTATAGCGTCGGCACGCTCGTGATGATCAAGCGCATGGAGCGTCTTGAAGATACGATGCACATCATCGCGCAGGGGACTGAGCGGATAAAGGTAATCGAATGGATACAGCAGGAGCCCCACCTGCGTGCGCTCGTTCAGATCCTGCCAGAACCACGGATCGTGGATCCCGAGGAGGTGGAAGCTACCAAACGTAATGTGCAGGCTATGATTCAACAGGCGCTGGCGTTGCTGCCCGGCGTGCCACCCGAAGTGCGAGTTGCGATCCTGGGCTCGGTTGAACCCGTGCGTCTCGCATATTTCCTCGGGTCGATTCTCAACCTGGGCGTAGAGCAAGAGCAAAAGATGCTCGAAGCCGAAACGGCCGACGAGCTACTGCACCTGGCGCACGTGTATCTGGCGCGCGAGCTGGAGATCATTCAGTTGCGTTCAAAGATCACTTCCGAAGCTCAATCGGAGATGGACAAGGCCCAGAGGGATTACATTCTGCGTCAGCAGATGAAGGCAATCCAAAAGGAGCTGGGTGAGGATGAAAGTGGTGAGCGCGCCGAAGCTGAAATGCTGCGCGAACGGCTGACGGCCGCCGAGTTGCCGGAGGACGTTAGGAAGGAAGCGGAGCGCGAGCTAACGCGGTTGGAAAGACTGCCCGCGGCGGCGCCTGATTACCACGTGATTCGCACCTACCTCGACTACATTCTGGAATTGCCATGGCGGAAGTCGTCTGAAGACAAGCTCGATCTGATGGAAGCACGCAAGGTTCTTGACGAGGACCACTATGGACTCGAAGACGTGAAGGAACGTATCCTCGAGTTTCTGGCCGTAATCAAGCTTCGACCTGACACCAAGAGTCCTATTCTGTGTTTCGTCGGACCGCCCGGAGTAGGTAAGACATCGTTGGGCCGCTCGATCGCGCGCGCTATGGGTCGGCAATTTGAACGCATGTCGCTCGGTGGTATGCGCGACGAAGCGGAACTACGAGGACATCGTCGCACCTACATCGGCTCGATGCCGGGGCGAATCATTCAATCGATCCGCCGCGCAGGTGTTAATAACCCCGTCCTGATGCTGGATGAGATTGATAAGCTGGGCAACGACTACCGCGGCGATCCCGCGTCGGCGTTGCTGGAGATTCTCGATCCGCAGCAGAACAACACGTTCCGCGATCACTATCTCGATCTGCCATTCGATTTGTCACGAGTCTTCTTTATAGCGACCGCCAATCAGATGGGTCCAATTCCGCCGCCGCTTAGAGATCGTATGGAAGTGATCAATCTCGCCGGCTATAGCGATCCTGAGAAACTGCAGATTGCGCGCCGGTATCTGATTCCCCGCCAGATTCAAGAGAATGGGCTTAACGAGAATCAGTTGAGGATTGAGGATGAGGCGATTGAGCTGATCGCTGCTCGCTACACGCGCGAGGCCGGTGTGCGTCAGCTCGAGCGAAACATCGGTAGCCTCGCACGGAAGGTAGCCTTGAAGGTTGCCCAGGGACAGGCCAAATCAGTTACCGTCACGGCCGCCGACATTAAAGGTTATCTGGGCGCGCCGAAATTCTATCCCGAGCAGGCCCGCAAGGAATTGCCTGCCGGCGTAGCGACCGGGATGGCCTGGACCGAAATGGGCGGCGAGGTTCTCTTCATTGAAGCCACGCTGCTGCCCGGAGGCAAAGGCTTAACGATTACCGGTCAGCTCGGTGAAGTCATGCAGGAGTCGGCACGTGCTGCGCAGTCGTATCTGTGGTCACACGCCGCTGAGTTTGGCATCAGTGCAGATATGTTCAGGGACTATGGAGTTCACCTACATGTTCCGGCCGGCGGGATTCCCAAGGACGGACCAAGTGCCGGTGTGTCGATAACCGCCGCGCTGGCATCGCTGTACACGGGGCGCCGCGTGCGTCCTGACACGGCGATGACTGGTGAAATCACTCTGTCAGGTCTGGTATTTCCGGTGGGAGGTATCAAGGAAAAGGTGCTGGCTGCTCACCGAGCGGGCATTCGCCGGATCATTCTTCCTTTGCGCAATGAAGCTGACGTCGAAGATATACCTGAAGATGTGCGCACGGATTTACAGATCGTTTTTATTTCGAGGATCAACGAAGTGGTCGATGTAGCGCTGGAGATGCTGGTCTCCAATCCACCGCCGCCGGTTGTTATTCGTGACCAGCCTTCTGCTCAGCTCGATTCCGAAATCGCCGTCCGCCCGGTTTAAGATTGATAACAGAGGCAAAAGAACGATCCACGAAATCACACGAAGCGACACGAATTAATTCGTAAGGCATCGTGATTTCGGGATCGTTCCTTTGCGTCATTAATAAAAGGGGCCGCCTGTCCAATTGAGTGACAGGCGGCCCTTTTGTTTAAGGCGGCTATTAACCGCCTGGTTTACGGCAGGGCTTCGACGATTACGAAGACACGGAAGCTGCCACCTTGCTGCACGCCGAAGAGGAATTGCAAGTTGATCGACGCCCCGTTGACCACCGGGGTTCCCGTTGTCACCGTCCCGGCCGCCATGCTGGAGTTCAGGCCGCCGCCATTCGGCTGTGCCGGTGGCGTCTCGAGCGTCGTTCCTTCGGCGTTTACCATGCACGGTGGCGTCGCTGGAGTACCGGTCGCCGCGCAAGTTCCCGGGTCCATCACGCCATTGATTGAAACATTTAGTGAGCTCAGTGCTCGCAGGTCCGCCGTGCCGGCCGGCACCGGGAAGGTCGTGATGTCATAGATTCGGAAACGCAATCGGGTGATAGACCCGCCCGTGTTGTTGACGAAACGGCGCCGGATCGAAATGGTACCGTTCGCTCCGTTTGTTACCGGCGACAGGTTGCGCAGGCGGTTGGGTGACGCGGAGTTAGGTTGCGTTTGATCGAGGAACAAACCTCCCACCTGCGAAAACTTCTTCAGGTTCGGGCCGGTCCGATTCTCGGGACCTGGTGCGCCGAGCTTCGGCGCGGCGTTAGACCCGACCGGTGCGGCCGGCGTGGTCGAGACCACCGTAAAGTCAGCCGCGTTGTCGTTAACGTCCCTTGGTGTCGGAACATCGTTACTGACAAGGGTGAACTTGCGCACAAAGCTGTGCTCCGAGGTGCTGCCTGAGGCCGGTTGCAAAGTAGTGCCCTCCAGCAACAGGTCGCAGACCCCACCAGTGCTGACGCCAAACCCGACCGCGTCGAGCCTGTTTGTAGTGGAGATCTGAAGTGGGTCAGTCGTCGAGAAGAGACCAACGTTGAAGTCGCTCTCGATGTCGGCCATCAGAGTGTTGTCGCCCGTAGCCGCGCCCGTTCCGCCGTAGTTAGCAAGACTGTAGGTGGTACCGACGAAGAGGTAATGGCCGCGCTGTGGAATTACTGTCGCCGCGGGAATGGTTCCGACTAGTATCGGCAAGGCGTTGCAGTCAGCGCCCCTCTTGAAGAGGCCGTAACCACCCGCAGGTACGGTGTGCGCCGTGTCGGTGTTGTTGTAGATCTCCACGAAGTCATCACCCGCTCCGCCTGGGCCGCTGGTGCGCAACTCGGAGATCAGTATCGTACCCGGAACATTAGCGGTAATCGTGCCGATGCCCTGGGCGTCTGCGATCGTGGCCCCGGGTGCGCTGGTAACGTTCAGGGAGAAATTCTCGTCTCCCTCAACATTCGCGTCCGAACAGACTGTAACCGGGAAGGTCTTCAGCTGCTCGCCCGCGGCGAAGGTGACGGTGCCACCGGTGACCGTGGTGTAGTCGTTGCCCGACGCACAGTCGCCGCCGTTAGCAGTTCCATCCGCCGTGCTCAGCGTCACGGTGATCCCGGACATTGGCGCCGGTGTTGAGAGTGCGAGAGTGAAGATCATTGACGAAGAACCCGAAGCAGGTTCGGGCACGCTCGCGTCTCTGACAAAGAGATCCGGCGGCGCCGTGACACCCGTTATTGTCGGGTCATTGGGAGCAGCGGTGTCGGGATCGTTAGTCAGAACGTTGATCCCGCCGTCGGCTGTCACGGTGCCCTGGTTAGAGACCTGTGTCACGCCCATCGCGATCGGGTCATCAACAACCACCTGGAAGGTGATCGTGACTGATTGGCCCGCCGGCAATGTGCCGACATTCCAGGTCAAAGTGTCACCCGTGATGACGGGTGGAGTGGGAAGGCCATCACCCGGCGGCGTAACTACCGGTCTCGGTTTTGGTACAAAGCGCACTCCAGGATCCACTACGACGCCAGGGGTCGCTGTTCGGACCGTTGGTTTTGGGGGTGCCGCGGTCTGTTGTGAGGTACTTCCCGTAGTCGAAGGTGCCCCAGCCTTACCGCCGCCACCCTGGGTCTGTTTATCTTGCGACCCGCGCGTTTGAGTTTGGCCGAGTGGCGCCGAAGTGGCCGCCGCGGCGTAGTTGAAGGCCGTGCCGCCGTCCCGCTTCGAGTGGGCACTCAGCCCGAGCCGATTACGTTCCGCGATTGCTATATGGTTGGCCGGGATAATCTCAGCCGCACCTGCCAAGGAACGCCGTTGCGGCGAAGAGATGAATGGACGGCTGGTGATGCTCTCCGTGCTCGAAGTCGCGGCGACCTGTGCCACCGGCGCGCCGGGAACATGAACATCGCCGAGCTGAGCGATGGCGGGACTAAAGTCTCCGGAGATATCCACGGCGTTGCACACGCCTCCCGGAGGGGCCAGCGGCCCGACTGCAGTGCCGGTGACGCTGACGGCGACTTCGCTGCCCGCGGAGCTCACGGGCGTGTTGCCTCTGCTGTTCCACGTGGCCTCGGTGTCTTGGAGAGACGTACCTGCTTCAACGAAGCCTTCCAGAAACATCCTGTTCGTGTTCGAGAGGTCGCTGATGCGAATTCTGAAGGCCCGGGCTGCGACGGCTGCCCCGTTGGTGGTGTTGTTGGCAACATCTCCGCAAGTAATGTTCGACTCACCGGCGGTGGACGAACCAGAGATAAGGTTGATTGATGCGATTCCGGTGGGCTCGACGGAAACGTTATTATTGGTGATTGTAGCGTCGACGCGAGCGGTCTGGAAGCGCGACTGCACGTCGATGGCGGTGTCCTCAGTGCCGTTTATGTTTGAGACTGTGTTGCCATTGATCTCGACGATCATCCGGCTGGTTTCTTGCGCGACGAGACGGACAGCAATACCCGCCCCGCCCAGAACTTCGATGTCGGAGTTGTTGTTGATGCGTCCCTCGATGTCGCTATTCAGGAAGGATGTAATGTTAACCGCGCCACCCCCTCGGCTCTGGATGGTCGGGTTACTGATGACGTTAAAGTTGACCTTCGCAGTGTCGTTCGAGTTCAAGTCTATGCCGGTTCCAATGTCGGCTTGCGCATCAATGCTGTTGCCATTTATGTCGATGTTCAGGATGGTGTCGTCCTCCGCGATGGCCTGGATGCCCTGGGTGCGAAGGCGGAGGAACGAGCTATTGAGGATGTTTATGGTCGTCGTCGGCGTGCCGGCGGCGGTGCTAAAGCTGCGGAACTGGAAGCCGCCCTCGCCGTTGGTGTTGACCGGTCCTCCTGAGTTGGTGGTCTGCGTGTCGCGAAAGGTGGAGCCGCTGACGGTCAGGTTAAGGGTCTGGTCAGTGTTGACCAGGTCGAAGCTGTTCGTCTCAGAGAAGCGGATTTCAGTGGAAGTAACAGTGGATGTGCCCGACAGATTCTGAGCCTCGACGCAGCTTTCGTTTGCCTCGTTGCCACACCCGTCGAGGATGCTGTTGTCGAGCTTGAAGTTTGCTACTCCAACGGCGGTGATACCATTTTCGACCATTGTGCCGGTAATGTTGAGGTTGTCGAGCGTGGCGAGTGTCGTCACGCCGTTCAGGTAGATAGCCGCATGGCAAGCCGCGATGTTGAGGTCGTCACAGACGCCAGCCCCGCCAGCGTCTGTCGTCGCGTTGGCGTTGGTGAAGTTGATATTCCTTAGCACGAGCGAGTCAACATTGTTGAGATTTGCCCCGCGCGTCGTCGTGTTCTGAATGGTGCCACCGGAGCCGTCGGTCGTTCCCGTGCCGTTGATGCGGAAGCCGCCGGGTGACCCTGTGGCGGAAGCATTCGTGAGGACGAGGCCGCTGGCAATAGAATTTGAGCCGTTTGCCGAGATGCTTTCGAACTGCATGTTAAGCGGAGTGCGAGTGACAGCGCTGACTCCGGTGATTTCGACAGCAGTGGCCGTCGTGGTGCTTACTGTTCCAGTAGTCGAGGTGATGGCGCCCGTGTTGTTCTGCGCTAACAGCGCGCGCTGACTGGAGTCGGGCGTGATGTCGAGGTCGGCGAACGTAACGGCGCCTGCATTAGCGCTCATTAAGACACCCGTGCCGCCGGACTGCGTGGAATTCGTGTTACCGAAGTTCATCGTTCCGCCGACGCTGGTGTTCTGCACTTGAATGCCCGCGCCGGTCGGGTTTGTTACCGTAGTAGCGATGATCGTCATATTGCCGCTGACTCGGTCGAGGTTAATTCCCTGAGTTCCGCTATTGGTAGAAGCAACAGTACTGAAATTGAGCGTGATTGGGGTGGCTGGCGCTGCCGCCTTCGTGATGTTGATGGCGGGCCCGTTCGTGGACGAGATGCTGCCTGCGTTGGTCGTAACGTTGATCTGTCCGGTGTTGCCCGTGCCAACTAATCCCGGGCCGTTCGAGGTTGTGATGGCGAGACTATTGAAAGTCACGTTGCCAACGTTACCGGTCCCACCGCCGCCGCCGAGGTTCACACCTGTACCCGCGTTCGCCTTGTTCACGGTCGTCGCAGCGAAGGTGACAGTGGTCCCACCCGCGAGACTTTGGATATCGATCCCGGTTCCAACGGGTGCAATCTGCCCGGTGGCGGGGATCGAAGTCGCTCCGGTGACGTTCGCGTTGCCGCCCCCTGCGCCGTGCAGGAAGCCCACACCGCTGTTGTTCGAGATGGAGAGGGTGCCGAAGGTACGTGTGCCCGCCGAGTTGTTCTGAAGAGAGATCCCGTCGGTACCGCCCGAGACGGAGGTGTTGCCGAAGTTCACGCTGACGGTCGATTGGCTAACGAGGATTCCCTGCGCGGCCGAACCGGAGACCGTGGTGCTCCCAAATGCGACCGTGCCCGCGATGTTGCCCGTGAGGCTGATGCCCTGCGCGGCGCTGCTCGTGGTTGCTACGCTCGCAAAGGCGGAAGTCGCGACGAACGTACCGTTGTTCAAATTGAGTGCCTGCCCGGTGCCGTTGAGCACAAGGTCCGGCAAAGTGCTGTTGCCGGCCGTGAGAAACCCGAAGCCGTTGCCAATGATTTTCGTCCCGGCTCCCGTATTTCCAACCGTAAAGCCGCGAATCGTGTTGTCTGGCGCGAGCGTGATGGCGTTCGCGCCGCCGGTCGTGATCGTGACGCTGGTCGGATTCCCGTTGGTCACCGGTAGCGGGTCGCTATAGGGCTCAACAGCGCCGACGCCTGCAATGTTGGCTAGCGTGTCGCTCGCACCCTGACCGATGAGTTTCTGATTGGCCAGGAGAGTCAGCCCACCTGTATATGCGCCGTTCAAGAGAAAGATGTTGTCGCCCGCTTCGTCTGCTGTCGAAGCGCTGAAGCAGCCCGCGCCAACGAGGCAGTTGAACGGGTTCGTTAGACGCCCGTCGCCGCCGGCGGTCGGGTCATCGTCGTTTACGAAAAAGATCATGCCCGCAACCGTCAGCGTGACGGTCCGAGTGTCCGTGCCGTTGGCGCTCGTCGCTGTGTAGGTGAAGGTGTCCGTGCCGGTGAAGCCCACCGGCGGGTCGTAGCTGAAGCTGCCGTCGGCGTTGATCGCCACGTTCCCGCCCTGCGTTGAGGTTGTTCCGCCGCTAGCTGTCAGCCCCGTATTGTTACCGGTGTCCGGATTGATGTCGTTGGCGAGCAAACCTTGCGCAGCGTTCGGTTGAATGCGGACGTTGCCCACAACGTTGTAAGCGTCAGCAAAAGCGATGGGCGTCGATACGGCGGAGCCAGGGACGAGCGTTGTGTTCGGGTCGATTGTGTCAGTTAGCGTCAGGTTCGTCGCTGGGTCGGGCCCGCTATTGGTGATGGTTACACTATAGGTGATGGTCTGACCGGGGCTTACTTTCCCGTCCATATCGGGGTCGGGAAAAGAATCCACTTTCGTGGCCGTGATGATCGGCACCATCCCCGCAGTCGTCACTCTGAGGGGTACTGGCACGGGAGCGAAAGAATCGACGACGCGCCCTTCCGGCGGCACCTCACTTGTGTTTTTTCGCTCAATGTCAGATGTTCCTGCGCGAGCATTACTCACGGCTGAACCATTAATGGCCATCGCCATTGGCGCTAGCTGGCTCATCAGCATCACATATGTGAGCACACTGGCAATGAGTGTTCTGCGATTACGACTATTGAGGGATGGGGTGTAGTGGGTCATAGGGCTCCTTGAAGGGCTTTCTGCTTGCGCGTTAACTCCGGAGTTCTACCTGCTCACAAAGGAACAATAAAGCTCCGAAGGTGCGACGCATTTCGCCCTTAAAAGCTTACACAATTGCCAGCCAAAGGAATTCCGATCATACCCGGCTGATGAGTTCCAAACTTCACGTGTTGCTGGCTAACTTCTGCTACTGAAGGTGCGTAAAACTGACGCGCGGTGATGAACGGCCCGCTTACGCTGAAGTCGCGATCTAAGGTCGCTGCGGGAAAATGCCTTGCAGGGCGATGCAAAAACTCAAGGTTAGGTACGGCTGCAAGTTGCTGTGCGGCAAACCGCCTCCCGCTGGCGGGAGCGTCTGAGAAGCCATCAGTACCAATGGATTTAGAGTGGTCGTATACGCGTTACCATTCTTGGAACGGGCCAGCGCGTTGTTAGTCGGATCGTTCGATTCTGCGGGGTCGCTCCCTACAGCCATCAAGCCATGAGTGTGAAGGGGTATCTCGGAGACGAGCAGTGTGACTGCTTCGGTCCCGCCCTCCTGTCCGAGGTCTCGCAGCGATAATCCTTGCCCTTGACCGGGCTGCATGGGTGCGTTTCCTTGAAGGTCGGGCAGCGCGAAGGTGGACTTCCCGTCCCCGCCGTAGGTTGTGCCAAGCAGCGAAAAAAGCGCCGTATTCTGTGAGAGCGGCAATAGCTGCCCGTTACAGAAGGCCCACCCGGTCGGCGGGAAGTTGAATGGAAAGATGCGAATTTCAGCTACGAACTGGTCAGACATTTTCTTCTCCTAATTTGGGCTGGGAAATACCCCGAATAGCGAGATAATAAAGTTGATGCAAAGGAACGGCTGCACGTTCTCATGGGGTTGGCTGCCGCCGGCCGGAGTGATTGCATTAACATTTAGTGCATCGCCTGGCTGGGCGTTGATGAAGAGGTCAATCTGTGTGGATTTTCCTATCATGTTCGCAGTGGGGGTTGGTGATGTTGAGGTGTTAGAGGACCCTAGCATCGGATGCGAATGAACGGGTATCTGCTGCACGGTTAGCGTCTCTTGCTCAGTGCCGGCCATCTCACCGATCTGGTAGGTGGTGCCATTCGGCCCAGTCCCCTGATGTATTGGGACACGACTCGCGAGGTTCGGCAGGTTGAACGTACTCTGACCGTCGCCGCCATATGTGGTGCCGATCAACTGAAATAGCGTCTCATTCTCGGAGATTGGCAGCGTCTGACCCTGACATAACATCCAGCCATTGGGGGCGAAGTTGCCCCCGAACATCCTGATTTCTCCCACCATGGGTTCCGGCATATGAGTCTCTCCTTTAGTTCCGCGACGGGAAGATGCCCTGAAGCGCGATAATGAAGTTCAGCACCAGGTACGGCATCATGTTGTTATGCGGCTGACTGCCGCCGATATTAGTTACGGTACCTGGCGCCTTGGTAACCAGACTAGCGGGCCCTGTGTAGAGATCGTTCGGGGTACTACTTCCGAGTAAGGCTGTGCTGCTTGGCGTGTCAGTATTGCTCACAGCGGTTGATGCCTGTAATGCGTGAGAGTGCGTAGGCAGTTGCTGAATGTTGAGCGTGGTGGCTGTGCTGCCGGCAGTTTCGCCCAGGCTGTGGCCATTGCCGGTGTGGATGGGCACCTGCCCGCGCAAGTTGGGAAGCGCAAAGGTCGTCTGGCCGTTTCCACCGTACGTGGTGCCAAGTAACGAGAACAAAGGCTGATTCTGGTTAATAGGCAGCAATTGCCCATTGCACAGTGCCCAGCCCTGGGGAGCGTAATTAAAGCTAACGATCTTAATTTCTGACAGGAATGGTTCAGACATATATGGGACTCCCTGGCTAAAACTCGAGACCAGTCATTAATCGCTCGCAACGGTCCCGAACGGGATGGAAACCCGGCAGGGAGCAAGCGTGGAAGTGTTTGGAAAGTTCAAGAGCTAATATTCGCCTGTAACGGGTTGGGTGGTAGCGCCCGAATCTGGCTCTGAGGCGATCGTTCGCGCGATTCGAAACGGTCTTTCCGACGAATGGCTCACAGATTGTAAACTGGCAGGTAAGGAATTACAAGAAGTTACGTAAAAGAGTGCTCGTTGTGGAAAATGTACCGGATTAGTAGTTTCATCATCAGAGATCCGCCTCGCAAAGCGCAGGGCAGATATTCTTGACAGGATTTGATTTAGGTTGTCAGTTCGCTCCGCAGCACTTACACTTGTGCCGCGGCTGCCGACCCGCCCCACCCGAGGAATAAAAATCAAGGAGAAATAGTCCCCCATGTCCGTATCAAGACGAAAGTTCATAAAATCCGGTGCGCTTACGGCCCTCTCAGCGGGCCTTATCTTTAAAGCGGGCGAATCCGCCTTCGGACAGAAGCGAGTGCCAGACCGCCCCATTTCCAAATTTGAAGTTCCGTACGAAGCCCAGCAGAATCCGATCTTATATTACGACCGCGCAACCTTTGAGCCTTACGTTGGCGGCACCTTCATTGGCCGCGATGCGCGCGGCCGATCGGTGGAGCTGAAACTCGTCAGCGTCAAGGAGTTCAAACCACCTGCAACCAGGATTACCACAGGCAGCACTCGAAGGACTGACTCCTTTTCCCTAACTTTTAGCGCTTCGAGCTCGTTGCCCCCATTTACCAGCATCCACGTGATTGAACATGCTGTGCTTGGAAAGTTTGACCTGTTCCTTCAGCGCTCCGGGGACAACAGTCAAATACTCTACCAGGCAGTAATCACCCACTTACTCTAGACGAAGATTTTCAGCCGCGGATATCCGCGGATCAGAACAACCTGGCAGAAGGATTGGGAGCGTTATCTCTTGTCGGCTCTGCTGCGTTTGATTTTATTCTGATCCGCGTATCCGCGAATACCGCGGCTTGTTTTATCCTGTTTCATGAAAAATGTTGCGAGGGATCAGGGCCAGGCTCCGACTCCGCTGCCGGAAGGAGGCAGTATAGTTCTGCGTCCGGTCACGGGCGATGACGCCGAATTTCTACTTGCTGTTTACGCCAATTCACGAGAAGAAGAATTGGCCCAGGTCCTGTGGCCCGACGGTCAGAAGGAAGCCTTCGTTCGCTGGCAGTTTGAGATGCAACGACGCGAATACGATGCGCGCTATCCCGACGCACGGTACGAAGTGATTTTCGTTGACGATCAACCGGCGGGAAGAATCTGGGTTGGCATAGATGCGGACCAGATCCGTCTGCTCGATATTGCGCTGCTTAGGGAGTTTCAAAATCGCGGCGTAGGCACGCTGTTATTGCGCACACTGATGGATGAAGCTGCTGGCGCCAACAAGCTTCTCAGGCACATGGTTTTCGCGCTCAACAACAACGCTCACCGCTTTTATGAAAGGCTCGGCTTCGTCGTCATCGAGGACCTCGGCGCTTACAAGCACATGGAATGGCGGGCCGAAGACAATCCGCAGATTACACAATCGGAACTTAGAACTTAGACCTTTGTACTGTGTTCTTTGATCTTTGATCCTCGCCCTGGAAGTGACCGATCAAGTAGCGCAACCCAAACAAAGCTCAAAGTACCAAGTTCAAAGCTTAAAGTATTCTCTGTAATCTGCGGATAACCGCTACTTGAAATAGTTAAAGACTGCTTCGTAGAGGAAGCCCCGTTCATCTTGCGCTACAGTAACGAGGAAGATATCAAGCGAGCCGAGATGATCGTGCTCAAGCTCGTAAGTATGCTGCGGAAGCTGCAGATCGCCCGGGCCGTTGAAGAAAAGCGAGAACCGCTCCATTCCCTTCGGATCGTTCGCACCACTTGCATAACCTTTGACTTCAACTAGCTTCAACTCCACCAGCCGTGGCGCGCTGACTTTCACCCGAAACACCGTGTTCAGGTGTTTGGTGAAATTGGCTTCCGTCAGGCGTTCGTCCATAGCCTAAAATTTCCTTCCAAAAATCCCGTTAGATGAAAACTTCGACTAAGCGCGCGGTGGCACCTGGTCGAGCATCTGGCGGATCTGTTCCTCGTTGGGGACGTTGAAATTAGTGTACCAAAGACCGACATGACCAAACGGCTCAGGCCAGGCGAGGCAGACTACCTCGTCCGCCGCCGCTTGTACGGCTGCGGCACTCGACAGCGCCGCGACCGGAACAGCAACCACTAGCCGCGATGGTTTCAATGAACGTAGCGCTCTTATCGCCGCGAGCACCGTCGAGCCCGTGTGAATGCCGTTGTCAATGAGGAGCACGTTCTTGCTCGCGAGTTCAAGCGCCTGGCGCACGCCGCGGCATGCCTTTTCCCTGATGGCCAATCCTTCAAGAGCGTCAGCGACGAAGTATTCCAGCGGAGTCTTCGGCACAGGTGGGGGCAGTGGAAGATCCTCGTCGACTACCAGAGTGCCACCCACGTTAAAGGCGCAGATCGCTGAACCCGGGCCGCGCGGCGACAATAGCCTCCGGATGAGAATAATGTCGACTGGCGCGCCGAGCCGGTTAGCCACCTCCACTCCCACGGGCACGCCACCGCGCGCAATCGCAACGACAACCGTTCCTTCGCTTTTCAGATAGTTATCGAGTTGTACCGCCAGAGTTCTGCCGGCAGTGGCGAGATCGGCAAACTTCACGTCACGCGCAGGCAGACCAATGCGAGTGTGCGATGATGGCCGCGTGATCTTATTGGTGAACTGGTCCGCAGTCATGAAAGTCTATTTGCTCGCGGGTAGCGGGGAGAACTGAAAACAGCGTGGCCGCGAAATCATTACCCTCTAACGATATGCACTCAACAATAGAACAGGAAGCGGAAGCGACCTGGCGGTCTCGGTACCGCTAACACAATTTGAGTCTGTCGCAACGACCAGGTCGCTACCGCTTCCTGTTCTGTAATCGAGAGATACTCCCATTGGTTTTGTAGTCAGTCGCTCTCGTTACGCGCGTCTCAGGCTCAACGGTCTTAATTGGTTCTCATACTGCCGCTGGTAGCGCGGGTACTGAAGCCCGGCGAGCATTGCAGCGGAACCGCCTCAACATCACTCACGACCTCGCTCGGTGCAAATGGCAAATGAGAAATGTCAAATGAGGTATGTCAAATAGATCTCCCTCTCTACTGGGCTTTCAGAACCCAATTATGCGGATCCACCACCACTGTCTTCCCAGCTTCAACAGGTATCGTGACGGCACCACCTGGCATGTCAAAAAGCCTCGTGGAATCCCCGATCCTGACCTCAACCGGCATTGGGAAAGGCAAGCCCTCCGGCGACTCCCAGCGGAGTTTTAGTTGATCGCCATTTCGTTCGCTGAGCAACCGAGGGAGCTTGGGCTGACGCAAGTAGACTTCAAAGAACCAATCAAGCTTGGCGCCCGATGCAGTTTCTGCGATCCGTTGAAAGTCGTCAGTGGTAGTAAACCGAACCTGGCGACCATTGGTAAGTTTCTCCATCTGCGGATACGGGTAGGCCATTCGTCTCAGGGCCGCGAAGAAAGGCTTGTCACCAATTAAATAACGGAGTGTGTGCAGGATGACCGCGCCCTTGCCATAGATGTCTCCGTCGCTGCGCACATAATCCGGGCCGGCCATGTACATTTGCACCGTTGTGCGTGATTCGCGCGGCGCCACCGGCTGCATGTTGCGTAAACTCCTCATCCGGTTTGTCATGCCCTTAAAATACGCATCCTTCCCCCGCAATCGCTCGAGGTAAAGCGTATCCATGAAGCTTTGAAAACCTTCATGTATCCAAAAGTCGCGCCAGTCGCTTGCAGTTACCAGGTTGCCCCACCATTCATGTCCCAACTCATGAAACATCAGCCAGTCAAACCCGTCGGCGTCAAATTTGAAATGGTTGCCGTAAGAGATGATGGTTTGATGTTCCATCCCCAGGTAATTGGTGTGGGCAATACCGACCTTCTCGGTGCGGAAGGGATAAGGTCCCAGATACTCTTCAAAGAAGCGCAGGTAATCTTTTGTCTGCTTAACCAGCACGATTCCCTTGTCATAGTCCTCAGGCAGTACCCAGAACGTGACCGGCACCACTGCGCCTGAGGTGCTCGTGTACTTATCCTGAATTGTTTTGTAAGGGGCAACATTGAGCGTGACGTTGTAGTTGTTAATTGGATTGGACGAAAACCAATTGAAGGTTTGGGTGCCATCCCGATTCTTGACGACGCTTCGCAAGCTTCCGTTAGAGGCGACGACGAGCGGCTGAGGCACGGTGAAGTGCAACGAAACCGTATCGGGCTCGTCCGAAGGATGGTCCTTCACCGGAAACCAGAGATCAGCGCCATCGCTCTGACAAGCAAGCCCTATCCAAGGTTGACCGCTTGCGGTTTTCGACCAAACAAAGCCTCCGGCCCAGGGCGGACGTGGTGAGACTCGAGGCTTGCCACCGTACGAGACACGCACGCGCACATTATCGCCCGGCTGTTTGGTAAGCGGGAAAGCTATCCACAATTTCCCTGCTCGCCTTTCAAAGCTGAGTGCTTCCGGGTTACCAGTCGAATTTTCGAGCGCAACTGAGTCAACGGTCAGGGGAGGATCGAGATCCAGCACGAACCAGGCAGTCGGATGCACGATCAGCGCTTGCGCAGTCATGACACCCTTAATGGATTGTTCGGTGGGGTTGATGCGCAGATCAAGATCGTAGGACTTAATATCGTAGGCCGCCTGCTCCGGCATCAGCGGACCACCCGAGTCCGTCGGCCGCACACCCACATCTCTCTGCGCGTGAACAAAGGTAGAACCTGCCAGCAGGAGCACGAAGATGGCGGTGAAGCCGAAAAGAGATTTAGTCATAGTTTGATGGTAACGGTATACAGTGAGTCGAGTCGATAAATTCAAGAACAACCTTTAAAACGGTTTCAGACGTGGGACGACGCTTTAACACCGGGGTAAAGCCGCGGTGTGACTGATATGAACTACGTCTCGCCGCAAGGTGCTGTAGACCTCGGTACGCTCGGAGGGAGCTATAGCCTTGCATTCAGCATCAACAACCTCGGCGAGGTCGTGGGCGAGTCCGAGACCGGCGAGACGGACGCGGATGGCAACCCCGTAGTCCATGCTTTTCTGTACCAGCGCGGAGTGATGCGCGACCTCGGTACCTTGCCCTGACTTGCGCGGCAGAAGTCGACTGTCTTCAATCGTCGGGCTTCAGAATTGTAAGGCAACCAGAACCAATGAGAGTATCACTCAACTACAGAACAGGAGCGGTAGCGACCTGGCCGTTGCGACAGACTCAAACTTTGTTAGTGGTACCGGGACGGCCAGGTCGCTACCGCTTCCTGTTCTGTAGTTGAGTGCATATCGTCAGACGGACTCAAACTGTGCTAGTGGTACGGAGACGGCCAGGTCGCTACCTTTAATGGAACTCGAGCCTTGGGGTTGAAGCAACCCTAGGCTCAAATAGCGATCGCAGCGTAATTCAAATCGAGTTTGAAACAGCTTCCATGCCATTCCGTCGATGCTGTTGGTTCGTGTCATTTCGTGGATCGTCCTTTGTTAAACTCGAATAGGACTCTACTGGAAATTTCAGTGCTCGAGGCGCCAGACAGCGGTCGAGTTAGTACCCATCGCCGCGAAGCACTACCAGGACAGTCCGCAGGATGATTTTCAAGTCTAGTAGAAGCGACCAGTTTTCGATGTAGAACAGGTCGAGCCGGACCATCTCTTCAAAGGGCAAACGGTTTCGTCCCGACACCTGCCACAAACCAGTCAAACCCGGCTTCATGTCCAGACGTTTACGGTGGGCCAGTTCATAAGCTTCGACTTCATACGGAATCGGCGGGCGCGGGCCAACCACGCTCATATCACCAAGGAGCACATTAAAGAGCTGTGGTACTTCGTCCAGGCTGGTGCGTCGCAACCATCGCCCAACACGCGTGATGCGGGGGTCAGCGGGGAGCTTGTATGCGGGTCGCTCGGCGTCACCGAGGTTCGCTTCTGCCCGTCCGGCAATAAACAGGCGCTGATATTCCTCATGAATGGTGTGATCCGAATCCACCAGCATCGTGCGAAATTTGTAGACGAGAAAGATGCGTCCGTCCATGCCCACGCGCTCCTGCTTGAAGAAGATGGGCCCTTTGGAATTCCACTTGATAAGCACCGCGACAATGAGCCAAAGCGGCGAGAGCAACGCCAGTGCAAGCAGGGCGATCACAATGTCAGAAACGCGCTTAACAATCCTCCAGGCATTTGAAAGTGGTTCCCGAAAAAGCCGGATCATTGGCAGAGCGCCGATCTGATCGATCTCGGTTTTGCTTGGCAGGCAATTAAAGAGGTTGGGCGCGATGCGAAACTCTACTCCCCGGCGTCGCCCGCTGCGCATCATGACATCGAAGAGCGCATCTCCATCGACGCGGGGATCAGTGATTATTACTTCGTTAGCTCCTGAGTCGCGGATAGCTTCCGGAAGTCCGGCCAGGTTGCCGATGACGGGCACACCTTCGTAAGTTGCCCGGCCCGGCCCTTCAATTGCGCTGTTCTCGACAACTCCAATAACGCGGTAGCCAAGGGACGGTCGTTCGCGCATTTCCCTGATACACAGAGCTGCTTCGGCGCCTTGGCCGACCACCAGGGTGGGAATCAGATTAAGCTGCCGCTGTCTGGCAAACATCTGCAAGCTTCTTACCAACGCTCGCAGTGTAACGACGCCCGCGAACGAGAGCAGAAAGTCGAGCACGAAGATGGCCCGCGCATAGGAGAAGGCGCGATACTGAAAACCGCCACGATACAGAAAAGCGGCGGCTACGATCAGCAGTGATCCGATCGCGATCGATTTGAAGAGGCGGACCGCATCGTCGAAGAACGAAAACTCACCGCGCAACCGGTAGAGGTCGTAGTATTGCAAGATCAGCAAACGGATCAGCACCACGAACAATAGCAGCGTCCCATAAGGAGCAAACTCCCTGCTCCACTGGAACCCACCGTTGGCGGTTCGTTCGAGGATAGAGGCGCCTTCACGAAAGTAGAACGCTCCGACGAACGAGAATGCGGCTATGAGCGCGTCCCCGATGACCAGCGCCAACTTTACAGTGGGAATAACCCATTGCGGCGCTCGTCCGGGAACCCGCACAGTGCTGGCCGGGATTCGTCGGTTCTTAATGCGTTCGGCTCTCATTGAAATAGGTGTCGGTATCGGGTGCCGGGTGCCGAAGTGGCATAGACTTTGTCAGTGATCTCAAAACACCCTGGGTCAAGCAATCGTCTTTGCCGCTCAACCGGCAACACAGACTAAAGTCTATTCCACTCCGGCATCTTGCTCGTCATGCTTCCAAAATCAAATCAGCCACTTCTGCCCGCACGTGCAACGCGCGGCGTGGTTGGGGTTCTTCCTTTTTCTCGATAGGCAAATTCACCAGGTCTTCATGCGTAACGATTCGTGTCAGACGTCCTTCGCGAACCAATTCCTCATCAACCGCCGCCCACTCTCCTGCATAAATTGTAGCTGCCGGGACACCCAGAGCCGCGGCTTCCCGATTCATGGTGCCGCCCGCGCTGATGACCAGATCACTGGACGCGATGAGGTTCGGACCGCTAAGCGCTTGTTCCGGTAAAATTAGCTTCACGTTCGCTCTCTCGCCGTATGTCGCGCGCTGCGACTCATTACGCGGCAACAAAATCACTTTCGCCATACTGTGCGCGGATAGTCGCTCCAACAACTCATCGAAGAGTTCATTGTCGAAGCGATGATACAAGGCTTCGCGCGCCGGGGGCCTGACTACTACCAGCACATCGGCGCGGCGAATCCCTAAATCGCGCAATTCATCTTCAAAACCCGGATCCGGTTTGAAGTCAGCCAGGTATACGTCTTCCTTGGTACCATTGTAACGCTTTACCTTTGCGGCGTGCGCGCCATATCGCGCCAACGCGGCTTCTGGAAAAACCCGAGGGACAATGATCCGCCCGGCGAATCGAAAGGCCAGATGGTTTGCCGGCTGATGCTCATAATCCATTAAGGTAACGCTTCTCAATGAGAGCGCCCGCGCAGCCAGGATTTGCGAATAGGAGTTATGGCTGACAGCGATATCGAATGGTCGCGGGTGGGCCCACCCTCGGAGAGCCCAAGACCGCTGGAGCAGGTTACCGGCTTTGGCCTTCAAATCGCGCCCGCCATGTCCGCTAATGACTTCCGGCGTGAAACCCGCCGCCCGGGCCAGTTCCACGGTCTCGGCGAAATCACGCGCGGTCACTTCTATCTCATGGCCACGCTCCTGAAACTCTTTTGCCAAGGCGTGAAAAAAGGGAACGTGCGGCGCGTTTGCGAGATCAATCCAGATAAGCATTTTTCAGGAGGCAGACTGCAGGAGCAGAAGGAATCATTTCCCATTTTTCATTCCTCATTTTTCATGTCCAGTTATTGTTTGATCTCATTTCGTGGTGATTCGTGTTGTTTCGTGGATCGTTTGTTGGGCCATGGGGAAGAACGATCCACGAAATCACACGAACGGACACGAACAAGAAGCCAACAACTCGCTAAAACATGAAAGGAAAAATGTAAATTTACTCTTTCGACTAATGCCTCGTAATTCTCCCATCTGCTTGCTGTTCCTGCCCCGTATTCTTAACGGAGAGCTTCTGCGGATTGCAAACAGAACTGTCGTATCGCGTCACTGACCTCTATCACTGCCTCACTCGAGAGTTCTGCGTACATTGGAAGTGAGAGAACCTCGTTGCAGGCTTGCTCCGTGTGTGGGAAGTCGCCCACCTTGTAGCCCAGGTCACGATAACCCGACTGCAAGTGAACAGGAATTGGATAGTGAATGCCGGTGGAGACGCCCTGAGCTTTCAGGTGTTCCACCAGATGATCTCGCTGCGTAGTGAAAACCGGGAAAATGTGGTAGACCGATCGAGCGTAAGGAATCTCCTCCAGCAAACGAAGACCAGTGTCTGCTAACAAGGCGCGGTAAGCTGCAGCGTGCTGGCGCCGGGCGGTGTTCCAATCGTCGAGATGGCGCAACTTCACACCCAGCACGGCCCCTTGCATTCCTTCCATGCGGTAATTGTAACCAACCTCATCGTGGTGGTACTTCTGACTCTGCCCGTGATCGCGCAGCCGTTTGACGACCTCCGCGTATTCGCGATCATTCGTTACCACCGCTCCGCCTTCTCCGTAAGCACCCAGGTTCTTTCCCGGATAAAAACTGAAACAGGCAAGGTTGCCGATGTTGCCCGCGCGCTGTCCCTTGTATTCGGCTCCATGGGCCTGGGCGGCATCTTCTATCACGATCAGGTCATGCCGGTGAGCGATCTCGAGAATCGGATCCATGTCCGCGCAGGTTCCATACAAATGAACCGGCATGATCGCTTTCGTGCGCGGAGTGATTGCTGCTTCCACACGGGCTGGATCCATGGTGCACGAGCGCGGATCGATATCGACGAGGACGGGCCTTGCACCCGTGTAGCAGATGGCGGCTACACTGGCGACGAATGTATAACCGACGGTGATTACTTCGTCGCCGGGTTGAACGCCGGCTGCAAGCAAAGCGAGATGAAGGGCGCTGGTGCCGGAGTTAACTCCGACAGCGTGGCTCACCTGACAATAGTCTGCAAAGTCGGATTCAAAGGCTTCCACCTGCTCGCCCAAAACAAACTGGCAGCTCTCGAGAACTGCTGCGATCGCCGCATCGATCTCATCTTTGATGCTTAAATACTGGGCCTTTAAATCTACAAATGGAATCATCGGTTTTTAAACTAGTATCTCAGCGGTCGAGCGTAAATCGAATCAAACAGTGTCACGCAAAGACGCAAAGAGGGCAAAAACGCAAAGAAAACCTGGAAAATGTTTAAAGCTCTCATCCTTGCGTCTTTGCCCACTTTGCGTCTTTGCGTGATCTACCTACCCAATCTCAACAAGCTTTCCGCGCTCGCGAAGAGAACGCTCCGCTGCTTCCACGATATATATCAACCTTAACCCCGCCTGCCCGTCGGTTTCCGGCTGCGTACCATTGTTAATGCAGTCGATAAAGTGCAGCGCCTCGGTCAGCAAAGCCTCGGTCGCCTCCAGGCGCGGCGCCCACATATCTCCCGATCGATAACTGACGAGCATCTCGTATACGGCCTCGGGACTCTGAGAGACGGTAACGCCCCGATCGTAGATCTTTACTTTTTCACTGGGCTCCAGGTCGTCATAGAGAATCATTTTTTCGCTGCCACCGATAAGCGTGTGCCGGACCTTTACTGGAGTGAGCCAATTGACATGCACGTGGGCAATCTGAGGATTAGCAAAGAAGAGCGTTATGTAGGCGACATTTTCCGGCTGTCCCGGTATGTTGCTGATACCCGTCGCCGAAACGGCCAGGGCACGGGAGGGTAAGACGTAGTCGATGATCGAGAGATCGTGAATTGCCAGGTCCCAGATAACGTTCACATCATGCTGAAACAGACCCAGATTGACGCGCACGGCATCGTAGTAATAGATCTCGCCCAGAGCATTGCTGGCAATGAGTTCCCGAATCTTCCGCACTGCGCCGGTGTAAACAAACGTATGATCGACCATTAGAACGCGTTGGCGGCGAGTAGCTTCGCAGATTAGTTGCAGGGCTTGTTCAGATGTCGACGCAAGGGGTTTCTCAACCAACACATGCTTGTTAGCACCAAGCGCTGCCATGGCCAGCTCGAAATGCGACGAGACAGGTGTGGCAATGGCGACCGCGTCGATCTCCGGATCGTTGAGGAGATCCTGCCAATTGGTGGGCGTCCTGATTGAGGGATATCGACTCTTGACCATGGCCAACCGCTCTGGCCGCAGATCGCAAACAGCCACGACGGTGGATCCCGCAGCTTCCATGAAGTTGCGCACCAGGTTGGGTCCCCAGTAGCCGTATCCGATTACTCCGAGTTTAATCATGACGAGTCGGGTAGCGCTTAATCACATGACGGCAAAGGATTCCAATTAAGTTATATTCAAGCTTGATAGATATGGAGACTCGGCGTCCGTCCTTCATAGCCGGTTTGAATTTTATTTTTCGAGCTGATTTCTCCGCCGATTCAGTCAAGCCTCCTGGTAATCCTTCAAGCACCTCGATGTTTGTGACATTTCCTGAAGCAGCAAAGATGGCCTGTAACAGCACAAAGCCTACGATCCCTTTCCTACACGCTTCGATCGTGTATTTAGGCTCGGGTTTTGATTTCAGAACAACCCTCGTGTCGACGTCCTTCTGAGAATAGACTTTCTCCTCAGGTTTATCTGAGTTCTTGCTATTGGGAGATTGCGGCATTGAACTTCCGCTTGAACTGAGAAACAAAACGCCGAGACAGACAAAATGAAGGACCTCATATTCTTTCCCTTCGAGGAGCAACTATAAGCGACGTAACTTATTCCTTCGCTCGGCGGTGGCGCAGGTCGCCGATTACGCGAGCCGGCACACCGGCTACAATTGCGTAGTCAGGTACATCGCGTGTGACCACTGCTCCGGCGCCGACCAGCGCGGATTCGCCAACGGTAACGCCCGCACCAATTGTTGCATTGCTGCCAATCGAAGCGCGACGCTTTACTCGCGTGTCTACCACCTGCCAGTCGGATTCAGTCTGCAGCGAGCCATCCTCATTCGCTGCGCGCGGATAAGTGTCGTTGATAAACATCACCCCGTGACCAACGAAGACCTGGTCTTCAATGGTAACGCCCTCACAAATGAAAGTGTGCGAAGAGATCTTACAACGCGCGCCTATTGATGCGTTTTTTTGGATTTCGACAAACGCGCCGATCTTCGTGTCCGCGCCGATAGTGCAGCCATAAAGATTCACTAGATCTGGTTGGAAGATCTTAACGCCGTCTCCCAATATGACGTCAGGTGAAATTGGCATAACTACAAAGGAAGTGCACAGCCCGCCCTCTTGAGCGGTTCAACAATCTGTTGCGTGCTTCAGTCCCCTAGGGACCCAATGTTTATAGACTCGAGATACTAAATGAAATTTCGGAAGCTCCGAAGGAGCGAAATGTTTTCCTTGCGTCATAGACCGGTAGGAACATTTCGCTCCTCTGGAGCTGGGCTTCACTCTGGGCCACCGGTCTATAAACATTCCATCCCTACGGGATTGGGTAGCGTTAACTACTTCAGCGGCATCCAGTAGTCGCGCGGGTAAATCCGGTGTAAACGCAGATCGGGACCCTCCACCGTTTTCAAATACTCCTCGTACGCCGACAACTGCTTCTCCGGACCGATGACGTAGTAGATGCCGCCCTTGACGTCACGTGCCTTAACACCCAGTCCGGGCAGGATGCGCGCGTACACCTTAGCCATGCGTTTGAAAAGCTCGTCGGCGAGTTTCGGATCTTGCCGCAGAGCCAGAATGGACTGGCGGAAGCGACGAATTACATCGGGAGTCAAACCATCGGCGATGTCATTCGCCATGGACTCGCCACGCACCTCATAAGGTGATGCTGAGCGAAACGCGCCGAACGCGCCCGCTATGGCATATTCGACTAGTCCCGGATCAACCTTCACTTTCTTCAGTTCGTCGATGACGAAGCGCAGTGTCTGCGGCAACTCGGGTGTGCGCTCGGCGTAGTAGCCCAACCGACCTGTTGACGGAGAGCCGCGAAACCCGTTCGAATAAGCCAGCCCCGCGCCCCAGGTTTTTATGAAGATACCGTGTGCGCCACCGCCCGCGTAGAGTCGCGACGCAAGATAATCAAGAATCTCATCGCGGTTATCCGCTTCCAGATAGCTGACCGAAGGCGCCGAATTGAGGAATACTCCGCCCTGTGTGTTGGGATTTATCAGCCCCACGTAGAGAGGTGTCTCTTTCTCGCTTATGCGGCCTCGAAGCCGGCTTTCAATCAACCTGGTGGATGAGTATTTGGCGGGCTGCAACGGTTTTTGTTCTAGCCCTGCGAGCAACGCGCCGACGCCCGGTTCCAGGCCGGTGCGTGACGCTGGCGACCCGACGAAGAAAAGACGAGCCGCGGCGGTCTTCAACAAGCTCTGACGCACCGCGTTCATGTTGGCGAGCACTTGGGGGACAGGAGTAAGCAGATCGTGCCGGATTTGGCGAACGAGGTATTCCCAGTCTGACGTGAGGGTCGCGTCGGGTATGTCCGCAAGCAATTGTTCGAGGTCCTTCGCCGCTTCGACCACGATCGCGCCGCCGTCGCGCGAGAGTCGCGTAAACTCTTCCCCGTGAGGCAATAGTGAGGCAGGTATCTGTTTGACCAACTCTCCCTTTCCCTGGATCGCGCCCAGGAGAATCTTCAGTTCATCGCGTTTCGCTTTTGCTCCGGCCCCGGCCAGGTTAGATAGAAAAGTCGAAATCGCCTCGCGGTCGGCTTCCGAGCCTGCGTCTTTAAGCATCCAGCGCAGCCGGTGCACGTTGTGAGCCCGCGTAAGGAATGATGAGGTTGTCAGCAACAATTGGTTGTCCTGACGCCAGAAAGCATCCGCCGGATCATTAACCCAATTTTCTTCCGCGCTCTGCATGCGATTGCGCAGACCACTGAGAGTTTGATCAACCACGTCGCGGATACGAGCCAGGTTCTCCGCTCGCCAATCGGGGCTCATCAGCACGAGCTTCATCCATTCGAGGGCCTTTTGTGATTCGCCCAAGTCGTTCCCCGAACCACGCACGGCCAACTCAGCGCGGTTGGTTTTAAAATTGGTGCTGAAGTAACTATTAAGCGCCAGAATCTCTTTGCGCTGCAGCTCGCTCATCTCTTCAAACGAGATGGGCTTCCCGTTTTTGATCACCCCGGTCTGCGTAAGCAGCGCCGGCAACATGGACAGATAAAGGAGCTGATCCTCCGGCACACTGTCGAGACGAAGAGCTATCCCGACGGTAGCGCTCGTCATATTCTCAAAAGTCGAGGCCACCATAGGCACGCCGCCCGGAAGTGTCGATACTTTGAAATCGAGTTGGTCATCGAGGGTCAGCGGTGGGTTCTCGACGAAACGAAGATTAGCCGTTTGCTGCGCCTGGCGCTCAAGTTCGGCAGTCGTCGCGTCGTATTCCGCCTTGAAACGGCGCATCACCTCGGCCTCATCGCTCACGCCATACTTTTTCTTAAGACGCTCCAGCTCAGCCTCTGCGCGTGCAGCTTGCGCCTGCGCTTCCTGCTCTCCCAGATGCGGGGCTGGCTTGGCCGCGACGGCATAAGGCACCGCATCGGCAAGTTTCCACTTGGTCACATAGGTGCGCCAGACGTTTTCTTTGCTGCTGAGGAGTTTTTCGATCGCCGCCAGTTCGGGTTTCATTGTCACGGACTTGCGGAAGCCGCTGGTGCGGTTGAGATCAATCAGGTGTGACATCCAGCCCGCGTCCGAGGAACGGAAGCCGAAACCCGGCGGCGAATTGACGAACTTGGAGAGCGCGCGGCGATTCTGGATAATCCGATTCTTGAGTCGCTCGTTGAACTCAGCCAATTCCGGGGAGCCATCTTTGAACGAGGCGATACGCCGCATCTCATCGAGGATCTTCTGACGCATCTCGGCGATCTTCTGCTCAGTCATACTCGCGGGGATAACATCGGTAAGTCCCATGTAAACCGGATTACCGACAACCAGCTCGTCGTCGAGGAAACCAAAGACTCCTTTAGCGCCTGTCTCCATCACCCGGCTCTTCGAATCAACAAACATCTTGTAAAGATTGGTCGTGGCATCGCCCGCCATATTTGCCAGGAACAGGTTGAGGAATGCCTTTTCCTGAGTGTCGAGGTTGCGCGCTGCGGGCCAGGCAAACATCACCCAGCCGGGTTGCTGGGCGTTCTGATGAGGATAGTCGACCAGTCGAATCTCGCCGGTAGCGGCAGGCTTCGGCGCAGTTAAGTCTGCCTCAGACGCGAAACGCTGCGTCTCCTGCTTTGGCACCACCCCATTGAGCCGATTGAGCCGATTGAGGATCTGATCCAGACGACTGAGCACACCCTCAAGCGGCATCTCCTTGGGAAACGAGGCGACCATACCCATGTTGCCGAGTCGATAATTGTCCGCGTGGAAGCGTCGGATATGTTCCGCCTTCATCTCGCGAATGGCCGCGGGCCAGCCACCGGCCGAGAGTGCAAGCGGATGGTCCGAGCCATATATCATCTGGCTGGCGACGCGGAACAACAGGCTAACAGGGCGCTCGTAAGACGAAACCATCTCCTGATAAACCGTGCCCTTCTCCTCAAGACGAAGAGTTTTGTCGGTAGGGTTCTCATTGATGCCCCAGTGACTTACCTCCCGGCGAATCTCTTCGTCTGTGTAGTCAGGGTGCAACAGCGAGTCGGTCTGACTCTCGAAGAGTTTATAGAAAATTTCGGGGCCGGCCGCCGTGTGAAGCTGATACACAGTGCGCCACTGCATCGTGAAAGCGGTGGACCCAGCGAGTGACATGTCTTCCAGACTCGAATGCGTGCGTCCGGCGTTGCCCTTGCCGAGCAGCAGGTGTTCCTGCGTGTGTGGCTCGCCACGATCTGAGGTGGGGAATGAGTTGACCCACATCAGCGCCTGAGGAACTGATTGAAGCTCAAGAAAGTCGAGCGTGAAGCCGGTGCCCTGATGGCGAAAGCGCGCGCCGAATGGTTTGTCCGCGTCATTGAGGTATAACGCCTCAGCGCGGAAGCCATTGATGGTCTTACCTTCCGTGAGTGAGCCTAGTGAAAGATTGTTAGCTTGCTGGGCTATTACTGCCAAAGGTATTCCTACTGAGACAATCGAAAAACATACTAGCATCGACAAAAACGTAGCACTCATTCCGTACATCCAAAAGCTCCTCAACTAAGACTTTTCCGCCGCTTTGTCAGAACCGGAGCAGTAAGTAGCATAGAACTTTAGTCTGTGTTACTTGTGTAATGTCATCAACCTACACAGACTAGAGTCTATGCTACTTACCGCCTGCTGTTCTGACATGCTCTTCCTCTGTGAGGCGTGCGAGTGCATAGAGCATCCAGGCTTGGGTCCAACGCATGAACGGCGTCCGAACCGTGTAGAAACGGCGCCGCTGGTGATAAAAGTAGCCGCGTTCATCGCGCAGGTTGCGAACTGACCATCGCGCGATCTTTTCCGCCAAAGCCATCGCATCGCGATCTAGTTCTCGTAGCTCCAGGAAAGTAATGATGGCAGTGGCCGCTGCATGCGCATCAGCTGGATAAAGTCCGTCATGGTAGTATTTTGGCCACCCATCCGCAAGAAAGAAGCCATTACGCCAGAACCTGTAACCACGCTGCAGCGCCTCGGTAAATTCCGTCGTTTGCGCTGCCGGGCAAGGACCAATGACTCTCGCCAGTGAGGTCAATAAATACGCTGTGTGGAAATTGTCTATCCACGCTTGACTCTCTGCGGCACCGTAGACCCAGGAGCCATTTTCACGCTGTTGGTTAACGACATAACGTGCGGCTTGTACAGCCCAATTGCAGAGTTCCTGCTCGCCTGTTATCGCGGAAACGCCGGCCAGGGTTTCCGCCGCCAGCAAACTCGCGTTGTAGATGCGATTCACCGTCCCAGGTGAGTAACTAAAGCAGATTTCACTGGGCGTTTCTTCGCTGCGAGGGAGATCCTGAAGAATAAAGTCGCAGGCACTACGCGCAGTTCTAAGGTATGTTTCATCCTCGAAAGCGTGTGCTGCTTCAATGAAGGCCCGGGCTGCGAATGCGGTCGCTACGATCGTTGGCGTACCTCTTGGGGCAAAGAAAACACGGGATTGCCAGTCGAAGTTATAACCCCAGGCCGCGCCACTCCAACCTTCCAAACGCATGGAGAAAAGATCGTTGAGTAGTTGGCGCGCCTCCTTCTCAGCCTCGCTTGTTTGTGAGCGGCGATAGTTTGCCAGAGCGGCAAGCGCGAACAGCGCAATACCTTTGGAGTTTCTGCCAGCGGGAACGAGGCCAATCCTTCTCAGGTCGACGGGAGAACGCTTCACGAGCTGGGTCCAGGCGAGACGGGCCCATCGGGAGTGTCTTAGAGGTGTTGACTGGAATAGTCGACTATTCAGCGCATCGAAGGGATCATGTCCGGCGAAGTTATGTGTGCGGCACCACTGGAAGAGTTCCGTGAATGCTTGTTGAATTGTCGAATCTGGCATTGAGAGTCAAATGGGGCAGGAATCCTGCGGAAATGAGTTCACGACGTTATCCGCAGTGGCAAGCAAAGGGCACTCCGTCTAAGGGATAACTCAAGTCTGTCTAAATTGCAGTCGGGAAGGCGGACCCTGTCCCCGCTCTTAGACTGAGTGGCATTCAAGATTGAGGCGGGGACAGGGTCCACCTTCCTGACTGCAATTTAGCGCTGGGTCTTCCAGATACCAAAGGCCTCCTACCAACCACCTCATGCTGAATGAACCTGCGGACTGCCTGCCAAACTGCGCAGTGCCTATTGCACGGACGTCTCAATGCGACGCGCGGTTTCGATAAAGCTTTCGTGCCAGAGTTCAAACATCAGCAGCGTCCACAGCAGCTTGCGGTGGTTGGCTACGCCGCGTTCGTGTTCGTCCTGCAGACGCGTAATGTACTCAGGATTGAAAACGCCAGCCCTGCGCACGCGTTCCGGCGACAGCAGATCCCGTGCGAGGGGTCGCAGCTTTCCCTTCAGCCACTCCGCGACCGGAACACCAAAGCCCTTTTTGCTTCTGCGGGTGACAAATGGAGGTAAGAGATCTGCAACAGCGCGTTTGAGGATGTACTTCGTTTTCCGGCCTCTCAACTTATAATGCGCTGGTAAAGACGCGGCATATTCAGCTAACCGGCGATCGAGGAATGGCGCCCGCACTTCCAGCGAGACAGCCATACTGGCGCGATCAACCTTCGTCAAAATGTCTTCCGCAAGATAAAGTCTGGTGTCGAGGCTCTGCATCCGTTCGACAATATCGTCGGCATCACTCTCCGCAAGCATCTTCCGCGCATCTCGATAGACGTCGCCATCGCTGGCCTTCAAGGCGTCTGGAGTCAGCACCTGCTCTTGCTCTTCGGGTGTGAACGAGCCAAACCAAATGTGATGGCGGGCCACGGGATCGTACTTCGCCCCGGTGATGAATCTGAGCGCCTTATAGTCAAAAGAAAGGTTCTTGGTTTTGACCGGAAGCAGGCGCACAAGAGGTTCGATGACTGCACTCTTCAACGGCCCGGGTACGCGCGCGTAAATCTCCGCCAGGCGATGTCCCCAATACATCGGATAACCGGCAAAGAGTTCATCCCCCCCATCGCCGCCCAGCGCGACCGTTACATGTTTGCGAGTGAAGCGGGAAAGCAGGTAAGTAGGAACCAGTGATGGATCACTGAACGGTTCATCCATCCAGGCGCCAATTTCACTAACGAGGTTCGCCGCCAGGTTGGCGCTCAAACGTTCTTCGTGGTGATCCGTGCCGAGAAACTTTGCCACTCCTCGGGCATATGAGGATTCGTCGAAAGACGACTCCGCAAACGAGATCGAAAACGTTTTGACCGCTTCTGAGGAAGCTTGCACCGCCATTGCGGTCACCGCGGACGAATCAACCCCACCGGAAAGTAACACCCCCAGAGGCACGTCGGAAACCAAACGCATACTCACCGAATCGGCCAATAGTTCCCGGAGTCGTTCGGCCGCTTCTTCTTCGCTGGGAACGGGCTCTTTCGTTTGAAAGCTCATGTGCCAATATGCGGCAGTCTCGACCTGTCCGTTTTCGAGTGTCAGCACGTGAGCAGCCGGCAGCTTGTTTATTCCCTGATAGATTGAGAGTGGGGCCGGCACGTAATCGAAGGAGAGATATTGACGCAGCGCCTGAACGTTGAGCGCGGGTCGAACGGCCGGGTGGGCCAGCAAGGCTTTCGGCTCCGAAGCAAAAATCAGTGTGTTATCGAAGACCCCCCAGTAAAGCGGTTTCTCGCCGAAGTAGTCGCGGGCGAGGAGCAGTCTGCGCCGGCGGGAATCCCAAAGAGCGAAGGCAAACATGCCGTTGACATGGTGAACCATCTCCCGACCATATTCTTCATAGAGATGCGGAAGTACTTCGGTATCGGACGCGCTGCGGAATGCGTGGCCGCGTTTCTCCAGGTCAGAGCGCAACTCGCGATAGTTGTAAATCTCGCCATTGAGGACCACGGCGACGCTCTGGTCTTCGTTGAATACGGGTTGTTCCCCAGTGACAAGATCGATAATCGCGAGGCGGCGCATTCCGAGTCCGACACCGGTCGAAACGAGCATCCCTTCGGAGTCTGGCCCGCGATGAACAAGGCGCTCACACATGCCATGCAGGAGTTGCTTCGCGCCCTCGGGAGGCGGAGTGCGCGCATCAAGGCTGGCCCATCCGGTTATTCCACACATACGTTCGTAAATCGTAAATCGTAAATCGTGAATCGTTGAGCTTGTGCTAGGTTCGTCTACGAAGGCTCTGGCAGAGCCTGGTAATCATTCGGCCTATGTCATCGAGGTCTCGGGAGAATTCTTCGTACTCTTCGTCAAGGACATAGCCAAGCCTGGTTGCGATTATCAGCTCCGTGTCCACTTCGCTCGCCGAACCTTGTGAATGGGACAGGAACTGCATGAATTCTTTAACGGACGTGCGCGCAGCACCTTCCGCGATGTTTGCCGCTATGGAAACCGACGCGCGGCGCATTTGCGATGTCAGTCCAAACTTTTCTTCTTTCGGAAAGCGTTCGGTAAGCTTATAGATCGCAATTACAAACTCAATCGCTCTCTTCCAGAGGTCTAATTTTTGGTGAGGTCTCATTTGAAGCTCCTTTCAAGGTGTGAGGACATTGTCGATTATGCTCTACGATTCACGATTCACGATTCACGATTCACGATTTACGATTCACGATTTACGATTCACGATTCACGCTCCTGGAAGCCGATTTTCTCGCGTACAGCGTAGATCGATTTCTCCTGCGACTCGTGATACGTTCGCACCAGCATCTCCGCTAGCAATCCCATCAGCAGAAACTGAATGCCCACTGCAAACATCACGATCGCCAGAATCGGCAGTGGCGTTTGCACGAAGTCTGCCTTGTGAAAGAGTTTCAAAAAGATGGCGTACAAGCCCGCCACTACGGATACGAAGAATGCCAGCATGCCAAACGAACCAAAAACGTAAATTGGTTTCGTCTGGTAGGAAGCCATGAACTTGATGGTCATCAGATCAAACACGACTTTGAGAGTGCGCGATAAGCCATACTTCGACTTGCCCATCGTGCGCGGATGGTGTTCGACCGGAATCTCAGAGACCCGCGCTCCGACCCAGGAGGCGTAGATGGGAATGAAACGGTGCATTTCTCCATACAGCCGCACATCCTTCAGAGCCTCGCGCCGATAAGCCTTTAGCGAACACCCATAGTCGTGAAGTGGAACGCCGCCAATCCAGGAAATCAATCTGTTGGCAATCATTGAGGGTATCTTGCGAGTGATCAGCTTGTCCTGGCGGTGTTTGCGCCATCCCGAAACCACATCGTAGCCCTCATCGAGCTTGTCCAGGAGGCGAATGATATCAGCGGGATCATTTTGCAGGTCTGCGTCCATCGGTATCAAGACATCGCCATGGGCCGCGTCAATTCCGGCCGCCATTGCGGCGGTCTGGCCGTAATTACGTTTAAGTGCTACCACTCGCACTCGTTGGTCACGCTTGGCTATCTCTCGCAAAATTCTCAGGCTGCCGTCGGTTGAGCCATCGTCGACGTAGATGATCTCCGCCGAGCGACCTAGTCTTGCCAGTGCCTCCTCTAGTTTGGCGTGCAGCGGCAGAAGGTTGGGTTCTTCGTTGTAGACCGGAAGGAACACGGAGATCTCAGGCGCTTCGACTGCGCGCGGCGAGGTTTCAACCTGTCTTCGTGCTGCTACTTCCTGGTCGTAGACTTTCATTTATCGCAAACTCTTTATGTCTCTAATCGGCGCGCCGAGCGACGCAGATAATTGAAACACCAAACGGAAGATTCACATGACGAAGTAGCTTCACTTCAGCGCCAAAAATGCGTCCCAGAACGCCGTTCAAGAACCCTATCGTCAAGTTGTTTTCGGAGGCGGGACGTAAGCCAGTCATGCGCATCAGCAAACGCCCGAGCAGGATCGGACCAAAGAACGTGATATTCGCATAGGTGGCCTGCTCTACTTCCAACCCCGCCTCTCGCACAACCTTCTGGAGGCTTGCCAGAGTGTAACGACGGCGGTGATTGCTGATGTCATCCTGGACGCCCCACAAAAACATGAAAGCGGGCACAAAAAGCAGTGCCCTACCGCCAGGACGCAACACCCGGCGCATCTCTTGCAGACCGCCGAGGTCGTTATCAAGGTGCTCCACTACATCGAGTCCGGTAACTAGATCAAATGTTTTGTCTTCGTAAGGAAGACGTTCCGCTTCACCCTGCCGCACATTTTGGAGGCCTCGGGCTTTGCAAAAGTCCAGCGCTTCTGTTGAGACATCGACCCCCTCCGCCTCACCGAAGCCCGCAAGCATTTCAAGATTCGCACCTGTGCCACAACCGACGTCGAGAATTCGCGGGTGCGCGTTGTTTAGCCTCTCGACAGTTCTCCTGACAAAACTGGAAAGTATTCGCCGTCTGCCAACAAACCACCAGTGACTTCCCTCGACCCGATACATGATCGGGTAGGTATGTGGCTGCATCTCCTGGGGCAGAGGGTCGCCGATAATGTTTGTGGTTGTCGACATTCCTGACTTTGGGGCAGCGCCCTGCGTGGCAATTTGGCGCTAGTGGCATTGTAGAACAAATCGGGTAGGGATGCAGATGTGGGGTCGCCGCAGGTGTTGAGATCTGTCAAAGCTTAAAAACATTAGACAGGATGAACAAGATTTACAGAATGGCTGCGCGGGGCCATATCTTGTAAATTCTGTAAATCCTGTCAAAGGCTCCTTTTTCGCGGGGGACATTAGACAGGATGAACCAAGATTTACAGAATGGCTGTGCGGGGCCATATCTTGTAAATTCTGTAAATCCTGTCAAAGCCTTCCTTTTTTCACTGAGCATCCGATGAAAGGTGACGGTTTCACCCCAAAAGATATCGGTTGTGCGTACAAGGTCAAGGTGATGGTCTGATCCGCGAGCATCCGCGCAAATCCGCGGCTAATTCTGATCTATCTACCGCGGTCGGCCCCCGGCCTACGAAACCATTCAACGAACTTGCGAATTCCATCTTCAATCTGGGTTTGAGGATTGTATCCAAGTAAGCGGCGGGCTTTGCTGATGTCGGCAAAGGTTTGTGGCACATCACCCGGCTGCCAGGGCTGGGATTCAATGATCGCCTTTTGTCCAAGCTCGAGTTCAATCAATGAGATCAACTCTCTTAGCTCAACCGTGCGGGACTCACCCAGGTTGAACACGTCGTAGTTGGTCTGATCGAAATCGATCGCGGCGCGCACTCCCGCGATGATGTCGTCAATATACGTATAGTCGCGACTACTTCCACCGTCGCCGAATACCGGGATTGGCTTACCCTCGCTAATTAACCGCGCGAATTTATGTATTGCCAGATCCGGTCGCTGGCGCGCTCCGTAGACGGTAAAAAACCTTAAGCAGACCGTTCGCAGATCGTATAAATGTGAGTAAGTATGACAGAGCAACTCACCGGCCGCTTTTGTTGCCGCGTATGGTGAAATAGGTTGGCGAATCGGATCCTCTTCGCTAAAGGGCACTTTCGCATTTATGCCGTAAACAGATGACGACGATCCGAACACAAACTGTTTGACGCGATGCCTGCGCGCTTCTTCAAGCAAATTCACGGTCCCGTTGATATTTGTCTCGGCATAGAGCTGCGGATCTGACAAAGATGGCCGAACGCCGGCGCGCGCTGCCAGATGAACAATGGCTTCAAACTGAGTTTGGTTGAATACCGGCTCCAGTGCAGTTGGCACACGAATATCAGCTTCGATCAGTTTGTAGTCTGGATTCTCCTGGTGACCTCGAACGTTGTGGCGCTTGATCTCCGGCGCGTAGAAGTCGTTGAAATCGTCGACCACCGTGACGGCCCAGTCACCTTCCGCAAGGAGATGGTCCACGAGGTGAGAACCAATGAAACCAGCGCCACCTGTAATTAGGATGTTCTTCATGATCATTCATGAGCCTTAGTTTGTTGTCAGTGGTCAGTGGTCCGTAGTCAGTGGTTCTGTTTCGTGTTTGTTCGTGTCAGTTCGTGGATCGTTTTCAGAGGTAGCCAAAGGGACGATCCACAAAATCACGCGAACAAACACGAAACAGAACCACTCACTACGGACCACGACTACCGGCCACTGCCACGGACAACTGACTACTTCCTGGCATATATCCACAAATGCCAGCCCCAGCGAGAGGCGAGTCGCGACTCGGCCGAACGAGAAAGCATATTTCCAACCAATGGCAGCCAACGCTTGTTCAGGAAGTAAGTGCGCAACTCGATCTCTGCGAAGTCTTTAAATAATTCACGCGCCTCACGGCGCGAATAAACGCGTGCCAGGGGATTTCCCGCTCCATCGGTATTCTGACTTAGAAATTGCTCGGGATTGAGATAGTTGTTCTGATCGCTTCTGAGCTGAGCGGCGTGTTGCCGAAGAGATTCCAGCGACTCGCCGGTTAACCGATGGACCAAACCAACCCCCGGCTCCCACCTCAACAGCTGTACGCCGGCGCGGCGCAGCAGCGAAATGTTGATTCGATAATTGTAGGAATCGCGGTGGTAGAGCATCACGACCGAACGCCCACCGGGCCGCAGCACGCGATGGATCTCTCTGACAGCCCGCTCGGTATCCGGCGTGTGGTGTAACACTCCGTGTGAATAAACCAGGTCGAATGAATCGTCAGTGAAGTCGAGTTTCTCGGCGTCTGCCGTCTGAAACGTTCCCGGCAGTTTGAACAGCTCAAACCGCTTCTGTGCCAATTCAATTGCCGCGTCCGTCAGATCGACTCCGGTGTACTCGGCTCCAGCCTTCGCAAACTGAGCACCGTCTGTTCCGAGCCCACAACCGATCTCCAGAACCTTTAAACCCTGAGATCCCGCGAAGTCCGCGGCGTGCGGGATGTGCCACTCCTTCTGGTAGCGGTGGTCTTCGACGAGTTCGTAGAACCGTCGCGTGCCTGGCGGAGCATCGGCGAATTTAGTTCCGCAGGGGTTTGCCTGCCAGAACGCGCGCACCTTTTCTTTCAGATTATTCGAGTCAGACATGCGGAAGGGAAAGCATAACAGAGCAGTGATGACCGCAAAAGACAACACCAACGGTGTGTTCTATTTTTTACCCGTGAGGTAAGCCACGGAAATCAGAAAACGATCCACGAAACAACACGAAAGATCACTACAACATTTTCGTGTTCGTTCGCGTAATTTCGTGGATCGCTTATTGCACCAAATCAACACTCAAAATTCCCAAGCTCGACGACCGCTCTAGTGGCTGCACTCTTTCTAAGAAACAAAGGGATAGAAGGGGGTGTTGCGAAACACCCAAAAGAAAAGCACGAAGCTAAACAAGACCCAGATGTACCTGGCTGGGAGTGTGTTCCTTCTAATGGGCTTTCCGCGCAGTACCGTGTTTGTGTATTTTAGCAACGCGTACAGGAGGAAAGGCAACGCCAGAATCAAGAGCGGATTCAACTCAAAGGCCGAGGCCAGGTTGCCGTGCAGCAACTGGTGAAGCCCGCGGGTCGTACCGCAGCCAGGACAAGTAAAACCCGTCACGGCGCGAAATGGACATCCCGGTAGTAAAACCGACTTGCCGGGTTCAAGGACAAAAAGAAAAACGGCGGCGATGGCAATGGTTAACCAAAGCATAGCCACACCTAATCGTCGATGGATTAGCTCATCAACAACCATGAGCCGGAAAACTATCACGAGACTCTGTCAGGGGAAAACAGTGAACGGCTTTTGACGGACCCGTTGCGAGGACTTAACTGCGGTGGTATGTGGCAAAAGAGGCACGACTTGGTCGTGCCTCTTTTGAATTCAAAAGTCCACCCTCGAGTTCAGAACCAGCCTTTTTTGCTCTGAATATATGTGCGGACGAACTCTTCATCAGACTTGGTGAGGTAGATGATCCCTTCAATCAAGCCGACAAGGGAACCGATTCCACAGGTAACTATGGTGATAACGATCTGAATTATACCTTCGGTGGTGTAGCCAAGAATAAACTTATGAACCCCGAAGCCACCTAACAGGATCCCGCAGATGCCGGCTACGAGTTTCTTGTCGGCACCCATTGCCTTCCAGTCTGTCATCTGTCCTTGATTTACTGATTGCATTGGCTGGTAACCTCCGCCGACTGGCGACAGCGGAGCCTGGCAGTTACTGCAATATTGGGCGCTCTCGTCGTTGGTCGCGCCACACTTGGTACAGTATCGAGTCATTTATTTTCTCTCTCCCTGTTATTGATTGGCCGATCCGGTTCGGGAGCACCGCGAACGCTCCACAGCTGATACTCAGGGTTTTCCCTTCGGTTCCGGTAGCCAGTCAGGCGGTTATATCCGCGAGTCAGTTAATTCTGAATTGCGCCCAATCCCACACCTAATACCATTAGGATGAGGTAAATCAATCCCAGGCCGAGACCGATTCCGATTGCGATGAAACTAAAGAGCTTTGCTTTCTTGGAGGCATCCAGGGCGCCTTGTATGTCTCCCGAGGCAACTTTTCCATTAACCTGGGCTGCAAAGATAATCGCTACAATTGATAGAGGCCAACAACAGAACAACGAAAGAATCGCCGGAATTAAGTAGTTTGGAACGTTCGCCGGAGTGGCGGTCGGGGAAGGCGGGGGGGTCCACTGTTGAGACATTTCAAGTTCTCCTGGTTCTAACTAGTTTTAATAAAGCGTTGCTTACAATGAAACTTTGGGCAATGACTCTTACAACCCCGTCCCATAAGGGCCACTCGGGCCTGCGCCAAACTCTTGAGGAGGCGCCGGAGGTTGGGCCCCCTTCCGCTTCTCAAAAATTGGAACGCCCAAGATTCCACCGATCGTTGAGAAAATCAAAATAAAAACAGCCACCATGAAAACACCCAGGAGCGCAAGCGCGATTCCACTAAGCGGAACCTCAACCCCTGTACGCCTGATGGCATCCTCCATTTGGGCAGTGCCAAAAATTAGGGTAATTGGTAAGCCAATAATTACGTAAATAAGCGCGCCAACTGCTCCCGCCATTGCTCCGATGCCGGCACCTCCTCCGGCGGTTACCGGCGCCGGAGAACTCTTTATATACAAAAATGACGCCAGTAGCCCTCCCAGGATTGACCACAAACAGCAGCAAGTACTCACGAATGGAATGACTGAAAGTATGCCTGCAATCAGGCCGCCTAACAGTGCGGGCTTTAGTTTATTGATCATTGGATTTGAATCTCTCAGCTAAACCGATTAAAGAGAATTAGCTCCTGAAGAACAGGGTGGCAGGTTTAAAAGCTCAGCATAACTAACAAAGAGAGGCGGGAATGTCAATAAAATTGGGTTGTAAATTTGGTGGGTGTCTTAGTTCAAGCTTCTTGCGCTTGCTGGATCTGAATCCGCAGTGCCCTAACTGCTCGCGCGAGGTTGACGAACGTAAAACGATCCCCGCACATCCCCCGGTGTTCCGTGAAATCACCCTAACGCGAAACCTGTAGTTTAGCGGATTACTTCTACGCGGTCGCCGGGCTGGAGTTTTGGATCCGCGATCTTGCCTGCCTTAATCTCTTTCAACTTGAATCGTATAGTAGTTAGGCGCCCATCGCCTCCCTCGCGCGACACCTCGATCAGATTTTCATTCTGGCGTCTGAGACCCCCTGCAGCGAGAATCGCTTGTAGCAGGGTTATGTCTGGCTGGAACACCTTCTGGCCGGGATGGTTGATGCGGCCGCCTATGTAATAGAATTCTTGCGGCCTGACAGTCACGTTGATCATGTCGCTGTGCCTGACCTGGAAGTTGAGAGCCGCTGGATCGTCTAAATCCAGAATAACTGCTGACATCCCTGGCCTCATTATCGCTACTCGATTGGCGTCCGACCTCGCTTGAGCCTCAGCCATGATGACGTAAAGGGGAATAGCTTCGCGTCTTAGAAACTTCATTCCCGGGTTGTTAACGACCCCAGTAATGACCACACTGTGGCTGGCGTACTGCCGCACGCCAACGGAGACGCGAGCATGCTGTTCAACCGCGCGGCGCTTAAGTTCTGCGATGAGAAGCGCCTGAACTTCGTCGACCGTAAGCCCGGCTACTGCAATTGGCCCCCCGGCGATCGCCAGGTCAATTAAGCCGCCATCGACCACGGTATAAAGCGTAGACCGAGCTGAGGATGAATTGAGCAAACGTATGTCGAGCACGTCCCCGACGCCAATTCTGTAGATGCCGGTCAAGTCCGGCGAATCTCCGGTGGCCGCGGGGGGATTCCCCGCAATAGGCGCAGTCTCTTTCACATTCGCCGGGCTGGCCGAGGCACTTCTGGATTCCGCACCCACCTGCGCGCTCATGGCTTCTTCTTTGCCCGGCGCCGCCGCCCGAACTAATTCAATCTGAGTCAGCGACGAGTCGTTAGCCGTCGCACCCTCAGGAAGGTTTTTGTCTTCTTTCAGGATGCGAGAAAGAGAGCTAGCCAGCGGAGATTCGAGTCTTCGGAGATGGTTGTACGCTTGTATTGATTCACTCTTCCTTCCCAGCACGTAGGAGGCAACCCCCAATCTGAAGTGAGCTTGAGGCCAGTCTGGCCAAGCCCGGATGGCACGTTTAAATGAGTCGAAAGACTCCTTGTAGGCCTTTGATTCAAAGTATGCCATCCCAAGCATGTAATGATTCTGAGGATTGTCTGACTGGAGTTTAGTTGCCTGTTTGAAGGCCTCGATCGCCTCCCCGAACTTACCAGAGGTGTAAAGCTCATTACCTGACTCGTAATACTTCTGAGCCCGATCATTTGCCCGCGTTTTCTCCGAAATCACGTCAGTAGATTCGGATTTCTCTCGCGAGGCCGAGGCGTTGGTTGCGGAATTGGCAACGGCTCTCGGGACTTGAGAACTGTTGCCAATCTGCCCGGGAGCGGACAGTGAGGTCAGAACGATTATGAATAAAACGGCTTGGGGGGTTACTTTCTTCATACGAGGTACCGGGTAAGGTCGAATTTTAAAACGCGTGTCTTTAGGAAGTTGTTAGCGCGGAACGACTGCTTAGCGGCGGGATTATACACTAACTGCCGTAAAGGTTAAGCCCAGCGTAAACAACGTCCGTCCTGAATAACAACAAAATCACTAATCCGAGGAGATTTCCGGTCTTGGCGTCCCGGTAGCTAAACAAAGAAAGGACCGTTTGTTATAGTGTGAGGTTTGCTGAGTATAGCTTTTGACTGGTGGTGAAGAAACAGCCGGTTGGCCCGGCAGATTAGAAACACATGTACGAATTTGCAGTTGCTCCAGCTGTGACGAACCTCCGACGGCGCGGTGCTGAGATCACTGATGTCGCCCCTGAAAGTCTTGGCGCCGAGCTTGAGCTCGAACCCGGCGATCGAATTACCCGGGTGAACGGCCGGCCCGTCCGCGACTATCTAGACTTTCGTTTTCAAACCGCGGGGGAGACGGAGCTAGTAGTGGAAGTTCGCAAGAGTAGCGGGGAGCATTGGGAGCTGCAGATTGAGCGCGGCGAAGATGAGGACTTCGGTTTCAGTTTCGAGCAAATCGTTCCTCGCCAGTGTGCGAACGAATGCATATTCTGTTTTTGCAAAGGCAATCCAGCCGATGCCCGACCATCGCTTTTTGTTCGGGACGAAGACATCCGGCTTTCATTTCTTTACGGTAACTACACCACCCTCACCTCGATTACGGAAGACGAGATGGCGCGGATCATTGAGCAACGGCTCTCACCGCAATATGTTTCTATTCATGCTACCGATCTGGACGTACGCGCCAGGCTTCTGGGCGTAGAAAAACAGCGCGCCGATATATCTTCTCAAGTGGCGCGCTTGCTAGACGCCGGTATTGAGATTCACGCTCAGGTTGTTCTTTGTCCGAGGATAAATGATGGCGAGATTCTGTGGCGGACGATCGATGATCTTGCAGCCGATTACCCCCGGATCACGAGCGTTGCCATCGTCCCGCTGGGTCTGACCCGCTATAACACTGATCCACGTCTTACGCCGGTAACGCCGGAGTTCTGTCGCGGAATCATTGACGAGGTGACGAGGATTCAAAAGCAATTGCGGAAGCGACTGGGCACCACCTTTGCCTTCCTCGGCGACGAGATTTACCTGCGAGCAGGGCGAGCAGTCCCGGGTAGAGCACACTACGGTAATTATCCACAGATTGAAGACGGGATCGGCATGGTGCGTTCATTCGAGAACAGCTTCAACAATCTGTTGCACCGCCTTGAACGACGTCCGCTCAAGGAGCCTAACAAAATATTTGGGACAGTTCTGACCGGCACCCTCTTCGCTCCCGAGCTGCGTAAGATGCTCAGCACACTAAACACGGATTATGGAACCAGGATTCATGTCGAGGCTGTGGGAAACAAGTACTTTGGAGGCGATGTCTCTGTCGCCGGGTTGCTCACGGGAGGCGATTTTCTCGCAGCTCGCAGACAGGTCAGCGGAAATTTTGTAGTCATTCCCAAGCACACTCTCAAGAGCGACGAGGAAATCATGCTCGATGGCATGACCCTCGAGGCTTTGAGAGCGGAATTCGCATTACCGATATATCCAGCCGATCTAGATTCATTTGCGGGCCTACTCTACCGGCACAGCGATTAACTCTGTCCATGAATGTCTCCGCACCAGCCCCGGCTCCCACCATCTCCGGTAAAAAGATTCTCGATGTTGGCTGTGGCCAAAACAAGTACCCTGGTGCGATTGGAATCGACTCTAATCCGCGAACGCAAGCTGATGTAATTCATGATCTTGGGAACGTGCCATACCCGTTTCAAGAGAACGAATTCGATGAGATCATCTGCCGCCATGTTATTGAGCACGTTCCCGACGTGATGGCTTTCGTCACCGAGCTTCACCGCATTGCTAAGCCGCTTGGTCGAATAAAAATCGTCACCCCCCACTATTCAAATCCCGATTGGCCCACGGATCCGACCCATCGCAACCACTTCAACAGCTACTCCTTTACGTGCTTTATGCCAGACCGCACTCCCTTCCCTTTCTACACGATTGTTGAGCTAAGACCAATTCGGACTTACGTGACCCTTGCTAACCTCTGGCGCGCCCTTGGTCTTGAATTCATCACTAATCTGGATCAGCGCTGGCCATCTCTCCGTTTCACACGCAAGTTTTGGGAGTTTTATCTGAGCAGCATCTTTCGAGGTAAGGAACTTCATTTCGAATTCGAAGCTATCAAAACTGCGTTTGATCAACAGCTGCGTGAAAGGTAATAGGTCCATCCTGCGATTTGATTGTTGGGTTAGGTATGGACCAGCTGGCGCTGAACCGCTAAGTTGAGCTTCGTCTGCAGGAACCAGTTTTCCGTAAAACACACGGGAATTCGTGAATTTATTCAACCTTTTGCACCCCGATCCAATTTTGCCAACACTCCAGACCTACGCAGACTCGTATTGAAAACCTAAATCACGGTATCTGAAGAAGCTGTGAGTCGTGTGCTCTGCGGGCATGACTCTTGCAACATCATTCCGCTAAGGCGCTTGTCGATCCGGACAAGTTAAGCCGCTCCCCAGAAAATTCCTAAGCCGAACCCCGAGTTTGTTGGCGTAGTTAATTTTATGCTGCGTTAACTTCGTCGCAGTGAAAACCTCGTGACCGTAAGGAGAAAAAATGAAGATAAAGGCTCTTCTGCTCGTTGCTATGCTGCTCGGTCTTGCGCTCGTCGCACCAGCTCAGACAAGCCGAGGCACTGTCAGCGGTGTTGTCACCGACGCCGCTGGTGCCCGCATCTCAGGTGCGAATGTCACATTGACTAACACGGAAACAACTACTACCCGCGAAGGTTGTGACTACTGATGATGGCATTTACCGCTTTGACGCAGTCGACCTCGGTCCTTATTCCCTAAGCATAACTGCTTCCGGGTTCGGCGAGTTGACCAAGACCGGCATTATTGTCAACGCCAACCAAACGTCGACGGTAGACGCGCAATTGGAACCGGGCGGCCAGCAGGTTACCGTAGACGTCGTTTCGGAAGCCGGAGCGGCGTTGCAAACCGAGGCCCCGGTGCGCGGGGGAAACATCAGTACGACCCAGGTAACCGAGTTGCCGTTCGCCGGTCGCAATCCGGTCGCGCTCGCCTTAACGCTCCCGGGTGTTTCGTCTAATCGTGGCGGATTCGGCGTCGGTACCTTCTCTGTCAACGGCGCTCGAGGACGCTCGAACAACTTCCTGATCGATGGCACGGAGAACAACGACATCTCAGTGGCCGGTCAGGGATTCCAGATCACCAACCCCGACGCCGTCCAGGAGGTCTCGGTCCAGACGTCAAACTACGACTCTGAGTTCGGTCGGGCAGGCGGGGCGGTTGTCAACACGATCACCAAGGGCGGTACAAATGAGTTTCACGGAACTCTGTCGTTCTTTCTAGATTCGACACGTGATGATGCCATTACGAGTAGTCTTCGGGTACGCAGACAATCTACTCCGGGACCCTGGGCGGCCCGCTGTATCTGCCGCGATTTGGCGAAGCTGGCCGCTCCGTTATTGATGGTCGCAATCGAACGTTCTTCTTTGTCTCGTATCAGGAAGATCGCCGGCGCTCCTCATCGGGCGTCCAGTTGACGACCGCGACTCCGGCCGGTCGCGATCGGCTGCGCCAACTTTTTCCTGCCGGCACGAACGCAAACGTAGATTCCTATCTCGCAGCGACTGCAAATGCAGTTGGAGTTGCTTCCCCATTTAACATCGCGCTGGGGCCAACAGCTCTCACCGGCGGCGCACATCGCGGCAACATCGAGTTCGGCACCTTCTTCCGCAACTTCGCTGCGCTTGATACGATCAAACAATGGTCGACGCGCGTCGACCATAAGATGGGTGACAACGATCAACTCTCGGTTCGGTTCCTTTCAAGCAAGGAAGATGCCCCGCAAGGCGGCGCCGCAGCATTTCCCGGCTTCGACGCCGACTTCACTTCCCGCCTTTACAACTTCCAGGTGGCCGAGACGCACATATTTTCGTCGGTGGTGACCAACGAGCTGCGTCTGTCTTATAACCGCCTTGATTTCGGCTTTCCGATCACGGATGCTTCCGGACCGGCGGGCACGTTTCCGAGGATTACAATCGCGTCAATCACGGCACTGGGTGTTGCAGCCACATTCCCACAAGGTCGCATTGCAAACAACTACCAGGTTCAGGACACAATGACCTACATTCGAGGTGGTCACACGTTCCGCTTCGGAGGCGACTACCTGCGTCAGATTTCGACTCAGGCTGCACCCTACGATGCGCGCGGTTCGCTGACCTTTGGGTCGGGTGGGGCATTCACCGGCGCTGGCGGGGGCCCTGCTAGTGGCACGTTCACCTCTTTTGCCAACTTCGTAGATAACTTCGGTGGGTCTTCGGCGGCAGGAGCGTCGCGCGACTTCGGCAGCGCGGTTTATTTCCCGTCGCTGCACCGCATCGCGGTATTTGCGCAAGATCGCTGGAAAGTGACGCAGGATCTGACGATGACGCTTGGGCTTCGCTACGAGCATTTCGGCACGCCCTTCAATACCCTGCGCACGCCTGCCTTTACAGGCCTCTTCAACATCAACAATTCGAATATTACGACTGGCCCTTACAGCCAGCCGAATCAGATTCCGCCGGACAAAAACAATTTCGCACCGGCGTTCGGTATCGCCTATTCGCCCTCGTACACCGAAGGCCTGATGGGCAGAATCTTTGGCGAAAGGAAATCGGTGATTCGCGCCGGTTATCAGATCGGTTACGATTCGTTCTTCAACAACATCGCCTCAAACGCTGCGGTTTCTTCTCCCAACATCATTTCGACCAACGTACCTTCGGTCGTCAGCGCGGCGAATCCACGCGGGTTACCAAACTTCACGAACCAGTTCCCAACCGTTGCGGCGGCGCTTAGCCCCTTAAGCGCTCAGACGCTGATCGATCCGAAACTGGTCAATCCGTACTATCAACGCTGGTCGCTGGGCATCCAGCGCGAGTTGCCGTACAGACTCATTCTGGACATGTCCTACGTCGGCTCCAAGGGAACGAGACTCTACATCAATGAGGATGCCAATCCCCTCGTGCCACCGGATCTACGCATCACTCCCGCGGGCTATACCGGTGCGTTGTCAGGGCGTTTTGACAACGCCCAGGGTGGACGCACGGTTCGCACCAACGGTGGTTCCTCGATTTATCATTCGGGACAACTTAACGTGACACGCCGTTTTGCCAATAACTTTACCTTCACTGGGGCCTACACATGGTCGAAGAATATTGACAACGCCAGTGAGGTCTTTACCCAGGGCGGCGTCAGTACCGGCACTTCATTATTTGCCGTTCCGGCCGTATTTGGTGGCGATCGGCTCGACAGGGCCGTATCGTTGTTCGACCGCCCGCATCGAGCCTCATTCACATATGTTTATGAGATTCCGTTTTTCAGGGAACAACGTGGAGTCATGGGACATATTCTGGGTGGCTTTCAGATTTCGGGTGTCACTACCTTCGAGTCTGGTGTGCCGTTCACCGTCGCCAACGGTCTCGAATCGAATGGCATCGGCGGCCAGGATCGCCCCAACCACAACCCGAACGGGCAGCGTGGTGTGCGGGCTATACCCGTTGTCGACGCGCAGGGCTTCATCACCGGCTATGTCAACCCCGATGCGAGCAACACTCCGATTGATCCGAACACTGCGGAGTTCATCGCGAACCCAACCTATACCTTCGGGCTGGCTGGAGCGGTCAGGCGGATTGGCTCGCTGGGTCGCAATACCGAGCGTTCGCCCGGAACCAACAACTTCGATATCAATATTCAAAAAACCACGCGGATCTCGGAGAATGTGCGCATCCAATTCCGTACGGAGTTATTTAACGCCTTCAACCACCCGCAGTTTACCCAGGGAAGTATCAGCCCCTTCACCCCCGCAGGCGGGACCGTCGGCTCCAATGTCGCTGTGACCGCAGCGGGACGTTTTCTTAACGCGGACACACCGGCTTCAGATGGTGGTGGCCGTACGATTCGATACCAGATCAAGCTCATCTTTTAGTCACAAGGCCGGCGCAGAGACCTTTCGCGCCTGCTGACAGGTATGAAACGGCGGATCTGCCTAGACCGCCGTCCAACAAGAAAAGCCTCGCCGGTGATAGCAAACCGGCGAGGCTTCATTGTTGTTGATTCGAACTTTATGCGGCCTCCGGTTCTGGTACTAATTCACCTAATCTACCTGCGCGATCTACGTGCCCGAAAGTTGGAATATTCGTATAAGAATCCAAATTTATAGACATAGCTCGACTGTGTTGTCTTAAATCCTAATAAATTATGAGGTTGCCCGCTGCGGGATTCGCGGCACACGCATTGCCGGCCTCCTTAAAAAACGCGCGCGAAAAAGTATCGGCATCCCGCCTCTATGTACGTTTCGCCAAAGAAGAATCTAGCAAAAACCTCGCGTCCGTACCCCGGCGAAAGAGATGGGCTTGCCCTTAGGCACACAACCCGTTCCCCATACAAGGAGCCAACCATGAAAAATTCGATTTCTCCAGGGAGTGTTCTCGCAAGGCCAGTGTTCGCGACCTTGGCCATTTTGACCAAAATGTTGATGGTCGGCCTGGCGATTTTTATGACGCAAGTCGCTATTCAGGCTCAAACAACTGGTTCCATATCGGGAACAACTCTTGACCAGAGCAATTCGGTTGTAGCGGGTGCGACCGTCACGCTTGTTAACACCGAAACGGCCGCCGAGCGCAGTGCGGTATCCAGCAGTACGGGAACATTCGATTTCCAGGCTCTGCAGCCAGGCACATACACGATTACTGTTGAGGCCAAGGGCTTCCGGCGGGCAATGGCCCGCAATATTGTGGTCTCGGTTGCATCTAATGCTGAAGTGAACATACCGTTAGAGGTTGGAATGGCGACAGAGATGGTTACGGTAACTACCACTCAGGAGACGATCAATTCAACCAGTCCGTCCCTTACTAATACCATTAACACGAGACAGGTTATGGACCTGCCGATGCAAACGCGTAATCCGCTGGATCTTGCGGGTCTTCAAGCCGGGATCGCGGTTGTCGGAATGGACGTGCGAGGGTCGTCTATTGCCGGCCTTCGCCAGACAGCGACCAACGTAACACAGGACGGCATCAACGCGATGGACAACTTCGTGAAGACCAGTTCATTGTTTGCCATCAGCACTCCATCTTTGAATTCAACCGCTGAGTTCACCCTCACCACAGGAACCGTCGGTTCCGAACAGGGAAGAGGCGTCGGCCAGGTAACGCTCGTGACCAAGGGGGGAACCAATGAGTTTCATGGCGGCTTATTCTACATGAACCGCAATGATGCGTTGCAGGCCAACTCCTTTTTTAACAACGCACTTGGGACGCCGCGGGGGAGACAGAACCAGCATTTTTTTGGTTTCGATATTGGCGGCCCGATCTACGCCCCGAAGTTTGGCGAGGGCGGATCGTCAATATGGAGCGGAAAGGATAGGGCTTACTTCTTCTTTGCTTACGAGGGCTTTCGGGATAATTTTTCGGTGACCCGAAATCGAACCGTGCTTACGCCCCAAGCCAGGCAGGGGATCTTCCGCTACACGGGAACGAATGGAGCTCTTCAGACCATCAATTTGCTTGCGATTGGAAACCAAAACGCATTGAATCCGATAACGATGGCGATCATCGGAGCCACCCCGCCACCAAATAACACGGATGTGGGTGATGGTTTTAACACGGCGGGATTCCGGTACAATGTTACCGGCGTCAGTAACAACGATAAGTATGTGGGACGCTATGACCATCAGTTGGTACAGGACACGCGTGTCGGCTCACATAAGTTCGAGTTCGTGCTCAACTACTTTAAGAACATATTGTCACCCGATACGTTCAACGGCCTTGAGGCACCATTCCCTGGTTTGGTCAGCTCTACACAGGGAGGGCCGCGGTGGTTGGTGACCGGCGCGTTGGTCTCGAACTTTGGCAGCAACGTCACGAATGTTTTCCGTGTCGGAAAACAATGGGCTCCCGTCGGATTCTTGCTGGAGTCGGAGCCCACTCAACCCTTCATCGATTTTCAGGGAATAACGGATCCCTACGCCGGCGACAATTTCCAGTCGCAAGGCCGCGACACCCAGGTATGGCAGATCAGCGACAATGTCTCCTGGTCGAGAGGGAAACATTTGATCCGATTCGGTGGTGATTATCAGCAAATATTCGCGGATACGTTTAATGATGCCGGAATTAACCCAAGGATAGTGTTAGGAACACCGGCGCATAATACAGGTGGTATTGCGGACTCAAGTTTTCCGTTCTCAAGCGCGGCGAACAGAACGTCGGGCCGCAACGTATTTGCCAACCTGGTCGGAAACCTCTCGAGTGCTGCGGCTACGCTAAATGTTTCGAGTCCGACGTCCGGCTATGTTCCTGGCGCCACCCGCGCGAGGCTTTTCCAGCAAAGGGACCTGGCGTTGTATGTCCAGGATCAATGGCGTTTCCGTAGTAATCTGACTCTCAACTTTGGGGTGCGCTGGGACTATATGGGAGTTCCCACGATTCCTAATGGTCTGGCCATACAGCTTACGGACCATCGACATATTTTCGGCGTGTCGGGCTTCGGAAATCTGTTTAATCCCAATGCCCCGGCCGGAGCCGCTCCAGCTATCGGATCGCTTGATTTCGTGAGCGGCGACACCGGAAAGGGGTTGTACAATAATGATTGGAACAACTTTGCTCCGTTCGTCGGATTTGCCTGGTCGCCCGACTTTAACAGCGGACTAGGAAAGATGATTTTCGGTGGGCCTGGTAAGAGCTCCATCCGCGGCGGCTATTCCATCAGCTATCTGCGCGATGGTTTCACCGTGATCAGCAATGCGATGGGTACGGGTACGACCAACCCGGGTCTGATCGCGAGCGCGGCCGTCACGACTCCGACCGGAGTATTAACGGCGGCTGGAGTGCCACTTCCCGTCCCAACTTTTACAATGCCCATCAGCGACCGGACGAACAACCTAGCCAATCCGAACAACTCATTATGGGCGATCGATCCTAACCTGCGAACTCCCTATGTGCAGCAATGGTCATTCGGATATGAGCGGGAGATCTTCCAGGATACGGCCTTTGAGGTCCGCTATTCCGCGAACCATGCCATAAAGCTGTATCGCGCGGTTGATTTCAATGAGGTCAATATTTTCGAGAACGGGTTTTTGCAGGAATTCCTGCGAGCTCAGTCAAATCTCACGATCAACGCAGCTAATGGTTCTCCGAATAACTTCGGAAATCTGTTCCCTGCGTCAGGAACCGTCCCGCTGCCCATTTTTTCGAGATTCTTTGCCACCGGAGTTAGCGCTGCTAACGGCTTTCAAAATGCGACTTTCATAAGCCAACTCAACACCAACAACGTTGGGTCCATCGCTTCCACGTTGGCCTTTAGCAACATCTATAGGGCTTCCCGTGAGCTCGTAGCGAATGGAATTCCGGCCAATTTCTTTGTGGCAAATCCGAATGCACAGGCTTCCCGGCTGCTGACCAACGATTCGATGTCGAACTACCATTCGCTTCAGGTCGAGCTTAGACGACGGTTCTCGTCGGGTTTGATGTTCCAGGCAGATTACACGTTCAGCAAGGCGCTTACGGACGCTCCGGATGCTGTGGGTAATAACCAAAGTACTTTGGAGAATTTCCGAACGTTCCGCGATAAACGTCTCGACTATAGACGATCGAATGACGACCAGACGCACAGGTTCGTTGCTAATGGCCTTTACGATCTTCCGTTTGGCAATGGACGCCGGTATATGAGCGGGTCGAACGGGTTTGTCAATCAAGTGGTTGGCGGTTGGTCGGTCGGTGCTATCGCTGCCTGGTCGACACGGCCACCGTTCTCTATTACATCAGGTCGGACGAGCTTTAACTCATTTGGTGCCGCACTCGGCGCTGCTGATTTGAATAATTTTCCCGCTCAGCTGGTGGGTATGACATTCGAGGAGTTCAGGAGAAACGTAGGTGTCTTCAGGACGCCGGGCGGTGTATTCTGGTTCAACCCTGCCATGCTGGACATAACGCACAACGCGGCTGGACGGGTGGTTAGCTCAACGCTCAAACCCGGCTTGTTGGGACAGCCCGCGCCGGGCACGTTTGGCAACTTCCCGATGAACAGCCTAAATAGCGGGAAGTACTACAATGTTGACATGAGCGTTACAAAGCGATTCCCGATCGGCGAGAGGGTCCGGCTCGAATTGAAGACGACGTTCATCAATATTCTGAACAATGCAAACTTCATATTCAACCCTGCCGCTCCGGCTGGTACGACAAGCTTTCAACAGTTTGACTCGACAAGCTTTGGTCGTATCACAACCACGAGTGGGAGCGTAAGGGTTATCCACTTCATGGGCAGTATGAGGTTCTAAGGTCGTTATTCCGGAAGTCATGAGGTTCTTATGACTTTTTAAGAATATACTTAGCCATTGGAGGGCGTTGCCGGGTTCACTCGGCAACGCCATTTTTTCCATGATAATGTTTCAGCCCGAGAGCATTCATTGCATTTAGCGAAGTTCACCGTTGGAGCTCGTCGATGGGAAGTTCTCTGGAGGGAAAGGGAGGAGACGTCTATGCTAGTTTACCCAAACCGCAGATCGCTCGTTTTAGCTGTTTTTCTGTCGCTGTGTTTTGCCGGTCCGGTGCTCGCCCAGGTCTCCTCTATCCCCGACAGCATGAGCCAGACCGGATTAGGCGGAGCCAATTCAATAATCGGAACCGTTTTCGGTCCCTCGGGTCGACCAATAGAGAGTCGAATACGTGTTCGGCTATCAACAATGACAAGCGGCGACAGGATTCAGACAACTAGCGAGAACGGAAACTTCGCATTTCGCGGGCTCCCGACCGGGAGCTACACCGTATCAATCGAGAAAGAAAAGGAATTCGAACCTACTTCGCATTCGGTCGATATCAGGCAATTCCGGGGAGGTCCTGCACAAGTCTACACTTTGAATATTCGATTGGAGTTTAAGGGACGACCTGAGACCAAGCCCGGGGTGTTAAATGCAGAACTTAAGAATGTTCCCCAGAAAGCTCGCGCCTATTACGATAAGGGCCTCGAAAAAGCTAAGAACGGTGATCATGCAGGAGCGATCGAGCAATTGAAGCTGGCGATAAAAGAGTATCCGTCTTTTCCGCTCGCATTCAATGAGCTTGGGGTTCAATATCTCAAACTGAATCAATTGGAAAATGCCGACGAGGCATTTCAGGGTGCACTAAAGATCGCCCCCGATGCATTTGCCGCCCTTATAAACCGCGGCATCGCAAATGTCATGATGAAACGCTATGGCGAGGCGGTACCGATTCTTCGTAAAGCTTTGAAGAAAAATGACCAGTCCGCGGTAGGGCACTATTTTCTTGGACAGGCGCTGGCAAACCTGGGTTTGTTCGAAGATGCAGAAAAAGAGCTGTTGGCTTCGTTGGAACTCGGAAAGGAAGAAATGAAGGAGGCACACAGAATACTGGCGATCATCTATGCCTCTCGGGGAGCCAAGAATCAGGCCGCTAACGAATTAGAAGCTTACCTCAAATTGGCGCCGGGTGCGCCGGACGCTGAGAAGCTAAAGGATATGATCCGACAGCTGAAATCATCGAATGAGTGACATTGGAGAATTCTTTTAATTTCTAAGGAAATCGAATCAGCCTGATAGGCGTTGCGTGTGATCGGCAACGCCTTTTTTTGGTATCGTAAATCTGCAGATTGTAATACTTAATGGCTGGTAACGTCAGGAATTGAATCAGCTCGGAGTGGGAGATCTTGAGCTTCAATTCAATCGGAAGTTAGACCCGCGCTGGTTGACTAGACATTCAATCTCACCGACTTCACCTTCAGCGAAGTTCCGGAATTCAAGTAGTTGGTGACCTTCTAAGTTCCACGGCTTGACCCCGGTCGCTACCGGCGAACGGATGTTGGCCCGAGTTCTTGAAGTCCTGCGAGGAAAGCTCAGTAATATCCCAAGGATGGCTCGAGCCTCGGTAATTTGCAGGTTCGGAAGCGTGTCTTGCCCAGGTGCAAATTCTCTCAGCTTGAGGAGATTGATTCAATGTTGAGTGGCATTGAATCCTGAGCGGGGGCAAGCCCCCTTCCCAACCTGCAAATTAATCGGCCATTTAGGTTTTCGCATAGCTCTAACGCCTGCTACCGAAATGGATCCAAAAAATCGTTGTGGTAACATGCCGCGGCGCTTGAAACACTTCGTGCCTGATGTCGAACTTTAATGCGACGCAGCTTCCCCTTGCACCTCTCGGTGCCGGCGACCTCATCGATCGCGCGGTCAGGCTCTACCGGCGTCATCTCTTCACACTAATACGCATCGCCGCCCCACCTGTAATCATTTCCGCTATCGGGTGGATTATGGTGGGTCTTGCGTGGCGCGCGATCTTCGTCACCCCGAGCGGAGCAATGCTGTTCTTCTACGTTTTTCTGTTCGTTATCGGCGGCATTGTGGTTGTGGCCGGTCACATCTTTAGCTTGATTGTCATGGGGGGTGCCGCTCGCAACCTTGTGATGCACCTCCTATGGAATGAGCCCGTCTCCATGCGTGCCACCTACGGCGCGGTTCGCTCGCGTTTCTGGGGACTTTTGTTTGCAACCTTAATCATGGTGGCGTGGGCCGCGATCTCCGTCACCGTTGCGGTTGTCGGCTGGTATACCGTTGTAGTAATCATAACCGTGGGTGCCGTGGTATTCGCTCAAGTAGCCCCCACCTGGGTGTCGGTGGTGGTGTGGTTAATCGGTTCGGTCGTAGGAACAGTAGTCGCCGTTTGGCTGTTCTTCTTTTTCGTAGGGCGCGTTGCTTATGTCCCGCAGGTGATGCTGGTTGAAGGGAAGGGCATTTTCGAATCGGTTGGCCGCAGCTTTTCGCTGGCCCGTGGTAACGTGCGCCGCTTGATTGCTATGACGTTATTCGTCGTTTTTACATTCTATTCAGCCTTGATGATATTGCTTATACCCCTGGGCTGGTACGCATATGTGAATGGCGTTGATCCGTCGCCATGGAACGCGGCGGAGTGGCCCGCATGGTACGCGATTGGGAATGGCGTACTGGAGCCTCTCAGTAGGATTCTGCTGGCACCAATTTGGATACTTGGACTATGTCTCCTGTATGTTGACGAGCGAGTGCGTCACGAGGGCTACGATATCGAACTGATGGCTTCCAGGCAGTTGGGGAGTATGCCAGAACTGAACGTAGTTTCACCTTACGCGCCGGCAATTTCCATGGATCCACGCACGCTGCCGCCTCCCCCGCTGAGTTCCTCTGGCAAAGTGTTAGGGCTTAGCTAATGGCTGCTCACCACTCAAGCGGCGGTCTCATGTGGTCGGTACCACCGCGCGTTAGAGACTGTCTGACCTCATGAGCCGCGACACATGTGATTGCGAGCAGGATCCACCCGCTACCGTTCTCCAAGATAAAAAAATGAAACGACTTCCCTCTTGTCGAGCGAAAAGCTTCTTCTTCACAATCCTCCTGATCAGCCTCTGCGCAGTTGTCAGCTCGGCGAGGCCACTCGGCGAATACCGCACCCACGTCCAGCAGTCCGTCAGCGCGCTGGATACACTTGTGCAATCCGATGAGGGTGAATCTGACGAGGCCCGTCGGACGCGAATCACGGAAACCCTGGCTGCGGTGCGCAACGCCTTACCCGCGACCGAAAACGTGGAATGGAATGAAACCAGTTTCAAGGTCGACAACTCATGGCTGCATCGCGAACTCGAGAAATTTGAGAAGGCGCCGGCATCCGAACGCGGTCAAGCGCTCACGCTTATCACTGAGCGCCTTCAGGCTTTAGCGGATAGGCTCGAGGAAACTGAAAAAGCCCAACCTGCTAACGTTTCAAAAGCTCAGGCGACTCAAAAACTCGGTGAGATACTCCTGCGACCGGAATACGCTCGCGGCCGCAAGGAATTAAGCGCTCTCCAGCGTCTGTGGCGCGACCTGATGAAATGGATCGAAAGTTTGTTCCCTAAACCCAAAGCGCTGACTCCCGGCAGCGCTAGTCTGTTTACTATCTTCGCGCAGATCTTTGTGGTCGTGCTGGCCCTGGCGGTCATCGCGTACGCCGTAAAACTCTTTGCACCTCGCTTGTTTCAGAAACGAGGGACAAACAAGAAGGGAAAACGCCGCGCGATGATCGTGTTGGGCGAGAAACTTGAACCCGATCAGTCTTCGGTAGACCTGTTGGCAGACGCCGAATCTCTGGCGCGACGAGGTGAACTTCGCGCGGCGATTCGTAAAGCGTATGTCGCCCTGCTGGTTGAGCTCGGTGATCGGAAAATTATTAGTCTCGCGCAGCATAAGACTAATCGAGACTACCTGGGCGCGATGCGCGACGTGGAACCGCTTTACGATAACGTCAAACAACTTACGGAGAGCTTCGAGCGTCACTGGTATGGCTTTGCCAATGCTACCGAAGCAGACTGGCTCGCATTTCGTACCGGATACAAGCAAGCCCTATCACGATGAAGCAGAGAATCGGCATCATCCTAACAGTCGTGCTCGTGCTGGGCGTATTGATCGCGATCAATGCCGTCAGCTACCAACGCGAAGATGAGCAACAGGATACCGAGCTATTGCCTAACCGATCCACCTATCACGCCGGCGCCACGGGAACTCGCGCTCTGTATGACTTTCTCAGTGAATCGGGCTACCCGGTAATGCGCTGGCGCGAGGTTCCCGCGCAGTTGTTGGCAGAGACCAGGCAGAGAGTGCAAACGTTTGTGATCATCGGACATACCACAGTCCCAATAGAGGAAGATGAGGTCAGGAGTCTTCTCTTGTGGGTTGAGCGCGGCGGGACTTTGGTGCTTGTGGACCGGGATACTTTCTTGTCCGGATCCGGCGGTTGGGAGGTTTCGCCCAGATTTGGGGAGTTTCCCTCATTCAGTATTAATCCAGGCGACGTCGGGGACATGACGGAGAACGTGAAGCCTATGCTGCCTGTTCAGCCGACCTTGCTTACACAGAATGTGGAGTCGGTGATGCCTTCCCGGTTCGCGGCCAGGATGACCTTCACCAGAACCAATAAAGACCCAGAACAGTCTGCCTACCCCGCACAGCCTGAGCCGGAGAGTGATGACGTTGAATATCAACCTACACCAACACCGGAGTCTGTGGGCCCGTCCGCGGGTGGGCCGACACAGCCCACACAAATATCCCCTGCCCCCGTGGTTCACCTGGAAGATTCACGAGGAGCGTTGTTGATCGACTATCCTCGCGGCAACGGTCGTATCGCAATCCTCAGCGATCCTTATATCTTCTCAAACGGCGGACTTAGTCTCAGGGACAATCTCCAGCTCGCGATCAATTTAGTTAATAGGAACGGAGGATTGATTGCCTTCGATGAGTATCACCACGGTAAGGTGACCACACGCAACGACCTGTTCGGCTACTTCTCAGGTACGCCGATCCTTCCCATACTGGGCCAGTTGGCGGCACTGATTCTTGTGATCTTATGGACCAGTAGCCGACGTTTTGCGCGTCCCTTGCCGTTGAAGGAGATCGATCGCCGCTCCAGCCTGGAGTTTGTGGCGTCCATGGCCGAACTTCAACAGCGGGCCCGGGCATTCGATTTGGCAATTGAGAATGTCTATTCGCGGACCCGTCGAGTTCTTGCGCGATATGCGGGAATGGAATACAACAGTCCGCGCGCAGTAGTTGCCGAGGGTGTAGCGGCGCGTTCGTCACTGGATGCGCGGCCCCTCGAAGCCTTAATGCGACAATGTGAAGAAGCAATCAACGGGGCGCCGGTGACTGAACGACAGTCGATCCTGTTAGTGAGGCGGCTGCGCGAAGTTGAACGTGCCCTGGGCCTGCGAATGCGCGCCCGCGACGCTCGTCAGGCAATACATAAGGTTTGACGAAATGGACTTGGGGCTTTGGCCTTTGGGCTTTGGCCTTCAGACTGACTTTGAGTTGACGCTTCAATTACCAAGGCCTAAGGCCTAAAACCAAAGGCCAAATTTTCAGACCAATGCTTGAATACGTTTCTTCCACTGTCGATCACATCAGGCGCGAGCTCGCCAAAGTAATAGTCGGACAGGATGCACCAATAGAGCAGATCCTGATCGCCTTGCTGGCGGAAGGCCATGCCCTCATTGAGGGCGTTCCGGGAACAGCGAAAACGCTGACCGTGAAAACGCTGTCGCGAATCATTAATGCGGACTTTGGCCGCATCCAGTTCACGCCCGACCTGATGCCTTCAGACATCACTGGCACAAATATTTTCAACGTGGCAACTTCAAGTTTCAGCCTGCGCCAGGGACCCATCTTCACTGACATTCTGCTGGCTGATGAGATCAACCGCACTCCGCCAAAGACGCAGGCCGCTTTACTCGAGGCGATGGAGGAACGGCAGGTGACTATTGATGGGGAGGCCCATTCTCTCTCACCGATCTTCACCGTACTAGCGACCGAGAATCCCATTGAATACGAGGGCACGTATCCCCTGCCGGAGGCGCAGCTTGATCGCTTCCTATTGAAGATCCTGCTTGATTATCCCGAAGAAGAACATGAACGGCAGGTAGTGGCTAACTGGGATGCGGGCTTTAACTCTCGCCGACTTGACCAGGTCGATATCGGGCCGCTTCCGGAGCCGGATGCCATATCGCGTTGCCGGCGAGAAGTGAGCATGACGCGCATGGAGCCCGGTGTACAGCATTATGCAGTGGACATTGTTCGACGCACCCGTGCGCATCCATTTGTTCACTACGGAGCGAGTCCGCGCGCGTCAGTAGCGATGCTGCTATGCTCGAAGGCCCTGGCTGCCATCCGCGGTCGGGAGTTTTCCACGCCGGATGACGTCCGCGACATAGCCCGTCCCGTGCTGCGCCACCGCCTGGCATTGCGTGCCGAAGCAGAACTCGACGGGGCCACAACGGACGCTGTGATTTCGGATATCCTGAAAAGTGCTGAAGTACCAAGATAGGTGCCGGGTGCCAGCTGTCGGGTGTCGGGTGCCAGGTGCCAGGTGTCGGTTAAGAACAGTGCTCGACGAACTCACACCATGGCACTGATCAGTTACTCGAACGAAGCGTGGCACCCAACGCCCGATACCTGACACCCGTCACCTGACACCCGTCACCTGCTGTATGCGTTTCGTCTTCAGCAAATTTTTCTACCTGCTAATCGTCCTGGGCTTCATTCCCCTGTCGCTTTCATGGGGGCGCCCGTGGTTGCGTTGGCTGGTGCTCGCGTACGATTTGAGTCTCGTTGTCCTCGCGATCGTTGATGCGAAACGTGGCCACCTGCCGAAGGGCATGCAGATTAGGCGAGAATTTGGCGGGCGATTTGCAGTCGGGGCCGAGACTGAGGTCCACATCAATATCCAAAACGGCACTCCATCGACTTTTCCTCTGATTCTCAAAGACGAATACCCCCCACAGATGAGATTGTCAGGAATGCGTGAAGCTAAGGTTCGCCTCGATGGGCAAAGTTCCGCGACCCTCATCTACAGCCTGACCCCACCGAAGCGAGGGCGGTTCGATTTTGGGCAAACGGTTGTGAGATTTCTCTCTCCGTTCAGACTTGCCTGGAGCGAAACGAAAGTTGGTGAGCCGACCACCGTGAAAGTCTATCCAAACATGAGACGGGCTCGTGAAGCGGAGTTGAAAGCACTCGGAGCGCGCTCGCTGGTCTCCGCGCACCGAAAGACCTCATGGCGTGGCGAGGGACGTGAGTTTGAATCGTTGCGTGAGTACGTGCGCGGCGACGAACTGCGCCACATCTCCTGGACCGCAACGGCGCGTCGCGGAAAGCTGACCACCCGCCAGTATCAAATTGAACGGGATCAAACGATCCTTATCGTCCTCGATGCAGGCCGTTTGATGACCGCACGAATCGAGCAGGAAACAAAACTGGATTCGGCGGTACACGCGGCTCTCGCCCTGATGTCGGCGGCGGCCAGAGGCGGGGACAATGCGGGAGTGATGGTATTCGGGCGCCGCATCCAAAGTTACTTGCCTCCGGGTCGCGGACGCGATCACATGGAAGCGGCGCTCGAAACGCTCTATTCGGTAGAACCGGAGATGATAGAGCCTTCCTACGCGCGGGCGTTTGAATTCGTGGCGGCTAACAGCAAGCGCCGATCGCTGGTTGTGCTGTTGACCGATCTCGTGGACGAAGAGGGATCGAAAGAGTTGCTCGCATCGCTAAGGCTCCTGCGTCCGCGTCACTTGCCGTTGGTGGTTACTATTGCCGATCGCGACCTGAAGGCTGTAGTGCGTGACGCGCCGGAAACTGCACGAGAGTTATTCACGCAGTCAGTTGCTGAAGAGATCATGCATCTGCGCGAAGCGGCACTGCGCCTGGTGGAATCACAAGGCGGTTTGGCTCTCGATGTCACCGCCGCCGCCCTCGCGCCGGCTCTGCTGGAAAAATACCTCCAAGTGAAAGAAAGAGGCCTGCTGTAATAAACGGGGGACCCGGGAACTGGGACTGAGCGGACTGTGGAATGTCAGTGTTCGGCGTTATGCGGACCTTGGTCTGGACCTATCGAGTCGCGGCAATTCGCAGGTCAGGAAGGGCGGTTTACCCCCGCCTCAACTGTCAGATCCTTTCAACTCCAGGCCCTTACAAAACAAGATTGGTTCCCTTTTGAATTTGAGGGGTGCTGCAACTTGAGGCGGGGGTAAACCGCCCTTCCCGACCTGCGAATTTTAGCTACTTGATATCATTACGCAGGCAAACTGAAATTTTCCCGTTCACCTATTTCCCCCGTTTCCTGAGTCCTCCCTGCTAGCAACAGATACGAGTAGAGTGCAATCCCCGTTATCGCCGCAATGCTGAATTTGATCCTGGGATCGATAGGCGCAGGAGAGATGAAGCCCTCGATGACGCCGGCGAGCACTAGTAAAACCGCGACACCCATCATCAGGCGAATCGCGTCCTTCCCGCGTGTCTTGAGTGCATCGGCTCGCGAGAGATCGCCGGGCATGATGAGCGCGCTGCCAATCAGAAGCCCTGCGCCGCCGGCAATGAAGATGCAGGACAGCTCAATTACCCCGTGACCGGCCATGAAAGTGACCAGGTCATTTCCAAAGCCGGCGCGATATGTGAGTCCCAGCACCGATCCAATGTGCGCTCCGTTGTACGCCAGAACGAACAACGTGCCTACCCCGAACATCGCTCCCAGCGCAAACGCATAGAAGGTGACTCGTATGTTGTTCGTCATTATCAAGCTGGCGCCTAACTGGTTCGCTTCATTCAGATCTTCCCACCAATGCGTCTTCGTTTCGATATAAAGTTCGCGGAATGCCGGGGACACGCCGACCAGCTCAGAAAATTCCGTGTCGCGGTAGCTGCCTACGAAACCTATCAGACCAAACACCAGAAAAACGCTGAACGAAAGTGCGGTGTAGCGCCACGTCCGCCGAAAGGTACGCGGAAGCTCACGGGCGAAGAAGCCCCTGATGCGCTCTCCTCCCTGAGCGTCGGCCCGGTAGATACGCCCGTGCGCTCGAATCACAAGGCTGTTCAGGTAATTGATTAGTCGAGGGTCGCGCGACTCCGCGCGTGCTACGGCCAGGTCAGACGCGGTACGACGATAGATGCGGCCCAGCTCTCGCACTTCTTCGCGATGCAAGCCTCTGAGCGAACTCCGATCAAGACGGGACAGCAGCTCCTCAAGACGTTGCCAGGCATTTTTTCGATTGTTGATGAATTGGTCCCTGGCCATGGGTGATTATCATGGCATTGCCAATTGCGAATTACCAATTGGCGATTGAGGCGCCATTCAATACAGAAACCGCGAGCAGTAGCGACCGGATCCTGAATTCACCCTACGAATCTGCCATACAACTGTCTTGAGTGCTTGGATCCGGTCGCTACTGCTCGCGGTTCTGTAAACAACCTCGGCCCGAATGGAGTGCTCGGGCCCTCCACAATAGCTCCGTAGGTAGCAAACCGTTGTTGAAGATCGTAAATTGGCAATCGGCAGTTGCCAGTGATACGCATGACACCCTCTTCCAGTGAGTATTCACAAACCGGCAATCGGCAATCGGCAATCGGAAATGCCCTCGTCGAGTGTGTGCCGAACTTCAGCGAAGGCCGCAATACTAAATCCGTCGAGCATCTGGCAGGCGCCATCGCCGAAGTTAAGACAGCGTGTGTACTGGACACTCACCTGGATCCGGATCACAACCGATCTGTGATCACATTTGTGGCCGCGCCTGAGCGGGTTGTCGAGGCTGCGGTCCGGGTCGTAGCGCTCGCGTCGGAATTGATCGATATGCGGCACCACACGGGTCAGCATCCGCGGCTGGGTGCTACGGATGTGCTGCCCTTTGTGCCGGTTCGCGGAGTGACACTTGACGATTGCGTGAAGCTGGCCCATCAGGCAGGCGAACGCATAGCACGAGAACTCTCTATTCCCGTGTTCTTCTACGAGAGGGCCGCCCTAAGACCCGACCGCGTAAATCTGGAAGACGTGCGCAGGGGCGCGCTTGAGTTGCTGCGCGAGCATATAGCGAGCGAACCCACTCGCGCACCTGATCTTGGGCCTTTGACCGTGCACGAAACTGCGGGTGCAATCGCAGTCGGTGCTCGACCGTTTCTCATCGCTTTCAACGTTAACCTTCGCACCTCCGATCTGACCACTGCACGCCAGATTGCACGCTCAGTGAGAGCACGACATGGAGGGCTTCCCTTTTTGAAGGCCCTTGGATTTGAGTTAAGCACGCGCGGCCTGGTACAGGTTTCAATGAACCTGGTGAATTATGGCGAGATAGGAATGCATCAAGCGTATGAGGCCGTACGTCGTGAAGCTGAAAACCTCGGAGTAGAGATCGTAAGCACGGAGATTGTCGGTCTGGTTCCTGAAAACGCTCTCGATAAGAAGGCAGAATATTTTCAAAAGTTGGAAGACTTCACCGCGGATAAAATTCTGGAATCGCGCATAGGAGCGTGCGAATAGCGGAAAACAAATTTGCCGCGGATTTGCGCGGATTCACGCGGATCAGACCAATACAGGGCTTTCAATCGAACTCCAATAGACTAAGCTCCAGAACAATTAATTATTCTTCTGTTCTTTACAGATCCGCGTTTTTCCGCGTAAATCCGCGGCTAATTTTTCTGCGATCCCAGCTCGATCATCCCTGCACGCAATCGCTGATGCCCTTGCATCAACTTCAGATAGCGGGCCTCGTCAGCAACTGCCTTCGCCTGAATGATCTCGACCAATGATTGCCGCTCGCTATCACTCCAACGATTCAGATTTGGAACCAGGTCGAGCACCACCGCGAAGTCACTCAACGTTGATAGCTCAACCTCGCTCCAATCCCGCATACGAATCTCGAAAGCCCGAGCCACCCTCTCGACTGACGCTGCTCGGATTACCCGCGCGTCGCCACTGAAGCGTTTCGCCATCCGTCGCTGAACCTCGAGTCCTACACCCCGAATCGTGAATCGATCCCAATCCCCGACTGTCGACTCGTCTAGTTCGAAAATCATCGGGCCACCGGCGAGCCGGCGCAGCACAGCTTTTGATGTGCGATAGGAAGGTCGCCGAGACATTTTTCTTTCCTCGGCCAAAGTAAGCTCGAGCAATTCTGGTTGCGTGGACCGAAACCCAAGCTTTCGATAGAACCAGAAGGCTCCCGACTCGATCCCTTCTTCGTTTTCATACCCAATCTGATATGGGTCAAGCGAGAAGGCAGTGACGCCCAGCAAGTGGCGAAAGACATTGAGGGTGCGCGCGTAAAGCCAGGCCGTCTCGCCGTCGCGAAAGGTGTAATACAGATTGAAGCCGCTCTCCATGCGCTCAAACAACGATAGCCCCTCGAAATATCCAACCGGCACTCCGTTTTTGAAGATCATTGCGGCATGGTAGGCCCGGAAGGGCAGCCGGAGTCCCGGCGGAACTTCGATGAGAAAGAGTTCCACACCGCGGCCAATGCTGGTCCGGAAAACCCGCTTTGCATCGCCATGCGTAAATCCATAAAGCTCGCGATAACGCATGGTAGAGGTTTCGCGGGTCATGTCGAGTATGGACTGGCCTTGTTGGGCCGAGAGTTTTTTCAGAGCGGGCGGAGGTGATTTCAACTCATCTCGCAATGATATGTCACGTCTCTGGATGAGAGGTTGCTGGTGATAATAGACTTCGCGCACGGGCAACTTCATTCCGGTGCGCGTGGCTTTATAGGAAGGAGTCCAGCGGACGTAGAGTTTAAGCGAGTCGTAAAGCTCACCTCTCTCTTTATCGGGGAGTGAAAGCGATTCGAATCTTTCAATCAGCCATCCGATCTCATTTATTTCACTGCCCCGCTTGGTCGAAGCAGCTCGCAGCCACTCCCCATAAGGGACATTCGCCTCAACAAAAGCATCTTCTTCAAGCAGCGGCATAAACCTGGGCCAGGTTGCAGCCAGGCGGTTCTCGTCTTCGAACCAGTCCCAGTCGAGTTTCAACTGGGCTGGATGCCGCTGCCACAACCAGCGCACAATGTTGTAGGTGAAAGTGTCAGTAACGAATGTTACAGCAATGCCTGACACCTCCGGGTTCTCCAACGGCGAGAGTTCGGCGTCAATATCACGTAAATGTTTGACTCGATCGCCGAAAGACGAAAGCGTCTGCTCAACCTGGCGAAGCATTGCAGAGGTCTGGGGATAAGCTCGGATAAACAGCAGGATCTCGTGAAAGCGGATCAACGATTCCGCATCGCTAAACTTCTGACGGGCGAGTCGAGATAAAATTGCTTCGACTCTTCGTTCCTGACGGCCGCCAAACTCGCGCTTCAACTTATCGAGTTGATTGAGAAGTCGGTTGATTGTCTTGGTGGGCACAATGAACTATGAGACGACGATAACCTGCAGGTTGGGAAGGGTGGCTTGCCCCCGCTCAAGGTGCAAAATGCCACTCAACAAACGAAACAACCTTTCAAGCTGAGAGAATCTGCACCTTGAGCGGGGGCAAGCCACCCTTCCCAACCTGCAAATCATCATTGCCGGAGCGATTCTCCTGGCAGTTGCAACGCTCGCGGAAAGGTATGAGCCAGATCCCGCCGCAGTATTCGCAATTTGTTTTAACTTCGAAATCCGCAATCCGAAATTCGAAATTCCCTCACAAATGTTTGCGGAAGAACGTCGCAATCTTCCACGCGTCGATTGCTTTCCACGGCATTTCGCCCATCGTGTAATGACCACAGGGAAGCCAGACGACGTCGAGCGGCAGATGATAACGTTGCGCTTCTGCAATAACGTCGTGGGAAAGATTAACCGGAAAAGTCAGATCGTAACGCGCAGAAATAAATCGCATGGGCCTTCGACCCATACCTGGCAATTTGGGAATGAAGGGCACCGGACTAATGGGACTCCAGTACTGCCGCAATTCATCAAGAGTCAAGTGATTGCTAAAACCCTCGCGCACGTGCAGCGTCGACATTCCATACCAGGCGACATCCGCGACATATCCAGAGACGTGATTGAAAGTGCCGGCGACAATCTTGGGATCGTGCGCAAACGCCAGAAACGAGATGCACGAACCGATGCTGGTGCCGAGAATGCCAATGCGGTCGTAGCCGTTATTCGCAAGCCAACGCACGGCGGCGCGCGTGTCGAGGACACCTTGTCGAAACGACTGAATCGTGCGACCGACGTTAGGACTCACTAAATGATCCGCCCGTTCGAGTTCTGGTGGGCGCCGCTCCTGGTGATATGGAACCGTCAATCGCAAGGCCGAGATTCCCAGCACATTAAATATGCGGCAGGCTTCAACGTGACTCTCAGGCTGAGCATTCCACTGGGGCACTACCACCACGGCTCGGTTCGGACGTCTCCCATTCCTTAGCCTCGCGGGGAAGTAACGCGCGCGCGCTAAGTTGTTCTCGACCGCGGCCGTATGAACGGCGCTGGTCCAGGTAAGTTGATCGCCATCAAGATTGAAGTCGTTGATATCCGGCAACGCATAAAACTCATCGCTATTACGCAACGCGTTTTCAGTGTGGCGGCGAAGCACATCGCGCGGGTCCTCACCATTGACATGATCTACGACAAAGGGCAAGCCCCACTCAAAGGGGCGCACTACGCGATTATTGTCGCGGTCGTAATAAGCGCGCTCGCGCCGGTGCATGTAATCTTTCCACACGATAGTTATCGGCCGCAGGCTAGTTACACCCTGTTGGCTTCAAATTTCACTGATTCTTAATCGCTTACAAAACAAAGGGGTGAATACCCAAAGATATTCACCCCTAGTTATACCAGAAGCAGAGCAACTACAGGCAAGTGCTCAGCTTAAAGGAATAAATGTAAGTGCTCCAGTTGAAGTTTCCGTCAGATGGTTGGAATTGAGAGGTGAAAACCATCGTGCAACCATCAATCGGGTCAACACTGATCGTGCTGTAATCACCCCAGCGGGAAAGCGTTGCCGTTTGTGAGCCTGGGCCGACAAGGATGTTGGTTTCATTGCCCATAGTGCCTAACGGATCTGCAGGCCCGCGATAGGCATACCGGATGCTGGGCTTGATAGTGGAGCTGTTGGAGATGTTGTACCCCACGGCAATACCCCCAGTTTTATCAATCGCCGCGCTGCCCATCCAACGATAATCCGAGCTTGGCGAAAAAGTGCCTTGCTGACGAACCACTGGCGTCGCCGTTGTCATTGTCTGGCCCGAGGCGTTTTGCAGCTCGTACCAGCGGATACCACTCACACCACCCGTGGCCACGGAATGATTAATAACTAAAGCCTCTCGCGTCCCCAAATTGCGATAACTTAAACGATACATCAGCCGATCAGCTAATGAATCCAGTTGTTGCGACGTTCCGGGTTGTGGGATGCACGCTCCACCGCCACAGGCTCGACTAAATGCGGCCGCGCCGGCAATGGCCGTTGGTCCGGTCAGCGTACCTGTCCCTGCGGCCCAATTCACTTTGAATCTCCAAAAGTTCAATGCTGTCGTACTAATGCTGAGCAGCAGGTTTGGCGAGCCGGTTGGAGGAAGCGTTGTCCCTTCGAGGTCTGAAGGTTCAAGGCTGTGATTGCTGGTGCTCGTCTTGGCGCAGAGCTGTCGCGCTGATGCCCCTATGAGCATCTTGTCACGTTCAAAGGCACACACCGTATTGCCACTGAAGCTACGGCCGTTTTTGAACATGTTGTAAGTGATGTAGTAGCCGTCCGGCCATACTCCCATCTTTGGGTAGTCGTTAAAATCTCTGGCATAGGAGTACGCGTAGCGATAGTAGGTGCCGGTCGGATCCGGGCCGGTTGAGACCGCTACGCATTGCGTGTAAGGC
>JBHENP010000006.1:0-45606 GCA_046261995.1 Pyrinomonadaceae bacterium
GTTGAGCTGTTAGTTGATGCATTCCACGCACGCAGAGCGAAAACTCCACCAACGATCAGCACCAGCGTCGCCAACGCAACTGACGGAAATCCGAACGACAGATGGCTAAAGAAATAGCCTGCATGACCGTCCGCTTTCTCGTTTGCGAGCCGAGAACGAACTCTTAAATTAAAGTCCGGCGGGGCCGCGACGGTCTCCAGGCTGGCAACAAGCTGCCGAAGCTTGGTTCGCTCAGCATGAAAACTCTGGCACTGCGGGCAGCCTGCCAGATGTTCGGTCACAGACGTACTCAAGCGCTGCCCGTGGTCTGCTTCTTCAATTTCGCGACAAACATATTTGCAATTAGCTGTTCTCATAACACTCCCATTTCAGAGATACGCTCTCATCTTTTCGCGCAAAAAGTCTCGCGCCCGGCTAATGCGTGATTTCACAGTTCCCTCCGACGTCTGCAAAATGCGGGCGATCTCTTCATAACTCCTGCCCTCCACGTCTCGCAAAATCAACGGCGCCCGGTATTTTTCCGGCAAGGTGCTGATTGCTCGCTGCACCGCAGTGCGCCTTTCGGTGGCGACGAGTTCAGCATCTTGAAGCGGCCGATCGTCAACCGGATCGAGCTCACAATTCTCGCGGCCATCGTGAGTCTGAAAAAACCCCGTCAGGGAAACCAATCGTCGGCGCTTTCGTTTCCGCAGTTCACTGATCGCCAGGTTTGTGGCAATCCGGTAGATGTAAGTAGAAAACGCATACGTGCTCTGGTAACGATCTACCGCTCGATAAAGTCTGACAAACGTTTCCTGCGCGAGGTCCACTGCACCGTCGTAGTCATTCGTCATCCGGTAAATGTAACTGGTTATCTGGTTACGATAACGACTAACCAGCTCTGCAAAAGCGTCTTCATCCCCCGTACGAGTCGCTTCCAACAACGCGTGATCCGACGTTGAATCAGCGACCACCTCCTGCCGCAAAGCTACAGGGAAACTTAGCTCATCAATGGAACTCAGTGTTTCCATCTGGGGTGGGTAGGCTCTCACTTCTCTGTCAGAAACCGCTAGCGGTTCGACCGGGTTGTTGGGCTCTGTTGGAACCGCGAGCGTAGCGCCCGGAGGTTAATACTGTGCGTCGACAGGTCCGTGTAACATTACGAAGGCGGCTCCCGAAATGCCGATTATACCTTACGAACGACGGCCCGCAGCTTTTACACGCTTGAATATGCCTCAGGTTCCCAAAGAAACCGGCACTCTCGCGATTTTCTGCGCCATCCCGGATCGGGAGGTTTCGTCAGGATGCCAGTTCTACGCTCAGCCACGGAGCGGTCCCGACTAGCTAACCAATAGCCGTTGCCAATGGATCCTTAGCACTTGACCAGCACCGTTCAACCACAGAACCATTTGCCGTAGCCAATGGATCCTCGCGATACAACCCGCTCCGCACTGCTCAACAGAACCATTTGTGCCCGCGAGCCGATACTAGCGCTCGATCAAGGTTTGGTTGAATTTAGGATCCATTGGCTACTGAGACAACCAAGGCCTTCTTCTTGCCTCGATGGGCGGCAACTCGGTGATATTGGGTCTTGAGATACTTGTTCTTTGTGCGCGCAGCTCCATGCGCGGCTTCGATCAGAGCGTGTCGCACAGTATCACTCAACTACAGAACAGGAAGCGGTAGCGACGGGGCCGATGCTACAGACTCACATGTGTTAGTGGTACTGAAACGGCAAGGTCGCTACCGCTTCCTGTTCTGTAGTTGAGTGCCTGCCTCGAAAGATAATGATTCGCAGGCGGTATGGTTTTCACTTTGACCCGCCCGCTACCGCAAATGGTTCTGTGGTTGAGGGGTACGGGGGCTGGTTGAACGTGAGTCAGGCCTGGTGCAGTTCTGATTTCGTCTTAACTCTGGCGGGACGTTAGTTCGCTAGTGCTCCCAGTTCTGTAGTTCAGACGAGCACCCACGTGGTTGTGTCAACCTGCGGGTGCAGAACGACCCGTCAGGCCTGAGGATTCTTGAAGAGCGTATCATCAACTTTGACGCCAAATGTGACTGTGAGGATTCGCGTCTCCTGCGTTTGTTTGCCATCCTCCGTCAATATCGTGCGGTAAGGCACCAGTGTGCTTTGAGCGTAGCGATAATCGGAAAACCTCTTCGAGTATTTCAGCGGTGCGCCGGAGTTTCCTTCTTCATACTCGAGCCAGAGAACGCGGAATGTAGTGGCACTAATGTAATAGCGGGTGGTTCGTTTATCTTTGTCGGTCACATCCAGGACGTAGAGATCGAGGCCTTTCTGTTTGTCCTTACCCACGAGGTTAATCGTGGCTCCGTTTTCTTTGTAGCGGAGCAAGTTGTCGATGCTGTGGCGATGCTGCGAAAGAAAGGCATCAGCCGCATCTTGCTTTGGAGTAAAAGCGGCGCCGTTGATGACACCAAACAGGCGCCCTTCACCGAAGATCAGCGAATACTCTATCGTGGGCATTTTTTGATCGAGCCTAATTTTGTCCTTATCTGCGCTCTCTCCGGTAATGAAGCGACGCTCATAAGTGGCTTCTTCAGTTTTTCCATCGGTCATATAACGGGTGATGCGACCGCGTTCCACACCGTTGCGGCGGATCTGCGCAAGGACTGGACGCGAGCCGTAGACCAGAACCGATAATTCGGCAACCTGTTCCGCAGTCAGCGCCTTATTCCGGTCGATCTTCTCATTCTTTTCGCGCTTCTGAGTATTCCGGTTATTGGCTGCGTTATTGTTCTGCTTGTTCTGGTTATTCTGGTTGTCCTGGGTGGCAACCGTCGAGCTCCCTGTCAATGCTGACCAGGTGCCCGCAAGCAAGAGCGCGCCAAAGACCGGTGGGGCCAAGAGTGATCGAAGCAAGAAGTTCGTTCTCCTTCTGAGGGGTTTGAATGATGTAAACAGGCTGGCGCACGGCAGAATGCCGGCCATGAGCGAGCGGATTCTACCACACGCACCGCCAAACGCGTTGAGTCCAGACATGGTCTGCGCAGTAAACCTAAAGCCTGACCTCTAAACCGTTTGACCCACTTAATTGATGCTTGTTTTAAGATGGTCAGATGCCTCATGGACTCATTGATTTGACAACCACAGCGGCAGAGGCGTATTTTCCCTAGCTTTCCAGACCTTGAACCTCGCTAACCCTGCGTGCCTCCTGGTTCTCATGTGTTAGTCTCTACGCCCCGCGCGGCGCATTTCGCCCTACTTGAAAGGATAAATATTATGAAGCGAATAGGTATTTTGGTTGGTCGGGAGAAGACGTTCCCCGATGCATTGATAAGCGCCATCAACGAGCGAGGAAAGGGAGAAACGATTGCGGAATTCATGAAGTTGGGCGGTATTCGCCATGACGCCCCTCCTCAATATGATCTGGTGGTCGACCGCATCTCCCACGAAGTTCCATTTTATCGGGCCACGCTGAAGCGTCTCGCCCTGGAAGGGACCATCATCATCAATAATCCGTTTTGGTGGTCTGCCGACGACAAGTTTTTCAACTTTTCACTGGCTCATAAGATTGGCGTAGCGGTCCCAAAAACCGTGCTCCTGCCACAAAAAGACTATATCCCCGGAATCGTCACCGAGAGCCTTCGCAACCTGGAGTTTCCTCTAGACTGGCAAGGCATAGTTGATTACGTCGGTCTGCCGGCGATTCTAAAGCCGTTTGACGGCGGTGGTTGGAAAAACGTTTCCAGGGTCAATTCTCTTGACGATCTGTGGTCAGAGTATGACCAGACCGGAACGCTCTGCATGACTCTGCAGGAGTTTATTGACTTCGACCAGTTCGTGCGCTGCTACTGCGTAGGTCAGCAGGAAGTGATGATCATGGCCTACGATCCGCGGAAGCCTTATCTTTCTGGTGAGCAGTATATTCACGACCCCGACTATCTCGCTCCACAGCTTGCGGATCGTGTGAGGAAAGACGTCCGCACCCTTTGCACCGCCCTTGGCTATGACCTCAACACCGTCGAGTTTGCCATCAAGGACAATATTCCTTACGCCATCGATTTCATGAATCCGGCGCCGGATGCCGAATTGGCGTCGGTTGGCGAGTTCTACCACAACTGGATCGTCTCTGCGATGACGGACTTCATTTTCAAACGGCTCGCTGAGCCGCGTACGCAGTCACGCTACCGTTGGGACGGGTTACTCAATCCGGAACCGACCCGAACGACAGCGGTCGCATCGGTAACGGAGCAGGAGAGCCGGAGGATAGTGCCCAAGGCGGATACTGCGCCAAAGCCAACAGAAGCCACTGATTCGACAAATAGACCCAAGGCCAGTGCTGCGGCAGCTACCCTTGAGACCAAGCCTGCGGGTGACGGCGGCTCCAAAGCGCCAGATGATGAGGCCGCGCCGCGTAGCGGCAGCAGGGCAAAATCAGAAACCACAAGTAAGACAACAGCGCGGAAGAGCGAGAAGAACACGGCTAGCCCTCGTCCGAAAACGACCCTTTAGTCGCCGAACAATCAACGCGAGAACGAAAAGGCAGAAGCTTAGTGCTCCTGCCTTTTCTCTTACCAGTATTGGTTTTTATTCGACCGGGCGGGGTTTGCGTCGCGCGGAGAGCGCCTTGCCCACAAGAAGACTGGCTAGCCATGCCACCAAAGACGAGGAAGCGAGTGCCCATGCGATACCTGCGATGGCCTGATCAGCATAAGTTCCAATCAAGGCTACGAGTATGCTTGCGTTGGTTAGACGGGCGGTGAGGCGACGACCACGAGTCAACGTCTGCAGCCAATTGATTCGGCTGAGCTCCGCGGAAAGATAGTCGTCGTCGTCATTGAGAAGAACGTAGTAATCTGCCTCGCGGCGGGCATAGCGGATTAAAGCCTTTTCGGAAGCCTGATGGGCCGCATCACGATACTGGTGGATCACATGGGCCAACTTCCCATTTCTCAGCGCTACATCCGCAAGACCGAGCCGCGCTCGAAAGGTGCGGGGTTCCAGCTCAATCGCTCGCTGAAAGCTGCGCTCAGCTCGCGCTGCCTCATTGCACTCCAGGAAACCCTCGCCAATCAGTGACAGCAGGTTAGCGTCCTCATCGGCTCTCCTGGCTGATAGCCGAAGAGCGGCACGTGCGCGCGAAAGCAAACGCGCATCTCCACGAGCGCTTGCTTGCGAACGGAGCAGGCGGGCGAAGTCGTAAATCAGCTGGCCGTCACGCGGAAGAACATTCAGTGCTCTGCGGAAAGCTTCACCGGCTTCTCTAAGCCGGCCGGCAATGCGTAGCTTGTTTCCGAGTTGCCTTAGCAGAATCGCACGTTCGAAATCGCCAGGGGAGACCTCGAAACAACCGCCTTGTTCTTCGGCATACTCTTTCTTTCCGCCAAGCCTAAACTCCAGGGTCGCATTGTCCAGGACATCCGAAGGTGCAAGTTTGAGCGAGTTCAGTTCACGGTTTAAGGACTTCGGGTCGCAGAGATAGTCGCGCAGTTCACGCGTCCTCAAATCGATCTTGTCGTCATGAATAAGCGGGAAGAGCCGCTGTACCATTTCCCGATAACGCCGACCCCCTGAAGCAAAAACAAAACCGATTCCCCTGCCAGTAATCTGGCTGCGGTAGCGATAGCGCACCCTGCCGCCGCGCCGAAGTGTGCGAACCGCATTCGTATCCACTCGTTCAACTTCCGCCAGGCTAAGCTGCTGTCTTCGTCCTGAGATGAGTTGAAATATCAACGGCACCACCCCGCGACGGATCAGCGACTGGCCATCAAATGCAATCTTGTCAGTCAGCGCGAGCGCCGGAAGGAGCGTCCACGCCACTACGATAGCCACTAACGCCCACCCATCTCGTCCGGAACGCAACAGCAGACCAGCGCAAAACGTAAGTACGCTCGAAACAACAAGGTAAGCCCCGGGAGACGCACGAACGCTCGCTACACACACTGTCCTACCGGGTCGAGATCGTTCCTTGGCAGCATCGGCGAGCGACTTCAACGCCTCGATTTGTTTAGTGTCATTCATCTACTTCGGGATTTCATCAGATTGTGCGGAGTCCTGAGTCGGGCAATCAACCGGTACATCAAGAGAGAAGGTTCCGCGCCCGCTTCCTGGTTGAGTGTACCGTAGGTCAGCCAATTGCACGAGGGTTTGAGTCATGCAGTCAGCCCCCACGACGCGGGACACGGGAAATCGAGCAAAACCCAGGAAGATCAGCGCCCTTTCATCCTGCAAGGCTTGTTCTACGGCAGGTGAATCAGCAGTGTCCGCCCGGTCATGTCGAACCAGTTGCGAAACACTGCTTTGGGTGCCGGCTATTGAGAGCTCAAACCGGTAAGCTGCGTGCTCAGTTTCTACCACGCAGGACCACCGAAACGGATTCGCGAGAGTTGGCATGGCGGCAATGTCGGTAATGCTCTCGGCCTGTTGGCTTACTATGCCTCTGGCCTCGATCGTTGCCGCATTAATTGCAAACCAATGAAGTGAGGCCAGACTCCCCCAGTAAAATGCCACCATAACTAATGCGGTAAGTGCGGTCCGAGATCCCCATCTCTGTGCGATGCCCAACTTGAAAGAAGCTACAAGACCGATTAGAACGACAATCCAAATCGTTGTGAGCACTTGGGGCCGTTCCAGACCACGCTGGGTAGGAACCGTCAACACCAGGTAGGTCAGCACCATCGCCAGCAACAACCAGACACCTAATTGCAATTTGGACTTTGAGGTTAATAAGAAGCAGGCGCCTCCCAAAATCATCCAGAGAAAAGGATCGATAACAAAAACGAAGTCACCATAAAACCATTGCGAACTCCAAGGCAGAAAGGGACGGACTCCATAGTTATTGGTCCAGTCCATGAATGGATGCGTCGCGGTGACAAGCAGCGACGCCATCATTAACCCCTTCAACTTAACCGCTGGTTGACGAGCACGAATGCGCGCTATCAGACGATCGGCAAGATAGAAGATCAGTGGAAGTGTCAGTCCCAGGACAATCGTGCCGAGGATTGAATGCGTAATCCCACGATGGTGGTGCAGGTAGTTCCAGCGGCCGCCAATCAACGCCACGATGTCAGAGTCTGGAACGTTCGCTGCAAGAATGCAGACAACTGTCGCTCCGGGTGACAACTTTTCGAGCCCTGCTTTTGAGGCGGTTAGCCCAACAAGCGAATGGGTAAGGTTGTCCATTAGAGGATTTTAGATTTTGATTGTGAGTTTGCGATTGGACCGAACCACTGACTTGAAATTTTCTAACAAAATCGAAAATCTAAATTCACAAATCCAAAATCGTTAGAAGGTCAGTCCTGCCGCCGGAGCCTCCGCCGGGAGTTGGGCAAAGCGATCGGGGTCCAGTTTCTGTAATTCCTGAGAAGCTTCTCGGGCGGCCCCCGACAAGGGCAGGTTTACTCCCTCGACGTCTTTTGCTTTGCGAGCGGCGTCGGCTATCTGGAAGAGAATATCTGCAGCCTCTTTTTTCTTTCCTTGCTTCTGATAAACGATGGCCAGCCGAAGGTTAGCCGTTTCCGAGGTGACGATTGCGCTATTCTGTGACGCAAGCTGACTGTAAAGCTGGGCCGCCTCGTCATCCTTGCCATCGACTTCTTTAACCTGGGCAAGCGCAAACTTAGCTAGTGTGGCGATGTCAGGGTAGTTGCTCTTGCTTAGTTCGGTCAGCTCGCTTATTCCTTTTTCTCGATCTACATACAAGAGATTCGTAGCAATGAAGTATCGGGCTTCCGTGCGGTAAGGGTCTCCGTACTTGGCTGCAACTTTCTGAAACTCTTCGATGGCTTTTTGACCACGCTCCTGTTCGTTGGCATAGGTGCTAGCGGGATCTAAAGGAGAAGTCGACGTAACCGGGGCGCTGGCGATCGCGATTCCCCGTCCCAGCGCCCGGCGAGCTTCGTCAGCCTTTCGCCGGCTCCGAGTGACCCACACTCCCACGAGGATAGCGAGCAAAACGGCGGCAACGATCCCATAGAGAATCGCTTTCCCACGACCCTCAAGGACATTGCCCAGACGATCGAACACACTGATAGCTGTGTCGCGAAACCGGTCGTGCTGGAGTTCCCGCACGCGCTTCTTCTTGTATCGAGCCACTTATTTCCTTCTCGCAAGTCCCTATGGTGAACTGCGTTCTTGTAAGTGTATGATAAGGCGAAACAAGCACTCTAATGGGCGTTACGAAATCTTGTCAAGCGACCTTCTCAGCGCGAGTACTGATGCACTTTGACTTATCGTTGAAACTCCACTCGACTACGGAACCGAACCACAAACTGGGGAACACGACTTGTTGTGGATGACGCTAGCGAGAGTTGTGACTGACGCTGGCGAGAGTTGGCCCCGGTAACTATCGCTATGAGTGATGCACTTTTAGTTGTTCCAACCCATACTGATACCTATTACCAGAGTCCGATAGCCATGACCGCGACCGAACGCGACTGGGGCAAATTGCATCATATTGAATGATAAAGGAAGACGTGAAAATTCCTCGGGAACAAAGTGGCTGGCATGCGTGTCTAAGCGTATGCCTGTCCGGGAATGGGCCTAGGCGGTCAGCTATTCCGATTCCCGCCCCAGGGGGTAAACCGTGAGCTACTCAGAGCCAATAGCCCTGGGCGGGCAGATGGATCTGGAGCAGGTTGCGACCGCAGCCTCGGTGGAGCCACGCGCGACGACCGAGACACAGTTCATTGAAAGATTAAAGAGAGGCGATGCCGCCGCGTTTGAAATCCTGGTAGCCGAGCGTTCGGGGGAAATCTACGGATTACTTTATCGGTTTACTGAGAATACTGAGGAAGCGCGCGACCTAACCCAGGAGACCTTCCTGCGCGCTTTTCAGAGTATCGAGCACTTCCGTGGTGATGCAGATTTAAGGACCTGGCTTTATCGCATCGCTATTAACCAAGCGAGAAACCGCTGGAGGTGGTGGCGTAGGCGGCGTCGTGACTCGACAGTTTCACTTGACTCCAATGATGAACGCGGCAACAAACCGCTAAAAGGCACGCTGCCGACCGACCGCGGAAATACTCCCGAGCAGGCGACGTTGGCGCACGAGCGCGAACGAGTTCTAAGGGCGGCCCTATTGACTCTCGGGGGTGCCTATCGTGAGGCAGTTATTTTGAGGGACATCGAAGGGTTGAGCTATGAAGAAGTGGCCGCAACCTTGGGGATTAGTATAGGTACGGTAAAGTCGCGGCTGGCACGCGGCCGCTCCGAACTGCGAAGAAAGTTGGAAGGATCTTTGTAAGAATTGCGGATTTCGGATTTCGGATTGGAAAATCCGCAATTCGAAATCCGAATTTCGAAATTCCCAGTGGATGGCTGACCCGCCCCGGCTCACTACAACTCGGTGCCAAATGGGTCGAAGTGACGAGTCGGCGGGTAATGAGACTTCAGCTAATCGGGAAAGAGAGCTAATTTGAAAACGTGGCCAGCAACACCCGTTGAAATGTCGCTCGAATCATCTGTTAGCTTGTCTGATACTTGTCGGAGTTGCTTCCTTACCAAGGAAGCAGCCGGGGTCTGCCAGCCATTCAAAGGGATAGCCAATTGAAGATTGCCAATTGCCAATTTAAGGAAACTGCGTTTATTGATTGCCACTCTTAAGATCGGCAATCGGCAATCGCAATTGGAAATGTCTTATGTCGTGTGAAGAAATAAAACAGTCGCTTTCGTTATACGTTGACGACGCGTTGATGCTGCCCGCCCGTGTTGCGATTGATGACCATCTAGACAAGTGCCCCGTTTGCCGCGATGAAGTTGTCGAGTTGCGTACGCTGACTCGCGGATTGAGTTTGTTGGCTCGACCGCTACCGCCAGCCGACCTGGCTGCGTCAATTAACGACGCCCTGGCAATAGAATTCGCTGCGCGCAGGCAAAGCCCGAAGACGTCTTTTGGTGAGCGCGCGGCACGCTTTCTCCAACCTCGCCTGATGCCCTACAGCGTAGGTTCTGTCGCTTCGGTCATTCTATTCATCATGGTATTTGCAGCCCTGCGACCCCACGTCGTGGCACTTCATGAGGCGGCCGCTCAAAGTTCCGCGATGTATGTGGTACCAGCTAGCTCAGTTTACGACTTGAGCAAGCCTGTAAGGTCCGAGGATTACGCGGCGAGCCGTGCTCCTTTTGCCGAACAATCCCCAAGTCTGAATCCCAGGGGGGCTCTTGCCACGCTGACTCGGTCGTACGCGCATCCCCATACCAGCGAGTATCAGGAAGCTGACGACATGCTTGTCGTAGCGGATGTCTTTAGTAATGGATCGGCCTCTCTTGTCGACGTCGTGCACGCTCCTCGGGATCGGAAGATGCTTAACGACTTTCAGGTAGCCCTTCGGCGAGATGCTGCCTTTGTTCCTTCCTCGATGGACCGCCGACCCGACACCATGCGCGTAGTGTTCGCCGTCCAAAAGGTTGATGTGCGCGAAAGAAACTTCTGAGTTTCAAGTCAACTTATGGTCGGCGGCGCGGCGCGCCAGTTATCCTGCTCGATCGCGCTTACGCTAATTGCAAAACAACCTCAACTGTCTCTCTTTTTCGTTCCCATCGGAATCCGTGTCCTTGTATGTGATAAGGGCAACCGAGATCGACCCGAACTTCATCATGGCTCAACATCGTCTCGCCGAAGCTCAGATGGTTATTGATCAAGAAGCCATCAAGAGTTCAACGAGGCTTAAAGGATCTCGGTAATAGTCCCGCCTTCACGGGCACGCTGGGGTGCACTTACGCTGTTTCGGAAAGGCGCGAGCAAGCCAGGAAGCTGATTAGCCCACGCAATTTCCACCATTCCTACTGGATTGCAGCAGTCTACACAGCGCTCGGCGAGAAAGATCAGGCTTTTTCATTGGTTAGAAAAGTATCACTACCACCACTTCGCGGAGTTGGCGCTCCTGGCCGTTGAACCGCGCTTTGAAAGCCTGCGCTCCGACCCTCGGTTCACCTCACCGCTACGACGCATGAAGCTCGCAGTATAGTTAGCTACTACCTCTTAGCTTTAGTTCTTTCCGGCTATTTCCCGTGAGTCCCTTCCCCTTCAATGATGCCGCTTAATGGACACTCGCTTTCAATGGACACTCGCTTGACGCACCGCACTTCGCATGTTAGTTTGCGGATTCATCCGTTTTTAGCATTCTCTGAGTATCGGGTTCGGCATCGGATCCGGGAGTACGCGTGACTGCACCTGCGCTGGAACTGAAAAAGACACCGCTGAATGCCGCGCATCGTCGCATGGGTGGCCGCATGGTTGATTTCGGCGGCTGGGACATGCCGGTCCAGTTTCCAGCGGGCACCATTGAAGAGCACTTACGCACACGCACCCACGCCGGCCTGTTTGACGTCTCACATATGGGCGAGATTAACGTGCGCGGCCCCGGCTCAATTCCGTTCATTAACTCTATCACCTCGAATGACGCGTCCAAGCTCATAGATGGCCAGGCCCAGTATTCAGCCTTTACTACTCCGCAGGGCACCGTGATAGACGATCTGCTGGTCTACCGGTTTGCGGCCGACCAGTTGATGCTCGTGGTTAATGCCGGCACAACTATTAAGGACTGGGAGTGGATTACCTCGCAGCCCCACGACGACTCAGTCGAACTCAAAAATGTCAGCTCCGAGTATTGCCAGCTGGCCTTACAGGGACCAGACGCACTACAGATCCTTCAGAAGTTGACCGATCTGCCTCTCGCCGAGATCAAGTACTACCATTTCGAGCAAGGCCAGGTTGTTGGCGTGTCGGCGATCGTGTCCCGCACGGGATACACGGGAGAAGACGGTTTCGAAGTCTACGCCGCTGCCGACAAAGCGGAGCAACTTTGGGAGAAAATCCTCGACGCCGGCAATAGCGGCTCATCTGAAGGGGTGCTTCCCTCTGGTCTGGCCGCACGCAATACGCTGCGCCTTGAAGCGGCCATGGCACTGTACGGTCACGAGATCGACGAGACTACAACGCTGCTCGAAGCTAACCTCGGATGGATTTGCAAATTGAACAAAGGAGATTTTGTTGGTCGCGAGGCATTGGCAAAGCAGAAGGAAGAAGGCGTTAAGCGCCGGCTGGTAGGTTTTGAAATTCTGGAACGCGGAATCGCGCGCGAAGGACAGGAAGTGGTCGTTGACGGGGCACAAGTGGGTCGCGTTACTTCAGGAAGCCCGGCGCCGTTTCTGAAAACGAATATCGGTTTGGCTTATGTTCCGGTGGAGTTGGCCGGCGAGGGTCGGCAGATTCACATCGATGTACGCGGGCGGCTGGTTGCGGCGCAGATTGTAAAAACACCATTCTATAAACGAGAGCGCTCGCCTTGAAAGTCGCATGAATTTTGAACTTAGAGCTTTGAGCTTTGTTTGTGCTTACTTTAAATGTTAAGAGTCCACGAACCAGAAGAACAAAGTACAAAGATCTAAGACCAAAGTTCATTTTGGATTTGGCAATTTAAAATCTCTTGGAGGAACCATGGCTAACGTTCCAGAAGATTTACATTACAGCAAGGACCACGAGTGGGTGAGGGTAAAAGGCGACCTCGCCGTCGTTGGCATAACCGACTATGCGCAAAACTCGCTCGGGGATGTCGTCTATGTCGAATTGCCAAAGATGGGCGAAGAGTTTGCTGCTAACGAGTCTTTCGGATCGGTTGAATCGGTAAAAGCCGTTTCCGAAATGTTCTCGCCTGTTTCAGGTACAGTGGCCGAGGTCAATGACGTCCTTAACGATGAGCCGGAGAAGGTAAATTCAGATCCTTACGGCGAAGGCTGGATGATTAAGGTGCGCATGTCGAGCCCCCTCGAGGTTGACAGCCTTTTGACCGCCGCTGAATACGAAGACTTTACGAAAGCCGAGACAGAGTAAACTTGCGCTATATTCCTAACTCGCCCGAAGAACGAGCCGTAATGCTTCACCAGATCGGCTTGCATTCAGCAGCCGACCTATTTGAATCCATCCCCAAACAATTACGCTTAACCCGCGCTCTCGACACATCAGCCGCTCTTTCGGAAATAGAACTCCTGGCGGGATTCGAGCGCATGGCTGCGAACAATCCTGCATCCCGCAGAGCAAGCTTTGTAGGAGCAGGCGCTTACTCTCATTACATTCCCACGATCGTTGACCACATCATTTCCCGTTCGGAGTTTTTCACGGCTTACACACCGTATCAACCCGAAATATCCCAAGGAACGCTTCAGGTAATCTTCGAATTCCAGACCCTCGTGTGCCAGTTGACTGGTATGGATGTGGCAAACGCTTCAATGTATGACGGGTCAACTGCGCTTGCCGAAGCGGTATTGATGGCTGAGCGAGTAACGAAGCGGTCAAAAATCATCGCTTGCGGAGCGATACATCCTGAATATCTCGAGGTCGTAAATACTTACGTGCAACACGCCGGCATCGAATTTCAACATGTGGCCTTTGAGTCCGCGTCAGGCCAGGTACCGGCAACCATTCCACATCTCGACGCCAAAACTGCGGCAATAGTTGTGCAGTCGCCAAATTTCTTTGGTTGTATCGAAGATGTCGCCGCCCTGGCGGAACAGGCCCAGGCCGCCGGAGCATTGCTGATCGTCGCTGTCACCGAGGCGATGTCGCTCGGTTTGCTCAAGTCGCCTGGCGCGGCCGGCGCGGACATAGTAATCGCCGAAGGACAGTCCTTTGGGGTTCCACTCTCATTCGGTGGCCCTTACGTTGGTCTATTCGCAACGCGCGACAAGTATGCTCGCCAAATTCCTGGCCGCCTGGTGGGAGAAGCTTACGACAAGCAAGGCCGAAGCGGTTTCGTTTTGACTCTGGCTACGCGCGAGCAGCATATCCGCCGCGAGAAGGCCACCTCCAACATCTGTACAAACGAAGGCCTAATCGCACTTGCCGCCACGGTTTATATGGAGACGATGGGTCGTCGTGGACTGCGAGACGTGGCAGTGCAGTGTGCGCAAAAAGCTTCGTACACCTCCCGGCGTATCGCTGAGATCGAAGGCTTCTCGCTTCCCTTCTCTGCCCCGCGGTTTAATGAGTTTGTAGTGCGCGGGCCCGGTAATGCAGCCGAGTTGATCTCCCGCCTGGCAACCGAGCGCGGCATTAACGGCGGACTGCCACTCTCGCGCTATTTTCCCGACCGGCTTAATGATTTTCTTGTCTGCGTAACTGAGATCAACTCTCGCGCCGAGATCGATGCACTGGTAGATGGGTTGGCGGAGATTTCAAGCAGTTCAGCGTGAAGGGTAACGAGCAGCGGGGTAAACCAGTTCATTTATCATTTGTCATTTTCCATTTCTCAATGAATTTCTCATATGTCATTTAGGAATTGTCGGCTATTTTATCCACTGAAATCGGTCACGATTGTTCATCAGGACAACTCGGACCTGTTCTTACATGGCAACTGATTAATGGAAAATGACAAATGATAAATGAACTGGTTTACCCCCGCTGTTTTGGCTAATACTCAGGGTCGGAATACTGAAGAAACCCAGAGATTTTGTACCTAGATGAGTTCAACTGACATCACAAAAGTAACGTCGCACATTAGTCATAACGAACCTGTAATCTTCGAGCGCTCGCAGACGGGTCGCATTGGTTACCGGCTGCCTCCGCTGGATGTGGATGAAACGGCACTCGATGAAATCGTACCGAAGAAGTTTCAGCGGGACGATGACCTGGAAGGCTTACCGGAGGTGAGCGAAGTTGACGTGATCCGTCATTTCATTCGCATGTCCACCTGGAACTATTCTATTGACCTGGGCATGTACCCACTCGGTTCATGCACCATGAAATATAATTCACGCCTTAATGAAAGAGTGGCGCGCATTCCGGGTTTCGCAAACCTGCACCCTCTCGCCGACGAGAAGGATGCGCAGGGAGCGCTTCAGGTGATCTATGAACTCCAACACCACCTGGCTGAAATCACCGGACTGCCCGGCGTTTCACTGCAACCCGCAGCGGGCGCGCATGGCGAAATGACCGGCGTGATGATTATCCGCGCTTACATCGATGCTCGTGACGGCGAAGGCGCATCTGCGAACCGGCGCACCATGCTGATTCCAGATTCGGCCCATGGAACAAATCCGGCTTCGGCACACCTTTCCGGTTTTTCTGTGAAGACAATTCGTTCAACCACGGAGGGTCTAACCGACCTTGCACACCTGAGTGAACTCTGCTCCCGCGGAGACGTCGCCGGACTCATGCTCACGAACCCCAACACGCTCGGGCTGTTTGAGAGGAACATTCAGGAGATTTGCAAGATCGTCCATGACGCCGGCGGACTGGTGTACATGGATGGAGCAAACATGAACGCGCTGGTTGGAGTTGCTCGACCTGGCGACATGGGTGTCGACGTAATTCACCTTAACCTGCACAAGACCTTCTCGACCCCACACGGTGGTGGCGGTCCGGGCTGTGGTCCCTGTTGTTGCACGGCGGAGTTGGAGCCCTTCTTGCCGATCCCTCGCATTGTGAAAAGTGGAAGTGACACCTCTAACGGCGCCCCGACGTTTAAACTTGACTTCAAGTACTCCCAGTCAATCGGTCGAGTCAAAGCATTCTTCGGCAATTACGGCATGATGCTCCGGGCACTGGCTTATATCCAGACGCACGGAAACGACGGACTGAGAGAAGCAACCGAAGCTGCCGTTTTGAACTCTCGCTACATCGCGCATGAGCTCGCGAGTGATTACGACAAGCCCTTCAATGCGCCACCGATGCACGAAGTCGTCTTTACGGACAAACGCCAATCGCGCAAAGGAGTGCACACGCTGGACATCGCAAAGCGACTGATCGATTACGGATTCCATCCGATGACGATTTATTTTCCGCTAATTGTTCAGGGAGCAATGTTGATCGAGCCTACTGAGTCTGTGGGCCATCAGGAGTTAGATCAGTTTGTGGCAGCGATGCGGGCAATCGCTCGCGAGGCCATTGACGATCCGGAACTAGTCTTGAATGCCCCACACTCAACTAGAATCGGAAGACTCGATGAGGCTGCTGCGGCCCGCAAGCCCGTCCTTCGTTGGAAACCGAAACAATCAGCCATCGCGGGGTGAATCCGACAAGCATTGTAATTGTTGGTGTCCCTAATTGCGAGTAGGCTTGAGAAAACAACGATCCACGAAACCACACGAACGAGCACGAAAGTGTTTAGTGCCATTTCGTGATATTTAATGGATTGGTTGATTTTGGCACCCGCCACCCGCCACACGATAGCTTCGGATCAGTGAAGCAAAGCCTCATGCTTCCCACTTCTCAGAGGCTGAAGTGTCTTTTGGAGGCTTCCCTTCGGAGGGGATCTTCAACAATGCCAAGCGTTCAACTACGCGGTCATTAAGTAGGTGTTCTTCCACTATGTCCGGCACATCCTCAGTCCTCACCTGCGCATACCAGATGCCATCGGGATAGATCATCACTGCAGGCCCTATCGCACAAAAACCAACTGAGGCACATTCTGTAACGATTACAGAACCACGCGGGTTTTTTCCTTTCTTCTCTTTACCGAACAGTATTCCGCGCTCGAGAAGTTCACGTTCAAAAGCGGCCTTCACATCTACGCTATTCACTCCCGAACAGGATTTCCCCGTGCAGACAAAAACGTGATGCCGAATAGGCGCAGTAGCCACTGGCGCCAGCGCCTCGAGCATTCCGCGGTCCGTGATCAAAGGATTCTCTGCCAAAATCTTAAACGCTTTCTTCGGCTTCGCTAGCAGTATGCTAGCACGAAGCGCTGTCCGCGGAGATGATTAAACTAGCGCCGGAGGCGCGGCAGAAGGTAGCCAGGGGCAAGCGCTTTGCGCGCCGCCCCTGGTGTACTGCAATCACAGAACCGCCCTGAAAGGGCGTAAAGAAACTCGCAAACCCTTTCTGGAGAATTAAACTGCAACGCGATGTGCTGCGATGTTTGCTGGATGCTGTGCTGCGCCTTTCAGGGCAGTTGTGTTTGTGGGACTTGATCCAGGGGCCGCGCGCAAAGCCGCTTGCCTCTGGCTACTCTCTGCCGCACCTGGCGCTAGTTGAACATGACCCAGTTGCTACCGCTCCTCGGTTATGCGGTCGACTGGTACAAGACTCGTTAAGCCCAATCCTGCACCGGTATCCTTGCCTCCAACTCTTTGCTACGCCACAGATACGATGTAGAATGAGGGCCTGAGGGCGACCGCTCTGGAAGACGGCGAGCTTGGAGTTGAGCCGGTCTGACGCGGGCGCCCGAATTGATGTAAGCAGTAGGTTTTGATCCTCGTTTTTATGGCAACCGGCCTCGTTATCCACATCTCCTCCGGGGAAGACAAGCACACTGAAGTGCTGACTGACGAGCGTATTCGCATTGGCAGCTGCGACGACTGCGCTCTGCGTCTTCGGAGCTCCGATCTGCCGAAAAGACCAGACAGCGACGGCCTGGTAATAGAGCTGGCCCGCACCAATGGGTCTTATCGAGTTGCCGCGTTCGATAGTTCGCTAAAGCTTGTCCACAACGGACAACCTCTTGAAACCAACGCGGAAATCCGCGACGGGGATAAAGTTCAGATCCAACCCTCCAAGCTGGCGCTACAGTTTTTTCCCATCCGCTCATTACCCGCTGTCGTGCCGGCCGCTTCCCGGGAAACTCATGTCGCGCCATTCATAGAAGCGGCCGCTATGGAGTCAGCTGCGACCGCCAGGCGTGACGATGCCAAGGTCTTCTTGCGCGAGTTCACGCGCGAGTTGGTCAGAGAAATAAAGCCCAGCACAAAATTGGTCACACTGGCCATTGCGCTGGCGCTCGTGGGTGGCATTCTTTACATCGGATTCTCGATGTTCCAGGAGATGCAAAGAACTCGACGGTTGATCGCCGAACAAGCCGCACAACTTCAAGGGGCAAAAGATGCGGCGAATAAGACCAGCGATCAGCTCACGGATCTGGGACGCCTGAACAAAGAGATTCGGGATAGTCTCTCGCTTGCCGTAAAGCTGCGCAGTGACTTTGGCAGCGGTGTCTGCTTGATCGCCGGTTCCTTCTACTATGTGGAAGCGGGAACCAGCCGCCCGCTGCGCTATCCCGAAGAACAGATGAACGAGAGCGGGGGCAACGTCCAGGGCAGTGGTGATCCGCAAGCGCTCACAGCTGAAGGCAAAGGGGCGATCGCTGAGTATGAGTTCGTGGGTACCGGATTTTATGTGGGAGCTGGATTTGTCATCACGAACCGACACATCGCGCAACCGTGGCGCGCCGACGACCGCGCGCAAAGTGTGAGCGCCAGTGTGAAAGGCCAGCCCCGGCTAAAGAAGCTCAACGCGTATTTCCCTGACTATCCTCAGCCCATTGGACTAAAGTTTAAGCTTGCCGGACAGCGCGACGACCTCGCTGTCTGTACCCTGGACACCAAGGAGATACCCACTCAAATTCCGATCCTCTTGCTGGAACGCGACGAGAGCGCGGTGGAGGTCGGTAAGACGGTCGTGATGATGGGTTACCCTTCAGGGCCGGACCGCTTGTTGGCGCTACTCGACGACGCCGAAGCGCGCGGCATCCAACAACGCTACGGTGGATCGCTGGATTCACTACTCGGGTATCTCGCGCAAAACAGACGAATTCAACCCCTCACAACGCAAGGAAATATCACTGACCTCGACGTCCGCCGCATTGCTTACGACGCCCGCACCGCCGAAGGAGGATCCGGCGCGCCCCTCTTTGGTCCATCGGGAAAGGTAATTGGCGTGAACTTTGCGATATTCACTGAGAACCAGGCGTCGAACTTCGCAGTTCCCATTCGTTACGGGCTGACGCTGCTGGAGCGCTCGGGATGGACCGCCCCGGTGGAAAAGGACGGCAAAGATAACGAAACTGCTACTGCCTCACAACAGAATCCTCAGCCACTTTAGTCCGGCAGTAGTTGGTATGAGGCCCGGACTCCACGCCCCTAAATAGGGTGTCAACATAATTGATTCAGCGCCCGGTACGGCTTCGCCGCCGGATGTGCGGCGGTGGCTATGCTCCGCCGGGGCCTTGCACCTCTCATCGGGCTGCGCCCCCGGTGCGGCCTTGGCCCTTCCGTGCGTTACGTGGACGTGTCCGTGGATCTCAAAGCAATCGGTCTGATCTGAGAAACGTAACGCGCTCGCCATTCCAAGGGGGCCAAGCCCCGCACCAGGGGCACAGCCCAGTTATGCAGCCAGCTGGACGGCGGGGCATAGCCACCGCCGCACATCGGCGGCGAAGCCGTGCCGGGCGCTGAGTCAAGGATTTTGTTGCCTCAAATAAGCATTCAAGGACCGATCAATCGAAAGATTGGGGCGATTGCCTGTTTTTAAATATCGGAGTGCGGCAACTTGGTCGCCCACGAACGCCGTTGTGGCAATCTGATTTGTGCCATACGGCATCTATTAAACGTGAGACCGCAACATAGACTTGAGGCCGCATCATAGACTAATGGTATATTGGCCTGACTCAATGGCGGCGGCATAATTGTTGCTAAGGATTCCCGACAGTCGCTTGTACTGAAGAATTTTGGAGAGTTTAGATACTGCCCAGCGCAGCAAGACTGCATCATCAGAAGGATTCGCACCAGATTTGAAAATCATCAGGGATGACAAAATGAAGAGACTTCCTCCCGCAAGTGGTCTCGGAAGATTTAGCCATCTCGGCTATGTTTTTCTATCCCTCCTTTTCCTGTTCTCACCCGTAGCGCAGTTTTCCTCCCGGGCCCAAACCGCCAGGGCCCATGATTCCAGTGCTTCAACCAATCTGTTTCGCCTGGAGAGTGTGCCAGTTGCAGGTGGCGCCGAACTGATTACAATTCATGCCCGTATGGAGGGCCTACCGAGCAACGCAGATCACAATTGGGTTCCGCTGGTGAGTGTCCTGCGCGACACGCTCGGGGATCTGGACACTGAGAACGATCGTCTCCGTTATCTTTGGCCGTTAACTTACACACGACCAACAATCAAACAACGACTCGCCGGCGCCATCCCATTCCTCTACACGAGGATTGGAAACAAGAAGAATGCATCCGCAAAGGCCCCACCACCGGTCATGGACCTGGCTGCTCCCGAACGCCAAGTCTGGGAGAAGGTTTTCTGGACCGCTCTGAAGAGCGTCCTGATTGATGGTTACGGCGCGCCCGTTAAGGCTTCGAGTGCAACCTATCGTCGCAACCTTGCCGACTATCGCAGATCGCACATTATTCGAGCTCTTTCAGTCCTGTCGCTTTATCAGGCAATGAAGGGCCCAGCGGCTTTCACCGATTCTGAAATGGCTGAGATTCAAGGTCGTCTGCTGCTAACGGACACGGCCTTTGGAGGTCTGGTCGATGACCTGCAGGTGCAGCGTTACTACGAGAGGAAACTGACCGGTATTCGCGATCAGCGCGGGCACAACTGGGAACTACTACGCCAACGAGCAGAAGCCGAATCGCTGCATTTCGAACCGCTGCAAATGCCGGACGGTAGTGCCACTCACGCAATGCTGTGGGTTGCCAAGGCTGATATTGCCTCCAGGCAAGGTCATTCTTATGATGGCAGGTTTCTGAACATCGCCGCTCCGTGGTCAGACAAGCGGTTGCTGAACTGGAAGGGCTATTCGGAGACACGATATTTCGACTCTGAGAACCGACCCGGGAGTGCAGAAACAGCGGGTGCCCGAGCTGTAGAGTTGATTCCTCTGGCCCTGTATGGTCTAGACAATCCCAAGATTCCTATGCTACTCGTTGATTTCCGCGACGCTCTGAATCCGAAGAAGCGTGAGATGTCACGACGCGTTTTGGAGGATGTGACCAAAAACGTGCTGGCACTTTCGCCCTTTGGCGACCTCTCATACTTCCTGGGCCGAACTGTCTTCGACTTCGTTACCGGCAGACGCGGCATGGACATCAACCAGCCCACGCGGCTACGAACGTACTCACAACTAAAGCTGCTTCTGTCGCTGAACGACTCTCTAAACCCGCAGCTTCGAGATCAGATAGACGACCGATTGGAAAAGGTTTCGCTGAACCCAATGGAGAACGATCTTGCTGTCGAGTCCAGACTTGCGAAGGGCCAGTATGCTGCGCTGATGGCGTACGCCCGGCGAGCCGATGGCCTGCCGGCAAAGCTCGACCGAGATCGGCGCGCCGAGATGGTGCCACTCGAGCATGGACGAACAGCACAGGTATTCCTGCGACTGGCGAACATTCTTTCGTTCGGAAAGTATGCGCACCGCGAAAAGGCGACGCCGGAAATGGAGGCAAGGCTGGATGTTGCCCGCCGCCTGGGATACCACACGCGCTTGCTGCGAAAGATCGCTGAGTCCTCACAACGGATTGAGATTGCCTGGAATCTCGATGAGGTGAAACGCTCTCTGCAGTTTTTGGCCGAGCATGCCGCCGAAGCTGATTCGGGCGCTGCGACCGCCGCAGCCAAGGTCTTCATGCTAACGGAAGACAGCGACACCCGCCGCGCTTGTCTGGATACTCTTTCTCGCATGAACACCCGCAGGGCCAAAAATGAACTGCTACGCCTCTCGGAGGAAAAACGCCTCGATCCTGTCTGGAAAGCGACAGTCGTTTCCTATTTGAATAGACCCACCGAGGATCCGCTGGTCTCGTCGGCAAATAAGCCTGGCGCAAACAGAGTCGAGCAAAGGTAAGCATGCATTGGCTCTGTAAATACCGACATCCTCGGAGTCTTTCCCCTGCAATTCTTCCCGCAAGCGAAACCCGTAACGAATCTTCGAGGAACTTAAGAGAGCTTCTAAAAAGGCCTCAGCGTTTGGTTCAAACAAATGAAAGATACCTGACCCACCAATCGGCGATTGGCAATCGAAATTTGGCAATCCTGTCGGCGGCGTTCGCCCTGATCCTTTTCACTGCCGTCTCCGGTTTCTCGCAAGCCAAGCGGATTGTAATCATCAAGTGCGACGGCCTCCCTCCCGCGTATGTTGATAGCCTGGTGCGCGAACGGGACTCACGAACGGGCAAGAGCCAGCTTCCCTGGATCGAGCATGTCTTTTATCAACGAGGCACCCGGCTCGCAAACTTCTACGTGCGAGGTTTGAGTCTTTCCGCGCCTTCATGGTCCTTGCTTGAGACGGGTCAGCATCTTCAGATCAAAGGCAATGTGGAATTTGATCGCTATACGCTTCACACCTACGACTACCTGAACTTCATCCCCTTCTTCATAGCTCGAATAGGCGGAGTCCGAGTGGACATGCCTGTGGTCGAGGTGCTCGATTCATTGGGCACTCCGATGCTCTCGGATGCCTACGCGCACCAGGAACGTTATGTGGGCATGTCTCTGTTTCAACGCGGAGGACGATTAATCACCTTTCGAAAGAGTCTTGAGAATAAATTCAAGCGGGGTCCCAAGGAACTCTTTGATGAATGGGCCATGGGACTGGACATCCGTAGCTCTGTTCCCGAGCAATTGCTCAGGGATGTTATCGAAAAGCTTAATGACCCCACGATTCGCTATGCCGAGCTCGTCATGACGGACTTCGACCACGTCGCTCACCACAATAATGATCGTGAATCACATACGTTAGCTTTAAAACATGTCGATTCGACGGTTGGTCAGATTTGGACGGCGATTCAAAATTCGTCAATGGCCGATGAAACCGCGTTGATCCTGCTTTCGGACCACGGGGTCAATACCAATGAAGGTGTCTATAGCCAGGGTTACAATCTCGTGAAGTTGCTCGGCAGCCCGGCGGGTGGAGGTCATCACGTCGTTACTAAACGCAGGCTACTGCTTGACTATTCACTCAAGAGCATCTATCCCGTGGTTCCGCTAATTACGACGACGACAAAGGATTCCTACTACCTGAAGGGCCAAAGCACTTCTTACCCAACCGCGCTACTTGATTTCGACGGTAACGAACGAGCTTCGATTCACCTGCGTGATAGTGACCTCAATCTGCTTCAGATACTGTTGACCCAGCTCCAGCGCAAAGACCTGGCGCCGCCGCTCCGGCGCGCGTTAACAGACGCATTTTTCACTACACTCGACAAGCGGCGTGCGACCTGGCAAAACAATTTGGTCGAACTTACGGAAGAACTAGGCGCGTTGGGACATCGCATACAACAGCAACGCCAGCTTTGGGCCACGCAGCCTAAGAAATTTTCCAAGGAAGATCTGGAGAACGGTCGCGACGACGAAGTGAAACGCATTTTTGCGCAGCTGGATCGATGGATTGGCCAGGAGCGGCGCTATACCGAGTACGCTCGCATATTGACTAACCTGCTGGCGCTCAATAGGGACGGGTTCGTCCCTGGTAAGCTCAAGGTAGCCGACCTGATTGCCAGGAATTCCATGGGTGAGCGCAATAGTATTCACCAATTACAAAACTACATCGTGGGCCTCGCTCCCGGCGGGTTGATCCTCAAGTCTGACGGCTCACTGGATATGCTGCAGAGCTTTCTCCGGGTCGACTACTTCTCTTTGCTCCACGATACTGTAGTGAAGAACAACGTTCAGCCCCGCCTGTCCAACCGGCCAGTCGATATGACTGCCACTCGCATTTCCTCCGAACTGGTTAAGCAGCAGCTGCCGGACCGAGGCCTTAATCCTGACGTTATCTGGGTGCATGGCGGGCCGAAGAAACAGGCGCTAATTCTGGCCCGCGAAGATCAACAAGGCGAGCTAAGTTTCCGATATTTGCCGATAAAGCACCTGAGGCAGGACGCGCAAGGTCAAATTCAATTTGAGGTCGTGCCCTGGCAACCGGGTCTGCCCTTACGCATTTTTGAGGACAAACAACTCGCAATCCGTCAAGCAGATCGGGAGGTCTGGCTTAATGAGTGGCACACTGAACTTGAATGGTTTCGCGCCTTACATAAGACCGATTACTCCAACGGTTTGATTGGCCTCTATGAGGAACTTGCACGTCATCCGATTGAGAGACTTGCTTTGGACGAACCGGGAATCTCCCCGGATGAGCGGCTGTCCCGTCGTCTGCTGAAGAGGCAACGAGAATTGATCGAAACGGACCTTCTGCTGGTGGCCAACAATCATTGGAACTTCGACGTGAGAGGATTCAATCCGGGGGGCAACCATGGCTCATTCTTCCGTATTTCGACCCACTCGACGTTCATGCTCGCGGGTGGTGAGAAGACGCGTCTGCCCCGCGGTACTGTGGTTGATGAACCTTACGACAGCTTGAGTTTTGTTCCCACCATGCTGGCGCTAACTGGAAATTTACGCGACGATAGTCATCCCCTTCCGGTATTGTGGAGCAAAGGTTTTCGAAAGTTCCCAGGACGCGTTGTTAAGGAAATTATTCCGGGCGCTGCGGGAACTCAGAAGATCGCCGTGACTGGAGCGAGTGCAACCCCTTGATCAGATTGTCAGAACCGGGAGCGGTAGCGACCGGACCCGACATTCAACATCATCGATACCCCACCAAGTGTCCGACATGCTTCAGCTTGTCGCCAAGATTGGCACACTCAATGCACGACGTAACAGGTATCATCACCCTTGAGTGTAGGTAGTCTTTACGACAAGCTGAAAAGCATGTCGGACATTTGTGGTACCGATGTTGATATTAGATCGGGTCGCTACCGCTCTCGGTTCTGTAACCTCATTTGTGATGACCTCCGAAGAAAACGATTGGCAAACTGACGAACCTGAAGGTTCCGACGATGAGTCCGACTCCAGCACCCCCGGTCGTTCCCGTAGCTCCTTCATCTGGCTGCAGGTTTTAGCCTTCCTTCTCGGCATTGGACTACTAGTTTTTGTCATAAACAAAGTTGGCGTTCAGCCTATCTTCGATGCCCTGCTGCGAATTGGCTTCGGTTTCTTTTTACTTCTCGGGATAAGCGGTCTTCGTCACGTCTTTCGTACCATTGCCATGCGCGCTGCGGTACCCACCGAACACCGCCGCATTAGCTTTATGCAGGCCTTCGCCGCCAGGCTAGGTGGAGAGGCAATCAGTTTTCTCACCTTTACCGGTCCATTGCTGGGCGAGGCGACGAAAGTCGCGCTGCTGCGGAAACGCATCCCGCTTACCTATGGAGTTCCGGCACTGGTCGTAGACAATTTACTCTACAACCTCTCCGTCGTATTTTTCATTTTGAGTGGCGCCTGCGTGATGCTGGTCACCTATCATCTTCCGCCCCTAGTCTATTACATCTTGCTTGGCATAGCGGCCGTTGCTGCGCTTGGCATCGTTGCCGCGGCATTAGCGGCCAGGCGACGAATCATGCTTTTGACCTGGACGATGGACCAACTGGCCCAGCTGCGTCTGAGTCCAAAGGTACTCGTTAAGAGACGACATCACATTCGTAATCTGGAATCCAAGGTTTATGATTTTTACAAACATCATCCAAGAGCTTTCTTCGGCATGATCGCCTGCAATCTGTTGGCACATGTTTCCAGCGTGGTTGAGGTCTACGTCACGCTAAGCATGTTGGGCTATGATGCCCGGGTAGCGCAGGCATACGTGATAGAGTCGTTGACTAAAGTCATTAACTTCGCGTTCGCTTTTGTCCCGGGCACCATTGGAGTCTATGAAGGTGGAACAGAAATTATCTTGCGGGCGCTCGGCTTTGCTGCGGCTACCGGAGTGGCGCTGGCGCTGGTACGCAAGGCAGGAATCGTTTTCTGGACTACAATCGGGCTTTTGGTTCTAACCTGGCGAGCGGCCCCGAATGCCTGGGCCCGTGTGGTAAATCGCAGTCCGTATCTACGGAAACTCATGGACAGTCTGGTTCTTTCAAACATTGCACATCGTCCGGCGCGCACCGCGGTCAGCATCCTGGGGACCGCTGTGGGTGTCTTGCTAATCGTATTCACCGTCGGGTTGGCCCATGGGGTCCTGCACGAACGCGGCAAGCGCGAAGCGAGTATTGGTGCTGAAATAATGGTTCGAGCGCCGGGATCGCTGGGGCTCGGGAGTTCGTCTTTCGGCCTGCCCGTTTCGCGCGCGTCTGAAATCAGCAAGATCGAAGGCGTGCGTGCCGCTACGCCTCTGGGCCAGAAGCTTGACACCAGCGACCGGGGATTCGGAACGCGTCTTATCGACGGTATTGATTTTGACAGTTACTCCCAACTCACGGGTCTTAAGATCCGCGAGGGCTCGCCCTTAACGGGAGGTAGTCAAGCGATCATCGATCCCGTGTGGCAACAACAGAGAAACGCAACGGTCGGCTCAACCGTGCAGATCTTCGAACGGCCTTTCACGATTGTCGGTGTTTATGAACCACCGGGAGGCGGCCGTATCAAAATCCCTCTGGCCACGATGCAGGATCAGGAAGGCGGTGATGGAAAGGCCTCAGCGATTCTGGTCGCATCGATAGACCCGGCCAACCAGGAAGAGGTGGCTGCGCGTATTCGAGAACGCTTTCCCGATGATCAGATCATTTTCACGCGCGATTTGCGGGAAGTCTACGCGTCGAGTGTCCCGGCATTAGACGTTTTTATCAAAGTGGTTGTCGGAGTCGCCGCTTCGATCAGTATGCTGGTAATTCTGTTGGCAATGTACACAACGGTAACTGAAAGAACTCGTCAGATTGGCATCCTCAAAGCGCTCGGAATGTCGAAGACAGCGATCGCCTGGGTAATCGAAAAGGAAGCAATCCTGGTCAGCTTCCTGGGTGTAACGGTCGGGGTGCTGCTGACTTTTGTGGCCCGCTTTGCGGTGATGCGGGTGACGAGTTTGACAGTTGAAATCGAGCCACGCTGGGTTCTGATCTCTCTTCTGGTGGGACTCGTTGGTGGCAGCCTCGGTGCTCTTTACCCGGCCCTTCGCGCCGCCCGCCAAGACGCAGTAGACGCCCTCAGCTATGAATAATGCCTTATGACACAACTACAGAACAGGAAGCGGTAGCGACCTGGCCTTCTGGGTACCACTAACACAACTTGAGTCTGTCGCAACGGCCAAGTCGCTACCGCTTCCTGTTCTGTAGTTGAGTGATACTGTCATTGGTGGTGCGGTCAGTCGCTGTGTTACCCGGCGTCTTAAGCTTAACGGTCTCAATTTGGTTTTCACACAGTCTCGACCGCGCGGTGGTACCGACCTCATGAGCCGCGACAAGTGTGATTGCCCAGCACTCAACACTTCATTCCCGGTTTACAGTTCATGGTTTTCGGGTTTAACCTGAGAGCGTTCCATACTACACATTCTAAGTAAGCAACCTTGGGGAGGATAAAACTATGTCTGTCGCACGGATTACTGAGATAAGCTCGACCTCGTCGAAGAGTTTTGAGGAAGCGATTCAGAGCGGCGTCGCGCGCGCAACCAAAACCATACGCAACGTTCGCAGCGCCTGGGTCAAAGAGCAGCAGATCAAGATTAACAACGGACACATCGTCGAGTATCAGGTTAACCTGATGATCACTTTCGTCCTCGACGACGGTAACCAAACCGATATCGCCTAAGCCACAGGGTGCACCAACGATTCGGTCTTCGCTCCAGTGGTGTCCTGGTTTCGTTTATTCATCGGCCTGTTCGTGTGGGGAAATCAAAAACGATGGACGAAATATCACTAAACGGTTTCGTGTTCCTTCGTGTGGTTTCGTGGATCGTTGTTTTGAATCATGCCGACTCTCGAATCAGGACACCACCTTTTGCGCCTGTAGTCTCCCACTTAGTACTCATCACCGTTCACTATTCACGTCTCACTGATCTAACGGACTCCTAACGCCTCGACCTCCGCGATTGAGTACGTGGGTGTAGATCATAGTTGTCCGCACATCTTTGTGACCAAGCAATTCCTGTACGGTCCGGATGTCATAACCATCTTCGAGCAGGTGAGTTGCGAAGCTGTGGCGAAATGTGTGGCAACTTCCATTCTTGTCAATTCTTGCAAGATTGGTGGCGCGCTTCACTGCTCGCTGCAGGTTTTCCGGCGCGACATGATGCCGTCGCTCAATTCCAGTGCGCGGATCAAGCGAGCGCTTCACGGCAGGAAATACGTACTGCCAGGCCCATTCGCGAGCCGCATGCGGATACTTTCTTTCGAGAGCGAACGGAAGGTAAACCCTACCGAAACCCTCTTTGAGATCTTGTTGGTGAAGCACCCTCGATTTGAGCAGTTGCTCTCGCAATGCAGGTTGAATCCTTTGTGGCAGCATTGTAAGACGATCATTTGCGCCCTTCCCTTCCCGAACCGTCAACTGGTTCGCAGAGAAATCGATGTCCTTCACACGCAAGCGGAGCGCCTCCATCAGACGAAGACCAGCGCCATAAAGCAAACTGGCAACGAGGTGATTGGTGCCGGCGAGACGCGCCAGCACAGCTTGCACTTCAGTGCGAGAAAAGACTACGGGCAGAGACCTTGATGGTTTGGCGCGCTCAATATCAGAGATGTAAGGCAGGTCCCGCTTGAGCACGTCACGGTAAAGGAAAAGCAGTGCGCTTAAAGCAACGGTTTGGGTAGAAGCTGAAACCTGCAGGTTGACTGCGAGATGGGCAAGGAATTCGCGAATCTCGGGTTCAGCCATGTCTATGGGATGGCGCTTCTTGTGAAAGAGGATGAATCTCTTAATCCATTGGGCGTAGGCTCTCTCGGTTTTGAGACTGAGGTGTCTGACGCGGGCGACGATGCGAACCTGATCCAGCAGTTTCGGTGAGGCCATGATAGTGAGGTATCATCCTTTACGTGAGGTTCCGAGTGGGACGGATAATAACACCGATTCCGTACTTATACTGCGGATCCGCAAGATAATACATTGTTGGGCTGCTTTCCTTATGTGCATGATGGTTTACATTGCTGCTGATAACCCTTTACCTCTCATTGAGTGGCAGGAAAATGTTACCGCGTTCTGTGTCTCTGAGCTCACCGAAGATGAGAAGAAAGTATCAAAGCAGTTCTCTAAACCCTTTCTTGCCTACGCCGGTTCGTTTGGAGGTTGTAGCTGCGGTTTCTCTTACGGCGAGGACGCGATCGAAGATGAAGATGATCGGAGAGAAGATGCTTTGTCGCGGGAATCTGTCCGACAGCTTTCCGAATATTTGTCGCCTCTCGTAAAGAATGGCTCTATCGAAATATTCGCTTGCTGGGACGGCGACCAGGAAGCAGAGCCAGAAGAAACGCAAACGGTTACGCCTGATTATTTCGGCGGCGAAGAGTTCAGCTTCAAAGAAAAGCAGTTCCTTGAAGTTAGAAATGCGCTGGCGTAGCAGCACGTCGTCCTAGTACGACGCATCCAACAAAGCCTTGCAGCTGACGGCGCGACAGCATGCTTCTCAAGTAACTTCATGCCTTCAGCGTGAAATGCTGATCGCGCGCCGCAGCTGAAGGCTAGCGTTCGCTGGCTTTACGATTCCATGGAAGAGAATTTATCCATCGATGACGACCGAACCGCGTGGGACACTGCATGGCGGGACCGGCCGTTGCGGCGACTCGTTAATCAAGTTCAGATCGACGTTTCGCCAACGCCGAATGACGATTGGGGCGACATAACCCAGGTCGACATTGCTATCGATCCGCCCCAGTTTGAAACTTCCGTCTGGCGCAAGGATGACATTTGTCCGGTGTGTGGGCGCACTACGACAGGCGAAAGCTCTCGACTCGCTGTGAACATCTATCCATACTTCTCAAAGGGGTTTTCATACGGTCTCGGCGCGTGGGCGCATGAATCGTGTTTTGCTTCATGCGAAGAAGTTCCTGATCCTGCCCCAATTCCTTGGTAACGGCGCCAGCGAACAAAGCCTTGCAGCTGACGGCGCGATAGCATGTTTCTCAAGTAGTCTCATTCCCTTCAGCTTGGATTTGGTCGCGCGCCGCAGCTGAAGGCCAGCGTTATGTTGCTCCTAATTCACGGTGGTCAGATATTCTTCGTCTACCCCGCAATATTCTTTCTTGGATTTGGGGCGTTGCTCCTATGGGTTCTGATGAAGACTCCACCGGCGAAACGAGGGGGCGTTCTTTACGGTGTCATCGTAGTAATGGTAGTGGCGTTCGGACTCCTGGGCCTATGGTCCCTTCTTATGCTTTTTGAATGAATTTCAATGCTTCGTCCAATACTCTCGCTGGGCGGCGTTTACAAAGGGTTCTCTGTATCGGACGCAACATAACAAATCATTGGACCGGAGCGCGGATAACCTCGCCGCCACCGGTGAGCCGGAAATAGAAATCGTTTCGTCAACCGACGCAACATAACAAAGCCTTGCAGCTGACGGCGCGATAGCATGTTTCTCAAGTAACCTTTTCCCGCTCGGATTGAATGCTGATCGCGCCGCAGCTGAAGGCCGTCGTTGGATTGCTTCAAAGTTAGACGAAAGTTGAAAACCATGCGCCTCATCACATCGCTTCTGATCTTTGTTCTAATCGGCGTCACGATGACTTCTTGCGATCTGCGGCAGACTCGCGTCGTGATCAGGCAAGGTGCTCCTCAAGAGTTTATTATTTCTGGACGGGGTCTCTTGGATGATTTCGTGGTGAATGGCCCGGATTATCAGCGGGGCGTGCCATATTCGAAGGTTTATTGGGAGATTGCGCCGTTGCAGGATTTCGATGTAATCAGCTTTCGTGAGCTCGGGCCGATCGTCTACGGCAAAGTTCCTCCAGGCTTCAGGCAAGTTACTCCCGAAAAGGGTGAGCCTCCAGCAATTTCTGAAGGCTGGCCCTATAGTGTGCAATTAGCCATTCGAGATGGTGGTGGCGTAAACATGGTATTCAGTGTCCATGATGGCAAGATTGTTACAGAGGCAGATGCCGATTAGCGAAAGTATTGTTAGCTAGCGGACGCAATCCAACAAAGCCTTGCAGCTGACGGCGCGATAGCGTGCTTCTCAAGTAACCTTTTCCAATCCAGGCTGAATGCTGATCGCGCGCCGCAGCTGAAGGTCAGCGTTATGTTGCTTCGTCCCCTCTACGAAAAGAGCATGAACTATCTTCTTAAGTGCTGGCTAACCATTTTAGTGCTCATGTGCTTGAGCTGCGGTCCATCATCAGCCGTGGATCAGCAGCCGCCGGCTTCTAAAGCTCAACCCTCACCGATATCACCTGAACAGGAACCAACGCAGGTAAACAGCGTCTTTGTTGAAGGCGATACGCTGTCTTATGGCGGTTATGATGTTGTTAAGCTCAACAAGAAGGTCAAGCTCGAACAGACGTCCGGCTTAACAGAAGTTTCGTATGCCCTCCTTAAAAGAAAAGGCAAAGTTCTAGAGAAATTCGATGGAGTCTATTTTGGTGTGGGTAATGCTACCGACTTCGGCCTGTTCCCCTTTCTTGGCGGAGAGGCAAAGCAGTTAGTTGTGTCGCAAACGATTCCTCGTGGCGGAAGGCATTGGGTCGTAAATCTCTCCCCTGATTTTCGCTTGGTTTATGACTCTGGAGCGTATCGCGTGGGGCGAGAGGATCTAGGAGTTCTGGATATTGATAAAGATGGAAGATATGAGATTCTGCAAGAGATAACAGCTTTTTACGGCTTCGATCATTTCTCATCATCGGAGACGCCGCTTCCCTTGGTAGTCTTCAAATATGATGAGAAAGCCGAAAAGTATTTGCCTGCTAACCATCTCTTTCAGGAATATGCGCTCAAAGGTATCGAAAGCGAGATCACCTCTCTGAGTCCTGACGAAAAGGAATACTTATCGAAAAGGCTTGATATCGCCTTGCGATATGTTTTTGCGGGAAAGGAAGAGAAAGCCTGGGCTTTTTTTGATAGAGAGTACAAGCAACCCGATAAAGACAAAGTAAAATCCCAAGTCAAGGCTTTGCTAACAGAGCATCCCGTTTACAGATTCATTTACTCGAAACGCGCAACATAACAAAGCCTTGCAGCTAAAGGCGCGATAGCGTGTCTCTCAAGTAATCTATTTCAATCAGAGCTGAATGCTGATCGCGCGCCGCAGCTGAAGGCCAGCGTTATGCCTCTCAACTATTCGCAACTTCGTCAGGTCGTTTTAACGCGAGTGAAGCAATTTCTCCTAATCATCGTTGTTGTATTTGTGGGCTGCACCGCGTTCGCCATGATGTCGTTCATCCAAAGAAAACAGCCAACGCAGGAACTCAAGACAACCAAACTGGTTTATACCAATCCGGATTTATCCTCCGATAATTACACTCATCCTGTCCTTGCTCCAATTCCTATCTCTTCTAGTCGGTTGCTCGTGCCGGTCGGCGACACGCTTTACATGCTGGACTCTAACAATCGGTTCGTTTGGCATTATTCGTTTGAACCGGACATCATTCGTGATGTTATGGTGGATCCCAAAGGGGATATTTACATCACGGCCTCCGAGGCTTTGATTTTGGTTCTCAACTCGTCGGGCAAAGAAGTTTGGCGAAAGGGCATGAGTACTGGATCGGCTTGGTATACGCAAATCAAAAGCTACGGCGACGGCTTCTTGGTGATTGTCGACATGGAAGCGTATCGAAAGAAGGGCTCAAATTCCGAGGACGTCCTTGAGTTCTGGAAGGACAAGAAAAAAGAATGGAGCAAACCCTTTCCGCGCGGGGCGAAATTACAAATTGCCGGAAATCGTATTCTCGCGATCGCCACAACGAAAGAGGGTCGCGAAATCACGGAGATTCGATAATCAACAACGAGGCATAACAAAGCCTTGCAGCTGACGGCGCGATAGCGTGTTTCTCAAGTAATTTTTTTCGATCAGGTCGGATGCTGATCGCGCCGCAGCTGAAGGCCGGCGTTGGATGGCTGTTGAATTCTTTCATCGGTATAATCATCCTGGAGGTGTGAATGAACTACAAGGTTGTATTAAATGAGTCGGAGGAAGGGTTCAGCGTTTCCTGCCCGGGGTTGCCGGGCTGTTGGTCCCAAGGCGCTACTGAAGAAGAAGCTCTTGCAAATATTCAGGATGCTATTGCTGAGTATTTGGGCGCCATAGATGAGTTGGTGAAAGGGCAGGATGTTCGAGAGGTAAGGGTCGCGGTTTAAATCGTGCCGAAGATTCCTGGAGAGTTAATCACCTCGCTGCGGTGAGAGCACTGGAGAAAGCGGGCTTTCGCATCGTCAGGCAAGGAAAACATATCGTCATGTCAGATGGAATTCGCATCCTCACAATCCCTCGGCACAATCCGGTGAATGCATTTACGATGGGTGGTATCGCGCGTGATGCTGGTCGGTCAGTCGAGGAGTTCAAGAAGCTTGTCTAATCGCACGCCATCCAACAAAGCCTTGCAGCTGACGGCGCGATAGCGTGCTTCTCAAGTAATCTCCTTCCAATCAGGCTGGATGCTGATCGCGCGCCGCAGCTGAAGGCCGGCGTTCGGCGTTCGCCAGTCGGATAACATGAATAAAGAAAACCGCAGAGATTTCCTGAGGCATAGCATACTTGCTGCAACGGCGTTGACCATCTCGCCGTTAGATTTCCCGTTCGCTGTTCCGAAGCGTTTAGAGAAAGCGAGTGCGGCGAAGAAAGTCATTGTTGCCGGAGCCGGTTTAGCCGGGCTGGTTGCCGCTCACGAACTGACACAGGCGGGGCATGACGTAACCATCCTTGAAGCGCGCAAGCGCCCCGGCGGACGTGTCCTTACCTTGCGTGAGCAGTTTTCAGACGGCTTATACGCCGAAGCAGGTGCTTCGCGCATCCATGTGACACACGGATTGACGCTGAAGTATGCCAGGTCTTTGGGACTAGACCTTGTCCCTTTTTACCCGCATGAAGGACGCTTCATTAACCTGAATCGCGGCGTGCGTCGCGAATCCGACTGGCGGAAGTTTGCAGATCAAATTAAGCGAACTGTGCGGCTCGACAAGAGCAAAGACTGGTTCAGGATTCAGGGCGGCAATGACCTGCTTCCGCTCGCGTTTACTAGACACCTGGTGGGGAAGGTCATTTACGATGCGCCCGTCGTCCGTGTCGAACAAGATGCTCGCGGTGTGAACGCGACTTTTCTGCGGGGCGGCACACTCGAAAAGTTGGCGGGCGATTATTTTGTTTGCTCGATACCATTTACGACCTTGAAGAAGGTCGAAGTTGCGCCGCAGTTCTCTCAGTCGAAGCGACAAGTTATCGAGCAGCTGCGTTACGATTCGGCGTCGCGCGTGTTCCTTCAAGTCCGCAGTCGTTTCTGGGAAGCACAGAAAGCCAACGGTTTCGCGATGGCTGACCAGATAATTGAGATTTGGGATTCGACCTTCAACCAACCCGGCACGCGCGGCATCTTGCAAACCTACCTAAGAGGGTTCGAGTCTGAAAAGCTCACAGCGTTGCCGGAGAACGCGCGCATCAAAGTAACGCTTGAGCGGATGGAGCAAGCATTTCCCGGGACGCGCAGCAACTTTGAAAAGGGCGTGGCGAAATGTTGGAGTGAAGATGAGTGGGCGCGTGGCGCATGGGGACACTCTGATGAAAAAACCGTCCAGGTGATTATGAAACCGGAAGGGCGTATACATTTCGCAGGCGATCACGCTTCGCTTCAGGCGTCATGGATGCAGGGCGCGCTTGAATCGGGTGTGCGAGTAGCGAAGGAGATTAACGAAGCGGCTCAAAGTATCGCCACATCTGCCGCTCGTTAATCTTGAGTAATTCTATCTCACGGCACGCCGAACAATGGCTTGCAGCGGACGCGGCGATAGCATCCTTTTCATGGTATTTCCTGCGATGTAGCTTGCTTTGTTTCGCGCCGCGCCGCTGAAGCCCAGCGTTAGGTGTTCAATGTAGGAATATGGCAAAGGAGAAAATATGGACGGGACCAAGAAGGCTGGGATGGTGACATTCATAGTTCTCTTTTTCCTTGGGCTCACCGCAGCGCCGAAGGTCGGTGCCACAACGGTTAATGTCGATTGCAATAAGGGAGGCGCTGTGGGGCCGATCCTGAGTAGGCTCAAACCCGGGGATGTCGTTTTGGTACACGGTACCTGTCAAGAGAATATCCTGATCCAGGCGGAACTCCAGCGCATCACCCTCGATGGGCAGCGCAAGGCCACCATCAAGGCGGCGGATGCAAGTCGGCCCGCGATCCAGGTCCTCGGCCGTGAGGTAACGATCAAAGGTTTCACCGCGACTGGGGGCTCCTTCGGCATCGCAATCAATAGAGGAGCGACAGCGGTCATCGACGGCAACACCATTGAGCACGCCGCGGTTGCTGGCCTTGAGGTCTCTCACAACAGCTTTGCGCGCGTCATCAACAACACCATTCAGCACAATGAGGGGAACGGGATCTTGGTGCTCGGAAGTTCGTCTGTGCACATCGGTGTGTGGTTCACCGACGACAAGGTGCCGCGGCCGAACGTCATACAAAACAACGGGGGTGATGGGATTCAGGTGCTGCGCTCTTCTACCGCCCGCATCATTGGCAACACGCTCAGCGGCAACCGGCGCAACGGGCTCACCGTCCAACAAGCCTCCCATGCCGACGTGGCTGGCAACGTCTTCCACGGCAACGGCCAGCACGGGATTCTCGTGGCGGGCAACTCGGGGGTGAATCTCGCGGACTCCGCCATGCGCTTGTTTGAGCGGCCGAATACGACCACGGCACCGAACTGGCTGTTTGGCATCCGGTGCGAGGTGGGCGCCTATGTGGAAGGACCGCTAGGGAGTCTCGGTGGGAGGAGTGGTGTCAAGGACGTGTCGGATACAAGCTGCATCGACCGATCGTCCCCGTGACCCGACAGTGCGCAGTTGCGGTAGCTGTGCGCCAGATGAGAGTGCATGAAAAATGGTGCGCTTAGAGAGCGAGCAGCGACGGAAAGGAGTGTCCCGGCCTGCGCAGAGGTAAAGCACACGACAAGGTTCTGCCGGTGACGCAGTCCCTGTCCGGCTACACACCTAACAATTCGTTGGACCGGAGCGGCGGGAGCGTGTTTCGCATCAAACGTGGTGCGGCGAAGGTTGCGTTGATGCGCGCCGCCCGGTCAACTCTGACGTTAGATTTCTTTCTCATTGATATGGCTTTTATACCCAAAGATGCGAAATGGTATCTAGCGTGGCTCGTCGAAGAGATTATTGTTGAAGATGATCCTCGCAACATGTTCATACTAATTTGATGCTTGTTCGCGCGGATTCGCCTGATGAGGCGTATAACAAAGCCATTGAACTTGGGAGACGCTCGGAAATCTCATATGAGAATCCTGAGGGGAAATCTGTCGCGCACGTTTTTCGCGGGATCAAAGACATGAATGTAATTCATGATGAGTTGGAGCATGGAGCGGAGCTTAATTATGAGGAAGGCATTGCTGTGTCGAATGAAGAAATTGAGAGAATGCTTCAGCTGAAAGAACAGTTGACGGTGTTCCGCCCAGATGAGGAATCAGTGAATCCAAACTGTATGCCGAAAGATATTGCTGACGATCTCGAAAGGCGCTTTGGAAGTGTGAATGATGCCGACGGCGGCGAAATCTAACAATGGCATGCACCCGACGCCCGCCACGCTGCCTTTCATGCAGGTTGAAATGTGGGCGCGGGTGATGCCGGGCGTTATGCGCTGCGTGGTTGATTCTCTTTGAACCAAACTGTATCAGCATCGTACTTGCCCATGTAGATCGATTCTGCCAGAGGAGTCAACACATGTTCTGTCCGAAATGCGGGAGAGCTGATTCTCCCCAGCACAAGTTCTGCCCCACCTGCGGCACCAACCTTGACGTGGTCACTATCGCCCTCTCAACTGGCGAAGACAGTATATTCACCAGAGTTAATAAGCATCTCGATCGCTCCGTCGCACGCTACGCCGACCACTTCTTCGAGAGTGCTACTACGACGGCTCGTGAAGGTCAGGTCGGCAGTTCATGGCGACTCGTGGGTAAAGGGGTGCTCACTTTCTTTATCGATCTCGGCTTGCTCCCGGTGATGTTTTTCTTTCTTCCCATCAGGCTTCTGATGCTGCTGTTGTATACGCCTCTGGGTTTGTTGCAAGAGCGTGAGCGAAAGCGAAGCGGCGTGCCTACTGTCGATGAGGCGAGTGAATCATCCAAGCGAGGGTTGCCGGAAGCAGGGGGTTGGCGGGTCGGCTCGGTTGGCAGTGTGACTGAAAATACAACGGTGCATTTAGAACTTGCCGAAGCTTCAGAAGGGCGGAGCAAGACTTCAGACGATATCGGTGGTAAGACGCGCATAACAACCAGATGAACCGGCTCGCTCCCGGCACACCTTCTAAAGGTCAGGGCTTATGCTCGCCGGTTATTTGGAGCGTTATGCCGCTCGGCTAGCGCTACTTTCAAGAAGTTAAATTTCGTAGTGAGCAAACAATCATTTCCAGATCCGCCCCCCTCCGGGTCGTTGAGCATCCCGACAGCCCTGGTAGTGGGTTGGCTACTAGTTAATATTCCCGCCTTGATAATCATGCTCGGAATCTTCTTTATCGGCGGGCTGTGGCAACCTAAGGCTTGGTGGATATTTCTTTCCGTGGGATTCATCCTCGGCTGGACGTGAAGGTCATATACGATTCCTCGATGGCGAGGTGGGCTCATAGCCGCGGCATACCACCGGATCGTTTGCAGAAGTTTGCAGTGCTAGTCGGCCTGACTTGGCGCAAGGGTTCCGTCCTCGAAAAGACAGAGGCTCGGCTTAACGGTTAGAACCGGGAGCGCAGCATAAATAAGCGTTATATTGCTTCGGTCATCCTGACGATAAATTCGTTGACAGTCATCCCAAAAGCATTTACATACCCAGCATGGCTGATTATAACGAAGAAAAAGTAGATGAGATGGTTCTTGCTCTCCTCCACCTAACATCATTTCCAGAGGGTGGCTCTGTTCGCGCCTGGAAAAGTCACGACTGGGATGCGCTGAATCGTTTGCACGAGAAAGGCTTAATCAGTGATCCAAAGAGCAAGGCCAAATCCATCCTGTTAAGCGAGGAAGGCACGCGCAAATCCGAAGAACTCTTTCGGAAGTTCTGTGGTTCTTAGGGAGATGCGCGTACCCTCGATCTTCGCATCTCTTGAACAGCGCAATATAACAAAGCCTTGCAGCTGACGGCGCGATAGCATGCTTCTTAAGTAACTTTGTCCTTCAGCTTGAATGCTGATCGCGCGCCGCAGCGCGTTGGGCGCTTTCGTGTTGGATATGAACTATTCATTTACTAAAAGTAAGTTGCCGACGGGTCTGAGCTATCCTTTGAAGAGAAACGTACTTGATGCTTCGCTACAAGCCGCTAAGATCTCTCAAATATACGTTGTGTATTATTGGCTCAGGCAGAATGGAAACGTCGTCATGCTCGCTGAATATTGCGGTGAGTCGAGCAGGTAGATTGCGGCGGGTCAGTCGAGCGTTACCCTGTATGCTGTTCCGTCGAGAGAGCGCAAAGAAACAGAAATCTTGCTTCTTGAGAAAGGCGTGCCTGTATTGTGCTCGTGGTTGAAAAAGGCTGAGGATGCAGGAAACGCCTGGCGCGGTAAAGACCATCATCTTGCGATTTAATGTGAGGGAGGAAAGCTATTCCTTGCGGAGTTCTAGCTCGCGGCAGCCCCCAACAATCCATCTGAGGCCGACGAGTCAAGAGATTTTTGACTCAAGCAGCGTTTTTCGCCGTAAGCCAACAAGGGCGAGCCCTTCTTTCTGAGCCCCTCCAAGTACTTCACTTCGTTATAAGGTGTCCGGGTTCGCCAGCACTTCCAGATGATCCTGATCCACTTGTAAGCCAGGGCGCTGACGGCAGCCTGACGGCTTTGGCCTTTGGCGATCTGTTGTTCGTAGTAGGCCTCTGGCCCAGAACGAGTGCTTCACTGACTCACCCGCATATTCGTGAAAGCTCTGGCGCATGAACTTGGGACAGAAGTAGCTCCAGCGGATCCAGACGCTCTGGCCGCTGCGCTCCATCACCGGGGCGATGCCTGATAAGCAAGCCCAGCTCCTGCGCCGTGGTCCACCTGTCACGGTTGGTGCCCATCACAACCAGCAGGTGTGAAGCGTACACTTCCCCGGCCCCGGGCAGCGACTGGAACAACGGGAAGTCCGGATGCGCAGCACAAAGTTTTTCAATCTCCAGATCAAACTGACGGACCGCGTCGATGGTGGTTTTCAACTGCGCGGCCAGCGCTGTGATCATCAACACCGAGGAATCGATGATGGCACGGTCCGTAGTCAGCGCTACACTCTCTTTGATGGCTGCGAGTCTTTTCTCGAGAGTCCCAGAGCGAACTGAGTGGTGGGCTTTGAAGAAGTTTAAGAGGGTAGTTCGCTTCACCCCGGACAGCCGTTCCAAGGCCGGCCAGCGTAAAAGAAAGTCGCAGACCAGAACGGTGCTGAGGTCAGGAAACCACGACAATACCTGAGGAAAGTAGCATTTCAACAGCGATGTTATGCGGTTGCTGATGCGCGTGCGGTCACTAAATGAGCCGCCGCCGATGCTCCACCAGATAACGCAGCGTGCGGGTCTGGTCATCGTCTGGTTGCCAGGCCTTGAGCCGGTCGCTGTGTTGCATTAACAACTCGGCCACGTACTCAGCGTCGGTGGGATCGTCTTTGGCCCGTGAAGGCGAGAAGGCTTCCCGGTACTTCGCTAAAGTGGTGGGGTTGATGGGAAAGAGCACCAGAAAGTCATACTGCAAAAGCGCGAACAACAAGGGACCGCGCGACTGCTCCAAACCCACGGCAATCTTTTGTCCCGGATAACGCTGGCGCAGGCTGGTGAAGTACTCGGCGATCGCCTGCGGTGTGGGTCAACACCACTCTGATCTTCTTCTCGGTCGCTGCGTCAACCAAACAAAGTTCGTGCTTTTTATCGGCCCAGTCTATGCCCAGGTGAGCTGCATATTCGTTCATCTCTGTCCTCCGCTAAGAGCTGTAGTTAGCAATTTGTTAAGAACACAAACATGCTTTTCTTCAGCCCGGCGAAAGACTTATAGTAGAGCCGCTCAAAATGGATCTGGATGCGACATCATTTGAGGATTCGTTATTGGGCTAAAGGGGAGAGCGGGTGTGCGAAAGACTTGTTATAAGCGTCTGAATCGCTATGGCTTGCAGATTCGTCACACCCACTCCGCATGTTCCTTGCCACCTTGGAAACCCTAAAACAGAAAACCGGTCTACAAAAGAGGAAAAGGAACCGCGTTAACCTATAAGCGCTTGCAGCCGACGCCTCGATAGCATGGTTCTCAAAATGATTCCTCAGCGCTGAAGCTTGAATGCGCGCTCGGCGCGGCTGAAGCGCAGCGTTCGGCGGCTGCGCTGTCTCATGATGAAAGAGAGGAAGGCGCGTTTACAATGACGGAACCTAAAGATGTCCTCTTGGAGAATCTGAAAGAGACCTTAAAAGGCGCGGAAAGGTATTTCCTGTCAGGTAGCGTGTCGGCGCTTTTTATTCTATTACTTGCCGCTCGCGGACAGCTTGCTGCTGGGGCTGTGGAGCAAGAGGTGAAAGTCCCTATTGCTGGTTTAAGTGCTCCTACATTTGGCGCGGCGCTTATCGCCCTTGCCATCTACATACTGTCGGGATGGATGATTTTCAGCTCCGTTAAGCATGTCAGACAGATCAAAGGCGACTTCCTTAGATTAGAAGAAGAGAATCTTCTGAATGCCGCGCTGACATACCCATCAATGCTTAAGTCATGGCTTATCGTATGTTGTGTCGCTGCGTTAGGCACATTGGCGATGACTGCGTCATTCTACTTTAGCGAAGGGCTGCAAAAAGCAGTAATAACCGGACTTCTTGCCTCCCATCCATACCTTATCGTTGCTATTTGGTTAGGGCGCTCACCTATTTGTACCAAGTGAAGCTATGACGACGCCGCCGAACAAAGCCTTGCAGCTGACGGCGCGATAGCATGCTTCTCAAGTAGCTTCTTATTTCGTGGTTGAATGCTGATCGCGCGCCGCAGCTGAAGGCGAGCGTTATGCGCTTCTCGTTTAGGAATCGGTTGTGAAGATGGCACCAACGGAATTTGACAATCTACCATTCCACAGGTCATTTATCAGGCGAATCTCGTTAAAGCCGAACGACGCTCTGACCTGCGAGATCATTGCCGGGCCTTTTGAATCTGCGAGCTCGCTCACCGGTGAGGTGTGTCGAACTTATGAGGTAGACTTTCAGCGACTGGGCGCCTTCAAGTTCAACGTGGACGCTAATCCGTGGCTAGAGATTATTTCCAATCGATGTCTAACCAGTTCTGAATTTCTGGACGGCCATAACAAGAACGGCCGTTTGAGCGAGGAGCCCGTGTTTCATTACCAGCTTATACTCGATGAAGGTACTGTAGATATTCTCGCGGCGGGATTTAGTCATTCAGTTCTTGAAGAAATACCCTTTGTGCGAAAGCCTACGACCAAGATTCCACCCCGCGCATAACAAACGCTTGCAGCTGAGCGCTGCCACGATGTCTCTCATGTGCGGTTGAGTGAGCGCGACTGCTACGCCCAAGCCGTAGTCGCAGTGTTCTTTTGGCCCAGAACTTCGAGCAAATGTAAATTCGTCGCTCTCGTATGTGGTCTCGGTAGCGCCCACAAACGCGGACAACTCACGAGCGAGATACCGCGATTTTAGCTGAAATGGAGGTCGAAATGGTTGGTTGTGATTTATTCTTACTCAGTCTCTTCCTTTTCAATTGTGCAGCTTTCTCTGCCACTCCGCAGCAACAAACGCCCCCAAGCGAACAGCCTGACGTGGTAGCGATCAACTTTACTTGGGTCAAGCAAAGTACCAGGCTCATTCGCGGCGCTCAAAATCCCGGAGGACCAATCACTAAGCCGATGCCAGCGGAGAACCGAGATCTCGGATCGCGAAAAGCTGAACTGCGGAACGTGGATAAACAGGCCACCATTTCAGTTGATCAGCACGGGAACACTTATCATCTTTTCCTGGAGTTTAAGAACACCGGCACGAATGTCGTCCGGAGCTTGATCTGGGAATTTAGACCAACAGGAACGCATGTCGACTATGCGCCAAAACAATATCTCTCGCGCTGCGAGTTAAGCCAAAGGAGAAGAAAACACTTGACCTGTGGACTCCCTACGCGCCGGTGAAGGTGATCAGTGCGAATGCACGTCCAGACGGGCTGAAAGATGGTGAGGTAATAATAAACAAGATTGAGTATCTGAACGGATCAGTTTGGAAGAGACGCGACTGGCGTTATTCGCTGCCTCCTGACTCCACGGAAAAACTGAGCGAAGGGAAGTGCTCAGTGTTCGACAGTTGACATCGCGCCTCAACGACAGCACGCGCTCGTTCAACTCCACCGTTGGGCCACAAAACATCGTGATGGTCATCGCATGTTTGGGCTGGGGGCTTCCTCGTGTGGGATCCCCGCGAGTTGCCAATTCAGCGCGCATGGTTCGAAGACGATCCGTTTGTGCGCGTGGAATTTGCTCGCGAGTCTACCGATAAACGGATTACCCTTGTCTTGGAAGCCTCTGGTAACCCGGTGCGCTCACAGTGGGCGGTGATGGATACGCGCGACTTGGATGCTGCACGAGAAGCTCTGCGGGCGCGCGAAGGTGTACTCCCAAAGAATCTCGCCAAACACATTGGCACGTGACCCTCGGCCAACCTTCTCCCGAGATGATCTTATCACTGCCTGAGTGGGCTAATGCGCGAAGTGTGAACGCTATTGTATGGACCGCATTGCCCGCGAAGCTGCCTGGAACCAGAGGGTCGGCTCCTTCACGGGTTGTTCGACACCTCGCGCGGTTAACCGGTCAGCAACGGACGAACGTCGAACTTTATGGGCGGCGCACGCCCCGGCAAATTGACACATCATACCGACGCTTGATTGAGGCTGCGCTCCAATGGACACCTTTCGATGCGCCTTGACCTATTGCAGCCCAACAAATCGTTGGACGAGAGCGGCGGAGCGTGTTTCGTATCACACTTGGTGCGGCGGAGGCTGCTTGTTTCGTGCCGCCGCGTCAACTCAGACATTAGATGGCAGAGTTCTGAGGTTTTGACGAATGAAAGAAGAAGACATTAAGAAACGCGTTGACGCTTTGCTAGGTGGCCCAAGCTCTCAAACTAACATTGCTGCGGGTCATGAATTATTTCATGGCGACCTAAACATAATGACAATCTTGTACGGCCCCCAAAGCACTCAGGTCGAGAATTTTATCGAAGAGGCGCAAAAGATGAGAGAAAAATATGCCCCGGGAATAGCTGCAAATTTCGTTGGGGAGTTAGCCGAGGACGCTCTGAAAAATATGAATTCAGAGTTGGCTGCTGGAGTGATTGGTAGTTTACAAAGAACGATAACAGGTGAAGTGTTGACGGATTTCCTTCAATCGGCTCGTGCAGCGCTTGATGAGAAGGGTGATGATGCTAAGATATTGCTGCGGTTCTTGCAGCCGCATTATTTGAAGATACGATTCGCCGTCTAGCTACGGCTGATGGAATACCGCACATTGAAAAACTGCAAGATGTTATTACAGAGCTAAAGAACAAAGCGGTGCTGCAAGGCCCTCAAGTCGGTATTGCAAACTCTTACCTAAAATTCCGTAATGATTCTTTGAATGCTCAATGGCAGAATGGTTGGAAGAGAATCAGTTGTTAGTGTGTTGGGATTCGTTGAGCAATTGCTCTTAAAACATTTCTCATAAGGACAGTGGTGGTCCGACGCCATCTAACGATGGCCTTCAGCTGCGGCGCGCGAACAGCATTCAAGCTGAAGTAAAGAAGTTACTTGAGAAACATGTATCGCGCCGTCAGCTGCAATGCTTAGGCGCGGCTTCCGCGGCTAACCCTGCGCCCCCGAACAGCCGCTTGCATTCGACTCGCCGGTATGCGGCTTCTTTGGTGAGGGGAACGGGCTCGCGGCTGAAGCGTGCCGTTGGATTGCTGCTCGTAGCCACGCGGATTTGTCGGATGACTCATTTGAGACGATTGACTTACTCGGTAAGCACCAGCCTTTTGTTCGTCACACCACTCACATTGTCGTCTGGCAGAGGCCCCGACGAGCTCTTGGTGTTCCTTGCCCCAGGTATGATGGTAGAGCTTATTCTCACGACCTTACTCCCTTTTGGCGATGGAGAGTCTTTTGGTTTCACACATCAGGGCTGGGCCGCAAACTGGCGTTCTATTCTCTGGCCGTCTATCTATTATTGATGTTGTTTCAAGCCCTTCACTGGTTCTATCGAGAGTTTCAGGCGGAACCGCCCGTTTCGGACCGTCGCAATCCAACAGAGCCTTGCAGCTGACGGCGCGATAGCATGTTTCTCAAGTAATTTCGTTCCTTCAGCTTGAATGCTGATCGCGCGCGCAGCTGAAGGCTATCTATAAAGCGAGTTAAGAGAAAAAAGAGCGTTCTCGTCCGACGGGTGCCGAATGGTTTTTGTTTTTCCCTCCCAGCACCCAATAGTGTGTTTCAGAAAAGAGTTGTGTGTATGATCGCACCTTATTGACTGCTTTGGTTTTTTCGTTCTTGCTTTCGTTCTTGCTTTTCGTGTTCCTGCGTTTACCTCATAGTCGCTGTCACTCGGCTGGGACAGCAACCATCTATGCGAGCAGCCAGAGCGCTCATGAAGCAGAATACGCACTCTCCTTTTAAGAGAGAGGTCGACCGTCCAAGCAGCGTACAGGTATGAGTCCTACTGCTACCTGACCTATAGCCTTCGCCGGACAAGTCGACAGCCCACTGCCGCATTACTCCGTCTCCTTCTTGCCGCGACGGAGAGGCCTTTGCAGTGGAATGCTGATCGCGAGCCGCAGCTGAAGGCCATCTAGCGTTAGGCGCATGGCTGGTATACTGAATCGAAATGATTAGAATTATGAAAACTCAGTGCTGGCTTGCGCTCGCTGGCATTCTAACTATTACCTGTGTGGGCCTCTCACAAGACGGGCGGCAATCCAGGCGGGGAGGGATTGCAGTTACTGGAGCCCGGGCGGACTCTCTCAAAGGCGGCGCGGTGACGATGCTCACCGTCAAGGGCTCCCGCCGCGTCTCAAAAGGAAGACTCACGGCGATGTCCGTTTATCACGCCCTCATCTTCCACCCTGAGTCCCGTGTCATCAGTGTCGGCGGCGGGTTCTCAAACGAAGGCCCGCTCTCGACCGCAACAGTGACCTGGACGGTTCAGAGGAACCCGCCCGACGATTATAAAAACACAGAGGAGAAGGAGCTGAAAATCAGACTCCACGTTCTTGATAAGACCGTTAGCGTTGGCTCCGAGATGTTCCCGTTGTCAAAGGGGAATCTATTCGTTATCCGCTTAAATCAGATCTGGCTCCCAGCTTCGACGCAGATTCGCGCAGACCTTGGCGAGCCCGCCGAAAGGCAAAAGGTGCTCGATTCGTTCAAGTCTGCGTCACCGGGCGACGAGTTGATCCAGAAGCTTGAATTGCAACCGGGGGGCGCGGCGTTTAGTAACCACATACGCCCGGCTGCCCGGGTGCAGGTTTCACGATGAGCCTCCTCGCACTCAGGCGCGTATCGCCCGCGGGGCGTGAGACTCAATCCGTTCGGACGAAGGTTAAAGCACTCCGGGAGGGTGGTCATATGAGAGACGCTTTGTTGATGATTCTGGCGGCAGCGCTGTTGTCGCTCGCCACCCCACGCCAAGCCAAGTGCCAGCGCGCCCCCGCTCCCGCCCACAGTATCATCGCGTATGTCCGCGAAGGCAAAGAGATCAGACTCATCGACTCGGACGGCACGAACGACCGCCTCCTCTGGGCGCACCCTCGGCCAGACCTCGCGGCGATGCAGGGCATCAACGGGCTGGCGTGGCGACCCGGCGGCGCGGAACTCGCCTTCTCCAGCGGGCACGAGGCCGTCTATTCGCTCTTTCAGGCCGACCTCTATGCCGTCCGGCCTGACGGAACCGGTCTGCGCAAACTGACCAACCCTCCCGCCCACGTCGAGTTCGCGCGCCTCCCCAAAGGCACCGTGAGGGTCACCGTGCGCAACGACCCGGGCAACTTACTTATCACGCAGGCGACCGGCTTGTTCATCGTTTACGTGGCGGGCGCGCCCGAGCCGCAGAGCGC
>JBHENP010000006.1:45616-131132 GCA_046261995.1 Pyrinomonadaceae bacterium
GAGCGCGACCGTACCGCCGGGCCGCTCGCAGACGCTGACGTTTACGGGCGTGGCGGACTTCGGCAACAACGTCACGCAGCCGGTGGTCGCGATGAACGGGCCGTACCGCTGGTTCAACCCGGGCGTGGACGTCCGTGCGGGCGCTGCGGCCCAAGCAATGACGCTCAATATCTTGGGCGCGGGGGCACGTGACCTTGCCGCGTCATTGCCTATGTGGCGCTACGACGGCGCGCAGGTAGGTTATGCGATGGGGTGCGGGGGCGTGTGGGTGTTGCCGGCTGGCGCGGCGCCCGGCTACGGCGTCGGCTCACAGCTCCCCGCGACGAAGTCTGGCGCGTGCGGGTGGGGATGGGGGCCGACACAAACCCTTGCCGATCAAGTCATCCTCGCGGGCGGGCTGGGCGACAAGGGCCTCTACCTTGCGAGCGCAGGCAGTGGCGCACGGGTGAAGCTGTTGGATTACGAGGGCACGCTGTTCGAGTTACGCTGGCACCCTTCGGGGTCGAACTTCCTCTTCGTCGAGAGCGAAGGCTCGTCCGGCTCGAGCCTCAAGAGGTACGACTTTGCCCCGAAGAAAGTGTCCGTCCTAAAGGCGTTCGGCGACAAGACCGTGCGCGGGCTTAGCATCTCGCCGGACGGCGAGTGGGTCGTCCTCGAGTTCGGCAAGACACTCGAGGAGAGCGTCCTCAGCCTCGTCGTGACGCAGAAGACAATACCCGAGCTGTGGGTGATGCGGCTCGACGGTTCGGGGCTGCGCCCGCTGGTGAAAAACGGTCAAGCCCCGTCCTGGGGCGTTACACCGAATTAACCCCTTAATCGAACCAGGCAGGACAATCGCAGGTACGCCTCATAAAACAACGGCATGCACCCGATCGCGAATAGCGTAGCTCTCATCCGCAACACTTGCCGCTTCGGTGGTTCGCGCGGCGGGTGATGCCGGGCGTTAGGCGCCGATCGGGTTGGGGCGGAGTGCAATGAGTTCTTATCGCGAACTTGAGTTGCTCGTCAGTCGGATCGAAGGTGCCCTCGCGCCAGCGGGCGCCGTTATTCGATCGCCTGACCGCATTCCAGATCTCATCACCAACGAATTGCGTGAGGTCGACGTGTCCATTCGTCGTCGCGTTGGCAGTGTCGATCTATTGGTACCGTGGTCCAATCTCAAAAATATTTGGACGTCTGCAGAAGAAGTGAGAAAGAGCTTTTGCCAATGACCGCCGCCGAACAAAGCCTTGCAGCTGACGGCGCGATAGCGTGTTTCTCAAGTAACCTTGTTCCTTCAGCTTGAATGCTGATCGCGTGCCGCAGCTGAAGGCCATCAGCGTTAGGCTTCTATCGCTTTGGAGAGAGCTATGAAAAAGATTATCTGCTTGATAGTAATTATGTTATTCGCGCTCACCTTCATCATAGGACAGGCTCAGCAGAGCCTACCTGAAGGAAAGATACGCTACCCAAACGAGTTGCCTCACCTGAAGCTCTATCGAGAAGCCAGGTGGAAATCCATCGCCCCTTATGTGTTCAGAGAAGAAGACGTTGAGAAAGTCCTGGGCCAGCCAGTGCTCGTTCGCGAAGAGGATTCAGCCACCTGGGTTTATGGCTATGATTATGATCCCGATTGGACGATTGTCGTAAGTTATGTCGGAGGTAGCGACTCCTTAGACCCAATCGCCGGGCGTGTGGCAGAGATTACGCTCCGCACTAGACGGCGGGTTTCCATGCGAGGAGTAACATTCCCTTCTGCTTTCCACAGAGGCAAGGTGATAGACGGCAGTCGGAATGCAGAATTCGTTGCTTACCAGGATGAGTTTGGTCTGAGGTATTTGGTCTACGCTAAAGATACGGTTGACGGACGATTTCGGGCACAAGACTTGGACTCGATCAGCTACGGGGCTTCTAATGAAGAGGAAGAAAAACATACAGACCCGTCAGAAATTAAGCCGAAGCCTAACAAGTCGCTGAACCGGACCGCCCGATAGCATGGTTCTCAAGTAGTCTTGCTCCTCGCAGGTTGGATGCTGTTCGCGGGCGGCAGGTTAGCTCTAAGCGTTGGGCATCTTCCCATATTCGGTGACACACAGAACTATGAAAAACCTACTCGCGTTTCTGCTGATTATTCTCTTACCCATACTGCTTATTGCACAGACTAATCCGGTTAATCAAACATTCGTTCTAACCCACGTCACAGTAATTGATTTGACCGGCACTCCGCCGAAGTCGGACATGACCGTAGTCATTACAGATAATCGCATCGTCGCGCTCGGCAGAAGCGGCGTAGTCTCCGTGCCGCAGAATGCCCGAATTATAGATGCCACAGGCAAATTTCTTATTCCCGGCTTGTGGGACATGCACACCCACACCAATTGGAATCGCAAATCCAGAGAAGTCGAAGAACAATTCTTCCCCTTGTTCATCGCCAACGGCGTGACGGGGATCCGCGAGATGGGAAGCCTTTTCTCAATCGAGCGATTTAACAGATGGCGTGCGGCATCAGCGGCTGACAAACTTTTAGCGCCGCGAATTGTTGTCGGGAAGATGGTCGCCGGTCCCGGTGACAGCTCGCTTGCCATTGCCGTGCGTGATGAGCGCGAAGCGCGCGAGGCGGTGCGACGAGTCAAACGCGAAGGTTACGACTTCGTTAAAGTGCATGACAAACTTTCGGGTGAGAGGTTTCTGGCAATCGCTGATGAGGCGAGACGGCAAAGCCTTCCGCTTGCCGGTCACGTCCCATTGGACATGAATCCGGTCGACGCGTCGGATGCCGGAATGAACAGCATCGAACACCTGTCGGGGATGATTACTGCCGGGTCAAACCGTGAAGACGAGTTACGCAGGGAAGAGATCGAATTCGGCGAAAGGCTTGCGGGATTGCAGGGGCGCGCCCTGTACTTGGAGGAGGTGCGCCTCGGCATTAGTTTGCTTGACACTTATAGCGAGGAAAAAGCCGCGCGCCTTTTACCACGCTTCGTCCAAAACAATACCTGGCTTTGCCCGACGTTAACAATCCATCGTCCGTACGCCCTCGTTACCGATCCCAGCATCTATAACGACCGCGCTTCCACTACATCTCAGCCGATAGAAGGCGAAGAGACGCGCCTCATTGGGATGGCTTACGTTATCGACCCGCAGAGCAAATTGCCGCGTGGGGCAGAGGTTATCAAGTACGTCTGCAGCAGGTAGGAGCGGCGCACCGCGCAGGCGTGCAGTTACTTGCGGGTTCGGATACCTGCGCGATGGGCAGTTCTTACCCGATTCCCGGCTTCAGTCTCCACGACGAACTCATCTTGTTTGTGCAAGCGGGATTGACACCGATGGAGGCTCTGCGGACCGCGATGTACAATCCGGCGAAATATCTCGGGTTGCTGGAATCGCTCGGCACAATTGAGCAAGGCAAGCTCGCAGACCTTGTGCTGCTTGATGCCAACCCGCTGGAGGATATCGCTCACACGCAGCGAATCAACGCCGTAATCGTCAACGCAGACATTTGCCGAAAGAGAAGTTGCAAGAGATTCTCAGCAAGGTTGAAGCTCACGGAAGATAAACCGCATTGAATCGTCAACCGATGTCTAAGCACTTGCAGGGGACGGAATCAGCTTTGTTAAAGAAGACAAGACACGAGTGCGCGTCGCTCCTTGTGTCTTGTCTTTCAGGCTGCGGGCGGATGGTAATCAATCCGCTTTTGTTTATTGAATTCGTTTAGCGGTATGAGTAACGACTCCACCGCTGGTGGCAATGAAGTAGAATTCTTTGCCGCGCGTCGCCCCTTGTAATTCAGCCACAACGAGATCGAACGTTAGCTGAAAAGTCGGATTGAAAAGATTAATAGTCATCGTCCCAGTGCAATCGGCATTCACCGAGTAGGTGCCGGGATCGACGTTGCGGATGATCTCCCCGTTTCTACTGACCGTAACCTTATTGGAAAGATTACCTGCGCCGTCCAGAGTCATAAGACTCATATTAGCAAAAGGAACCATCGGTACTGACGGCGGACCGTTGGGAACAAAACCGCCGCCCATAACCGCGTAACTGCCCGCCAGAGTTGCGTTACTGCATCGTAACGGTCTCTGCGACCGTTCCGAAACGAACGTTGTGTCTTCCTGCGCCTGCGCGGCGCGGGTGAAATTCACCTGCATTCCGATAGTGGAAATTCCCGCCGCCAGCAATCCCATAAACAGCAGTCCGCCGACGGTTGTATTGACGATTCGCTTCAAGCTCGATTTTTTTCTGTCTTCATGGCTTTGTCCTCGTTCTCCTTTTGGTTTATTTTTTCTGGAAATCTGTGGGCGGGACTATAATTATCGTCAAGGTTTTTAGTCATGACTGAAGCCTGATTAAAACCTGATATTCTTCTGTGTTTTATTAACTTGCAATGGAAAATCCGAAACAGCCGGACAATTCGCATTACTATTTCGATGATGTCGTAATTGATTGCAACAGCTTTCAGGTGTGCAAGCTAGACAAGCCAAAATCGCTCACGCCGCGAGCCTTCGACCTTCTCGTTTATCTGATTAAACAGCGCGGCCGCGTGGTCGAAAAACAAGAGATATTTGAGGCGATTTGGAAGGAAACTTTCGTCACGGACAACGCGCTGATGCGGGCCATCATGGAAATCCGCCACGAGTTGGGCGACGACGCGAACGCGCCACGTTACATCGAAACCGTCCACAAACGCGGCTATCGCTTTATCGCGGAACTTATAGAAGCTCCTGCAGATGACGAAATGTCAGAACCGCCTGCACCTACGGAGGGTTTTAGTCCTGCGGAACTACAAGTTTCAGATAACAAAACACAAAACAAAAGCCAAACACCGGAGCTCGAAAGTCAAATCCGCAACCGGCAATCCGAAATCCGCAATCGAAACTGGCTCCTGGTAGCTTTCCCCATTGCTTTGCTGGCCATCGGCGCGGGTGCTTTTTGGTTTTTCGGCAATCGAAACGCCCGACAAATCGAATCAATCGCCGTCATGCCGTTTCAAAATGATAGCGGCAGCGCGGACGTTGAATATCTGTCGGACGGAATGACCGAGACGCTGATCGGAAGTCTGTCACAACTGCCGAAGCTGAGTGTCAAAGCGCGGTCATCCGTCTTTCGTTATAAAGGCAAAGAGACAAACGCGCAGACCATCGGCAAAGAATTAAACGTGCAAGCGATTTTGACCGGGCGCATCGTCCAGCGCGGCGGCGATTTGACGCTTTTTTTATCACTCGTTGACGCGGCGACCGAAAATAATATCTGGAGTCGGCAATACAACCGCAGACTGACGAATCTCATCGCCTTGCAAAGCGAAATCGCCCGCGATGTTGCCAACGGTTTGGGAACTAAATTGTCCGGCGCGGACGAGCAGAAGGTCACGAAAAATTACACCGAAAACGTCGAAGCCTATCAACTTTATCTCAAAGGGCGTTATCACGTCCTCACCACCAGACATTTGGGAGCCGAGACCGGCCTTTCTTATTTGCGCCAAGCCATCGAAGCTGACCCGAATTACGCGCTCGCCTACGCCGGACTCGCCGAGGCCGCCATCGGACTCGCCTTCGGCAGTGAGATGTCTGCAGCGGAAGTTTTTCCAAAAGCAAAAGCGGCGGCGAACAAAGCAGTCGAAATTGACGACCAATTAGCCGAAGGGCATGTCGCGCTTGGTTGGGTCAGCCTTTGGTACGATTGGGATTGGAACGCATCCGAAAACCACATAATGCGCGCCTTAGAGCTTAACGCGAACAACGCGGACGCGCATCTGGCTTACGGAATCTTGCTCACCAACACGGGGCGACGCGCTGAAGGACTCGCCCAATTAAGACGCTCTATCGAACTCGACCCTCTGAATTTGCGAAACAACGTCCTCGAAGCGCAATTTTTGAATTTTGCCGGACAACCCGACGAAGCATTAGCCAGATTGAAGAAAACATTAGAGATGGAGCCAAACTTTTATCTCGCCCATCCGATGGCTTCACATGCTTATATCGAGAAAGGAATGTTCCCGGAAGCCATTGCTGCAGCACGCACGGCGAGAAAGCTTAATCCCGTCGGCAGTTTCACAATCGCGCTTCAGGGCTACGCTCTGGCGAAGTCGGGCAAACAATCGGAAGCTCGCGCCTCGCTGGAAGAATTATTGAAACTATCAAAAGAGCGTTACATTACGCCTGCGAGCATCGCGCTGATTTATAACGGCTTGGACGAGCGCGACGAAACGCTCGAATGGCTGGAACGCGGCGTTGAGGAGCGAGACTTGCGAATGACTTTTTTGAAGGTCGAACCGAAGTGGAACAACCTGCGCTCTGATGCACGCTTTCAGGAAATAATGCGGCGCGTCGGCTTGGCGCAATGATGTTGGCAGATGCTAATTTAAACCCTCAAAGATTACCGGTTTACGCTGATCATCCTACACTTGAATATAGACACTTTAGCTGGTGTACATGGCTGCGGGTTAGCGTTACTTTGGTGGGTCGTGGCCATAGTGGGGGCCTTAGCAGGCAGGACATTACATCTAACCGCAGCGTCACGGGAGAAGAGAACGGGGTATGATGAAAGGGGAGGCGGGATCTAACAACAACTCGTTCAACCGGAGCGCGAGTTACCATAACGCTTACCGTGTCTTTCATCGACAACGCGTGGCTAACGCAGTTGTCGCCCGGCCGCTGAAGCTGAGCGTTAGGCGTCCACGGAACACGCTGCTAACACAACAATGAAAGGTGAAGTCATGAACGCTTTTGAGGACGCTAAGAAATTCTTCCACGCATGTGAAGCACCAGAAGGTTGGTCTGGTTGCAAACAATACGTGGTAAACGGTGCTCCGTTCGTTGCGCAGAGCGAACCCCTGGCTGATATTGATACGGTTGAAGCCTACTGCGAGTGGATGGCTGCTTTCGGTCGCATCACCGCTCCTGGAGCAACTTACGATCTACACACATCGAGCTATGACGAGGAAACCAGAACAGCTGTGTTCTTCGCAACCTATGCTGCAAAGCACACGGGAGAAGGCCGCCCGGTGCCAGCGACTCAGAAAGAAACCCATTCGCACTATGTCTACATATTAACTATGAACGCGGACAACAAGGTCGAGCGAATGGTCAAGGTATGGAACGCACCTTGGGCCATGACAGAGTTGGGCTGGATCTAGGATTGCGGACGAGGCTACTCCACTCGGGTGGTAACGTGACCCCTAGTACATGTCGTCATGCCTGGCCAAGAGTGTTTTAATGGTCGCGGCAGAGTGTCGGTTGAGGCATTTGATTGTCCATACCTTAACTTTAGCCTGAGTTCTCCGCCCCTTCCAATCGAACTTGGTTGGAACATGTTATGAAATACCAATGACTATTTATCGTGATGTTTTTTTTGGCTCTGGTATCGTCCGCAGCCGGACAGGCTGTCGCGAAGGAAAATGGATACAAGCTTATGCCTGGTACGGAAGCACCGGCTTTTAAGAAATCGTCAGATGGTGAAACGTGTCTGGTTTTCCGCGGAATACATTGTAAAGACTTCCCAACATCGAGACACAGGAGAAAACGTTACAGTTTACAAGCGCGAAGCCTCGGCTATTGCGGAAAGCCCTGCAAGGAAATAAGGATTACGCGAAATGGATAAGCGAGGACTTGAGCATCACCTGGGTACAGGGAAAAAGGCTCGATCTTCAAAGCTGAAGGTATCAAATGTCGGCGGGCTTCACTGCCTTAGTATCGACTTCGGATTCCTGGCGCATGATTGTAGGCGCTAATCCGAATGTTCGTTAAGGGGCGAGCATCAAACAATTTGTTTGGAAAAACCGGGGGAGTATTCATGAAACAGTCTAGTCACAAAATTATTACAGGTCTTTTCTTGGCGTTTATTTGCGGTCTCTCGATCCCGCACGTGGCTCTTGGCCAAACCGAGAAGCTGGGCATTGTCCAATACACGCCTCCGAGAGGCTGGACTAAAACGGCAAACGTGGAAAACGTGGTGGCGTTCAGCGATATAAAACAGAGCGGCGTATTCTGCATTACCACGCTTTACGGCGCAACAAACGGCACTGGAAATCCGGCCCGAGACTTCACGCGCGAATGGAATAATCTGGTCGCTGGGCAGATGAAAGCGGATGAAAATCCGAAGCCGGACACGCAATCTGCCGAAGGCTGGACAATACTTTCGGGTGGTTCGCCGGTTGTAGCGGAAACGGGCAAAGCTTTGGCGTTTCTGACCGTGATCAGTGGATTCGGACAAACCGTCAGCGTGCTGGCCGTTTTTAACGATCCGGCCTATGTGAAGCAGGTGGATGATTTTATCCGCACGATAGAGATGGACAAACCCACCGCACCGGCAAGGACTTCGTCCGCGTCGGCCCCGGCGGCGGTCGACGCCAACGGCAAACTCATCATCCCACTTCCAACGCGGCAGCTCACCGTCGCTGATCTGGCGGGGGAATGGGGCGAGGGCGATAGTCGTATCGCAACGGCGTATTACAGCGCCAACACGGAAAACTACGTTGGGACAGACAGGCTCGCCTTCAGAACCAAGCACGCCATCACACAGACCGGCGGCTATCTGAACGATTTCTTTGAGATCAGAAACGGCAGAAAACTTTCCGACAAGACAACCGGAACCGTCGCGATCAACGGGTCGGTTTTTTCTATCGTCCGAGAAAGGAGCATATCGAAGTATGTCATCCGCGGCTGGCTGGAGCTGCCCGACGCGACGCTGATGAAGATCACGGGCCCCTGGTATGAAGGTGCGATTCCGCCCGAGGTATTTACCAGTCTTGAACACGCCGCAAACCTTGACAGCGTCTGGGTTCGCAAGAAGTGATGTTAGTTTTCGGTATCAATCCTCGTCGTTAAGTGCATGAAATCGGATCGCACCAAGGATTCCGGGACATTGCAGTACGACTGGTTTTTCAGCGACGATAATTCTCCGTACCAGTCGATATAATTCGCACACTTGATCGCGGAGTGTACTTTGACTGGGAGAGTACCTGGATCGAACGTTGACAACCTAAATAGTCTGGCGAGGCTGCGTTACAGTCGGGTCGAAAGAGTACGGCTTTTGAATCATTAATGTTGCTAGCCATCGACAAACTTTTAGCTTGTCTTTGCGTCACGACAAACTAGAAAGTTTTAACTCTGAACTACTTGAGTGTTGGACTTAGAGTGAACTCGCCGCACCCTTACCCCCAAGGCAGAGACGTGTTGCCAGGCTCTCTCGCGTCAGGTCAGCGACTGCCGCATTCACATGCTTGAGTTCCGTCTCCAGGGCTGTCATTGCCGACATGTCTTTCGGCAAATTTCCCGCTTTGCCAATCAACTCTAACGTCAGTGCAAGTTCGCACGCAGCCGCGGCTCCAAATTTATCGACTGATCCCCTGAGACTGCGACACGCGTACTCCAGTGACCGCGCGTCACGGTTAGTAATTGCCAGTTGAATATTTCCAATCAGGGATGGGTACTGGTCCAGAAATATTTCTGCTGCATGATTCAGCAGTTCCCGGTCGCCGTCGAGTCGTGCCAGGGCAGTTTCCAAATCGAGCACTCCCACAAACTCGATTCGTTCGAGAGGGGAATTCTCTCCGTCGAAAACTGAGGTGGATTCCACTTCGGCGCCCATGATGGCGTTAACCACCTTTTGCAGCTCTCGTGCCTGAACCGGTTTTGGAATATAGTCGTCCATACCGGCCTCGAGGCAGCTTCCCGATCTCCCTTCATCGCATGGGCCGTCATGGCTACGATCGGAGTATGTTGGCCCGTGTTCTTTTCTCTCTCTCTAATAAGTGCGGTCGCCTCAAACCCACTCATTTCGGGCATCTGAACATCCATGAAGATTATGTCAAAACTCTCGCTTTCCCAGAGCGAAATAGCTTTGATCCCGTCGGCGGCCAACACCACTCTGTGCCCCTGTTTCTCAAGGATACCTAGCGCTACCTTCTGATTGATCACGTTATCTTCAGCAACCAGGACCTTCAAACGTCGTCCACGAGGTAACATCGATTCTGGCTTTTCTCTTGGTTGCTCCACGGTCGGGAGAACCTCGTTAGCTTTCAAACACAACGAGAATCGTGTCGAGGAGTTCAGATTGTCTAACGGGTTTAACGAGATGTGCGGAAATACCGAGTTCGCGGCAGCGAGCGATATCGCTGCTCTGCGCGACTGAGGTGAGCATCATGATTGTAGCATTGCTAAGTTCCGGGTGTTCCTTAATCCCCAGGGCCACTCCAAAACCGTCCAGCTCCGGCATGTCGCAATCAAGCAGTACCAGAGCGTAAGGAGAGCCGGCCCGGTACGCCTTCAACATTGAAGCGAGAACCGCCTTGCCGGAGGAGACCACGGTCGGTGCCATTCCCCAGCTCTCTAAAGTCTCCTTGAGGATAAGCCGATTTGTTGCGTTGTCGTCCACCACGAGGACTTTCAGGTCTTCAACCTGCAAACTGTCCCACGTCGCAGTCTTAGCTATCTCGCTGCTCTCGAGTTCGAAGTTTGCAGTAAAGTGGAAGGTACTGCCGTGCCCTAATTCACTCTCTACCCAGATCGTTCCACCCATCAACTCTACCAGGCGAGAAGAGATCGTCAAGCCCAGTCCCGTGCCTCCGTACTGTCGCGTCGTAGAGCCGTCCGCCTGCGAGAATGCTTGAAAAATCAGATCCTGTTTATCAGCCGGAATACCGATGCCGCTATCAATTACAGAGAAGTGCAAATGAACGGTTTGGTCCGACGTGGTCTCCAAAGCAGCGCGGACAACGATTTCGCCTGCTGCGGTAAATTTGATCGCGTTACCGAGCAGGTTGACCATTATTTGGCGCAAGCGACCTGCATCACCGGACAGCGCGTCGGGAACATCCGCGAGAACGTGGCAATTCAACTCAAGTCCCTTTTGATGGGCGCGCAATGCCAGCGCCTTAACCGTGTCGGCGAGTGTGTCGCGGAGGTTGAAAGCCGACTCGTTTAGTTCCAACTTGCCGGCTTCGATTTTCGAAAAGTCGAGGATGTCGTCGATCACCAGCAGCAGTGCGTCCGACGAAGATTGAACCATCGTCAGATACTCGCGCTGCATCGACGTGAGTTCGGTATCGAGTGTCAACTCGGTCATTCCCATGATGCCATTCATTGGCGTGCGAATCTCGTGACTCATGTTAGCAAGGAATTCGCTCTTCGCCCTGCTCGCTTCTTCGGCCTTTTCCTTTGAAATCGTCAGGTCTTGGTTGAGCGTCAGCAGTTCGGCTGTACGCACCGCTACCTCTTCCTCCAGGTTGCCGCGATGGTGCAAGAGCTCCTGATCACGTAGCTCAATCTGAACCAGCATGTCATTGAAGTCGTCGATTAAGAGACCGACTTCATCATTTCCTAGCTTGGTTGCCCGCAGTGTGTAGTTTCTTTCTGCGGAAACAATTCTGGCGGTTGTAGCCAGTCCCACAATAGATTTAGAGATCACTCGCTGCAGTCTGGTTGAAAGCAAAAAAGTAAGCAGTGACGAAGCCAGGAGAATCAGCCCGACGATGCCGCTGTAGCGCAACAGTCGGGTCCGAAGCTCTTCGAGGTCAGACTCCAGGTAAAGTGTTCCCACCGTTTCACTGTCCAACTGGATGCTATGAAACAGCTCAAGGCGATCCTTGCTAAATTGACTGCCATCCGCGCGAGGCGAGGAGGGTGAGGACGCTGCGGATTGACCCGGCCGGATGTAAAATGCAAACCGCTTACCGTCCTGCGAATAAAGACAGGCGGACATGATGTTTGGCCTGGCGCTCAGCGCGGACAGGATCTCCGTGGCTGAGTTCTGATCGTTAAAAGTGATTGCCGCAGTACTGTTACTGCCGACGATTTGGGCCAGACTGTTTAGTTCCTGGACCATCGCGCGCCGGGAAAAGATCTGATCGTAAATAATGAACAAGGCGCAGGACAGCAGGAGGGCCGTCACACTGATGATCATCATCATCGCCGTCAGCTTGCGCTTAATCGACAAGTCTCGGAAAGCTCGCATGCTAGTTTCTGCCGCCTTTCGATAAGGCCATCAGTTTCGAGCTAATCCTCAACCGCGCGTGTCCAGCCGCTCCAGGGTTTATTTCGAAACGCACTCTATAGTTCTGGATTACGAACTTAATAACCCCTCCGGTCTGGTTGAATTGTGGCAGCTCGCCAATCGTTAAGACACTTCCTCCCTTGACGCTATCCAGGATTTTTCCCAGTCGATTCCTCTCGGACGAGCTGACGAAGAGGATCTGACAGCCCCTAAGGTAGTCTCCAAACTTGAATCGTCTGATGGCAATTCGCCGGCCATTAACGGTCGTGCCATTGAGTTGGTCCAACGATCCGCCAAAGGGATCGTCCCCGATAATCCCAACGGCCAGCACTCCGCGTTCGCTGAACGAATCGGGAGGCCAATCAACGAACCTGGCGAAGTTGAGAATAAAGGCTGCTTTTACCCGGTACTCATCGGGGGACTGGGCCGCTAGCTTGACGCTTCCTGTACCACCCATCGAGGCAAGAAAGAGCACCAGCACCATGACCCTTAGCATGAAGTGTCTAACCGTCCGGCTGTGCGGAATCCCTATTTGATCGATTGCCATGATTGTTTTTTGCTCGCCGAGTAGCAATCTAAAATCGCCAGGTGAATTTGCCATAGGCAGCGCGCTTCACTTCTCCGGTCAAAACACCCGTGCCGTCTCCGGCAAACTCGGGATGCCGGTTGTCGAGCAGGTTTTGCACAGCCAGACTTAGCTCGACATTCTCTCTGGCGTGCCAACCCAGGCGCGCATCAACCCGGGTGTAGGCGGGGACGCCGTCCGTGGCCAGCCTCGAGATGTGGTAGAGGGAGGCGTCCAGCTCAAAATTGCGCGGCAAAGCGAGCACTGAGTGAATCTGGAATTGGTGCTCCGGGTCTCGATCTTCGCTTTGTTCGTCAGCCACGCTCGTCGGGTCGCGGTGTAACTGCATCTTGAGGAATGAATATCCGCCATTCAGCTTCCAGAAATGTGTAGGACGCCAGCCGAGAGAAGTTTCGACCCCGTAGGTCTCCCCGCTCAATCCATTAGCAAATACACGCTGAATGACGAGATGCGGGGGTTGGGGTTCGGTTTCGAAAAAGGAAATACCTGGGGCCAGCGTCATCAAACCATGATACGAATTGTAAAAGGTAGCGATATCAAGTGAGACCTTGCTGGCGGGTCGGGATCGATAGCCGAGCTCGTAGGATAGTAGCCGTTCGGAGGCCGTATTCTCACTACCGAAAAAAGCGAGTATTGCCGTCGTGCGTGGTCCGGCAGGAAATGCTGCCGCATTAATCCGAGCGTCTCGCTCAACGCGGGAAGGTGTTCTCACCGCCCGGGAGACCGCGCCCCAGAACGTTTGATGGTTACTCGGCGTCCACAATAGCCTGGTTGTCGGCTGCACCTCGAAGCCGGTATAGCCGTTGTGTTCCACTTTTGTGCCAAGGGTCAATCGCAGACGATCCCTTACGAGCGTGAACTCATCCTGTGCGAAGGCGCTCAGAAGATGAACCTTCTTTTGCTTCGGACTAAACTGGAATGGAGTCGCAAAGGTGCTCTCGTAGCTGTCGGCGACCATTCTATAACCGAGACCACACACAAAATCATGGCGCTTGCCCATGGGCAGGTGGTGTTGAAAGTCGAGGTCAAGAGTATCGACGCTTCCATGCAGATCAAATATCTCGACATTGGCTCGATCGTAATAGACTTGCAGCGCTAACTCCGACTCCTTTGACACGGTCTTCGTCCAGCGACCCAGAATGTGGCCGCCGCTGTAGACCCCCGCCGTATTGGTATGTTGCGCAAAGGGAGCTGCCGCGGAGACAGTCAGTGAAGTCTCTCGTATGTGGGTGCGGAAAATCTCTCCCTGGAATGTCAGTGCATCACGATCGCTCAAGTCCCAATCCACATGTCCGCCGGCGCGCACTGCTTGCTGTCCATCATTGGCGTAATTTCCTGCCGAATCGACCAGACCTCACCGGTTGAAATACTTGCCGTAAACTTTGTAGGCAGCGGAGTCGTTCAGTTTTCCGCCATAACGCACGCTGCCAAACCCACGTTCATCAGTACCCCCACCGGAAGTCACTAAGCCACCCTGGCTGTCTCTACTGTCCTTAGTGATGATATTGATAACGCCGTTGACGGCGTTGGCGCCCCACAACGCGCCCCCTGGTCCACGAATAACTTCCATCCTTTCAACATCCTCCAGCAGGACATCCTGTGCCTCCCAGTAGACTCCTGAATGTTCCGGTGTATAGACAGAGCGCCCGTCGATAAGTACCAGCAGTTTAGTGGTGAAACGGCCGTTGAATCCGCGCGCACTCACGGCCCATTTGCTTCCGTCGATACGGGCCACTTGCAGACCCGGCACTCTCCGTAGCAGGTCCGGGATACTGCTCATACCAGACCGCCGGATCTCTTCCTGAGTTATTACGTAGATTGCCGCCGCGCTCTGAAAGAGCTTCTCTTCCTTTTTCGAGACGGACGTGACTTCGAGGTTCATCAAGTCTTCAATGCTTCTTGTCGTTAGGTCGTCCGGAGGCTGCTGGGCCATCGCTACCGTGCCGAGGCAAGCCAGAGCCAGTGCCACCAGGCTTGCAGTCACCACAAACTTCGCTAAATAACATTTGTATCGTCTGCCGTGCGGACAAAAAGAGGATTTAAACCTTGCTGAGTCAGTCATTCTATTGCTCCCGTGAAAGGCCTCCTGAAATGGAGACCTCCGCATAACGAAACCTGATTACGGACCTATGGATTTGGTATTGGTGAGTAAGTGATGCCAAAGAGCCCTCTCGCAATGAGAGGCGTGGCCAAAGGTGGTCGCTTGCGAGGCTGCAATCGAGATGCCATGTCTCTTTGTGAATCAGTATCTTGGCAGTCCACGAGACTCGAGAGACTGGAAGACGCTGTCACGATGCCTGTGACATTGAAAACGCTGATTGTTTTCTCATCGCAGGCTTAGCTACCCGCTTAACCAGCATCACCGAGGGAGCTCTTGAATAAGACCGGTGGAGCAAAAGGCGAGAGGTCTGTTTGCACTCTGGTGACGTCCACAGTGGGGAGTTCTGTCCCGTCTCTGGCAGTTTGCCTGCGCAAAAAGACACTCCTGTGCCTGCATGACGTCTAAATGCCGTGCAATAACTATTGCCGAGCACCCTCTGACAGGGATGATGCACCCAGCGGAAACATTCGAGTTCCTGTACACCTACACGTCTTGGGAGTAAAACCTATTAACCATCTTGAATGCTTTCATTAACGCCGGACCGAACGATCGCTTGCAGGTGACGCGCTGCCACGATGTCTCTTGTGCCTGAGCGCAGCGTCAGCCGCTTACTCGTTTTGGATGGTTAGAGGAGAGATTCAGTTGAACATCAAGGCTTATCTCGAACGAATCAACTATGATGGCTCGCTTGCTCCTACTGCTGAAACCTTGCGCGAGCTGCAGGTCGCGCATCTGTTGGCCGTGCCTTTTGAAAATCTAAGTATTCACGCCAAGCAGCCGATTGTTCTTGAAGATGATGCTCTGTTTACCAAGATTGTTGAGCGCAGGCGCGGCGGCTTCTGCTATGAAGCCAACGGTCTGTTTGCCGCATTGTTGCGTGCTCTCGGCTTTGACGTCTGCATGCTCTCAGCCGAAGTTGCGAATGCAGAAGGCGGCTTTGGCCTGGCCTTCGACCACATGGCGTTGATGGTTTCGTTAGAGCAGCGTTGGCTTGTAGATGTAGGCTTTGGTGATTCGTTTCGTGAACCGTTGCTGCTCGATGAACTGGGTGAGCAGGTACAGGGCCGCCGCGCTTACCGCATTACCCCGGACGGCCCTAAGTTGATTCTGATGCAGCGTGATGATGGTGATGAATGGAAGGCTCAGTATCGCTTCACCTTACAGAACTATGGCTATGCTGATTATGCCGAGATGTGCCGCTACCACCAGACTTCTCCGGAGTCACATTTCACCAAAGCGCGCATCTGCTCGCGAGCGACAGACGAAGGGCGCATAACACTTAGCGACATGCGTTTTATCTCAACATCTATGAATGGCGGTCGGCAAGAGAGAACCTTAACGAGTCAAGAGGAGTACGCGGCAGTACTGTGCGAGCATTTTGGCATTGAACTGACAAGCTAATGTCTGGAAGCTCTCTCTGTATTCACGCCTCGAGACAGCTTTTGCGAATGAAGAAAAAGGCGACGCTGTATTCAAAAGCAGCGAGCTATCCGAAACTCGTCACAATTTACGACGCAGGACACGAGCTCAACGACGATGCGCGGCGCCACCGTGCCGAATGGTTGCGCAAGCAAATAGGATTGGCGCGTTGAATTGAAATCTAAGTGCGCGCTTGCAGCGGAGCGGAATCAGCTTGCGGCATTAGGCGCTTTCTTCCGAAGTAACATTCAAAGTAAAAGGAGTGAGTTTAGGCAAGGGCTGTATCCGTTATTCAAAGCCTGAGAGAATTGACTTCAACGTGGTGGAGATGATGCTGAAGGCGACAGGAGAAGTCGAAGGGAGTCATTTGTGGTCATTTGGAAGGATGATTAAAAAGATGGTAAAGGGTTGGATGTTACAAGAATGACATTCTCCCTGAGGCCCCCAGCTGAGGTGACGTTAGATGCTCCCCGATATGTCCGAAGGCCTTTAGAGGGCTGGAGGCGAAGAGATTGTGACCCAACACATTGGTATCGTGGCTGGTAGCGCCGAGGGGGCGGCCCTGTGTTACCGCACGATTTGTTTGGAGGCGCCGGCCGTCATGGGTGAGCATAATCACCCTGAGATAACCATGAACTCGGTGCCACTAGCCGAGCACATGCGCCACATTCGTGCAAACGATTGGGAGACTCTGGCCGGGGTTCTCGCAGCATCCGCGCATAAGCTCGCGCAGGCGGGGGCCGACTTCGCCATTTGCCCTGATAACACATACCACCAGGCATTCAAGTACCTAATTCCGCAGACTCCGATTCCGTGGCTCCATATCGCCGGCGCAGTCGCCGAAGAAGCGCGCCGTTCTGGTTACGTGCGGCTCGGCATTTTAGGGACGAAGTATCTGATGGAAGGGGGTGTCTACCCGGAAGCATTAGAGGCATTCAGAATAGAGAGCGAAATACCCGAGGAGGCTGATAGGGAAAAAATCAATGAGATCATCTTCAAGGAGTTAGTCAAGGGGGTCTTCCCGGAAGCTTCCCGGCTATACTTTAGTGAAGTGGCGGGAAAGTTTAAGGCGCGTGGTTGTGATGCGGTCGTGCTCGGTTGCACTGAGATACCGCTGATCGTGCGCCCAGACGACACTCCTCTACCCACTCTAGATTCGACGCGCTTGCTCGCCAGAGCAGCCCTGAGAAGGGCACATGAACAATAAGAGTAGCCCGCGTCTGACAATGCGGTTCCGGCAGCGTGGTGACCAGGGACATCCCGGAGGGAATGTTCGCGGCTGGTAACCCCGTTCGTGTGGTCCGCGAGCTCGGAGAATAAGCGAACCTAACCTATGATCTGTTCGTAACCTTTCCGTAAGTCGGAACCAAGGAATCTCCCTTTTCTGCGAGTGCTTAATGTATTGTCCGAAGTGTAGCCAACAACAAGTTTCCGATGAAATGCGCTTCTGCTCGCGCTGCGGTTTTTCACTCACCGCCGTCAGGGAGTTGATCGACAGCGACAGCGCGCTGGTAGAACAGGTAGCGGAAGTGCAGGCCGGGCGACCTTCTCGAAGCCTGAGAGGCATTCGCAAAGGCGCGTGGATGATGCTCGCGAGCTTGGTGCTAGCGCTTGTGGTGCTCACAGCCGTAGAGGATGAATTCGCCGTACTGCTGGTCCTGCCCGTCCTCTGTTTTGTCATTGGCTTTGTGCGGCTGCTGTATGGCGTTTTCTTCGCAGAGAAAAGAATACCACCGATAAAAGGAACTGCCTCACAACCGCACTCCATAATCCCTGGACAACTCGGCACTCCCACGCGCAACCCTCAACTGTCTCCGCCCCGGGTCGCGCCCATCGAGAGTTTCACTGCTCACAGGATCGAGACCGCGGAGATGGTTCAGCCACGGAGCGTGACCGAGAACACTACGAGATTGCTCGACGAGGAATCCAACCCACGCCGCGGCTAAGTGAGCAACGATGAGTTACGTACAAGAGTTAAGTATCACTTTATCGCCGGATTGTATCCATGTTCCGAATGCTGCAGCTCTCACTCCTCGAAAAATATAAAGAATACGGTGTCATCTTCATCCGCCTCATAGTTGGCTTTCATCTCATCTATGGTACGCAGGACAATGTCCTAAGCTATGCTCGCATGGAGGAGTTCGCTGGCTTCTTGTCCGTGCGGGGTGTGCCCTTCCCTTTGTTCTCGGCCTTTCTTTCGGTTTACGCACAGTTAATCTGCGGCGTCCTCTTTATTGTTGGCTTAGCGACCCGTTATGCTGCGGTAGTGATGATCGTCAATTTCGTTGCCGCGCTTGTCATCGCTCACATCGGCGACACATACCCAAACATGTTTGCTGCATTGATGATGCTGGCTGCGGCATGTTTCTTTTTGTTGCATGGGGCTGGAAAGCTTTCCGTTGACAGTTTGGTAGGGAGGCGAGTGGATGATAAATGAAGTCGAATGGCATTTTCTTTTACGATATTTGCATCCAGGGTAAATAAGAAGCGTCACCTTTGCTAGTCGAGGATTCTTCTATGTATTGTCCTAAGTGCAGCGCCCAGAATGAAAACGAGCAGAAATATTGCCGCCGGTGTGGATTGCCACTGAGCATCTTGAACCTTGCCATTGAAGGGAGAGTAGATGAGGCGGTGCCACAGTATAAGAAAGGCGGAGACTCGCTTTCAGGGAGCACCATCACACTGGGCCTTTGCCTCATCGGCGCACTCATCAATCTTCTTCTCGTTCCTGCTCCTTGGAATGTTTATGCAGTCGTCGCCAATTCGATTATCGGACTCGTGATAGCTCTTCCAATGATTATTACTGGTCACGTGCGTCTCTCGCGTGCCAAGCGTCTCCTAAGTTTAGAAGATCCGATCCTTCGCTCGATAAAAGCGGAATCACATCGGACTGCCACGCTGTTACCACCGGCTGCTGTAACTGACCCATTACTGTCACCGGGGCCGATTCCAAGCTCGGTTACGGAGCAAACCACGCTCAACCTGAAGTCGCCTGAGCGAAAACATTAACTGAAGTAGAACGGATTTTACCTGGCCTCAATTAACAACCGCAGGCACCGCACCGCCGTGGCTATCACGAGTCGTCCGAACGGTGCGTTTTTCCTATGCTCAGAAATCACTGCTGAACTTATTATTCGATATCGCAGGCTTAAGGAGGTGAAAAGCCGGATGTATTGTTCACTTGTGGTGTGGGTGTGGCTATCGCGCAGGGCTTGAGCTACTGTAATTATTGTGGTGCAAAGCTGAATCGCGGCGAGAGAGTCATCAAATCATCAGAAGCTAATCGTCCTTAAGCCCTCGCTCATAACCGCAGCGTCGAGCAGGAGCAATCTCGTCTCAATAGGCTCAGCTCGAGTACGACGTTCACCTGACGCTCCGAGAGACCTAAAGCTAAATGAATAAGCATCTCGTATTTGTTTATGGCACGTTGCGACGCGGCAATGCGGGCGCAATGTCTTCAAGATTTCCCGATTCACAATTCATTTCAGATGCGAAAGTAAATGGCAGCCTTTATGATCTAGGCGCATATCCCGGCTTGGTACTTAATGAATCGGACTCATTGGTTGTTGGCGAAGTTCATGAGGTGGATGACGAGACGCTAAGTAAGTTGGATGATTTTGAAGCATCAAGCAACTATTTGCGGAAGCAGGTTGAAATCTCTCTTGATAGCCGCAGAAGGGTTTGTTGGACTTATGAACCTAGTCCTGAGTTTTATTCCTTTCGGACATTAATTACGTCAGGTGATTGGGTTGAATATGCTAAGTCGAAAACCCGACTGGCGTGAAGACACATGACCTGGCGAACTTAGACCTAACAAATTAACCGACATCAATGTGGAGGAATAATTGAAGGTGATCATAATAGGGGTCCTGGCGGTTCTTTTATCACTCTCCGTACCCTTTCTCGACAAAACTCAAAGCAGCACTGTTTTAGCTCAGAGCCGAGGCGCAATTAATCGCTCGCGCATCAGTCACAGGATGGTAAAGGTTCGTAGAAACGGTATCCGATTTCCCCGGATCACTTACTATCGAGACAAAGGGACGATGCAGTTAGTAAATCGACAAATCGACGAGGTTACAAAAGAGTTCGGTTGTGAGGATGGCGTTGATCGCAAGAGGACCAGCTATGAAGTAAGATCACGCGTTGCATATGCAGCTAAAGACGTATTCAGTATTTATGCGTCAGCTTCCTTCTATTGTGGAGGGCAGTACCCGATTAACGACGCTAACATTTCCGTTACCTTTGACCTGCAGACGGGAAAGAAAGTTGAGTTCGTGGATCTCTTTAAGAATTACGAGCAGGACAAAGCGAACATTCTGAAGGCGATTTTCGCAAGACAGGTTGCGAAGGCAGACAATTTAGCTGCCTCAGGAAAGGAAAGTGACACCACTTGTGAAGGGGATCCGGGCATGTTTGCAATCGAACATCTAACGGACTCACGCTACTCATACAATTTTTCAAAAGCAGGAGTCGTAGTACAGCCAGACTGGCCACACGTCATAGAGGCGTGCGCGGAGAGAGTAACAGTTCCTTACAACAAACTTCAGGGATTTGCAGCGCCTGATGGGATACTTGCTCGTGTGATGCGATGAATCAGGGGGCAAGGATCAGGAAACTGGAGTTTCCATAAACTACAACAAGCGCAACTAAAGACGCGTTGCGCCGCAGCAGCATATTTCTCATCGAATTGAAAGATGTGTTACCCGTCGCGTGCAGTAGTGCCCTAAGCGAAAGCGTAGCCTTTGGCGCTGGCGGCTTAGCCTAATCTGACTTTTATGAAAATCAAAGACATTACTCTCGACGATATTCGAAGCGGCAAGAATTGGAGGGTAACCCTGCTGGTAAATGGATCCTTTCCGGATGTCCCCCTGGAGGAACTATCTATCGAAGAGGGTGAGGAATTTGGACCGGGGGTTTAGGTTGTTTATTCGACAATCTACGTTACTGATTCTGGCGAAGTGAAACCTCTGGTAATGATAAAACAAGTTCTGGAGGTGGAGTATGGCGGAGATTATTTTGAGATGGTTGGGAGGTGGAGTCAGGTAGGGCTTGAAGCCAAACCCAAACTATGCTGGCACAGAGTTCTTCGCCAATCCATTGGAGCAGGACCCATCATTTGTCTCAGACTATGATTATCGAAAGTGGCATAGGCAAGGATTCTAAGAATTCATTTCAAATGGCTTCGTAATAAAGGTAAGTTTTGGTAGTAGTAATGAGGAATCTTAGAGTCGTGCCGCAATATGTAAGAACGGTTGCTCACGACCGCGAATCAGCATGAGCGGAGGAGGAACATGATGAAGAGTCATAAAATTAAAGGGGGCGGGGGCCTACAGCTCCACCTTGTTGAGACCGGCAACTCATCGGGTCGCCCAATCATATTCATCCATGGCTTTTCGCAGTGTTGGCTCGCCTGGAGCCGGCAGATGAACTCGGACCTGGCTGACGACTACCGACTTATCGCAATGGATATCCGGGGTCATGGTCTTTCAGATAAGCCTCGCGAGGGCTACAGTGACTCGAAGTTGTGGGCCGACGACGTAAGTGCGGTGATACAGGCTCTGAGCCTGGACCATCCGATCCTCTGTGGATGGTCGTATGGATCACTAGTAATCCTCGACTATATACGGCATTGCGGTGAGGATAGCATCGGCGGTGTTAGCCTGGTCGGCGCGATTACCAAGCTTGGCAGTGACGAGGCGATGTCGGTGCTGACCGGTGAGTTTATCAGCCTCGTGCCAGGTTTCTTCTCCACGGATGCTGAAGAGAGCGTACGCAGTCTCGAGTCGCTGTTGCGAATGTGCTTCTACCAACAGCCCGCGACTGAGGATCTGTTCCTGATGCTGGGCTACAACGTGTCAGTTCCGCCCTATGTTCGTCAGGCATTGTTCTCTCGCTCGTTCGACAATGACGATCTACTTGCGAAGATCCGCAAGCCGGTACTGATAACGCATGGCGCTGATGATGCGGTTGTTAAGGCCGCCGTCGTCGATCAGCACCAGGCGGGACTGGCTCACGCACAAATTCAAATGATGGCGAACGCGGGACACGCACCTTTCTGGGATGATGCGACGACGTTCAACCAGCGCCTGCGGGAGTTTGCTGAAAGTCAGTAGAGTCATAACACACCCCTCCGAATGATCGACTTGGGATTCCGTGGCGGTCAGCGCAAGGAAATGATTCCAAGTATGGGTCTTACGGGATCAAAGTGTGCAGACTGATTGTATAAGAGACGCGGGAGCAGCGAACAGCTACTGTCATGCTCCGCCTATAAGCGTCTGCAGCTCACAGCCCCTCGCCAGCTTCCGATGATCGGCGTGTTATCTATCAGCTTCTGGGCTGTTCATTATTTGCGAGGGTTGACTAAGGTGCCTCAAATAACAATCGTTGATGCCGCCGAACGGTTGTCGAATCGCTCGTACACGGATGGGGAAGATTCCAAAGCCGACTGGCGCTCAGTTTACACCTGCCCTGTATGCGGCACCCGGCTTACCTTTACTGCCGACGATTTTGAGCGGCAATCTTTCTCTGAGGAAACTAATCTCTCACCCGCGGATGCCAATGAAGTCGGGGTAGCCTCACAGGCCTATTCCATGCGGCAGTTTAAAAGCGTGAACTTCAAATCCTTTGTGGATTTTTATTGCCAAGGCTGCCGTGCTGTCGTGAGAATTTACTATGATGCCTGGGCGGGCGGAAGGTACACGCATGGATATTATTCGCAATTCATAATCGAAAAGCGTTCAGCCTAACAAGTCACTCCACCGACCGTCCTTAGCGGTGAAAAAACGATCCTGAATGAAGGCACTTCCATGAAAATCACGGCTGAGTATGTTGATCTATTAACCCCTGAGGGCGGGCAAATCAGAACCTTCCTCGCAACCCCCCAATGTATCGACAAGTATCCTGCCATCCTCTTCTACTCAGATATTTTTCAGCTCACCGGCCCGATGCTGCGATCGTGCGCTCGCTTAGCGGGCTATGGTTTTGTGGTCGCCGCCCCGGAAATTTACCGCCGTATTGAATCAACGGGACTGGTGCTCCCCTTCGACGACGCCGGTCGCGCGCGTGGCCTGGAAGATGCGGGGAAAACTCCGGTAGCACATTTCGATGCAGATTGCCGCACCGTGCTTGACTATCTGCAGGAGCATCCGGCCGTGGCACCCGGACAAATAGGCGCAGCAGGTTTCTGCATCGGTGGTCATTTAGCGTTCCGCGCTGCGCTGCAGCCGGACGTGCGCGCCACTGTCTGTTTTTATGGCACTGGGATCCATAACGGCGTGCTCGGAAAGGATCCCGACGCCGGGTCGCTTCAGCGGGCGGCGGAGATTCGCGGCGAGTTACTGCTGGTTTGGGGTGCAAGCGATCCGCACATTCCAGAAGAGGGGCGCAAGAGAATAGAGGAAGTGCTGAGGGAGGCCGGCACCAATTTTTCGCAACGGCTTTATCACGCCGAGCATGCCTTCATGCGTGACGAGGGCAGCCGCTACGATCCCGAGGCGACGGACAAAGCGTTCAGCGAGATGATTCGCCTCTACAGGAGTGTCTTCGCTGGTAAACGCAAGACTCATGGTTGAGAAGCATGCTGTCCAGGTCGAGTGTTCACCGTGACTCCGCGCGTGGAGTTTTGGATATCTCAGGCTTGAGCCTATTGGAAAGAGCGACGATGTTGATTTCAGTTATCATTCCTGCCTTCAATGAAGAAGACTACCTCGCAGAAACGCTCGCCAGTCTCTACCGAGCAAAGGCGTTGTTGAAGAAGAAAGGCAGCACCTCCGCGGAAATAATCGTGGTTGACAACAATAGCCTGGACTCGACAGCGGATGTCGCACGCGATTTCGGTGCTATTGTCGTAAAGGAAGCACTGCATAATGTCGCAAAGGTTCGCAACACCGGGGCGAGATTTGCCAGTGGCAGTGTTTTGGTGTTTGTTGACGCTGACACGATCGTACCGGATGAATTGTTGTGGCGCATTGTTGAAGTTGTTGCCGAACCAACTTGGATTGGCGGAGCGGTAAATACCGATTACAGACCGGTGAAGCTTACGTCGAAGATTTATCTGCAATGCTGGGGAATCATCGGAAAGTTATCAGGCATGGCCCAGGGAGCGACACAGTTCTGCCGAAAGGACGTATTCCTGGCGCTTGACGGCTACGATGAGTCGCTATTTATGGGTGAGGACGTGGATTTTTATTGGCGTTTGAAGAAGTTTGCCAGGCGGCAGAATGTTCGCGTCAAGTTCATAGAGGATATCCACGTGGTTCCCTCGACTCGCCGCTTTGACCAGTGGCGACTTTGGCGCACATTGATTTGGACCAATCCCCTGTTCATTCTGATGTTTCGACGCAGAAAAGCTGTTTGGCACGGATGGTACAAAGCAGTGCCACGTTAAGTTGTAGAGCGCCTGCAGATTAATCTTACAGGATGAAGCGTTCGCGCATACCTCGTGAGGAAGCGCCAGATAAGGGGCGCGAATCTACTCCGGGACAGCCCGGCGGTGACAAGCGCGCGCGTACACTGGTCCCCTCCTCTTCGCAAGCGCTGCTGGGAAGCCAACTCGAATCCGCGCGCTTACTACTCGACCGCGGACTCTCGCGCGAGGCCGAGGCCCAACTCACACACTTAATCAAATCCGCCCACAATGACGAGCGCCTCCTGGCCGAGGCGCGGTGTGCGCTCTCGGAAGCGCTGGCAATGGAGGGCCGCTCCAACGACTCGCTCGCCGTTATTCAGTTGTACGAACAGCCCGACGCGCGCCGGCAGCTCGACCAGGAAACCGACATCCAACTCCGCGTCCAACTCGGCCTCGCCTTCAATTACACGGGCGACTTCCCGAAAGCCATCGCGCTGCTGAACGCGGCCCTGCGAGACACGCCGGAGGCGGGCGCCGACGCTGAGCGCGGCGCGATCTACGAGGCGCTGGCCCGCGTCTACCGCTCTATCAACGAGCATGCGATTGCGAGCGACCACTCCCAGAAGGCCCTGGAGCACTACCGGCGAACGGGCGACTGGCGCGGGCTAGCGGCGGTTTACAGCGGACTGGCCGTCCTCGACGTGTTGCAGGGTCGCTATGAATCCGCGCTCATACAATTAGAGCAGGCGGCCAAGCTTATAGGGAATCGTCCCGCGGCTTACCTGCTCGGGAAAATCTACGCCAACATGGCAGGCGCCTCCTGGTTCCTACGCCGCCCGCACGACGGCATACGCCACCTGGAAAAGGCCGTCCATTACTACGAGCGGACGGAACATAAGAAGAACTCCGCGCTTGGCTATAACAACCTCGGCATCAACCTCACGCTTGTCGGCAAATGGGACCGCGCCCAGGAGGCGCTCAAGCACGCGCTTGAACTCGCCTTCGAGGTGGACGATCAGAGCGGGCAGGCGATGATCCTCGATTCGCTCGGTGACCTGCGCATGCTCCGAGGCGAACTAGACGATGCCCGGAGCCTGCTTGAACGCGCCGTCAAGCTCGCCACGGAGAGTGGTAACGAGTGGTATGGGGGCCAGGCGAAGCGCACTCTTGGCCGCTGCCACCTCGCCGCGGGTCATATCGATGGCGCGCTCGATATTGGCCGGGAGGCGCTCGCTCTGGCCGAGCGCATTGGTGATCGCCAGGCCATATGCGAGTCTCATCTTTTGCTCGCCGAAGCACGTTTACGCAAAGGCGAATCGGAAGAGTGTGCCGCGCTCTTGCGGAAGGTTTTGGACCTGGTTGAAGACACCGTCGCGGATATGGCGATTGCGGGTGAGTCGCAGCGAATGAGTGGCTTGCTCGCAATGGAGCGTGACAACCCTGTGCTGGCCGCGCATCACTTCGGCCGCAGCGTCTCGATCTACGAAATACTCGACGACCGCTACCGGACCGCGCGCGCCTACTTCGAGCTCGGGTGCGCTTATGCCGCAACACAGCCCGAACGCGCGGCCGAGGCGCTCGCAACCGCAGCACACAGCTTCGGTGAGCTTGGAGCGCGCCTTGATCTCAGGCGCTCAGAAAATGCGCTCGCGGCGCTCGGCCGCCCTGCGCCCGAGAAGGTTGCAGCCGAGGCGCCTGCGCGCTCGCACCGATTCATCTTAAGGATGATCGAGGCGTTGACCTCGCGCGAACTCCTTTTGCGGGAGCTCGCGGCCCTAATCCGCCATGAGACGATGGCACGCAGAGTACTGGTACTTGAACCAGCTGATGACGCACGCCAGAAGGTTGTAGTGACGCACGCCTACACCACCCGCGAGGGTGAACGTCTGGCCGAGGAGTGGGCCAACGCACGCGATGACGAAGCCAGAAATCGTATCGCGGTCGGGCAAGACGCGACGGTCATACGTCTGCGTGTCACGAACGCTGCGCCCGTTACGCTCCTGGTTTCGCCGCGCGCCTCGGTCGAGCTGGCAGGAAGTGAGTCGGTTGACACATTGCTCCGCGTAGCCGAAATGGGGCTTGATCTGTGCGCTCTACGTGAGAAAGCTCGGGTCAGTGGCGACCAACAACATCAGGCATCGCTAGTAGGCGCGAGCTTGATGCCGGGCTTCATATTCTCGAGCCCCGCGATGACCAGCGTCGTCGAAGAACTGCATAAGATTCGCTCATCGGACGTCACGGTGTTAGTGACCGGCGAGAGCGGCACTGGCAAGGAGTTGGTCGCGCGGGCCATCCACGCCGTTTCCTCTCGACGCAGCAAGGTATTTGTTCCCTTCAACTGCACGGCTGTTCCGAAGGAGTTGACCGAGGGCTACCTCTTCGGCTATCGCCGTGGCGCATTCACAGGGGCCGTCGCTGACTCGCCGGGAGTAATTCGGTCAGCGACCGGCGGTACACTTTTTCTTGACGAAATCGGCGACCTACCGCTCGATGTGCAACCGAAGCTGTTGAGGTTTTTGCAGGAAGGAGAGATACAGCCCCTCGGAGAGCAGAGGCCTGTCAAGGTGGACGTGCGCATCATTGCTGCGACTAACACCAACCTGAACGGACCGTTGAGCAGAAACAGTTCCGCGAGGACTTGTACTACCGCTTGAACGTAATACGATTGCAAGTCCCTCCCCTACGTGAGCGAAGATCGGAGATTCCGGCACTCGTCAACTACTACGTCAACCATTACGCGTCCAAGTTCGGTCGGCGTGACATTAGTGTAACGCCGCAGGCAGTTGATCTTCTGATGGTCAATGATTGGCCTGGCAACATCCGGCAGTTATGTAACGAGTTGCAGCGTGCGGTCGCTCGAGCCGAGGACGGCAATGTGATCACGCCCGATCAACTTTCGCCGGAACTTCGACGCGTGTCACGGTCTCCGGACTCTGAGGACTCGCTGGGCTCGGTTGCGGAGGAGGGCTTCGACATCCCGCTCAACGTCCCACTCCCGGTCGCGGTAGAGACGCTGGAGCGGCACATGATTGCCGAGGTACTCAGCCGCCACAACGGGAATGTCTCTCGTGCCGCTCGAGAACTTGGCCTCACACGGCGCGGCTTGCAGCTCAAACTCGCACGCTACCGAATCGCCACCAGGGATTAAGGACTTTGGACTTGAACAATCTTCAAACTACGAAGTTGTGAAAAAAAAGAAATGATCCGGGATACCTGCAGAGACAGAGAACCGCAGTCGGGAAGGCGGACCCTGTCCCCGCTCAACCTTGAAGCCACTCAGCGTAAGAGCGGGGACAGGGTCCGCCTTCCTGACTGCGATTTTCTGTGCGTTGAATCGTCTTGGGGAGGCTTCTAATTTTTTTCACAGCTTCTGCTGGGCGTGGGATTTACCCCTACGAATGAGAGTCGCCTTCATGGGAACCAGATATACAGCTGATACTTCGTTCGCACCTGAGTTCACACCACCTCGAATCCAATAAACGTCCTTCTTTCTTTATAAAACGCTTATCAACCAGTGATTGAGACGGCCGGAGGTGCGAACCAAGTATCCTGCTCGCGGCCCGCGCTCGTTTGTTGGTGCCGCCCGCTTAAGGCAAAAAAAGCCGCTTTCATTGGCATTCGACGCGATTGAACTTACCTCAACTCGCTGGCACAACGGTTGTACTAGAGGGAGCAGACGATTGATAGGCACTCGTGGACCACAGTGAGAAACATTCCTCGAGTCAGGCCGGAGCAAACGACAAACTCTTTCGGCCGCACCTCTGAATCGTTACACGCTCTTCAGCAGTCTTTGAAATCAACCCCGTGCCTCGATACCTTCTAACGCTTGTGGGCGATAGGCACACAACGGAAAAAGAGAATCCATCATGTTGCGTCGTCTCACAGTTTGCTTGACAGTCCTTTGCCTCCTGCTTGTCGCTGCTGCCCCATTAACCCCGACGGCCTTCGCCGCTCCCTCTGTCCCGCAGCAGAGACACGAACGCAAGCTCGCGCCAGAGTTAGACACAGCCGCCGGTACGACAGAGACTGTGCGTCTCATCGTCCAGACGAAGGGCCGCCCAACGACCGCGCACGATCAAGCCATTGAGAGCAAGCGCGGAACCAAGCGACAGACGCTCACAACTCTCGACGCGATGGTCGTCGACCTCCCGGCCAGCGAAGCGGCCTCGCTCGCAGCGCGCGAGGACGTACTTTACATCTCGCCGGACCGTGCCGTTAGAGCGCAGATGGACGTCACGCGCGAGACGACTGGCGCAGCCCTGGTCCAGGTTGACCGCTCAGGGCCGAAAGAGACGCCAGGCTTCACCGGCAGTGGCGTCACCATCGCGGTCATTGATAGCGGCATCAGCGCAGGCCATCCCGATTTCCGAAAAGGGAACAGATCGCGCGTCCTCGCCGCAGTCAACTTTACCGGCACTGGGTCAACCGCGAACGACAACAGTGACAGCTATGGTCATGGCACTGGAGTCGCGGGCGTCGCCGCCGGCAGCGGCTCGGCCTCGGTCGGATACGCGGGAAACTATTCAGGCATCGCGCCGGACGCTAACCTGATTGACCTCAAGGTGCTGGACGAGAACGGCGTGGGCACTACGAGTGCGACGCTTAATGCAATCGACTGGGCGATTACGAACCAGAGGCGGTACGACATCCGGATCATCAATATGAGCCTCGGCACGCCGCCGCGCGAATCCTTTCGCACAGACCCACTCTCGCGGGCCGTGGCGCGCGCCGTCAACGCAGGCATCGTAGTGGTCTGCAGCGCCGGCAACAACGGGCGCACGGATGAGATTGTGGGCCATGATGCGAACGGCGACCCTATCTATCGTTTGGTCTACGGCGCGGTCAACAGCCCCGGCAACAGCCCATACGCGATTACGGTCGGCGCAACTGATAGCCGCACGACTGTTCGACGCTCCGACGACACTGTCGCGCAATTCTCATCCAAGGGTCCGACTCAGTTCGACCATTTAGCGAAGCCCGACCTCGTCGCCCCCGGCCGTCGAGTCATTGGTACGTTGGCGCAGAACAACCCGACTATCGCTTCCGAGCATCCCGACCGCGTCATCCAGCCCACGGGTGAGAACGCTTTGCAGAAGGCCTACTTCCAGTACTCGGGCACATCATTCTCGGCCCCGGTCGTTTCTGGGGTAGTGGCGTTGATGCTCGACGCGAATAGATCGCTGACACCCGTGCTCACGAAGGCGGCTCTGCTACGAACCGCTAACGCGCTGCCAGCCTCTCTCTTCCATAGCAAGACGGAGAACGTGCTGAGCCAGGGAGCTGGCCAGGTCAACGCCGCCGCGGCGGTCGAGATGGCGCGCGCTATCGAGCACAGGGCCGACAGGCTGCATGCGGGGGATCAGATTTTCCGTCCCGGCGTGAGTCTACAGACGCTTAGCTCTTCGTTTACTATCGGTGGTGAGGCCGTTCCACAGGCGGTGCGCGTGCTCTACTCGAACGGTGTGATCTTTGCTAACCGCCCGGTGCTCACGAACGGCATCATGCTCAGCGACGGCATTATGTTGGGTGATGGCATCATGCTCTCAGATGGCATCATTCTCGGCGACGGGATTATGCTCGGCGATGGCATTATGCTCGGCGATGGCATCATGCTTGGCGACGGAATTATGCTCGCCGACGGTATTATCCTCGGGGACGGGATTATGTTGGGTGATGGCATCATGCTTGGCGACGGCATCATGATCACCGACGGGATTATGCTCGGCGACGGCATCATGCTCGGCGACGGCATCATGCTCGGCGACGGCTTCATGATCTCTGACGGCATCATGCTCACGGACGGGATCATGCTCGGTGACGGCTTCATGATCTCTGATGGCATCATGCTCACCGATGCCATCCTGGTCAGCGAGAGCATCCTCCAGACCGATGGGATAATGCTCGGTGACGGCATCATCCTCGGCGATGGCATCATTCTCGGCGATGGTGTGTTGATCTCCAACGGCGTCCTGATCTCCAACGGGGTCCTGATCTCCAACGGCGTCCTGATCTCCAACGGCTTTGTTCTGGGCACCGGCTTTGTTCTCGGCACCGGCATCTACCTCTCGGATTAAGGTACGCGGGCGGAAGCTGCGCGCGCGGGACGCGGGAGGGGCTGAATGAAAGCCGCCTCCCGCGCTTTTTTATGCTCGGAAGGCTAAGCACCTCCTGATGTCCCCACCTTCGATCTATAATGTCTCCGCCGGGGCTTCCTTTTCCGATCACACATTGGGAGTGAACCGCTCTTGATTTTAAAAAGCTCACGCGCATAACACGCTGTTGCAGTCTGAGGTATGGCTCTCAACTAACTTTTCGCGTCGCTGCCCAACGACATTCGCTCGGCGCCGGTGATTAGCGACTTTGCAGTGCACCTAAAGGAGGTCTCTTATGGCGATTTGGTTCCAGATAGCGATTGTCCTGAACATAATCTGTTGGGCAGTTTTCGTTTATTTGCTCTTGCGCCGTCGCTGGAATGTCGCCGCGCTTTTGGTCGGCGTGTTTCATATGATGTTCGCGGGGGTTGTTTCGGTCGCGCCCATCCGCTCACTACTCGATGCGGATTACATAGGGTATGGGATCGGTGTGATTCAGTTGGAGAAACGAATGGTGGCGCTTCCCGCCGCCCTAATACTGGGTTGGGCGTTAACGGCAGCATGGATCGCAATAGGTAAAGGAAGAGGGCGTTGGATGCGGCTGGTGATGGTGGGCGACCTTCTCTTCGCACTGAGTATGGGCTTATCCACCTTCCTGGATGACCCGGAGAACTGGAAGTTTCAGATGGGCGAATACCTCAATGTTACCGGAGTACCTGGGCTGCTCATTCTTCTGGGTTTCTTCACACTACCTTTCATTGCGAGTGCAATCTGGGCAGCGAATCGCACACAAGCAAACGGGACTGCTCCGCCGCTCGCCTCCAATACACAAGATGAGCATGGAAGTTCAGAGAAAGATGGCCGGAGCACAGACGGCTTTCGTTACTCTGAAGGCCACGTCTAAGGACCAGGAGTTTCGCAACATTGGACTTTAGCAATCACGCCGAGGGTGCAGCACGGCTTTGACGTACTGCACGATATGGAAAGAACGCGCGAGATCGTAAGGGGGACCTTGGAGTTCATCAAAGCGCACAGTTAGCTGAGTGCTCTTACCTATTGTTTAAGGAAAACTATGACCTATGCACATCGCCTGGAGGGCAAGCGCCCCATTAAACTTTCAGACACTGATCCGAGAGAGGACGCGGGATTAAAGCGTGCTGAAGCGGAGAAACAGACAGCGCGGTTCATCGAAGAGTTGATCGAACTGCAGGAACTTCTTTACGCGGTCCGGGAGCAGAGTGTACTCATCATTCTGCAAGGGCGCGATACCAGCGGTAAAGATGGGACTATCCGCCATGTGGCTGGTCCATTGAACTCGCAGAGCTGCTCAGTAGCTTCATTTAAGGTCCCCACCGAAGAGGAACTCGCCCACGATTTCCTCTGGCGCATACACGCCCACACGCCCCTTGCGGGAGACATCAAAATCTTCAACCGCTCGCAATATGAGGATGTGCTGGCAGTGCGAGTGCATGAACTGACCCCGAAGAAGGTCTGGAGCCAGCGGTATGAGCAGATTAACGCTTTCGAGCAATTGCTGGCCGATTCCGGCACCATCATTCTCAAGCTCTACCTTCACATCAGCAAAGATGAGCAAGAGCAGCGACTCCTTAAACGCGAGAAAGATCCGATCAAATCATGGAAGCTATCGGTAACGGATTGGAAGGAGCGCGAGCATTGGGATGCCTACACCGCGGCATATGAGGACGCGCTCAACCGTTGCAGCGCTAAACGCGCACCATGGTTCATAGTGCCCGCCGACAAAAAATGGTTCCGCAACCTGGCGGTCGCGGAGACTCTGCGGGACGCACTGATGCCTTTCAAGGAGAGCTGGTTGGAGAAGCTGGCAGAGACAGGCCGAGAAAGGAAGAAGGCGATTGATGAGTATCGCCGTAGCGGGAAACAAACAAAGTGAACGATTAAGGCCGAAGAGAGGTTGTTTTGTTCAGCTCTAGAACCAGGATGAGTCTTGGTCTAGTATTTGAATTTAGCAGCACGCCAGGATTGAAACACCATCGCATCAGCTAAAGATGATGAGGTAACACCTGGATGAAAAGCTACCGAAAAGAACTTTTGCTGGAGGTGCCGACCCGCCGCGCTTTCATTAACATCACTCACCAGGTAGAGGAGTGCCTGCATGAAAGTGGTATCAGGGAAGGGCTCGCGCTGGTGAATTCGATGCACGTGACCGCCGCGGTGTTCGTCGACGATGACGAAACAGGTCAGCACCGCCACTACGAGGTGTGGTTGGAGCGACTGGCCCCGGTCGTGCCCGCTGACCCGAACGAAGACATAATCGGGGAAGACATTCTTGACGCACACATGAAGAGACAGGTAATGGGGCGCGAGGTGGTGGTCGCCGTGACCGAGGGACGATTGGATTTCGGGCAGTGGGAAAATATTTTTTACGGAGAGTTCGACGGGGCGCGGAAGAAGCGTGTGTTGGTAAAGATCATCGGCGAGTGAACAAAGGAAATCGAATGGACCAGTCCTTGTTTTAACCGTGCTCGTCTACGGCACCCACATAATAGGCCCAAACCGGTTCAAGCACAGATTAATCATCAACCTATAAGCTCACAGGGTTCGAAAGAAAAAGCCGCGACCCTTTGCCCGGAAGCAAAAGACGGGCCGCACACACGCCAGGCCAGTTCAATGACTCTCATAGCCGTGTGAAACTGCAAACCCGCCAATGGTGAGCAAAAGTTCGTCGAATGAACTCCATGTAAAGCGGACTCGTATAGAATTTGACGTTTCTAAATTAAGACGACCATGTTTTGCCCTCAGTGTGGAAAACCTAATTCGGCCGAGCAGAAATTCTGTCGCTCCTGCGGATTGAGCTTGGAAAAAGTCGCGCAATCGCTTGCCGAGCAGCTTCCAGCCGCAGAACTAAACAAACACCTTCAAGATCGTCGACGCCTGACCGAACGTTGGATCTCTATTCTTTTAGGGAGTACGTTCACCATCTTCGTAGGCGCGGTTCTCTGGGCGCTCGTCTACAAGATCATTATTATCAAGGGCGAAGTCTTGGAAGGGCTCATCTTCCTGGCGGTTTTTGTCGGAATGGTTGCCGCTTTGTTACTCGTAATCTATCGAGAGTCCCTGCTGGAAGCAGCAGCCAAGCGCCAGTTGGCTCAACCGAAGTTGCCACTGACGGAACCCACTGGCAAACTTCTGCCTGAATCTGCTCTTGAACCGATTCCGAGCGTCACAGAGGGGACGACGGAACTGCTCTTTGCAGAAAAGAAGAGCGGCGCGAAAGAAAGTTGAATCTTTAGGCCAGCACGACCTACAGTTTAGGATCTCTTTTCCCCGCCCTGCCTAGCATGCGCTGAAAACCCTTTCAGCGGGGGAAGAGAGCAAAATGTGGAGTGCGCCGGCAGAGCGGAGCGGCGACGGCGCTTTGGATTCTATTTGGGTTCTAAGGCTCGCCTATCCAAAGCGGAGTCGCGCTACGCTTGCCTCCGCACTCCAAAAAGAGTTTTTCAGCAGCCTGCCTAGAGGCCCCAGTCGAATGGCCAACGAGGAAGAGATTGATTATCCTTAAAGCGAGGCTTGCCCTCAATGTTTTCTTTTTGACTAGGTTGATTCGGATTCACCGGTGAGCTGATTCGTTAGATAGTACCGAGATCCAGTAGCCGCACTCTATGAGACTCTTAGCATTAGGTGATGAACAAATACTATGTGTCGAAATATTAAAACCCTGCACAACTTCAAACCGCCTGCGACGGAGGAAGAAATCCGTGCATCTTCGCTCCAATTCGTCCGAAAACTGAGCGGCTTCACAAAACCCTCCAAGGCCAACGAACTCGCCTTCAATCGCGCCGTAGACCAGGTGTCACAAGCAGCACACGAACTCCTGCAATCTCTCGTTACGAACGCTCCTGCAAGGGATCGTGACGTTGAAGCTTCAAAGGCTCGTGGGAGGACGGCTAACCGATTTCAATCATCGGATGTGACACTACCTAACTGAACAGCGGATGAAACCAGCTCTTTCATCCCTTAGCAGTTCCCTGTTCTTACTCGCTGTACTCACCACTTTCGCCCAAGCGCAGCAGTCTCCACGTCCCTTACCACAGGGGCATCAAGCGAGCGTCAATCTCCGGTAACAGTTCAAAGTGGGGACGAGGTAGGCGAAGGTGAAGTCGTGCGCATCACGGCCAGTCTTGTTTCGGTGCCAGTCAGCGTTACTGATCGTCAAGGTAACTCTAGTCGCAGTTCGGAACGCCGAGAAAACAGGGGAGTTGGTCAATAAACCCCCATCCCCAGATCGTTGCGATGAGTGCCATAAAAGCGACTCTGAACAAAAGCTTGAAAGGATTCACCATGATGCTGTTTCCCGCTCGCACGGTTCGCACTATCGGCGCGAGGAGGACGATGAATGCCGTTGGTAAGATCCACAATATGCCAAACAACAGGATGAGGCCGAAGGCATTCTGCCTGGTGATGGTGTTATTCAGAGCTTCGAGGATCGCGAATGGCAGCACGATGATAAAGCTGATGAGCGCCGCTGATCCAAGGTCTTTAGTGATGGTTTTCATCGTGTCTCCTTGTTTCATAAGGAATAACTGTTCCTTGATAATCCCTATCGCTGTTTCGACGAACATCCATAGCACGAAGCTGAACAATCTTTGCCTCTTCCGACGGTTCCGTTCGTTGCAGAGGTCATTGAACGTTTGCTCCATGGACTCCCCCAGCCGCTCCCTGAATGCTGGTGGATAGAAGCCAAGGAGTTTCTTGTAGAGAGTACGAACTGTTTCTTGATCAAATGCCATACGCAAAAGTTATAGGATCGAGTTTCCGTTCTCGCGCCAACGTGACGATGTGTTTATAGCGCACAAGTTCTGCCGCGAGCGCCTTTGCGCCAACGCCAGTAATCTGATAGTAGATGCGCCGCTCGTCATCCATTTCAGGATCAACGCGCTTGCTGCTCTCCTTTACCAGTCCTGCATCGACCATTCGCTTGAGCGAGCCGTAGAGCGTACCGGCACCCATGTTTACCTTTCCTTGCGAGTCTTCCTCGACCTGCTTCATGATCCCGTAGCCGTGCCGCTCTCCGCTTGAGAGCGCCAGAAGAATATGGAACACGGCGGGCGTAAGAGGTAGGTTAGAGTTTGTAGTCGTCATGGGCCGTACTATATCCGTCACGGATAGAGTTGTCAAGGCGTCTGGTAACTCGGAGAGTTCAAGGACGTTCGAGAGTTGCAGCGCCCGCTCAAAGCGAGTGGGCGTAAACATGGTTACAGAAGCAGACGAAACCTCTACTGGCCCGGCTAGCTTCATGATTGCCGATCCAGATGGAAACACGATTCTGGTAGATCAACACGTATAGGCAATGTGGCAGGTGGGAGGTTCTGTTTCGGAAGCGACGCATAGAACGCTTGCAGCGGACGCGCCTGGCTCGTAGCTAAGGCGTTGCGCATCATGAAAGAAAACATTGATCCAGTCGCTGAGGCACGGTTCGAATGCTCCGCATGTAACAACGAGGCCGGTCACATTCAGCTCCTCCGCGGCCCTACTTCCGCGGAACTCAGGCGCATGAGTTTTACCAGCGCTTTTTCTTCCGTTGTGTCTCACGAACACTTTGACACGCTTCGGATGGCCATCGCAGATCGCGATGTTCGCGCATTGCATTCGCTGGACTTGGAATACACTCCGTTCTTCTGTCCACGGTGCGATGCTATCTACTGCGGTGACCACTGGGAGACGTGGGATGTTTTTGCTGAGGATGATCCTCACTGGCACGACTCGATTCGTGGTCGGTGTCCCAACGGCCACGAACGAATGCTGGAGGACTGAAGCCATGCTGCCCAGCCGTTCGTTCCTGTATGATTTGGCTGGATACGTATTGCTGTCGAAGGCTTCAGTGTGCCGCACCTTCACTTGGGCCAGCTCGCAGAAATGGCTGATGACATCAGAAAGGAGATGGCGATAACAGGAACCGGCGCCCCCATCTGACTGCCGGACGCTAAAAGCGCAGCGTTCGGTGCTTTCTTGTTTTGTAATCCGTGGGAATATATGAAGCTATTGATTCTTGGCGGAACAAGATTTGTAGGTCGTCATTTGGTCGCGGCAGCCCTCGCACGCGGACATGAGATCACGCTTTTTAATCGCGGGAAGCATCAGTCTGCGATTTTAACAAATGTCGAAACGATTTACGGAGATCGAAACAGAGATTTGACTAAGCTCAAAAATCGCCATTGGGATGCAGTCGTTGATACTTGTGGGTATCTGCCGCGTACCGTAAGGACATCAGCAGAAACCTTATCTCATTCAGTAGATCGTTACGTTTTTGTTTCCAGCCTTTCCGTTTATGCGGATGCCAGCATCCTCGGTATAGATGAAACTGCTGCCGTCGCTACGCTAACCAGCGAAGAATTGAAAACGGCGAACGAAATTGATTCATCAGGGTCAGTCTCTGCAGTGACTTATGGAAAAATGTATGGGGGGTTAAAAGCTTTGTGTGAGCAGGCTGCTGAAGAAGTCTTGCCCAATCGGGTCCTGACCATTCGTCCCGGGTTAATCATTGGTCCTTACGATTATACCGACCGATTTACTTATTGGGTTGTGCGTGTCGCTCGCGGCAACGCAGCAGGGGAAGTATTAGCTCCGGGTCGTCCTGAGCGCTATCTTCAGTTTATTGACGTCCGGGACCTGGCCGAATGGACTGTGAGAATGATCGAACGCAAGGAAACGGGCATCTATAACGCCAACGGTTTGCCTAACAACTTCACGATGGAGAGGGTGCTCGAGGAATGTAAAACGGTAAGCAATAGCGACGCTTCTTTCACCTGGGTCGATGACGATTTTCTAGTTCAAGAGAGAGTCGCCGGCTGGAGCGAAATGCCGCTGTGGGTACCGGAAGAAGATACGCCGCATTTAAAAGGCTTCATGTTCATCAACTGTAATAAAGCAGTTGGTGCTGGTCTTAGCTTTCGCCCCCTGAATGACACGATCAAAGATATACAAACCTGGCGCAAAACAGATGGCCTGAATGAAGAACTGAAAGCTGGTATTGATCCCGACAACGAACAAAGGTTGCTGCGTAAATGGCACGAAACGCATTGAAGTGTGCGCAAATGAAACGTGTGTTAGTGTCATTTGCTAGTGGCTTAATCTTGACAATCGTTCTAACCACCTTCGGTTTGTCGCAAAACTCAAGGAAAGGTTTGTGCGTTTTTGTCTGGCAGGCTTGTCTAGTCCAGCTCGTAGTACACACTCCGGATAATCCTATCCGGGAGGCGAGTCCCATCGATTTGTTCGGTTTCGTCTTGGGCGTCTTGCTGGGAGTGCCCATTTACTCCCTGATAAGTTATGGCTTCCTAACGGCCTATGCGCGTGTTTCAAATGAAATCAACGTCGTGAATAACTCAAACCCGTGGCGTGAAGTTTAAGAGTTAACCGAACCAAACGATGAGAACACAGACAACTGGAACAACTCTGCGGCACTTGCTTGGAACTACCTTTAGCATCCTTGTGCTCCTCTTGGTGCCTTGCGCTGCACAACAGGATATTTCAACCAGGATTGACCAATACATCAGAGCCGAGATGCAGCGACAGCAAATACCAGGACTTTCTCTCGCTGTCGTTCGTAACGGAAGGATAGCTCTCGTCAGAAGTTACGGTTTCAGTAATGTCGAGCATCAAGTTCCGGTCAAACCTGAAACCGTCTTCCAATCCGGCTCAATCGGCAAGCAGTTCACCGCGACAGCGGTGATGATTTTGGTCGAAGAAGGTAAGCTCTCGCTCGACGACAAGATCAGCAAGTACTTCGCGGACGCACCCGATTCGTGGAAGAACATCAACGTGCGACATCTTCTCACGCACACATCCGGCATGGGAGATTACCCGCCTGAGATGGATTTGCGACGTGACTACACGGAAGATGAATATTTCGCATTCATCAAGAAGGCCCCGCTCGCTTACTTAACGGGCGCAAAGTGGGAATATAGCAATCTGGGTTACGTCACCTTAGGCGTGCTGATTCGCAAACTGACGGGACAGTTTTACGGCGATTTTTTGGTTGAGCGCGTTTTTCGACCGCTCGGAATGACGGCTCGCGTTATCTCCGAATCTGACATCGTGCCGAACCGCGCCGCCGGATACCGTCTCGTAGACGGCAAATTGAAAAATCAGGAGTGGGTTTCGCCCTCCACAAACACAACGGCGGACGGCTCGCTCTATTTAACGATCTTAGACCTGGCAAAATGGGATGCCGCTCTTTACACCGACAAGCCGCTCAAACAGTTGAGTCTCGCTCAAATGTGGTCGCCCGTAAAACAGGACGACGGCAAACGGAAGTCTTACGGATTCGGCTGGCATACTGACAAAATACACAATCGCCGCATCATCTATCACGGCGGCGCCTGGCAGGGGTTCAAATCATTTATCGTCCGCTTTCCCGACGAACAATTGTCGATTATTTTCTTTGCCAACTCGTGGGACACGAGGGACCTCAAACTCGCCCGCGGGTTGACAGCGATTTTTCATCCCGAATTCGCCCTTCCCGCCGCACAACCGGTCGAAGACAAAGAACCGGCAGTAACCTCATTGGTCAGACGGGCTTTATTGCAGGTAGCCAGACGGACGGCGGATCTTAACCTTTTCACGCCGGAAGCTCAGTCCACATTCTTTCCCGAGCAAGCCAAACAAATTGGTGAAAGGCTGAATTCATTGAGCCTGCCGATTGCAATTATTTACACTAACGAATTGCTTGAGCGTCGAGAGGAAAACGGTCTTCGCGTCTACCGCTACATGCTGAGCGACATGGGGACAACCTTGTTCTGCACGGTAGCATTAACAAAGGATGACAAAATTGCTAGCCTTCAATGTCATTAGAAAAGATATGGATGTTGAAAGCCAGGCATTGGCTTCATTTTTTGCTCTTTGTGCTGTGGACTCGGTTGAGCGTTGCGTCAGGAGTAATTTGAATTCGAATAGTTGAATTCTATCGCTGGCCGATCAATTCCGGCGCCAGGTGCGGAGGAGCAGAATCATGAGTATTGATCAGGTTGAGTGTGACGGGGCTGTTGTTTTATCGCGATTGCAGCAGTGGCGTAATGAGTTCTCGTCAACGAAGAAGTATTTATTCATCATCGGCGACAGAGAGCAGTTGGAAACGTTGCTCGCAAACATGGAGTACGACGAGAGGGTGCCATCGGCCATCGTAGCCGAATCTTTAGCCATAGATGTACCAACATGGTTTGAGCAGCGGAAAGCCGAGATCACGAGGATCGCTTTGTCGAGAGAGACATCGTGGGCGAGTGGAGCGGTGAGATACAAGAAAAGGCGAGCATGAACTCCCATTTAGACCTGCTCACTGGAGCGATAAAGCCCGTTGTATACATTGGAATGGCCAGCCTGGATCAGCCTTGGATGTTGCCAGCTGAAATGAAGTACGGGGGGTGGAATGAGTGCCCGGAAGCGTCCATCCATTGTGCCGTTATGCGCTACTGGAAAGACAGGTATGGCGCCGAAATTGTAAGCATGTCGGGGGATATCATCGAATGCAAGGTTCAGAAACCACCGGGAAGGATTGAGGATTCAATCAGCCTCGCTTGGGAACAGTACTGGTATTGTAGTGACATAGTTGATCAAGGCACCCAAACTATTACGAACCTCGCAGCAGGGTTAATGAATTCCGATTATTGGTTCTTCTGGTGGGACTAAGCACCAAATAAATCATTCAACCAATCGGCCCTGAGCAAGCATCTTATCTTTCATTGATGCAAGGGCCTACGCCCAAGTCAACGCCTTAATTCTCACTGCTGATGTTAGTGCTGCTTGTGATCTTAGTTTTCGTCTATAGCTGCGGCATCGGTATATATTCCGCGTTGGGCTTAGAGCCTTCACCCACGTTCGAATTTCTGTATAACACTGCCTTTCTTTGCGGAGTGGTGTGGTGGCTGAGGGCTGAGGCCCGAAGGTACGTCTTAAAGCCGGTTTATTGTCTCGGTTTGTTGGTCAGTATTGGATGGATAATCATGATCCCTTACCATCTGTTCAAAACTCGCGGCGTAAGGGGTTTTATTCCACTTCTTGCGTTACTAGTAAGTTTTATAGCTGCTCACCTGTTGGCGGTATTTGTTCACATGGCTTTATCGGATTAGGGCCCAATTGGGGTCCACTCAGAAGGTCCCCAAAGGAGGTAATCGTGCCGAATATTAATTGGGTTCGAGTTATTGTTGGCGGCCTGGTAGTTGCAACGATCTGCTTTTTCTCAGACGGTTTGCTGCATGAGAAAGTGTTGGGCACAGATTGGAAGGCGGTATATGACAATCTAGGTGTCGCGCCGCCAGAACCGCATAGCATGGGATTAGCCTACTTCGCGATCTTCGAGTTGGGCCGCGGCCTACTTTCGATGCTTCTGTACGCGCTAATGCGACCATACTGCGGGCCCGGGCCGAAGACGGCGGCCTATGCGGGAGTAGTAACATGGCTGGCTTTCTCGATAACTGGACCGGCCCAATTTATTCCCTTAGGGTTCTTTTCGAATGCTCTCTGGGTAAAGGCGGGCGCCTTTCAACTGATTACATCAATCGCGGCCGCTATCGCAGGCGCTGCTCTTTACAAGGATCCAGTCACTCCGGCCGAATCGCCGGCGCGATAATGTAAACGCTTAATGAGCGTAACGTTTGGGCTCAATCAATCAGCCTCACCTGGATGGTCCAAAGCTTTTGCTCGGCGCAAGTGATAGAGTGTTTTTGACTATGGATTGGGAGCGGCAAGCCAAACTAATATTCAATGTGCCAAAGCCCACTCACTTTGTTGATTACCAACACTGCTGCGAGTGCGCGGAGCACGATCAAACTTTGCTCGCGTCTGATATGGATACCATAGGCTTGCACGAGCTGGGTAACCCGGGTTGGGATCCCCTGTGCTTCTCCTCGACCGAAGGGCTGATGTACTACATGCCCGCCCTAATCAGGTTGACTTTAGATACGATGGACAACGAGGCGTACGTCGATCAGATGTTGTTTCACTTAATGCAGAATGGCATGGGCAACCGGCTGGTTAGCTCATGCAGCAAAGAGCAGCGGGACTTTGTGGCAGGTTTTCTACAGTACTTAATCGAGAACTACAGTTCTCTGATCGAAGTAGGCGCCTTCTCCGCCGATAATATTTTAAGGGCGCATGAGATCTGGTGCGCAGCTGAATAACAGATTAAGTATGAGTACAGGACAGTCAATCATGTTAGCTGGTTTCATGGCGATGCGAAGGCCCTTCGATTTCGTGATTTTTCGTGTGAATTCGTGGATCGCCTTCAGTGGGCAAATCCTCGATCCACGAAATCACACGAAACATCACGAAAGCAAGACTGTAGAACTCCGGAGACACTCAAGGGTAATAATTGCCGTTCTCGTAGTAGGCGTCACGCTCAGCTGCCAGTTAGTAAGAAGAGAAGCGATTAGCCGACCGTCTGCTAACGATGCGTTTTCACCGACGCCAAAATCGGAAGCGAAGTTCGTCGAAAAGTCGCACACGAGCGCTCATGGTGCGACGATGCCCTATCTTTTATTCATACCGGAAGATTACGACAAGGCTAAGCGCTATCCACTCGTGCTCTGGTTGCATGGAGGCGGCACTCGCGGCAACGATGTCAAGTTGCTGCTGGCCCACGGAAATGAGCACGGATTGGCTTCCTGTCCCGAGCCGATAATCAGGCCCGCTATCCAAGCTTCATACTCGCTCCTCAATGTCCACCAAACAGGTTTTGGGGTGACTCTGAGTCCGCACAGCCTTCGGCTGAAATGAGGATGGTGCTCGAGATACTGGACAGAGTTCTAAAAGAATACGCGGTTGATAACCGGCGACTTTATGTTATGGGGATGTCACTGGGTGGTTATGGCACCTGGGATATTATTACTCGACGTCCATCGACTTTCGCGGCAGCCATACCCATCTGTGGAGGAGGTAATCCTTCCAAAGCATCCTTGATAGCAAAGACGCCTATCTGGGCCTTTCACGGCGACGAAGACGAGATGGTTAACGTCTCAGAATCGCAAAGAATGATCGCCGCTCTCAAGAAAGCCGGGGGCCAGCCTCGATACAATGAATACAAAGGGGTGGGCCACAATTCCTGGGTGCGCGCTTTCCAGGAGCCTGATTTCTTGTCGTGGATTTTCGCGCAGACGCGATCCGACTGATACATAGCGCGCCGAGCTCAACCAGGGTGAAGACACGCAAAGACGCAAAGTTCGACTCTAATGTTCTTTGCGTCTTTGCCTACTTTGCGTCTTTGCGTGGTCATGTCGCGACAACAAGATTCTGTTAGCAAGGTCCCCGAGTCTGCGCCCCACCATCGCAAAGTGCAGGCTTAACTATGATCCACGTAGCCACGGCACCTGCCACAGCGGCGCCCAGGATTATCCAGGAACGCGTTGAAAAACCGCCTCCCGCTTTGTTCACTTTCTGGACGTCTGCGTACGCGATCCTCTGGTCGGAGCCATTCTTAGAATCTACTACGGTGAAGGAATCTTCATTTGCCTCTCCGATGTAACCTTTCACCTTACTGTTGTCGCGCAGCTTAACCTCAACCCGAGCCTTGTCACCCACACCCAGCTTCGCCACGTCCAGGCGCCCTTTCGCGGCCACCGGATCATCCGTCCCGGCAGTCTGGAATGATTGCGCGTTAACAGGGCGCAACCCAATCGCCATTGTCACCAGCATTCCCATCAGCATTATTGCAACCAATCTCTTCAACACAATTAAGATCTCCTTTGAATCTGTAAATCCCATTCGCCGTGACACCCTGGCAATTATTATTCCCCGGGCGAAAGTCTCGACACGCTCAACTAAGAAGCCTTCACCCCGGCACGTGCAGCAGTGGTCCAGAAAACTGAAGCAGGGATAATGCTTCTCTTGGCAGGTGCTTACTGCGTCTATCGGGATGTAACAGTCAAAGGGATGGGAGGTGTATAGAACTTGGGCCGAAATTTCCGCCAGCACCGGAGGAGCGAAATGTTCCGACCGATGTGTGACGCAAGCAATATATTAATAGTGCTCCAGTAGTCTGTTGCTGTTTGGGATGGGGACTGCTCGCGTGTCATGAGGTCAGTACCACCCGCGCGGTAGCGGGTGGGTCGCGCTTCGATAGCTCACGTGTCGGGAATGTGGACCCACCCGCTACCGCGCGGTGGTACTGACCTCATGACACGAAAGTAGCCAAATCCGAACCAGCAACACAGTAGTTGGGGCACCACTAATATGTTTCGCTCCTTCGGCGCTTGGGAGATTCTTTGGTACGATAGGTCTATAAACTTCGGATCCCTGCGGGATTGTGACGCTACGTTTGTCCCGCATTAGCCTTTCTGTCTTGCTGAAGAAGTGGGCATGAATCGTGGAAAGGAATACCAGCATGTTAAAAAGAATCCGTGGTAGAACCACCTGATAACTCGATAGCGCCGCCTTCGAAAAACTCATCGCTCCCTACCGGCGAAGGGATAATCATCGATATCGGGACCGGAGATGGTCTCTTTGTATTCGAGTGTGCCCGTCAGAACCCGGGAAAGTTCTACATCGGGATAGATGCCAACGCGCGGCCGTTGGAGAAGATCTCCGAGAAGATCCATCGAAAGCCTGCTAAAGGTGGCTCACCGAATGTCCTCTTCCTGCAAGCCGCGGTTGAGGACCTGCCGTATGAGTTAGACGGCGTTGCCGACGAGGTGCATGTTCATTTCCCCTGGGGCAGTTTGCTCGGAGCTGTGGCTACCGGAAACGAAGCAGTATTAACCAACCTGCGCCGGATCTGCTCGCCTAATGCGCTGCTCGAAATTCTCATCAGCTTCGATCCTGTGCGAGACGTCTCGGAATTGAACCGGCTTGAGATTCGTTCGTTCTCCCTCAACTATATAGATTCCGTCCTGGCTCCTCGATATGAGAGGTCCGGCTTCGCAATTATTGAAAGAGGCGTGTTGCCGCAGTCTGAGTGGGCTAAGGTGCAGACCTCCTGGTCCAGGCGCCTCAAAGGGCGCGCCGGACGATCATTGACTTACATAATTGCCCGCGCCATTGATCAGATCGAATCGGAGCCGCGTCCAACGAGCTAAGTCCATGGCATTGAGTATCCGGCTAGCTGTAATGGAAGACGTTCCAGCGCTGCAGGAACTGATTGCAGAATCCGTTCGAACGTTGAGTTTGCCGTACTATAGTGAGCGCGAAATTAACAGTGCTCTGTTGCACGTATTTGGCGTAGACCGTCAGTTGATACACGATACGACCTACTTTGTAGCGGAGATCGAGGGTCAGTTAGTCGGCTGTGGAGGATGGAGCAAACGGAGAACACTCTTCGGTGGCGATCAGGCGGAGTCGGTTCGCTTTGACGAATTGCTTAATCCGGAAACGGATGCGGCTCGGGTGCGAGCTTTTTATGTTCACCCTCAATGGTCGCGCCAGGGCATTGGCAGGCAGATCCTGCAAGCATGCGAAGAAGCAGCGTACGAGTCGGGATTTACAACGCTGGAGCTTATCGCCACTCTACCCGGCGAGCCGCTTTATTCGGCACACGGTTACGAAAGAATAGAACCTTTCGATATCCAGCTTCCGGAAGGGCATTCACTTGCGGCATTTCACATGAAAAAAAGGTTGGAGTAGCGCTGGTAAGTGGTTTCGATTCAACCCGCGCTAATTTGGGCAACATTATGCTTGACTCAGCGCCGGATACGGCTTCGCCGCCGGATGTGCGGCGTGGCTATGCCCCGCCGACTAGCTGACTGCATCGGTGGGCTGTGCCCCTGGTGCGTGCTTGGCCCCTTGGAATGGCGAGCGCGTCCCGCAGACCCGTCGATGTGACGCACAGAAGGGCTAAGCCCGCACCAGGGGCACAGCCCGATGAAGAGGGCCAGGCTCCGGCGGGGCATAGCCACCGCCGCACATCCGGCGGCGAAGCCGTATCCGACACTGAGACAGGGATGTGGGGACTTTAATTTGCAGGTTGGGAAGGGTGCTTTACCCCCGCTGATCTCCCGCTAGGTTTACCTTGGGAGTGATACAATCCGGATCAAAACAGCAAGGAGACAAACATGGACGCAGCCTCGGCCATTGACGCTTCAAGAGACAAGGCGTGGCCCGCTTTACCGCTTGATGCCTGGACAGACACGTATGCAACTCTCCACATGTGGACCCAGGTTGTCGGCAAAATTCGTTTGACGTTAGCTCCGCCGGTCAATCATTGGTGGCACTGCGCGCTGCACCTTTCGGCTAGCGGACTAACGACTACAGCCATACCTTACCAAGACAAACTGTTCGAGATCGAGTTCGATTTTATCGAACATAAACTATACATTCGAACCAGCGATAAGGTGACAAAGTCCCTGCCGCTGGCGCCTCGTTCCGTTGCCGACTTTTATCAGGAACTGATGTCGACACTGAAATCTATGGGAATTGAGGTGTCGATTTTCACGAAGCCGCAGGAAGTTCCCAACCCAATCCCGTTTGAAAAAGACACTGAGCACACTTCATACGACCCTGAATACGCAAACAGGTTTTGGCGCGTTCTCGCTCACACAGCAGTGGTCTTTGAAGAGTTCAGAGGGCGCTTCATAGGCAAGTGCAGTCCGGTCAATTTCTACTGGGGGAGTTTCGATCTGGCCGTCACACGCTTTTCAGGTCGGCCTGCGCCCGAAAGGATTGGAGCGGACTTGATCACCCGCGAGGCTTACTCGCATGAGTGTATTAGCGCAGGCTTCTGGCCCGGAGCAGGGTTCACAGGGCCGGCCTTTTATTCCTACACTGCGCCGGCGCCGCCCGCTCTGGAAAACGCACCCGCCCGACCGGGCTTTTACAGCGAGGAACTAAAAGAGTTCGTGCTCACTTACGATGATGTTCGCAACTCAGGCTCACCTCGCGACACGTTGCTCAAATTTCTGCAAGGTACGTACGAAGCAGGCGCCAGTCTCGCACACTGGGATCGCGGCGCATTAGAAAGAACCATGAAGTAAACGGATCCTTAGTGATACTTTTGGCGTCATACTTTGGAATGTTACAGAGGACGATCCACGAACTCACGCGAACTCACACGAATATTTAGTGACATTTCTTGTGCAGATGGAGATCAGCATCAAATGCAGACCTTCCTCGACGACTTCAGAGAAACAATTGAGACGGCCGAGAACCGGTTGTTATCAATCTCTGAACAACAAAGCCAGATTTCTCGGGCTGAGGGAAAATGGTCACCGAAAGAAATCATAGGTCACTTGATTGATTCCGCTGCCAATAATCATCAGCGTTTCGTCCGGGCCCAGTTTAGCGAGGAGCTGACATTTTCCGGTTATGAGCAGGAGGACTGGGTGCGGGTGCAAGGCTATAATCAAGAGCCATGGCAACAACTCGTGCAGCTTTGGAAACACTATAACCTGCACCTCTTGCACTTAATGTCGCTGGTTCCTGAACAAACTCGAAGTAAGCCACGCACGATACATAATCTGGACCTTATAGCCTGGAAGGCGGGGACGAAAAGCGAGTCCGTTACACTCGATTACTTCATGCGCGATTATGTTGCGCACTTGAAGAATCACCTGTCGCAGATCATTGACACCTAATCAAAGCCGGGTCGCCTTAACGCAAAAGAAGCCTCAAACACGATCCACGAAATGGCACGAAGTGACATCAATGCAGATTGTGGCGCTCAACCAGAACAGGAAGCGGTAGCGACCTAGCCGTTACGTCATATTCAACCAAAGGGCTGTTGGCATAACATTCTTAACAACCCTAAGACTTTACTTGTGATGAAAGGCCGAGTTTGACTCTGTTGCAACGGCCAGGTCCTACCGCTTCCGGTTCTGTAGTTTTGTGATCCCTACCGCCGCCCCGATACTGAGTAGTGATATGACTCGAATGGCAATAACACCTGAGGAGGTTCTAGAAAATGGAATATACCTATGAAAAACTCAAGCACATGACCGTAGCCGACCTTCGCGAGATTGCCAAGGGAATCGAGCACGAGGCTGTGCAGGGTTATACCCAATTGAACAAGGAACACCTGATTGTCGCTATATCCAAAGCTCTCGGCATCACGCATGAGCATCACGATGTCGTTGGCGTAGACAAGGCTTCGATTAAGGCGCGCATTCGCGAGTTGAAAAAGAAGCGTGAGGAAGCTTTAGCAGCCCACGACCACGCTCAACTCAAAGTTGTACGCCGAACGATCCACCGGCTGAAGCGTCAGATCCACCGCGCGACGGTCTAGTTCTCAGGTCACCAACCTTGGCTTCCGATTGTGGCAAGGTGATTTCACGCCAAGACGCAAAGTCTAGTTTTCCCTCTTTGCGTCTTGGCCACCTTTGCGTCTTTGCGTGAAATCACCTTGGTTGCGACAGAGGCCGCCACAATGAGTTGACTTTCATTTCAACTTGGCATAGAAACTCGACAGCAATTCGCCTTCCTAACAACACGCCAAAAGTGAGGTAGCTTATGAAGAAAGCTATTAGTATCGTCGTCAATGGTGTCACTCATGAAAACGATGTCGAGCCCAGATTATTGCTCGTCCATTATTTGAGAGAAACCCTGGGCCTAACCGGCACCCACGTTGGTTGTGAAACCTCACTATGCGGTGCCTGCACCGTGTTCATCGACGGCGAGACGGTTAAGTCCTGCACCATGTTCGCTGTCCAGGCAAATGGGTCGAGCGTCAAGACCATTGAGGGCATGGCCAACAACGGCGAACTACATCCGGTGCAGGAGGGCTTTTGGGAACGCCATGGTCTCCAGTGCGGCTATTGCACGCCGGGAATGATCATATCTGCCGCGCAGATTCTCGAACGCAATCCAAAACCAAGTAGGGAAGAAATCCGACACGGTCTCGACGGCAATCTTTGCCGCTGTACCGGCTACCAGCACATTGTTGAAGCTGTGGAATACGCTTCGAAAAAGGCAGCAGGCGCCAGTTAAGGAGGCAGGAGCAGGAATAGGCACTTGTCAGTTCTCATGATTTCTCATTTCATTCGGCATTGTTACCTTCTTGTTCGTGTCTGTTCGTGTGATTCGTGGATCGTTCTTTCTCCCTTATCCATAGAAACGATCCACGAAATCACACGAACAGACACGAAGCAAGATCAGAAAAATGACCAATGAGAAATGACAAATGCTTCTTCCGGCTACTGCCGTCTGCTCTTGCGTCCTTTTGTATAACCGACACTTAGCTTTGGAGGTTTTGACATGGCTGACAAATACGTGGGACAGAGAGTGAAACGGACGGAAGACCCGAGGTTAATCAAAGGCCTCGCACACTACGTCGACGACATAAGGCTTCCTGACACTCTCCACGTTTCATTCGTCCGTTCCGTCTACGCCCATGCGCGCATCAATAGCATTGATACGACCAAAGCGGTGAAGGCTCCGGGCGTCGTCGCTGTCTATACCGGTAAAGACATTGGAGACAAGATTGGCCCAGTGCCTTGCGCCAGTGCTCTGCCCGGGCTGAAGGTTCCGGACTATCGAGTGCTCGCCCAGAATAAGGCTTGCTTCGTAGGTCATCCGATTGCTGCCGTCGTCGCGACCGACGCTTATGCCGCGCGCGATGCGGTTGATTTGGTAATGGTTGATTATGAGGACTTGCCTGCGGTGGTCGATGTCGAAGCCGCTGCTAACGGGGGCCCAGTTATATACGAGGATTTTGGCGACAACATTGCTTACCAGCTCACTGCCGGCGAAGGTGATATAGAAGTCGCACTCAGCTCCGCCGATCGAGTTCTCAAACAGCGCATAGTCCATCAAAGGCTGGCGCCGATTGCTATGGAAGGAAGGGGTGTGCTAGCTCGCTATTTCCCCGGCGAGGGCGAACTGACGGTTTGGTCGTCAACGCAAATACCCCACCTCCTGAGGACCCAGCTGGCACTGATGATTGGGTTTCCAGAAAATAAGTTGCGCGTAATTACTCCGGAGGTGGGAGGTGGTTTCGGATCGAAACTGAATGTCTATGCCGAGGAGGCGTTGCTGAGTTGGATCTCGATACAGTTGAACAAGCCCGTCAAATGGATCGAGACGCGTCGGGAGAATATCCAGGCGACGATTCACGGACGCGGTCAGGTGGGCTATATAGAAATCGGCTGCAAGAAGGACGGGACGTTGACTGGACTACGCTATAACGTCTTCGCCGACCTGGGCGCCTATCATCAGCTGCTTACGCCTGCTATTCCTACCTTGACCGGCTTGATGCTGTCAGGTGCGTACAAGATTCCAGCTATTCAGATCAATGTAACGGCTTGCTTTACAAATAAGATGGCCACCGATGCTTATCGCGGCGCCGGTCGTCCCGAAGCCACTTATGTCGTCGAGCGCGCCCTGGATTTGGTCGCCGCCGAACTGGGCATCGATGCCGCCGAAGTTAGGCGACGCAACTTCCCTTCCCCTGGCGAGTTCCCCTTTCATACGGCGACGGGTCTTGAGTACGACAGTGGCGATTACGAAACTGCGCTCAACAATGCCCAGGCAATGATTGGTTACTCAAAGCTGCGCGAGGAACAGAAGAAGGCGCGTGACGAAGGCAGGCTGATCGGGATTGGCGTCTCCACTTATGTGGAAATCTGCGCGCTTGGCCCATCACAAGCAATGCCTGCGGGCGGTTGGGAGAGTGCCACGGTCCGCATCGAGCCGACCGGGAAAGTTACGGTGATGACTGGCGCCTCACCGCACGGACAGGGCCAGGAAACATCCTTCGCCCAGATTGCTGCCGACGAATTGGGCGTGGACTTGAACGACGTGACGGTAATTCATGGGGACACCGGAATCGTTCAGTATGGAATCGGCACCTTCGGGAGTCGCGCCACTGCGGTCGGCGGCACGGCAATGCTTATAGCAATTCAAAAGTTGAAGGAGAAAGCTCACAAGATTGCCGCGCACATTTTGAAATGCGAGGCTTCAAGTTTGGCTTTTGAAGGTGGGTGCTATTCTTTGCAGGCCGCCAAAGCCGCGACCGCAACCGGAACTTCGGAACCTGTGGTCCCAGTTGGCGAGGGGCCAGCCGGAGCACTGCCCGAACCACAAACGGAAGGAAAGTCCAGTCTCACCATCCAGGACATTGCCCTGGCCGCGCACATCGCGAAAGACTTGCCGCCTGACACTGAACCGGGTCTCTCCGCAACCTACTTCTTTGAACCAAAGAACTTCACCTTTCCTTTTGGCACGCACATCTGTGCGGTCGAAATAGATCGCGAGACGGGGGATTTGAAGTTTCTTAGGTATGTGGCAGTGGATGATTGCGGCAAAGTCATCAACCCGATGCTCGTCGACGGCCAGCTCCACGGCGGAATTGTTCAATCAATCGGCCAGGCGCTCTTTGAGGAAGTTGTTTACGACGAACAGGGGCAGCTCGTTACGGGGACGTTGATGGACTACGCGGTGCCCAGGGCCTCTCAGATTCCGTGGATGGAGTTAGATCGCACTGAGACGCCTTCACCTGTAAACCCATTAGGCGTAAAAGGCGTTGGTGAAGCTGGCACGATAGGTGCCACACCTGCGATTGTCGGCGCGATTGTTGATGCGCTGGCGCCGTTTGGCGTTAAGCACCTGGATATGCCGGTGAAGCCGGAAGCGATTTGGAAAATTATGAACGCATAAGATGGGGGCCGGGTGTCAGGTGCCGGTGCCGGGCAAGCAAATTGGCTGGCACCCAGCACCTGACACCCGGAACCCGGCACCAATTCTGGAGGACTTGATCATGATTCCCGCTCAATTTGACTACCAGGCACCAACGACGATTGATGAAGCAGTGTCGCTGCTTGCCGCGCATCCTGACGAAGCGAAGATACTGGCGGGCGGTCATAGCCTTATTCCGGCGATGAAGCTGCGGCTGGCCCAACCCGGATTGCTCGTGGACATTGGTCGAATCAAAGACCTGGCTTACATTCGCGATCAGGGAGACCAGATCCTAATCGGCGCGATGACGACTCACTATCAGATCGAATCTTCCGCAGCACTGAAGCAGAGTTGTCCACTACTCCCGGAGTGCGCATCGCATATCGGCGATGTACAAGTACGTAACAAGGGCACAATTGGGGGCAGTCTGGCTCATTCCGATCCAGCTGGAGATTGGCCGGCCGCTGCTATAGCGCTCGGCGCCGAAATGGTTGCGGTGGGTCAGGCAGGCGAGAGAGTTATCAAAGCAGACGATTTTTTTGTCGACTTGCTCACCACCGCCTTGCAGCCCGGCGAGATCCTCCGCGAGATTCGCATCAGGAAAGGTAACGGACGGTCTGGTCATGCGTATCAGAAAGTTCCTCATCCAGCCTCCGGGTTTGCGGTGGTCGGCGTCGCGGTAAATCTTACGCTTGCAGACGATGGCTCCTGCGGGTCAAGCAGTATTGGAATAACGGGCGTGGCTTCCAAGGCCTATCGCGCGTCGAGTGTGGAAGCCGCGCTCAACGGCAAATTACTCGACGAACAAACTATCAGTGCTGCCGCAGTCCACGCTTCAGATGGTGTCGATGCCAATGCGGATCTCTATGCTTCGGAAGAGTATCGCCGTCATCTGGCACAGGTACACACGCGGCGCGCCATTCAAACGGCAGCCTCGCGAGGGCAATAATGCTACAGATTGAGGCAGGAGCAGACGGCAGTAGCAGGAAGAACCATTTCTCATTGATCATTTCTCATTGGATTTGGGATTCGCGAATGGTTGACTCTTGTTCGTGTAAGTTCGTGTGATTTCGTGGATCGTTTTCATTCCTCGGCCAAGCAAACGATCCACGAAACAACACGAAGCACCACGAAATGAGATCAGAAAAATGACCAATGGGAAGTGTCAAATGAGAAATGATAAATTGGTCCCTCCTGGCCGTCTGCTCCTGCCTCCTTCTAATACGCTCCTGCCCTGGCAAACATCCCGCTTATGAAAATTGAAGGTACTCACCAACTCCAGGCCACGCGCGAGCGTGTGTACGAATGTCTGATTGATCCTCAGGTGTTGCAACGCTGCATTCCCGGATGCGAACGCCTTGAGAAAACCGCTGAGAATACGTATGCGGCAACCATCCGGGCTGGGGTTGGCACAATCAAGGGAGTCTTCACGGGGACGGTCAAGCTTGAAGACATGCAACCCCCTGAACATTATCGGATAGTCGTCGAAGGCAAAGGTACGCCTGGATTTATGAAAGGCACGGGAGTCTTGGACCTTGAAGTCCAGGGGAAAGCCACGACCATCAAATACACGGGCGACCTGCAGGTGGGCGGCACAATCGCCAGCGTGGGCCAGCGGATGATTCAGGGAACTGCAAAGATGATGGCCTCACAGTTTTTCCTGGCGTTGGAAGCTGAGGCGAAAACCGCAGCCGGTGACCCGCCACCAAGTCACGGCTTTTTTCGAACCGCCCTGAGGTGGTTCTCAGGGATGCTACGAAAAGTTTTGTCTCCGCATTAATTCTTTTTCGTGATTGTTCGTGTAATTTCGTGGATCGTGTCTTGGCGGCCGAATGGGACGATCCACTAAATTACACGAACAATCACGAAACAAAGGCACGCGTCCAATCGCACGACTACTGTCTCAACGGGAGCTCTGACGTCCGTTCGCGATGAAGGCTTCGATTTCGGACATCTTCCGGGGTAAAGCTTCGGTCATCCAGCGGGTGCCTTCCGATGTAACGAGCATATCGTCTTCGATACGCACGCCGATGCCTTTGTACTTCTCAAACGCCGGCCCCACTGCTGCCTTAAACTTTTCCCAGTCGTCTGGCTTCCAACCGAAAGGCTGCTGATCCAGCGCGTCAGGACGCACGTAAATACCGGGTTCATTTGTGAACACCATTCCCGGCTCGAGCTTCACAGCGTTACCGACGTCATGCACGTTCATTCCCAGCCAGTGAGAAGTGCCATGCATGAACCAGATGCGATACTGTTCTGAATTGCTATCGGTGATCAAACCCAACTTGAGCAGACCTTCCTTGATAACTCCAAGCGCCCCGCGGTGCACATCGGAAAACATTGCGCCTGGACGAATCACTTTTGCAGCGGCATCCTGCGCGTCATACACCACCTGATAGATCTCGGCCTGCGCCGGAGAAAATTTGCCATTGACCGGGAACGTGCGCGTTACATCAGCAGTGTAGTGTTCATATTCCGCGCCCACGTCCATGAGTATTAAATCACCCGGCTTTACTGTTCCCTGCGATTCGATGTAGTGAAGCGTGGTCGCGTTTGGACCACAACCCACGATTGATGGATAACCCCAATGGTCGGCGTTGCGCAGCTTGAAGGTGTAGACAACTTCCGCGTCAACTTCATACTCCCATTTTGCATTACCGGCCGCGAGCCAGGCGCGTTGCTGCGCCTCGTTCGTGATATCGATTGCATGCTGCAGGAGGCGGAGTTCCATCGGGGATTTTCGCACCCGCATTTCAGCAAAGATTGGCCAGGCACTCTTAATAACAAAACCGCTCGGGGTCTTGGACCACTCGGCGGCAAAGTGTTGCTCCAGCGCATACTCGCGGCTGGGTCCTGTGCCACGCGGCGCCAGCATATAAAGCTCGGCCTCGTTCTTCTCTGCGGCAAGGAATACTGGTTCAACGACTGGCGGGGATGCAGCTTGCGTCATACCAGCAGACAGGGTCATGAGAACATTTTCAGGCTTAGGCCGATAAGACTGCCGCGTACGTAACGCCTGCAGGAAAGGTTCAAATTCGCGCGCTTCCCAAATTTCCCTTATGCCTGACGCCTGGGCCGCCTCTTCAGCACTGTACATATGGCCGTTCCAGACTTCCGCAAAAACATCCCGTCTGGGTATGAACAGAATCTCGGGGGTTTGTTGGTTGCCCGGAAGTAAGACCAGCGTCGCCCGCTTCTGCTTTAGTTGAGTGAGGTAGTAAAGATTATTTTCCTGACGATACTTGTAGTCCACATCGTTGGCATAAACTCTCGGCACCGCACTGAAAAGAATCAGCACTCCCTTGGTGCCAATGGTTTGTGCCACTCGTGCCCGACGTTGGGAGAGTTCTGCCTGCCTTGCCTTTTCATCAAACACCGGCGCTGGAGGAGCGGGTCGTACGGGCCCGGACGCTTTGTTGTTGTCAAAAGCTCCGGCCCTGACCATTAATAGCGACGTGCTTAAGAGCGTCGCCAGGAGCGCCACACTTACCACAGTTCTCGATAGCGTTTTATAACCTTTCATTACTCTCCTCGGTTCATTAGTCTTCACAAATAAACAGTTGTGATCGGTATATCAACTGGAGGGATAAGTGCGCAGTTCAGAGTTCAAACTTTAGTTTGTCGCCTCGAACAGCAGCAACCTAAAGGTTGAACTCAAAACTTCGAGAGTCTAACTGACCTATCATTCGACTAGGAACGTGGACCGATCCTGCGACGATTAACCCTCTGCCCTGGACGAAGCACCTGCCTTCTGCCGTCGGGCGTCACGACGACACGCCTGCCGTCTGGAGTGATGATCATCTGAGTGCCATCTGGAAAGGTTCTGATAATCATGTTTCCCTCGCGGCGCGTCGACGGAGGCTGACGGGGTCGCGGAGCATCAACAGCATTGGGAATCTCCGGAGTAGAGGGATGCTCCTGCTGTGACTGGTGCTCGGCCCTTACACGGTCCGCCTCCGCAGCGGCAGCTCTGTCCTGCTGCTGGCTATCCGCCACCTTTGGCTTCGTACCCTTCTCTTGTTTCCTGACTACCTTTTCACCAGCTTCAACCTGACGCTTTTCATCTGTAGTCTGCTGCTTGGTCTCTTCCGCCTCGGTGGAACCGGTAGACTGGCCACCAGCCGGCTCATTCTGCACAGCGGGAGAGCTAAGTTGATTCGCAGGTGCAGCTTCGTTAACAGAGTTACTCTTCTGGTAAGCATAAAACCCGCCGGCTCCGACGACTAATAGTAGAACGGCCAACGCAATTAACCGGGGAGTCCGGCGTGCCGCCCCCGCCGAAGGCACAACCGTCGATTCACCCGTCTGAACGGTGGCTCGTCGCGCGCCAGCGCTCGTCTCGTCCGCGATAGTTGGAGCTGGGGCGGCGAGTAAAACTGTGTTCGCTTCACTAGGGTGGGAAAGCGTTGTTTCAGAACCGACTGCCTGCAAAGCCTTGCGCATCTCCGCCGCACTGGCATAACGCTGATCGCGATTTTGGGCCATCGCCTTTTGCCAAACCGCCGCTAACCCCGCGGGGATACTGCTGTTGACTTCGTGCGCGGGCTTCAATGGATCAACCTGACCGTTGACAATGGCGGCTGCGCGTGTAAGAGCATCGGGTGGCTTAACGCCGGTCATCAAGTGGTACAAGGTAGCGGCAAGCGCGTAGATGTCACTGCGGGCGTCAGTACCCAGCCCTTGAATTTGTTCCAGCGGCGCATAATTCGGCGTGTAGCCGTAAATGCTGGCGGAGGTGGTGATGCGCGAAATCTCCCCGGCTTGACCCTTTGCTAGTCCGAAATCGAGCAAAATGATCTGACCGCGAGGGGTTAATTTTAAGTTCTGTGGCTTTATGTCTCGATGAATGATTTGCGGATCCTGCGTGTGCAAATAGTCGAGCGCGTCGAGAAGTTGATCCGCCCAGGTCAACACGTCCTCCGTGGGAAAGGGCCCACGCCTTTTTGCAATCATCTCGCCTAGATCGTCGCCGGCGATAAAGTGCATTACCAAAAATTGCCCGTCGCCTTCCGCGAAGTGATCGCTCACCCGAGGGAGTGCGGGATGATGCATGCGCGCCAGAAGCCTTGCCTCGCGCTCAAACTGTTTTCGCAAACGCTCGTCCGCAAAAAACGTCTCTTTAAGGGCGATCGTGGAGTCCAACCGTTCATCGATGGCTTCATAGACTGCGCCCATTCCACCCTGGCCCAGTTGGCGAACAACGCGATACCGGCTCTGTAAAACTGTCTCTGGCGTAAGCATTAGCTTGGCTGTTCCCGCAGCGCGAATTACTGGTTTTTAAAAGGGTTTCTCGTTCAGTGTCGATCTCAGTACAGCGCGATTCATTATACACGGGCAATACACAAGACCGAACCAGGCTATCGGAGCAAACTTCTTACTTTTATAAAAGGTCCTCACTCTAGTCGCACGCGCCGGAGAACCTTTGGTTCACCTTCGGAGGGGTCAGATGTATATAGCAACTGCACGCCGTCTCCCCCTTCACCGTTCTGAAGGGCGGAACTCAGCTTGGCGGGTACTCATCTACTATCATCCCGCCTTCAGAACGGCGAATGGCATCATTCGCCCGGTTCTATAAACATCTCACTCCTAAGGAGTGAACTCCGAACGGGCGCGCGCCAAACCGATTCGACTAACTTCTATTCCAAAAAAAGTCTCTTCGTTTCCTTAGATCTGGATACAACGGCTGCACTCAACCGGCCCATCTTTGACGCCCGGATTGGGCGGTTTCCTTGGATCGGGCGTATGCTAGGCGCCATGAGCAGACCTTTTCCCATTTCCGACGATGAAGTCATTGATGTAAAACCTCCAATGCGAACTCGGTGGCTACGGTGGTTGATCGCGGCCGCGGTTTTACTCTTCATCGTGCTCTCACGCAGTCTTTCCATCTATATTTCGGTCTTGTGGTTTGGCTCACTCGGCTACTCCGACGTTTACTGGTACGTATTCAAACTGAAGGCCGCGCTCTTCTTTATATTTTTATTACTAACCATCGGGATCCTGCGCGGAGCTTTTTGGCTGCTTGAAAGAACGTTCGCCTCAGACGCTTTTGCGCCCCGAACGATAATGATTAACAACCAGCCCGTCGAGTTTTCGCCGGCGCGTTTTGTTCGGCCGCTGGCGTGGGTCATAGCCGTTTTGTTCGGCCTGTTTTATGCGTTCGCAATGAAGGGCAAGTGGCAGGCCTTTGCCCTCTATTTCAATCAATCCACAACGGCCCAGGCCGATCCGATCTTTCAAAAGCAACTGGGCTTCTATCTCTTTTCGCTTCCCGTTTACGATGAGATCAGCGCCTGGCTGCTGACGCTCACCTTCATAGTTCTCTGCTCCGCGGTGGTTTTTTCGTTACTCACGATACCTCAACGAGTATTAAAATCCGACCGCCCACTCTCTTCAAGAAACGCCTTCACCGCAATCTCATGTGCCCTCGCAGCCTGCCTGCTCGCGGTAGCCTGGCAGACCTACCTCTCTCGTTTCCCTTATCTCTGGACCGATCATCAAACATTTTCCGGTGTTACCTATACTGAGGCGAACTATCTACTTCCCGCACTTCTCTTCGTCTCAATCGCGCTAGTTATGGGCGCGATACTTTCACTGGTGAACGCTCTTACAGAGCGAGGACTGCGTTTGCTCCTGGTGTCACTGGCGATTCCGATTGCCGTTTACATCGTGGGCGTAATTCTGGTCCCAACCTACGTCAACAGTTTCATCGTCAAGCCTAACGAACTCGGACGAGAGACACCCTACATCGAACACAACATTAATTGGACCCGCCGCGCGTTTGGTTTGGAACAAGTTGAATTGCGGGAATTCGAAGCGGAAAACTCGATCGAAGCGCTGAACCTCAACGCTAATCGAGCGACTCTCGAAAACATCCGGCTCTGGGACTGGCAAGCTCTGCAAGACACGCTCAAGCAAATTCAGACGATTCGCACCTACTATGATTTTCCTGATGTCGATGTAGATCGCTATAGCTTCGGCGGGCAGACGCGGCAGGTAATGCTGGCGGCGCGCGAAATGGACGTCGAGAAACTGCCGGAGTCTTCGCGTAACTGGATTAACGAGAAATTGATCTATACGCACGGCTACGGTTTGACGATGAACACAGCCAATGAGTTCACACCTGAGGGCATGCCACGCTTCCTTGTATCTAATATGCCCATCGAAACTGCCAACCAGGATATCAACATCTTCCGGCCGCAAATCTATTTCGGGCAAAAAACCGATACAGATGTTTACGTGAATACAGCTCAAAAGGAGTTTGATTTCCCGCAAGGCGAAGCAAACACATACACCACCTATGAAGGAACCGGGGGCATCAAGATAGGCGGACGTTTTCGACGGATGTTGCTCGCCTGGGCCCTGAATGATCTTTCAAAGCTCCCCTTCTCCGATGATGTGAATTCGGAAAGCCGTGTTCTGATTCGTCGAAACATCAAAGAGATAGTCAACGGCGTCGCCCCGTTTCTAATCTACGATGATGACCCGTACCTTGTGGTGAGCAAGGAGGGCCGGCTGTTCTGGTTACTTGATGCCTTCACTGAGTCTTCTAGATTTCCCTATTCGCGACATCACGCGGTTGGCGGGAACCGCGTTAATTACATCCGGAACAGTGTAAAAGTGGTTATCGACGCCTACAACGGCTCGGTCGCATTTTACGTTTTCGATGCTGAGGATCCATTGATTGCCACATACCGCGCCATGTTTCCAACTCTTTTTCAGGACGCCAGTGCCATGCCGTCGGACCTTCGCTCCCATGTGCGCTATCCGGAAACCATGATTCGAGTCCAGGGGGAAGTCTATGGCATTTATCACACCCAGAGTCCTAAGGTATTTTTCCAGCGTGAGGATGTATGGAGCGTAGCGAACCAACTCGGTCGTGGGGACCAAGACAAGAATAAGTCTGAGCGGATCGATCCTTATTATGTCCTGATGCAGCTTCCTGGCGAGCAAGCGTCTAACGAGTTCGTTCTGATATTGCCTTTCACGCCGGCAAATCGAAACAACATGATTGGTTGGATGGCCGGACGTAGCGACGGCGATAACTATGGCAAGCTCCTCGTCTACAATTTTCCGCAGTCGCGTTTGATTGAAGGGCCCCTGCAAATAGAAGCTCGCATAGATCAAAACGCCGAGCTCTCAGCGCAGTTCAGTCTTTGGAATCAGCAAGGCTCGCGCGTCTTGCGCGGTCACTTGCTGGTGATTCCTATCGGGCGCTCGCTTCTTTACGTCGAACCCGTGTATCTCCAGGCCACGCGCAGCCCCATGCCAGAGTTGCGTCTCGTCGTCCTTGCTATTCAGGAGCGGGTTGGGTATGGGAAGAGTTTTTCGGAGGCGATGACACACCTATTCGGCGAAGCCGGAAAAGCTTCGCCCCAGCCTGGCGCCACACCCACGAAGGTAGATGAAACAGGACCGAAGCCAGCCGCATCACCTCCAACGGGCGACGACATCATGCAGTTGATCAACAAGGCAGTTCAGGAGTTCGAGGATTACCAACGTCTAACTTCGCAAGGCAAACTGGCCGAAGCAGGTCAGAAACTCGAACAACATAAGCGCACGCTTGAGGAATTGAAGCGGCTGGGCGGAAAGCAATGATCCACCGATGACATAACATGCCGCAAGCGCAACCAGGGTAGTTTCACGCAAAGACGCAAAGGGGGCAAAGTCGCAAAGAAGAATACGTAATTAGACTTTGCGTCTTTGCCCCCTTTGCGTCTTTGCGTGTCATCCTGCTTCGAACAAGAGGCACCGCTCAGATTTGCAGAGCCTCAGCTACCGCCTATCAGTTCGATTAATTTTCTCCAATAGCTTCTTTGCCTTTTCCACAGCCTCTTTGTACTCGGGAACGAAATCGGGATCTGGAGTCAACTCCAAGATCGCCTCGATCTGCCGGCGAGCGTCAGCCGTGCGGTTCACCTCGAGGTAGGCTTCTGCTAAACGCAACCTAAGCATCGCGTTGTTACTCCCGAACTTCAAACCCTTTTCCAGATGCTCAACCGCCTTTTGAATGTCGCCGCCCAGAAATCGCGGCGCCTGGAGGTAAAGCTGACCCAGAGCCAGATGGGCGCTTCCACCTTGAAACTGTTCATCGATTTTTAGGACCGCTACCATCTCGTCCCGGATGTCTTCGACGGTCGACAAACCCGCTAATGTGCTGTGCTCAGCGGCTCCACCGTAGTTCGCGCCCAGCCAGAAGTGTCCTTCGGGCTTGTTGCTATCCAGTTGCACCGCGATCTTTCCCATGTCGCTGCCTTCGCGAAAGGCTTCGTCTCGTTCGCGCGCATCAGTTGTGTGTGCACCTAGATAGTAGTTAACTCGAGCCAGTTTCCAGGCAGCTTCATAGTTCCCGTAATCCGATATTCGGGCCTGTCTTAGCTCAGCGACGCTCAGCCTAACCTTTGAAAGATCCTCCCGCTGCGAGTAAAGGTGATCCGCCTCCGCTATTTTCAGTTTGGCCACCGTTTTATCCGGCTGGCCGGAGTCCTTCTCAACCACAAACATCTCATTTCGACAGGCAAGGCCCATCGTTGCTACCAACTGGAGTGTCAAGACGATGGCTACAGATCTTAGTTTTCTAAGCTTTTCCGGCTTTTTCTGACTCATTAGGCCGCAATTGTCTAGACATGCCATACACATAATATTTAGCCATTGACGCTGATACCCAAAACTGGAGTAATAGGGTATATTGGCACGCTCTTACGAAAAACTGCGCGGAGTAAATACCCGCGATCTGTACTTGAAGACCTTTGGAGGCAGTTTGGCAGCGGCAGCTTTCTACGATTTGGAAGGCACACTGGTCAGAACCAATCTGGTTCACACCCTTGGCTTTTATGCCAGAAACCAGCCGGGCCTGATTAGCAGTCTTAAGAAAAGCGCCGCGACGCTAGTGAGTCTCCCTGTCTTCGCCATCACGGACCAGTATAGTAGAAAAGTCTTTAATGACCTCTATTTCAAACGATACAAAGGAGAGTCAGAAGACCGTTTACGCTTCTTCGGTCAGGAGCTGTTCGAAAGGGTGCTCAAGCCGGCCATCTTTCCAGGCACTTATGAGCTGCTCGAGAAATCACGCAGTATTGGATTACGGCAGGTAGTTGTGACCGGTGCCCTGGATATTTCGGTAAACCATTTGATGGACCACCTGGGAATCACGGAATACGTTGCCAACCGGCTTGAGTTCGTTAATGGTCGGGCGACCGGACGTCTCTTGCCGCCGGTAATGGCCGCCGCGACAAAGGCGTCGTGGATCCGTGTATACGCTGAGCGTGAAGGCCTCAGCCTCAACGACTCCTACGCCTATACCGACAGCATGAGCGACTTGCCGATGCTCTCGATCGTAGGACACCCAGCTGTGATAAACCCCGACATGCGCTTGCGCCAAACCGCGCTGCATCACGATTGGCCAATACTGAGCTTGAAGTGAACGTTATAGAAGACCGGTAAATGGTGAATAGTAAATGGTAAATGGAAAAACCTAAAACCTCACCAACCTCACGAAAGGAGCAAGTTATGCGTCCACATCAAAAACTAGATGCTTGGAGTAAGTCAGTAGATCTCGTTGTTGAAGTTGAGGCAACCGAGAGATGCCCAAAAGAGGAGAAGTACGGCCTAACCTCACAGATACGTCGCGCTGGCGTATCCATCCCTGCCAACATTGCCGAGGGTGCCGGGCGTTATTCTCAGAAGGAATTCGCCCACTTTCTGTCCAACGCCCAAGGTTCCGCGAGTGAACTCGAGACTGAGCTGATCATAGCGCATCGGCTCGGTTATCTCAGCGAAGTGCTGCTCAGTCAATTGATAAGTGATCTTGAACGCATTGGCCGATTAAACACCGGATTGACCCGGCGCATTCGAGCTAACTAGCAACCAAACACGATCCATTTACCATTTACTATTTACCCACTTAGCGGCTATCAAGTATGTCACTTCAACTAAGACGAAAGACACACGAATCAGTAATCTACATCGATCGGGACAGCGCGCCGCGCATTCTGGCGTCGGGCATGGATTTCATTCTCGAAGATCTGCCGGTCGGCACTCGCGTGATCTATCCCAATCCGCCGATCAAAGGTCTGGCCAATCGTGAAGCTGCTATTCGCTATGCGCTCAATCACCCGCACGACTGCGATCCTTTGTTCGCGCAGTTGGAGCCCGGGATGAAAATAACCATCGCTGTGGACGACATCAGCATGCCGATTCCGCCGATGAAGACTCCTGACATTCGTCAAACCGCCCTGGAAATCCTGGTTGAGATGCTTCACGGGCATGGTGTTGACGACGTGCACATCATTATCGCCATCTCCCTGCATCGCAAGATGACGCCTGCAGAAATGAAGCGCATGGCCGGGCCGAAGATTTGGGCCGATTTTTACCCGGATCGCTATTACAACTTCGATGCTGAAGATCCTGCCAATCTCGTGCTGCTCGGCGAAACGCGCCACAAAGAACCGTTGCGCATCAGCCGTCGCGCCGCCGAAAGTGATTTGCTCATTTATCTTAATTTTAACTTCGTACCGATGAATGGCGGCCACAAGTCTGTCGGGGTAGGTCTCTGTGATTATGAGTCGTTGCGCGCGCATCACAACCCTGATGTTATCCGCGCCTCGCACAGTTACATGGACCCAGCCGGGTCGGAACTCGCTCGCGTGATCAGCCGCGTGGGTGAAATCGCCGACGAACATCTAAATGTTTTTCACATCGAGACGACTGTTAACAACTACATATTTGGCGCAGACATGGGGTTCTTGACGAAGAACGAAGACGACTTCTCCGCCTTCGATCGAATGAAGTACGAGGCCATGCGATTCGCGATGAACAAGATGCCACGTCCGGCGAAACGCAGCATGTACAACTCGCTCAAGAGCAACTACGAGATGATTGCTTGCCACGCGGGGCGCACGACTCCCGTCCACGATCGAATTATCGCCAAGAGCATGGAGCAGTATGTCGTGCCTATCGAAGGCCAGTGCGACATTCTTATCTGCCCGGTGCCGGACATGTCGCCTTACAGCATCAATTCCATTCTTAACCCGTTGCTGGTACAGGTGATGGCCCTCGGCTACCACTTCAACATGTATCGAGGTAAGCCGCTTCTGAAAAAGGGCGGTACGTTGATTTTGCATCATCCCTGCACCGATGAATTCGACCACAATTTTCACCCGAGCTACATCGAGTTCTTCAATCGCCTGTTGCCTGAGACCCGGGACGCAAACGTCCTGCGCGATAAGTATGAACGTGAGTTTGCAAATAATCCGAGCTACGTCGAAATGTACCGGCGTGGTAACGCCTATCACGGGTCGCACCCTTTCTTCATGTGGTACTGGGGCGAGGGTGGGCGCCAGCATGCCGGTCACGTCATCGCCGCCGGCGCGGAGAACGCTCACGTTCCCGCGATGATGGGCTGGGAACGCGCCGACAATCTGACTGAGGCCATTGCCATGGCGCGAAGTTATATGGGCAGCTCGGCAGAGATCACTATGCTGCACCAACCGATAATCGCGATCGCGGACATGGAGTGAATTCGAGGCTTAGGAATTCGAGGCTTAGGAGCGAGTAGTTCAGAGTTCAGAACTTTACTCTGCGGTCACGAAAGACACAAGCTAAAGCTTGAACTCTAAACTTCCGGAATCATTACGGAGTGAGCGACTGATATACGGCCATGAAATTATCACCAACTGAAATCTACAATGGCCGTAACCTGTTTGTGATCGGCAGTACTGGGTTTCTTGGCAAAGTCACGCTGAGTATGTTGTTGCATCGCTTTCCCAACGTCGGGCGAGTTTACGTAACCGTGCGCGCCCGCTCGCAAGAGGAATCGGAAACTCGCTTTTGGAATAACGTGATCACGGCGCCACCGTTCGATCCGCTGCGAGAGCGTTATGGCAGCGCGATGGAAGGATTTGTGCGGGATAAGGTGAGGGTGTTGGGTGGCGACATCGGCGATCCGAACTTTGGTTATACGAACGAGGAGGCGCAAAGAGTTGCCGACGATATTGACGTCGTGATCAACAGCGCGGGCAACGTAACCTTCAATCCAACTCTCGAGAGTGCCCTGCGCACAAATGTGGTCGGCACGCAGAACGTGATCGCATTTGCCCGGCGCATGAAGCGGCCAGCCCTGGTACATGTTTCGACCTGTTTTGTGGCCGGTAACCGCTCGGGCGCGGTCTGGGAACGAGATCCCGTCATTGGCTACTTCCCACGCAAACACGAACTTCCCGGCGTGGAGTTTTCGGTCGAACAGGAGATTAAGGACTGCGCAAAGTTGGCGGAGCGGGTGAAGGAGGAAGCTCGCGACGCGATGATGGTGGCGCGCTTTCGTGATCTCGCTCGTAAACGCCTGATCGAAGAAGGACGTGATGAAGACGATCCGGATGCCCTCGGGTTGGCGGTGGCGCGCGAAAGAAAAGTCTGGACCCGCACGCGGCTTACCCAACTGGGAGTAGAAAGATCGGCCTGGTGGGGTTGGCCAAACATCTATACTTACACAAAAGCACTGGGCGAGCAGCTGGTGGCCGCTGAAACCGGAATCGTGCGCAGCATCGTGCGGCCGAGTATTGTTGAATCGGCGCTGGCCTATCCTTTCCCTGGATGGAACGAAGGGTTTACGACCACCGCGCCAATTGTCTTCATCGTTCTCAAAGGGCAAACGCAGATTCCTGCCAATGAAAAATTAATTCTGGACATCACCCCTGTGGATCAGGTGTCGTCGGTAATGATTGCCGTAGCGGCTCAGGCCTGCGTCGAAGAGCCGCAGTTGGTCCATCAGGCAGCCACCGGTGATTCAAACCCAAACAATGTATCGCGAATTATCACCTTAGTCGGTCTTTACAAACGCAAGCACTTTCAAGAAAGAGAAACCGGCCTAAAAGTCGTAAACGAGATTGCCGCCAGAATGGAGCCACATGCCGTCTCCACCGCGCGATTTGAATCCACTTCGACCCCGATGTTCAACGTGGCAGCCAGGAAGGCTTCAACACTGCTCGATCGGGCCCGACCTCGCTGGGGCGGCGGGCGCGTGGGCGAGGTGATCGATAGGGTCAAGACTTCTGTCGATCGGGTCGAAGAAATCACCCGCGAAACTACCGAAGCTTTTGAGCTGTTTAGACCGTTTACGATCGAGAATGCCTACGTTTTCCGCGCGGACAACATCCGGTCGCTGTTCGAGCGGATTAGAAAAGACGAGCAAGCGCTGATCACATGGAACCCGGAGAAAATTGACTGGTACGACTACTGGATAAACATCCACTTACCGGGCCTCAAGAAGTGGGTGTTCCCGACGCTCGAAGAAGATATGCGCGCGCAACCCAAGCGCGTTTACACATATCGCGACCTGATTGAACTGTTCGATACTTCAACTAAACGTCACGCTACACGCGTGGCCATGCGTATAGAGCGTGATGGACGCAATGAGCAGTACACCTACGCCGACGTGGGGGAGCTGGCAACCCGCGCTGCCGCTTTCCTTGCAAGCGAAGGAATTAAGCCGGGCGCGCGCGTGATGCTATTCAGCCATAACGCGCCCGAATGGGGTATGACTTATTTTGGCGTGCTGAAGGCTGGGGCGAGCTGCATACCCGTTGACCCGGAAAGTTCAACTGACGAAATCATCAATTTCGCTCGCGCAGGTGATGCTGCCGCAATCATCCTGAGTAAGAAACTCGAGCAAGAGCACCGAGAACTCCGTCAACGGCTCGTCGACGAAGGATTGAAGCTTCGCTTTTGGACATTCGATGATGTCTTCGCCCTCCCTGATGAGGAAACGGAAGATCAGCGAATCGCATTGCTGCCAACTAAGGTCCAGGCGCAGTCAGTTGCCTCGCTCATCTTCACCTCAGGCACGACCGGTAATCCCAAGGGTGTGATGCTTTCGCATCGCAACCTCACCAGCATGGTCTCGATGCTTTCTTCCGTGTTCGACATGTCGACCCGCGACGGCGTGCTCTCGGTCTTGCCACTCCATCACACTTTCGAGTTTTCCACAGGTTTCCTGACCCCACTTAGCCGCGGGGCGCAGATTACTTACTTGCCGGAGTTGACCAGCGACGCACTCGCCCGGGCAATAAAGAATGGACATGTGACCGGGATGGTTGGCGTACCGGCTTTGTGGGAACTGCTCCATCGACGCATCAAGACCCGGTTCTACGAACGCAGCGACTGGATTGGCAAGACCGCTGACTTGTTGATTCAAGCCAATGCCTGGGTTCGCGATAAGACTCCACTCAACCTCGGACCGTTCGTGTTCTATCCCATTCACGAGGGTCTTGGTGGCCGCATCCGCTATTTCATTAGCGGCGGTTCTGCTTTGAACGAAAAAATCCAACAGGACTTTCAAGGCTTGGGATTCACAATTCTGGAAGGCTACGGTTTGACGGAGGCCTCGCCGGTGCTAACGGTTACACGCCCCGAGAATCGCATGCTCAGCGGCAGCGTCGGCAAACCTCTGCCGGGAGTTCAGGTCAAGATCACTGAGCCGGATATAAATGGAGTCGGGGAGGTCATCGCGCGTGGGCCGAATGTAATGTTGGGCTACTACGATAATGAAGAGGCAACTCGTACCACTCTCATTGAGCGTTGGCTGTACACCGGCGATCTCGGCAAGTTGGATGACGACGGCAATCTCTACCTGGTGGGACGTTCCAAAGAAATTATCGTCGACACAAATGGCAAGAACGTCTATCCCGACGAACTTGAAGAAATTTACTCAAATTCACCCTACGTGAAAGAGCTCAGTATTATCGGCCTGCCGGATGGAATCGGCGAGAAGGTCGCCTGCCTGGTTGTTGCCGACGATGAGTACGACATCACACTTTCGCGAGCGGACTTGCGACGTCGCGTCGAAGAGCATTTCCGTGATGTCTCTGCATCCCTTCCCTACTTCAAGCGCGTTAAAGTGCTCCACTTCACTGACATCGAGTTGCCCCGCACGGCTACCCGCAAAGTCAAGAGGCGAGAAGTGCTGGCGATCATGGAAACTCTTGAACAAAGTCAGAAGGCGACAAAGGCATCCACCGGGAGTGAAGCAGCAAGCCTGGAAGGGCGGTGGATCATTGATATCGTGGCCACTGTAAGCAACCGGCCCAGGTCGGAAATTTCGCAGGGGACGCGGCTTGCCGATCTGGGATTCGATAGCCTTATGTTCGTTGAGTTGGGGACCGCCATTGAGAATGCGGGCGGTACCATCTCGGCGCCGGAACGATTCAACGAGATACAAGACGTGAGGGAGTTAATGAGTGTAGTGGAGAGGCGTTCTTCGACGGCCTCACGCACAGACGAACGAGCCCGCACCGAAGAGCGTCGGGCGGATGATGAGATTTACGTACCTACGTTTGTGCGCGTGGCGGGAAATGTAGCCGGCGACGTGCTCCAAAGGCTCTTCTATGACAAGTTCCTGAAAACGCGATATGAAGGCCAATCCAATATCCCTGTACATACAAATTTTATCGTGGCTCCCAACCATTCGTCACACCTGGATATGGGCCTTACCAAGATGGCGCTAGGCGAAGCTGGCAAGGATCTTGTGGCGCTGGCCGCCGCGGACTACTTCTTCGACAACAAGTACAAGCGCGCGGTCATGGAGAACTTTACAAACCTGGTCCCGATAGAGCGTACCGGCTCGCTGAGACAGTCGCTACGTCACGCCCGTTCCTTTCTCGACCGCGGATATAACGCAGTAATTTTTCCGGAAGGCACACGTTCGTTAACGGGGGAAATGGCGGAGTTCAAGCCAGTGGTCGGTTATTTAGCGCTTGCTTCGCGGGTCGGCATTCTTCCTGTCTACCTGGTGGGCACTCACGAAGCGATGCCGAAAGGCTCCAACGTCATCAAGCACCGCGAAGTTGGCGCACGCATTGGTCGTTTTCTGGCAATTGAAGAGCTTGAAGAAATGACGAAAGGCATGGCCCGCGCGGAAGCCTATCGTTTAATCGCGGCTCGAGTGAAGCATGACGTCGAGAACCTGCGCGATCAAACCAGACATCCTTTTGACGCGAAAGCCCTGCGCACACGCTGGAAAGCGGAGCGCCGCGCACAACTGGCGCAGAAAGAAGAGCCGGTTGTTGAGGAACTTGTTACTTAGGACAATCACGCAAAGTCGCAAAGGGGCAAAGACGCAAAAAACGCATGGATAAGAAATCAAGCAGGGGGTGTTCCACTTTGCGTCTTTGCCCTCTTTGCGTCTTTGCGTGATGCCATTCAAGTCGCGATTGGTCTGTCCCTAATTGAATCGATCAACGTATCTCATCTGTGACCACCTCAAAGAAGACCCCACAAAAACGAACGGCCAGAATGACTACGGCCCCTGCCGGTAAGCGTCGCGCAGCGATTGAGAAAAGGCCTCGAGCCTCGACTCTGATCACCGGAGGTACAGGCTTTCTCGGTTCACACCTGGTGCGGCAGTTGGTGGAAGACGGGGCCAAAGATATTCGCGTTATGGCCACCTCGATTCCCGATTGGCTGGTAAATTTGGGGGTCGAGCCGTTTCAAGGTTCGATCATGAAAAGTGCGGACGTGGCTCGCGCGGTTGAGGGAATCCGAGATGTTTATCATCTCGCCGGTCGAGTCTCACGTGAGCGAGACGACGCGCGCGACATGTACGCGCTGCACGTCGAGGGTACCCGGCTGCTTTGTGAGGCAGCAAAAGCCGAGGGTGTGAAATCGATTGTCATGGCGTCTACCAGCGGCACCATTGCAGTGACCAAAGATGGCGAGGTGGTTCCTGACGAGACGTACCCACCCCCACTCGACATCATCTCGCGCTGGCCCTATTACGCAAGCAAAACCTACCAGGAAGTGGCGGGACTCCAGAGCTTCAACGGTAGGGGCATGAGGCTGGTGATTGTGAATCCGAGTTTGCTTCTTGGTCCTGGAGACGATCGTTTAAGTTCGACGAAAGTAGTGTTGGATTTCATGGCGCGCAAAATCAATGCCCTGCCGGGTGGCGGCTTGAGCTTTGTTGACGTGCGGGATGCCGCGAGCGCATTTCGAATGGCGATGAAGAAGGGCAGACATGGTGAGCGTTACCTGCTGGGAGCCGCGAATTGGACTTTTGATAAATTCTTTGGTCGCCTGGAGCGACTAACCAAAATTGCCGCTCCGAGACTGGCGCTGCCATCCAGGTTAGCCGTAAGCGGAGCGAAGCTCGTTGATTCCCTGTTCAAGCAGTGGCAAATGGCTTCGCCGGTTGAACCGGGAGCAATCGAGATGGCCCAATATTTCTGGTATCTCAACTGCGCGAAAGCCTCGCGTGAACTCAGCTTCAAGTCTCGCGACCCCGGCGAGACCCTTCACGAGACGGTCGTTTACTTGCGCGAGAATTTTCTGGGCGGCAATGCGTTTCGGAAGTGAAACCTGATGAAACTGAAGAAGGTTGAAGCTCTTCGGTTGGCGCGTGATTAAGTTGGAGGTCCACTCCGTAGGAGTGCGATGTTTATAGACCGTTGACACAAACACCTCTAGCCGTTCTGAGGGGCGGACTAATACTAGATGAGTACCTGCCAGGTTGAGTTCCGCCCCTCAGAACGGTGGGAGAGTGTGGCATACGGGGCTATAAACATCTTACCCCTACGGGGTGACCCAGAATTCTCCGCACAGGCACCTAGCGTGAACGCTCTTATGAAAATAGAAGTTAGTCGCGGCGGGTGTTTGGAGAACTTCACTCCCCCAGCGCAGCATACTTGAAAAGCCGGAACCGATAGCGCTGCTGGTCGCGAATGTTCTTCGCGATCGCACCGTGCAGATTGTCATCCCACTTTGTGTACTGCTCGATGAACCGGACCGCCGCCGCTTTGTCGCCCTGATATTGCACCTCCAGGACTTTGCGCAGCATCTTGCCGACAACTTCGTGATACTTGTCGTAATGAATTCGAAGTTTGCCGTTCTCCACACTCAACAGACCGTTTTCGAGGAAGAAGTTCCACTGCATGAGTTGCATTGTATTGTAAGGCTGGTCCCGGCGCGGCTTGTTGTTCTGGAGCACGCGGAGGATGCCGCTAGCATAAACCGAACGTAACTGCGCGTCGGTGTAGTACTCATTCTTACGTAGTGCCGGAGCCACAAATAGCGAAACGAGATCAGCCTTCATCTCCTCCATCGCACTGGAGTCTTCCTGAAGAGCCTCATCCAGGTCGCGGCCATCTTTAGTTCGGTCGACTCCCAGATAGTGTCCCACCTCGTGCCAGAGAGTGCGATAGAAGGTTCCGTCGGCACTTAAATCATTCTTATGCTGGTCAGCGATCGCGGCTGCCCAGGTCCTTGAGGTACCCTGAAAGATATTCGGTTCGCGCATGATGTTCGCGCGCAAGAGAATCGTCCGTCCATAACGCCGCGCCAGATAACTTTCGTTGGGCAGGATTGTAGCCGTGTTTCCGCCGCGAGATTGGCCAAAATCAGCAACCACATCATAGACGCCGACGGGTATGTCTTCTCTAATCTTCTTGTGATTTTCGTAGGGTAGTGAATCCTCAAGCGCCTGCAATCCTCGCATTGCCTGCCGCAGCGCGGTCGTTTCCTGCCGGCGCGTACTCAAGACATTGAAAGAAAAGAACGTCTTAACGCCGTAAAGTTCGTCGTCATAGACCTCATACGAGCCGATCTGCGCGTTAAGATTCTTGAAATGTCCGGTGATCCAGGCTGCGTCGCCGGACTCATAGTCGTTGGATAACAAATCTCTGGCACGATTGCGCAGGTACCGGGCAAATTCCTCATCCTCTTTCGCAACCGCATCCGCTGCTTCATTCAACAAGGCGTACGCCTTAATCAACTCATCCGCGTAGGCTATTGCGTAAGGGACTGCATAATAGCCAACGTCCAAAGTCCCAAGTCCAACGTCCAACGTCTTGTGATCCAAGACTGGGTTTGTTCTTGACGTTGGACGATGGACTTTGGACTTTGGACTACCTGGCGATTTCCCACTCGATCGCGACATCTTCTCCAGGTCCTGGCGCAGACCAAGGTGGAGGGTATCGAGGGCGGGATATTTTTTGAGAGCAGCCAAATCGTGCTGAACATTCGCAAGCGTAAGCTTCCGGACCACCGTGCGGAGATCCAGAATGCTGTCTCGCTTCTCAGGATGTGCGGACAGGAAGGCGTCGAGCTCTTCTTTCTTCACACCCCACGGATAAACGTTCTTCCCCGGCTTCACATCGTCAACCGGCAGAAACGCCTCACGTTTATTGTCGAGTGTCGTGGCAATCGGCCCCTGATTCAGACGATAGAGAGTGAGCAGATTCTGTGTAGCGGGGCTCGAACCGGTGCGGGTGTCGAGCTGGACGAGATTCCGATACCCGGTCAGCGCCTGAGGGTGACGCTGCTGCTCAAAGAGCCTTTGAAAGATTTTTCCCACTTCCAGCAGCTTTGCAACTGCCTGTTGCTCGCCCTCGCTCAAATGCGAGACATCAGGCGCCAGCCTTATCGATTCCGTCTTGTCAATGATTGGCTGGCTCTTGTCGAGTGGCCAGTAGCCCACAGGTAAACTGTCGCGAGAGTTTGTTCGTAATCGCGTTTGTGCCATGGTGCCCGTAACCATCCCTATCATCAGGGCAGACGTCAAAAGTTTATTCAGCATAAATGTTATTCTCTTCATAGACGTTGACTTGTCAGAGAGAAGCGCCGGAAGCCAGTCTAAACAGGCAGGTGAAAAGGGATTGCTCCTGGTGAGACGGGAGCCGAATCATTAAATATTCACCGCAGCTCTCTTGCACTTATGCGGTCGTGTCCCGAATCTGTAGGGGCGACCCTCCGTGAGCGCCCCATCGTCGCATGGTGCTAGTGACACTCTAATGATAATGCAACGATGGGGCGCCCACGGAGGGACGCCCCTACAGATTTTGGACACGACCCGCATCGCGACGGGTTTCAAAAAGATCCACGCGCACTGCGACGCTAATAACCTACTTCTTCTGCAAAGTAGCCAGCGCAGCCAAGACCTCTTCGCTGTTTGCCGCGGCTTTCACTTTCAGAAACACTTGGGCGATTTTTCCATTCGGATCGATGACGAAAGTGTTGCGTGCCGATAGTTTCATGCCGTTATAGTCCATTACGGAACCATACGCATCACTTACTTTGGCATCAGTGTCGGAAAGCAGTTTAAACGCCAGTCCTTCCTTGGCACAAAACTCTTTATGAGAATCGGCGGTGTCGACGCTGACTCCCAGGATGACAGCATTCAGAGCCTCATACTTCGCCAGGTCACGTTACGCGCTTGCAGCGTGCAGCCACTGGTGAAGTCTTTTGGATAAAAGTAAAGCACCACCCACTTACCACGAAAGTCCTTTAATGCTGCTTGCTTGCCTTCGTTTGTCGCAAGTGAGAATTCCGGCGCTACAGCTCCTACGGCTGGGGCATCCGTGGTCGCACCCACCGAACCAACCGCAACGAGCCCGATTACCAACAAGGCACAGATAAGAAAATATTTAATCATTGATCGTCTTTCACTCCTTTGCCGTTCATTATACTTAAATCGTCGGGATCACAAAGTCAGTAATGTTAGTTGGGTGCGCCGTAGGATGTTGTTCCTCGACTAAAGCATTTTTAGCGTTCTTAGCCAAGTCAGCAGTTTCTTGCTGTTTGTGAATTGCGACCGAACTAAGAGATCCACGAACTTACACGAACCCGACACGAAATCTCGTTAGTGGTATTTCGTGTCTGTTCGTGGATCGTGTCTAAGGCTACTCTTAGTTGAGGTAATCGCGGAGCCATCGAAATCAGACACACCACCTAAGGTTAAGAGCAGTTCAACTAACTTTTATTTTAGAGCCTAAGTAGCGAATTGCGTTAACTCGCCCGGCTTGCGCAGCATCTTGTTCACCTCACCGAGATGCGTCTCTTCTTCCGCAATCATCCTGCGAGCATACTCTTCCAGCAGTACGGATCGGTCGCGCACCAGATCAAGCAATTTCTTATAGAGGATCAAACCTGTCTTCTCCGCTTCCAGTGATTCAAGTAAGATGTCGTTAATCCCGTGCTTGTGAGTTTCCAGCAGCGCGCCAATTTTTAGCGAAGGGTGATCGCCAAAATGAGTGACCAGCTCGCCCGCCTGATTCGCATGTTCCAGGCAGGTAGTTGCTTCACCGCGTAACCAGCTCGTTATCGGAATGCGGTTATGACCAAAAACCATCAGCGCGTAGTGCGTGTATCGCACTACTCCCGCCAGCTCAGTCTCCAGAATCTCATTTAACAACTTTATAGCGGTCGCTTTATCAAACGGTTCCTCAGACATAGACGCTCCTCCCGGATGTCAGCTGCTTTGATAGAGAGAGTGAATAGTAAATGGTAAATTGATAATCGCAAATGCGGGATTACTCCTCAACGAGGTCAGCGACGATTGGTTCTGACCCAGGCCCGGATTCTACTGCCATTCCTATTAACCTCTTGAGATTGGACTGTTGCTCATCATTGAGGTCGACAAACTGCACACCGAAGCCAACCCCGGCGGTGTAGTGCCTAACCTCACCTTCAAGGTATAGAAAATCACCGTCTGGCAGCAGGACCCGAAAGCCGACAATCTCGCCGCGCATGACTTCGCCGACGGTGTCCAGATAACAACCGCCTTCGGAGAGGTTTGAAATTCTCGCAGGATGGTCGCGGTCCCAGCTTGCGTCAAGGCTAACGCTTAACCGCGGCTTTGATCTTCTCTCATCGTCCATTCACGGCACTCCGAGTCGGGCTTCGCCAGGGAGGCTATCGGTGTCGTGAGGTGTACTGGTTAAGACAACAACGCAAGACTAAGCGGTAAGCCTTACGAGATAGCGCCACGATATGCTGAACAGACGCCAGCCGTCAATTGGTTTTTATGTTGCGCTTTTAATGTTGCCTGGGCTCTGCCCTTACCGTTAGGATGCGAGAGCAATCTCGAGTTCGTCCAGGAAAGCGGGAAACCCATTCGAAATGGCCCGAGACGCTTCTCTTCACGAGAAAACAAACGCCCAAATCACGCCGTCGCCTGCGAGAGTTTACGATTATAAAATCTGGCAAGTCATCGGAGCCTCTGCGGTCGGAACCATGATCGAGTGGTACGACTTCTACATCTTCGGCAGCCTGGCTACAGTCATCTCGCCACTCTTTTATCCTCAAGGCAACGACACACTGGCTTTGATCGCCTACCTTTCAACGTTCGCGGTAGGCTTCGTTGTGCGGCCCTTTGGAGCGCTGTTCTTCGGACGCATCGGCGACCTGGTTGGTCGCAAATATGCCTTCCTTGTCACGTTGCTGATCATGGGCGGCGCGACCGCTCTCATCGGATTTCTTCCTACCTACGCCACGATTGGAATTGCGGCGCCAATTATTCTGCTGGTGATTCGCATCCTGCAAGGACTGGCCCTGGGAGGTGAGTACGGCGGAGCTGCCGTTTACGTCGCCGAACACGTGCCTGACGAGAAGCGTGGCTTCTACACCAGTTTCATCCAGATTACGGCGACCATGGGGTTGTTTCTTTCGTTAGCGGTAATCCTGTTGGTCCAGAATTCGATGAGCCGCGAAGAGTTCAGCGACTGGGGTTGGCGCATCCCCTTCGTCATTTCAATCTTACTGGTCGGCATTTCGCTCTACATTCGACTACGCATGAAAGAGTCGCCGATCTTTCAGCACATTAAGGGCGCCGGCATGACCTCGGCCAAGCCTCTCAAAGAGGCATTCACCCAATGGAAGAACCTTAAACTCGTTCTCATATCGCTCTTCGGTGCGACGGCGGGCCAGGGCGTAGTCTGGTATACCGGACAGTTCTATGCGCTCTTCTATCTGCAAGCGATCCTGAGGGTGAATGCCACTGCGGCAAACTACGTCGTGGCCATCGCACTCCTGCTCGCGATGCCGTTCTTTGTAGTTTTTGGTGCGCTCAGCGATCGCATTGGTCGCAAATGGATCATGATGGTCGGCTGTCTCCTGGCCGCAGTCTCCTACATACCGATCTACAGGGCCATGCAGGTTGCCGCAGGTTCAAACGTCGTTACTGCAGTCTCGCGAAAGCATGTCGTCACGGGAGCAATCACGCTGACTCCGCAAACCGTTATTGACGGCGCAATGCAACCGGCAATGGAGGTCCTGCCGTATACAAATCTTGGTGCTCTTCTCAGCGATCTGATTGCCTGGAAGCTAATCGGACTCGTATTCATCCAGGTGATTTTTGTCACGATGGTGTATGGCCCTATCGCCGCTTACCTCGTGGAAGCTTTCCCGGCAAAGATCAGGTACACGGCGCTCTCCCTTCCTTACCACATAGGTAACGGAGTGTTCGGAGGGTTGTTGCCGCTCATCAGTCTCTGGGTGGTGGCGGAAACGGGAAATATTTACGCCGGGTTGTATTACCCCATAGTCGTCGCCACTCTCACTTTTATTGTGGGATCGCTTTTACTGAAGGAAACAAGGAGTGTTCAGATATGGAAAGAGTTGGAAACAGATCAGCCCGGTAAGCCGACGAGTGAAATAGACGGGCCGGTTTGAGGCCAGCTCCGGGTGTTAGATTGATCGCCAGGGTCCCCAAATCGCCAGGGTGAGGCCCGGAACCTGGATATTAACGAACAACGTCTTGAAGTCAGGGCTGAAAGTCGCGCCGGCGAACTCCCGGTTCTCAAAGCCCTGCATAACATTTTTTGCCAACGTCCCCAGTTCACCCTCCCTGTTCATCACGCGCAGATGAATACTCGTCGGGTTGTCCTCGCAGATTATTACGCTGCCTTTTGAAGTCAAACACATGTTATCCGGCATGTTTAGACTCGCGGGATCATTTGGCTGGCAAAGCAATGTTAACACTCCCTGATCATCGTCAGTGGGAGCATACTCCCAGACCTGACCCAGCCTTTTGTCGCCGCCGCTAGTGGAATCAAAGAAAATTCTTCCCTTCCCGTATGCGCAGCCTTCCAACCGCGCGAAGGTTGCAGCACCGGCGGCAAACCCTTCCTTGTATACCGCGAGCTCATCTCTTTCCGCTTCAGGTGGATCAGGGTTCGCTATATCCACCCAACGGACGGGAAGACCGAGGCCAGCCTTCTGCCGTGTTCTCGTGTCGAAATTCGGCCGGTCCTTCACAGCCAACATTTGCAGCCGTCCTCCCGCCGCAAGCTCGCGCTTTTTGCGCGGAATGAATCGGTAGAAACCGGCTGTAGTCTGATCCTCCGTCAGATAAACAATTCCAGTTTTGGGATCGACCGCAATCGCTTCGTGCTTCAAGCATCCCATATCCTTGAGAGGCACGGGACGAACTGGCTGGTCCGAGGCGGCGGGCACTTCGAAACAATAACCATGGCGTTGGCCGAAGCCACCCAGATCCTGTCCATTCGCGTTTTTGAATTTCGCAGGGCCAAGCAATGTCTCTTCACAGCTGATCCAACTGTTCCATGGTGTTGGTCCCCCGGCGCAATTCACAAGCGTACCGCTGAGACTGACAAAATCCTTGACCACCTCGCGCGTGCCAGAATCGATCACGAGTGTGGTTGTGCCTCCTCCAGCAAGCGGATCGTAGGCGTTAGCACCTATCGCGATGCCGGGCTTTCCGGTCTGATTATTGATTTCGTGGTTGCGAACCAACCTCAGCTGGTTCCCCACCTGAAAAGCCGCCATTCCGTCGTGCGCACGAGGCGTCGGCCGGCCATCGGACATGATGGTTCCGGTCTTGCCGATGACCGTATATTGAAAACCCTTCGGTAAGGCGAGTAGCATTTCGCCAGTGTTGTTGGCTTTGGTGGGGAACAGCGGCCCATAGCCGATGTTATTAGATGAGTGGACGAGGCTGGCATTTGCGTTTAGTAAGCCGGTTCGTCCTTCAACGTAGAAAGCGAAAGCGCCCGCTCCCGCCATCCCAGCTGTGAAAAAGAAGTCTCTTCTGTTTAGTTTTGACAAACTTCAATTCCCTCTCTGTCTCTGCGTTTGCCTGGTGCGCTCTATGTTAGCACTGACCCTCGTGGCTGTAACAAAGCCTAGCGGAGGCGCATTGTTTGAAGACAGGCGTCATCTAATGGCCCATAGCACTTACTAGGAGGTTCACTCCGTAGGTGTGAAATGTTTATAGCCTTGTGTCGCACCCAATCCTGCGCCGTTCGGAGGAGCGGAACTCAAGTAGCGTGGCACCCTCCAGCCACCTTCCGCTCCTCCGAACGGCGCAAGGGTCGTGTGAAATGTGACAGTCTATAAACATCCCACCCCTAACGGGGTAAAACCCACGACGCTTAACCTCGAATCTTAAAGAAAGGCCCGCGCACGAACGAGATCTCCATGCACGGGCTTAGATTCATAATTGGCTCAAGACACTCAGGCGTGCTGTGGCAACGGCTCCTGAACGTCCGGTAGGAAAATCTGGCCACGCTCTGATGGAGGTATATAGCCTTCGGGTAGGTGGCCATTGTCGGCGCGCAGAAACTGCCAATCATTGGGCCGCAGAGTCGCTATTAATTCTTTGCGCGTCTTTATCTTCAGGGGTTTGCCCATATAAATCTTGCCCATGCGATTCAGATTTTTTTCAGAAATAGCGCCAGAGAACATCCAAAGCGGCCAGGTGAAGTTAGGCCCATTAAGACGGCGCAGCTTGTAGAGCCACATCCCAATCGATCCCAATCGCCAGGCCGTGGGTCCCCACCAACTGTACTGGCCGGGACGCAGGTTCATCTTCCAACACTTCATCATCAACTGCCACTGCAGCGGCGTGAGCTGTTTTGTCTGTGTCACGCCCTTGGCTTTTTCCATCCGAGTGTCATGCAGCGGAGTGAAGATTGACGGGATAAGAAACGCAAACAAACCGCGGCGCTCCATCTCATAAATAAGATCGATCGTGTCCATCACGTCTTCATCAGTCTCACCCGGATTTCCGACAATCAGCGTCATCGCGGGAAACCAATTGTTTTCATTCAAGACACGCAAGCCCTCGAGCACAATGCTGGGCCAGTCGTCGATGTGGAACGGCACGCCTTTGCTCGGCATGATCTGCTTTGCCATTCGCACTGAACCCGTCTCCAGTCCGATGAGCGGCGCCAGAGCCTTTTTCTGCGGATGGCTGCTCAAATAAGGAAAGTGAATTGGACTCTTTGGTAACAGCAACTCGGAGAGCTGCTTGATGAGCATCGGATCCACCACCGCCGGCGCGATGGTGCTGTGACTCAGAACGTGTTGCTCGACACCTGGCGTATTAACAATATCCGAGTAGAGGTCAACCAGTGCTTCGCGATTAGGGAAATAGAAAGGCGTGTCCGTGTGCACTTGGCCCCAGATAAACATGTCCTCGGTGGCCAGAGATATTTGCTTGTTACCGTCCCGAACGTTGGCGCGCACGGCGCCCATAATCTTGTCTTTAGGAAGATCGATCTGCGGATTTAAATCCGGAACGCAAAACTTGCAACGGCGGCCACAGCCGGTCGTCATCTCGACTACGCCAAAAGTAGTTCGCGAATCGGGAAACAGAATGCCTTCGCGATCCAACGGATGTTTGACATCAACCTTTCGCGGTAACTCCTCGCCGCGAATTGCTTTGCGAAATAACTCGAGTGTGTCGACTGACTCACTGCGTCCTTCGACCACGCAGTCGACGCCAAGTTCTACGAAAGTGTCTGTCTGAGTAATCTGCCAACCGCCGGAGCCACCCACAATGACTTTAAAGTTGCTCCGGTAAGGGCTCGCCTTAATACTGTCGAACAACTCGCGCGAGTAGTGAGAATTGATAGGCATCCGAGAAGAGCCGAAGATGGAAGTATAAACACCCGCGGCAAAGGTGACGCCTAGAGGATTGTGCGTTGATACAGCTACAACGCGCGTGCGCGGCCCCACGAACTTATGAAGGTCCTCCGGGAAACAGGCTACGATATCATCCGGTTTATATTCGCGTAGCAGCGATGTTTCAACCAGTCGCACACCCGCCGGCATGTATCGCGCCGAGCTGTCCTCGTTCTTCTCAAGGTCACGCCATTTTGGGTACTTCTTGTTGATGACGCCCTCCATCCAGATGGGCAACGAGGCCATGGCCATTTGAATGAAGTATCCGGCGTGGTCAATTGCTTCGGTGAGCGGCGCTGTGAGCACAATCAGTTTGCCGCCATCTTTGGGCTTCGGGGGGGCTATTTGGGGAATGACATCTTTACCTTTAGCCTTACGATGTCCGTTTCCATTTCCATTCTTGATCACTCGGGGGCTAACAGATTTCATCCAGATTCTCCAAACTAAAGTTAAGAACGCCGACGCGGATGCGTCGAGTGGCGTTATTCTTGATCCAACGTTGATTGTCCCTTAGGTTAAGACTGATAGAACCCTTATGGTGCGATCCGGTAAGTACCCGCCGCTCAAAGTTGCTCACACTACTTTAATTGCATATGGAATTCAAGTAAAACCTTAAGAAAGGTCAATTAATATGGGCTGGGACTCAATATACAGGCACTGACAACGGCCAGTTTTCGTAAAATAATTCCCGGTTCTACTCGTACCAGATTTCAATCTCATAACCATCTGGATCTTGCACGTATGCAAAAGGTAACCCTGGCGCAAACTCGCCGCGCCGGATCAGTTTACCCCCTGCCTCCTTAACTTCAGCAACGGCTGAATTGATATCGGCCGCGTCCACCAACCTGAAACCAAAGTGAGCTATTCCGCCACTCTTGCCCGCATTCGCAACATCCTTATCGAATGCAATGACGTCATGGCTTCCTGGTCCGAGAACCTGGATACTGCTCTCGTCGCGGTAGTACTCACTCACCCCAAATACTCTTTGATAGAAGGCCAAAGAGCGATCTGGATCGCGAACCGCGAGGCTTATATGTGAGAGCCCATGGGTCTTTATCATTGTCGCCTCCCGCTTGGGAATTGGGATCCAATCCCAGGCTTCACCAAGTCATTGCTTCGGAGTACTTGGCAGCGGGGCTTGCCGCAGCTCTTCTAATTCTTTCAGAATTACAGACACCAACGCTTCGGTAACCGTCTTTCCCTTAATTCTGGTAGCCAGCGTCGGATCACCCCAAACGCCTGTCGGGGAATACACGCCTTCCTTCTTTAGGTCTCTTGTCAGTCCGCCTCTCGCACTGTTGCCGTGATAGTCCTTTACCGCCTTCTTCATATCTACGCTTGCCGGATCGATGTATAACATTATTGACGTCTCGATCTCGTCCGCGTGAGTTCCACCCTCTTGTTGCCTAATCAACTTTTCGACCGGTTCCAACACCCTGAGATCGGTGTATCTGAGCAAGATGCCCTCTGCCACCAGCAATTCGGCCGTCGGTCTCAGCGCTCTGAGAGTAGAAATACCGGTGTTCAGAATATAAAAGCGACGAGGACCAAAGCGTGCCAGAGTTCTGCAAATATCAGCCACCATATCTCGCGCCGTTTCCAGACGAAGGGTAGTAGAACCCGGATACTCCACAAAAGCGGGGTAAAAATGATAGTTGAGCGTCGGCGCAACAACCACTAACGTTTGCTGAAGCACGCGCCGCTTCAAGTACTCAGCAATAAGAAAGTCGTTCTTGAGCTTCAGATGCGGGCCATGCTCCTTGGCCGCAGCTCCCAGAGGGATGACGACTACGGTCGAAGGCGTCAATATCTTTTCCGCCCCTATCCAGGTAAGGTCCTCAAGCAAAATACCCTTTGTCCTGGAAGCGGTTTTGCCCTGGCCGGCGACCGCGACCGGCAGAGCAATCCACAACGCAAGAACGGCTGACATCAACTTCATTTGTTTCCTCCATTCGAAGCTTACCCACGCACTAATTGCGGGCAGCAACGCGGATCATGTTAAAGACTTCAAGTCCTTGGACGCGACTCCGTTTCCCTTTTATCATTACTTAAAATTAATGCGAAAGGCCAAACACAAGAAGACGGCGACGAATTGGTATTCGTCGCCGTCCTGTGATGAAGCAGTGGTTTCGTTGAATGGTTCCAAGGAGTCTGAAAGACCCTATGGAAGACTAGACGACCCGGCACAACTCATTATCGCATCTTGTTGAGCACTGGTAATGAGTCCCTGGTTCACAAGGGCGTTGGTGAGTCGCGCGACGCCGCTCACAAATTTACCGTGATTGCGGGAATCTGCTGCGATATGAGCGATCAAATCGCTAATCGTGCAACCGCTTAAGAACAGCGTGTTCGTTACACCACTGTTGCAGCCATCAATAACAACTGTCGCGCTGAGATTGGAACGCGGCTCGCAATCAGTCCCATCTGCGACTCCGTCTAGATCAGAGTCGGCGAACCAACCCACGTCCCTCATCAGTTCCAGCGTTAAATCATCAGGAGCCTTGAGATTGTGCGTCAGGTCGCCATTGATGGCCGGTTCCATCAGAAGATTGCGGAACGCGATCGAATCATAATGTGAACCGGACGATCCAGCCTGCACGGGATTGGGCATGAAGAGACGCGCCCTGCCGAGAGCATCAGCGCCAGCCCGAATGCTGGGGTCTTTGCCGATGAAGGCGGTGACATTCGGAAGTTGACCAATAATGGCAAGGCCGTCAGTCCGCGACAGGCTGACACTCGGAATAGTGATGGTCGGGTCTACACCCGCCATTCCCGGAGGCCCTGCCGCCGCGTTGGCTGCATTGTTGTAGATAATCGCCGCAGTTGCCCCGGCATTTTGAGCGTTTTTGGCTTTCACCGCAAAGCCGCAGGTTCCACGTTCTATTAAAGCGATTTTGCCTGAGACGGCTGCGGCATTGGTAATCGCCGAACAACCATCCGTCGTCGCTGGGCCGGCCACATCTGCAGCGTCAAGCGCCGCGACCACGCCACCGGTTACCGGAGCGCCCAGCAGGGTGATGGGTGGGCCGAAAGCGGCCGTTCCGAACTGGTAAGTTCCGGCGATTGCGGCTGGCGTCAGGACCCTCACTTCAGGACTGCCAAATATGAGCACGCTCGGCACTCCCGCTGTGACAGCTGAGTTAGGTCTATCCCAGACGACTCGACCATACCTGATGGCTGAAGCCTGGCGCTCGGCCTGGGTCATTTGATCCCAGTACAATCCATTGGTGGTGTCCAATGTGTGACGGGCGTAGATATCAGTGAAGCCTGCGAGATTCGCACCCGTTCCTTCGTTCACAAAGTTCTGAAAATTCAGGCCGTGTCCGAACTCGTGCAGGAGCACCGCCACGAGGTCATTCTGTGCTCCGTGGTTGTTGTCGATTCCCAGATAGAAGTTGAAGTTACTGCTAAACTGGGCCGCGATGTCGGCAAAGCCGGGGTTCAAGTCGGCACCTGCACGCTTATCGGCGAGTGCTGAGCCATACCAGGTTCCAGGAAATTCTGCGCCCGGATAGAGACCGACACCAGTGAAGTCGCGGAAAACAAACGTTGCGCCCGCGCTACCTAAAACGTTCGGAGCGAGTGGGTTGAAAGCAGCCTGAACGAAGATGGTTTGGTTGCTGTCGAGAGTTGAGCCCCAGATGTTCGCGGCAAAGGTAAACGCAATCAGGCGCTGCTGGCCTAATGTGGTTCCCGTATTGCCACCAACGGGTGCTGCCGGCGTCGGATCGTTGAATCCCTCGCCAGGCCCATCGGCATTGATAATAGAAATGGTAGCTCCTGCGAACGCGCTGCTAGAGCAAGCGAGAACCACCATCATGGCGAAAAGAACGATTGAACGCTTTGTATTAAGATTATGTTTTCGCATGTTGGTTCTCCTTACTCCTGTGAGGTTGTTTCTTCGAGGCCGAGAAACTCAGCGGCCTCTTCCATAGTGAACACGCAACGAACCTCGGTCGTGCCGTCGGCATTGGCTCTGCCGAGCACTACACCACCAAAGCGGCCCTCGAGGTTCATCGATACCGTGCCGTCTGGTTGCTGAGTAGAAGTCAAACCTTCGGTCGAGCGGTTCGTTAGCGACTTGATTGAATCAACCATTTCATCAGTTTCTTCAGCAGTCGGCTTGCGCAGTCTTCCGCTCGCCTGATCGCGTACGATCTCCTTGGTAGCGACGTATTTCTTTCTTTGGGCCTGTGTTGAAGTACGTGTCAACGCAATTGTTCCTACAGTCAGCGCGATTAATATCGCCGAAAGGACTAATCCAATGCGGGTCCTTGTTACTTTTTTAGTCCGGGGGACTTTGCCAGGTAAACCTTTTGGTCTCATCTTTAGCTCCTTGAATGAATATGATTGGGGATGCCGACTCGCTTCTACCGAGGGCTATCCGCGTAAGGACAGACGCCGGCACACGCGGGGTACACATTTAAGAGAAACGTCTTGGGGTGATGCCTCAAGACTTTCGCGCACAAGGCGTCGAAAGTCTCTGGGCGAAAGTTTCGGGCCTCAGCGCTGAAGCCTATAGCCTAGGACCAGCTGCTCTTGAGATAGACTCAAAAGCATCGGGCTTGCAGTCTCTGAAATTTCGGGGAGCTAATTCAGTGACGGATGGCGTTTACTGGAGTTTCTGGCTCGGGACACTGCCTCGTTGGGGCGCATGCTACTAAGTGTCACACCAGATCGAAATGAAGCGGACGGAGTCTACCGATGAATTGTCGTCGTGTCAAACTTGAAGAGACCCCGGCAGCGCACAACAACTACAGGACGCCAGCGCGCGCTATGATTGAATTCGAATCCTCTAGTGTCTAATACGCGCATTACTCAACCGATTCCAAATGTCCGACATGCTTCAGCTTGTCGCCGACACTGGCAACATTCAATGTACGACATTACTGTTACTAGCAAGAGTGAGGGTTAGTGATTTCAACGACTAGCTAAAGTTGTCGGACATCCGACTGTCGCCTTTACGATAACCTTGAGTCTTGCGAATCACTACGACAAGCTGAAGCATGTCGGACATTTACCGCTTTGCAATCGCCGTCCTCATTGACGCCACGAGTTGCCATTGACCTTTTCGTTTTGAATAGACCTTCATAAACCGTTCCTGCACGGTATTTGTTGGGGCTGTAGTTTGAGGAGTGTCCGGCGAAACTTGATAATCCATAAACTGATAGCGAGTCGTGATACGCCCAATCAAGACAGCAGTATCTCCATGCGTTCGCGAATTGATCTCATCGATAGTAACGTCGGGGCCCACACTCTCGGCCTGCGGCGCAGCCGCTCTGGCCCTCACAATCGCCATCAGATCTTCTTTGCGCGTCAGCAACCCCTGGGCGTTTATCTCGATGTAGTCGTCGGCGAGAATCCGTCCAACCGATGTCGAGTCGCCCTGCAGTATGGCGACGGCAAGTTTGCTCTCTAGCCCTCTGATTAGTTCCTCTGTTTCCGTCACTCGTTTCTGGCCCTGAGAACAGGGCACGGCCGCTATCAAAAGAACCATGAAAATGACCACTAACTTCATCATTACCTCCTGGATAGGTTGCGGACTAGCAACGTCTATTTCGATTCAATAGTGTGGGAACGATGAATTTGACGTTCACTTGCATCGGTCGCTCGAATCCGACATTTCGCCTCAACAGCTTTCTAAAAGCGTAATGATAGACAGCTCAATCCCCCATCCATCTTCTGAAACTCGGACATCTCCAACGCAATTGTCTGGTAACCCAGTTTGCTTAAACTCTTTTCCAGCTCGGGGTAACCCGCAGCCAACAATACGTGTTCATTGACGCGAACACAGTTCGCCGCATACCCCTCTTGCGTATCGACGACGATGAGATCGTAGCCTCTAAAGTCCTTCCGGTTTGAAATCGCCTCAATTACCACCAGCCTATTGTCGCCCAGGTACGCGAGGCCGCTTTTCAAGTGAAGAATTCCGTTCACGCGGCGGATGTCCATGAAACTCGAGGTGTAGTCTAACGAGCCCAGCCACTCAGCCAACTGCTGAGCACCGTTCTCATTCGTGCGTTCGGAAATGCCAATGAAAAAATGATTCCCGGCTTCGCAGATGTCTCCACCGTCGAGGGTGCCAGGATTCTTAATAGAACGTAGCGTGGAATAAAACTTCCCTAGCGCTTCCTTTACCCCTTCCACCTCTCCAGTTCGGCTCGGGGCTCCCGGATGTGCCAAGATCGCCCCACGCTCCGTGATGACGGCGACATCTTCAACAAAAGTGGAATCAGGATAACGCTCGTCGGCCTGCAAACGCGCCAGCTTCAGCCCACACACTTCAAGCCCTGCACAATAGGCGTCGTGCTGTTTCAACGCCTGCGCATAAACCGGGGCACCTGACCTTACAGAGGTCAAGCCTTCGGCAAAATTGGCACTGGGCGGACGAACGATGGCCCTGGAAAACATTGAGACTCCTTCGCACAAAGTCTTGTCATATACATTCAGCCACTGCTGCCTGCTAGCACTAAAATCCCAATTACCAGCAGAGAACCTCCGAGAACAAAAAACAGGAGCCCCATTCCGATCATGCAACCTGGTACGAACCAGCGCGAAGTTACCGAATCAACTTCGGCTTTCTGCGGATCATGAACTTCATAGTGAACCTGGATCGTCTGCCCCACTTGATGAGTTGCGGGCATCGTTCCAAACTGAGACTCAAACCGCACAATCTGGCCGGCGGCGGTCGTGAACTCGACCACCGGACAGTAGACACCACCGCTTCGTGCCGTAAATACTCGCTTTACCAG
>JBHENP010000007.1:0-11867 GCA_046261995.1 Pyrinomonadaceae bacterium
GATTGCCGTCGCGCAGGATCCTCGCAATCTGCCGGGCGACAAAGGCCGATCTTCCTACGATCGCCCCCACCGCGTCTCTGGCAACTTCGTCTACGAGTTGCCTTGGTACCGCGACCAGCAGGGCTTGGCTGGGCTCGTCCTGGGAGGTTGGCAGTTCAATGGATTCGTCACGTTCCAGAGCGGCGCCCCGTTCACGCCGCTGAACGGCGCTGATCCGACTGGCGCTCTTAACGGCATTGACGGACTTGTAGGCAATGCCATCCGCGCCAACGTGCTCGCGCCCTTGCCGACCACGAATACCGAGGAGCTCTTTAACCTTATCCGTGGACAGGGGCAGCAGTTGTTCGGCACATTGCAATGCAACGGTCCGCTAACCGCTGCGGCAACCACCTGCCAGCGCTTCGGCAACGCAGGACGTAACATCCTGAACCAGTGGACGACGGACGGCGGCAACCGCCGTATCATCATAGGCGTCAGGCTAGTCTTCTAGCCTGTCTACGTAAATCAGGAATAAGGAGGCGCCAGCCTTCCTGATAACTGCAGGGACTGAAGACGCCAAGTTTTCAGTCCCTTAAGTTTTTCGTGCCAGGGATTTCAGGGCAACACACCAGGATTCACAAAAAAATTTAGGTTTGATACCTTAGCCTGGGTTCGCAGCCATCAGTAAACCAACAGGGGGAAACCATGAGAGTTGGGTTTACAGTCGTCTTGTTTTTATCCTTGTGCGGCTCAGTGATCGCAAAGTCCAGCCCGCAGGAAACTCCCGACTTTACTGTCGTTAAACACAGCTGGAGCAAGGAACGTATCCACTGGGAAGCCGATCCCTTCGGGGGTCCGGTCGAGACTTTCGACGATATGCGCCGGCGCGTGGTGGATGAACGGCGCGTAGGGCGAGCCAGATCAAGTGGGAACCTCGCCGAGGCGGCCAAGATCGAGCGCGAGATGCGCTCGGAGCAGGTTATCAAATCCAAGCCGCCAGCGCCGCCACGCTACGCTTTCCTGTACAAAGTTTCCCTTCGTAACAACACTAACAAGACAATCAAGGCCATTGACTGGGACTATACCTTCTTCAGCAGTAACACTCAGAGTGAGACAGGGCGTTTGGAGTTTACAAGCGAAGAAAAAATAGGCCCGGGAAAAACTAAAGAATTGAACGTGATGGCGCGTCGCCCTCCAGCGAAGACAGTCAGTGTTTACGCGCTGGAAAAAACTGAGCGCCAGGGCCTGGATGGACAAGTTGTAATCATGCGCCTCGAATACACAGATGGCTCAATTTGGCAGCGTCCGTAGCTCTCCAAAACCACCGCCTTGAGAATACGAGAAGCATCAACAGATGAGGCCACCGCGCTGACGGCGATTGCTCACGACGCCAAACGGCATTGGGGCTATCCGGAACATTGGATCGAACATTGGCAGGAGGACCTCACCATCTCTCCCGATTTCATCAGCAACAATGAGGTCTATGTTGCGGAGCGGGAAAACGAGATTATCGGCTTCTACGCCCTGGTCCTCGGAGATCGTCGTGCCGAACTCGAACACATGTGGGTTGCACCTTCACACATCGGCACAGGGGTCGGCAAAGAACTCTTCATTCACGCAATGCAAAAAGCCGCGGGCGAAAATGTCTCAGCTGTTGAGATTTCGTCCGATCCTAATGCCGAAGGTTTTTATGAAAGAATGGGAGCGCGAAGATAGCTCTGAGATTGGCGGTCAGGCGCGCACCCTGCCACGTCTGACAGTTGATACTACTTAGGTTGTTCTGCCTTGGGTGGCTAGCTTCGACTACAGAACCGGGAGCAGTAGCGACCGCACTCAACTGCTGCGAGCATTTGCGCTGCAGAATCGAACCCTGTCTGAGCTCAAAACTGTTTTCGATTCTCGAATTCTTCTCAAATCAGAACTAGCGCCGGAGTTATCGGCCATAATTGAGTGCGGTCGCTACCGCTCCCGCTGTAGTCGATGCTAGCCACGAATGTTGCTCTGATTACGGACCGAACCTCTGTTCATACTCCCCCGAGGTGAGGAAAGCCTTAACCATCTCGGCCTCGACGAAATTCCCATTGAATTGATTAAGCTTCGCCAGCCAAAAGTGATAACCGCTGAAGTTTGAGTCGGGCAAATCGTTTGGGTTCCGACGCAGGTAGCCGAAGTACTGCATGAGCACAAACGCTTTATTGATTTCGTTGCGCGCCAGGTCCGAGTCCTCGGCCACTGCCCGCAAGACCTGAGCTCGGTTCTTTGCTCCCGAAGACAGTTCGCTTACGAGTTGATTGCGTTCCGGTGCTGACAACGCACCTCCGGCATTCTGGTTTAGCGCATCAACAAACTGCGCCGCTGTCAGCGTAATGGGGTAGGCGGTCGTGAATCGTGGTCGCATCACGTACTCAGCGGCGAAGGCCTGCTTATTGTTTTCTAACACCTGCTCCCAACCCGTTTGCTGGACTATCACGCCCAGGCCGATTCGGTTCCTATCGGGGATAAACTCATTGAACCTCAGCGGCACCGGAGCGCCCGGCGAGTCGCCATACGCAGTTTTATAAAATCGGTAGACGAGATAGCCGGTTTCCCGAAACTCGATCGAAAGGAAGAAAGCCGCAGAGACATTGGTGCGCTTAAGTTCAATGCATTGCGCATCCGCGCCGCAGGAATCAATCTGATTGGTCCAGAATGCCAGCCCACTTGCATCCGGTTCGCGATTGAGGAAATCGAGATACTGTTGGCGCACAAAAAAGCGGGACGAATGCTCGATGGGATTAGGCTGCGGCAGGCCAAAAGCCAGACCCGAGAGTGATAGCCCGATGGAACCGTCGGCTTCAGCAAAAACCACGCCATCGTTCAAGAATCCATTCAGGTACGGATCAGGGAACGCGTCAATTCGCGCAGTGCCTCCATTGCCGCCGGAACCATCCTCCGAGCCGCTGGCATCTTCAATAACATAGACATTTCCCAGACCCGTGACCGCCAGGCCATGGAGGAAAAGATTGTTATCGATTGAAAGACCTTCCACGACGACCTCATCTCGATCCGCTCTTCCGTCAGCGTTGTCGTCGTAAAGTGCCAACAACAATGTGTCATTGCCGGATGAGTGGGAAAAGACTACGCCGAGCGAGTTCACGGCGATGTCGAGCGGTTCGTCATTCGCAAACGGATATGAATAATACGGGGTAGCGTCGAGTGTATCAGGCATGCCATCGGCGTTGGTGTCGCGAATGATTCTCACTTCATTGGAATTGAAGTCCGCGACCAGCAGATCGTTATTCGGAAGCAATGCCAGGGCATTGGCGTTGTAAAGACGATCATCTCCGACGCGTACCAGTTCGACCGAACGATTATTGTCAAACCCACCGGTGTTTGGATCCCTTACCAACAATACGACTCCCGGCGAAGGCTCGTTGTCTGGATCGTTCGGATCAGACGCGTTGTAGTAGCCGCTGGAAGAAACAACTATGAATTCAACTCCCGCTCGCGACCTCCCGGCTACCACCGCCGCGGCTGATGGGAGTTCAAAATCAGCCTGAAGGTTGTAAGTGTTGGAAGTATCAATACGGTAATCGCCGTTGGTATCCAGCGCGACAACCACCACCCCAACAGCAGTGCTGTTGAGTGTGGCTCCATAGACTTCATATCGTGCGCCTGAGTGGCCCACGGCGACATCGAACCCACCTCCCCCGGAATCGAAGGTAGTCCGGTCGTCCGCCATTAAGTCGTTGTTTCTGTCCACGAACTGTTCCACGGTGCCAGCATCAGAGGTAAGGCTCAGCTGAGAAGTATGCAACACGCGATTGAGAGGCGTGCCGGGGATAATGGCACTCGCGGGCGGGAGGGTTGTGGATGAAGATGCGCGAGCCGCCCGGGTTGAGAGAGAGAGGGCGGACGATTTACGGCCCAGGTAACGAGGTCGAACTTGAGTACTCCGTTGAGCTTTTGCCGGCGTATAACCGCCCATCCGCTCCGCTCGTGCGAATCTATCCGGACGAGCGCCCAGAGCTCGTCTCAGATCTGGCTTTAGCTTTCGTTCCAACGACTGAGCATTGCCGACCCCGGCAAACAGAATTGCGCTTAACATCAAAGCGGCGAGGAATCCCACAAAATAGATCGTTAACTTTAGGACCTGCATCGCGCCCCCCTTATTTCCTCAATCGCCTGTCATCGCGTTCCATCTTCTGCCGCAGGTTCTTGGCCAGATGCTCCGCGGTGCTCTTGTTGCCATTCACAGAATCGACCTTGTACGAGGCCACGGCGTAGGCAACTACCCCGGTTTTCATATTGACAACTTGAATGCTCGCCTCTGATTCCGGCAAACCCCTGCCGAAAATGATCTTGGCCCAACCGGCTTTTTGATTTTGTGCGAATCCGTTGATCTCAAAATCCGCAAGTGACCGATCAGCCACGATGAGCAGGTTTACCTGTTTCTTTTGAAAGGCGGCGACGAGATTGTTTTCGAAGCCTGGCAGCCCGTCGATATTTTCGACATAGACTTTTGAGGCCGCCGGAATATAGGTCGGGTCGGTAGGTTCGGTCGCGCGCACGGTGACTTTGGCCGGCAACGGAGGATAAACAGTGCGCGCCCGCTCCTGAGCAATCAGAGTCGGGACGAAGAGCATCGATAAACCAACCACTGCTAACACTCGCTTACATGTATTCATTAGGTCTCCTTGTTGAAACGTTACGAAAAAAAGACTCGATTATCGCTAGTTGCAGGTCAGGAAGGCGGACCCGGTCCCCGCCTCAAGCTTGAAAGCCACTCAGCGTAAAGAGCGGGGACAGGGTCCGCCTTCCTACTGCGAATTACCGTATGTCCCTTCTAGTTTCATACCCGCTCCTCGGCTGTAGGTGCACGGCATAATCCATTGGCGCAGGCTTCGGTGTTCACCGCTCACGTCGTCTTTGTTCAAGCGGTGGCCGCGCACGCGCAGGTGTTGAAGGTTCTGAACGTGCCGGAGGATCTGGACGCTGCGCTGGCTCAGAGCGTTGCGGGGCTGGATCAGACCGCTGCGGGGGCGGATCAGAACGTTGTGGCGCAGGCTCTGAACGTTGCGGCGGGGGGTCTGACCGCGGCGAGGGATCGTGACGCGGTGGGGGTTCGTAACGCTCGGGCCTTTCCTCACGTGGCGGGGGCGCCGGTCGCGAAGGCGCAGGCTCGTAACTAGGCGCAGGTTGATCCTGCCGCGGCGCTGGAGCCTCGGTTCGCTCACGGCGTTCAGGTCGGTCGCTGCGATCCGTTTCGACCGGCTGTTGGTTCCTTTCCGGGCGTGCCGGCCGTTCGGTTCTCTCGGGCCGCACAGTACTTTCCGCCGGGGTTTCAATTTCCGCTGCCGGCGGCCTGGTGGGAACAGTGGGCGGTCGTCGTTCTCTCGGCGCTGAATCGTCGATGCCCGGAGTATCAGTAATTACGGGACGCCCCTGATGCGGATAGGTACGCGCCGGGCGTGCAGGGCGATCGGCAGCGTTGTCAGTTGCTTCGCGTCCGCTAGTTGCTCCTGTAGTCTGCTCGGGCCGATCCACGGGAACGCGGGCCGGACGTGGCGGTCGCGCAACTGCGCCCGTGGGCCGAGCTTCGGAAGAATCTGGAGTGGCGTTATCCGCCGAAACGACTGTCCTTGGTTCACGCCCGTTGAGTATTCGGTTACGACGCAAGTCGTTGTCGAGCGGAACACCTGGCGTGCGCGCCGCTGCTCCAGTTGGTCTATCAGTCACTCCTTCTCTCGGAGCCACGCGCGCCGGCCGGCCCGTAATCATGCGTCCGCCATCGTCTGCTGAGGCCGCTCCAGTCGACGCAGTGACTCGCGCGGGTCTCAAAGGAAGATCTCCGCGCACCGGTTCCGCGCTCATCACGCGACGCGCCAGTGTCTGATCCGCAGTTTGAAATCGACCGCCGCCGCCACCGAAGTCCGCAGCTATCGCGCTGGTTACCGCGCGCAAGTGAGCAGGATTAACGCGTCGCAGGCCCGCTATCTCTCTCTCCCTCATGGGCGAAAGCCGATTGCGGTCGCGGTAATGACGCGAGCGTGGATCGCGATGGTGGTATGAAAGCGGATACCAGGAGATGTGATCCCCAAAGCTTATGTGAAAGGCAACAAGTGCCGGACGCCACCAGCTGCGATGCCGGTAGTACTGACTCCGTGGACACCAGGCCCAGTAGTTGTCGTGATAGACCCAACGGCCGTAGTGATAAGGAGCCCAGCCCCACGGTTCATATCCAACCCAGGTCCAGCCGTACGGCGGACACCAGGTCCAATAACCGTGGCGGTACGGTGCCCAATCAGAGTAGTGATTAATAACCGTCACGTGCGGCCGCCAGATCCAGCCATAGTCACTAACGTGGGACCAGGTCCCGTACGCATCTAAGTCTTCCGCCCCCCACACGTAATCGTCGTAGTACTTGTTGTCGTGGCGCATACGCTGCGCCAGATATTCTTCTCGTTCGTCAATCCAGCTGTCCCAGGAATCCCTGGGGCCGGCGGCGAGCAATTCCCAGTCGCCGGCGTCAGCTCCCTGGAAAATCAGTTCGGCGGTGCGTCCATCGCGCAAAGTGAATCCGGATGTTTCAGAGTAGATGCGCGCCCGCCCGCCATCGCGAGCCGTTAGGCGTACGCGGCCATCGCGAGCGACCTCGATGCGGTACAAGCCTTTCTTCTCGGCTGCCATGGTTGTTTTGGGGGCATCAACCTCAAAGTACTCGCGGTCGCTGTCAAACTTTGCCAGCCGAATTGAAGCTGTGCCTTCGACAACACTGAGTGCTATACCCTCATCACGCAGAGTGACGATTCGGAGGATTGAATTTGATTCGAGACGCACGAAGTTTCGCGCATCGACCTGAATCTCCAGGCGGGAGTCGCGATCGGTCGACACCGTGTCGCCTTCGACGAGCGGAAAATTAAGCCGCGCTCGCTCCCAATCGCTATTACCATTCCGCTTGAGACTTACCTCGCCTTTAATCAAGCTGATGCGGACGACGCGAGCTTTCTCGTCGTACTCATCAGCATAATCATCTTCGGCGCGAACGGAATGACCGGTTGCTAATAGTGTCAATAAAAGAGAGAGAACTATTGCGTGGAGAGATCGTCGGGTAGAACGCATGGCTACGCTCCTTATTTTTTGTATGCAGCTGAAACCGTCGTCGCGCGCGTGGAGAGTTAGGTCTACCGCGCGCTGGCGAATGCGGGGTCCCCGCGCGGGCAGCCCGCGTGGGGCGCTAGAGTAAGCCCGCTAATCAAATCCTATTCGTTTTGGTTTAGGGCTTATTCGATTGCTCGTTGGAGAGCAAAGCGTGTGCCCGATCGGGAAGAATTTCCGCTAGTTTGTAGCTTTGAGATTTCTCAAGAAACTCTCAGGGCGGGGCGTACCTGAACCCGGTGATTGAATCTTAATAAGACCGCCAGAGAGACGGGCAAAAGTCGTAGGCGAACGAGGTAGGAGACGAGAAGCACAGAGGCGATTCAGGTAGAAACTTGAGAGACCCAAGTCAGGGTTCCTCATCTCGTGACGGTGTTTTCGCTATTTACACTACGAGCGTTGGTAGTAGTAGTGGAATCGTATGCGAGATGGTGCGAGGTCGATACTATATCGTGTGAGGTTATTATTGCTCTTTGGATCGCTCATGAAAACTCAGCTACTCCAGACGGCTCAAGTCTCATTAATTTGCAGGTTGGGAAGGGTGGCTTGCCCCCGCTCAAGATTCGCAGCCGCCCTACGATGAATCGACAATTCAATCTACCAAGTCTGCAGCTTGAGCGGGGGCAAGCCACCCTTCCCAACCTGCAAATTAGCTCAGCTGGAGTGGTTCTATTATCAACGTACTCCTTAGTTCAAGGCGCATCAGATCCGCTTCGGCGGCAATATATCCAAAGCTTGTCCACTGTTCTCCACTAACCATCCGGCGAAACATCTTCAGCGCATCATCGCGCCTTCCGTTATTTAGGTACCAATTGCCAATGCCGTAGAGGATGCTACTGGCACCCGGCGATTCGGCCTGTTTCGAAGTTTCCGCCATGAGGCTTTCAGGTGAGACCGTTCCTTTGTACATCAGCAGCAACCGGTAGTAACCATCCTTCTCGATGATCTCCATGCCTGCGCGGATTGGCTCCAGCACTTTGGCTGCGTGCGGCGCGCGATTCATTCTCCTCAGCGTCATATAAAGCCAGTGACTCGTGGCCACGAGCGCGTCAGGATTCGTCGAAACCCTAAGGCACTCGCGATAACTATTCAACGCCCGCTGATTCTCGCCCGTTAAGTAATAGGCCAGACCCAGGTGATACCAGATGTTGAATTGCAGCGTGCTCGTGGGAATGTTTCGCACATTCGGCTGGCCGTCTGGTTCTACCTCATCCGGCTTCCCTTTGATTAGTTTTGCAGCTTTCTCGAAATCGTCGATAGCGAGATCGAATTTGCGGAGCGTGATGTAGCGGTGTCCGCGGTGGCGATAAAACCGGGCATCCCAGGGAAATTTCTTTATCCCTTCGCTGTAGACTTCGATCGCCTCACCAAAGCGACCAAGATACGCAAGCCGTCGACCCATCCAGATTCTGGCACCGGGGTCATTTGGTTTAGCTTCGAAACTCCGGCGCGCCTCCTCGAGCCGCGCTTCCATTTCTTTTCTCGTTTCTGGTGAGACCGGAGGAGCTGGACGATCCACGAATTCAGCAGGAGGCTTTTTATTCTGAGTGTTCCGCGCCGCGGTCGTGGGAACTGAAGCAGAGGCGGATAACGAAACCACCAGGATGGCGATTGTTAGTGAGTAGTTCATAGTCATTCTGAAGTGCACCCACAGAGAACAGCGACGAAGGCGCTGTGATTAGATGCGGCCAGCCCGCTCAACTACAGAACCGAGGAGCGGTAGCCACCGGGTCGCGTGCGCATCACTTACCTTGAGGTAACACTAATTCTTGTTTCTTGACCGTGGCGAAACTTCACCCGGTCGCTACCGCTCCTCGGTTCCCTAGTTGACCGTGCCCTACCGGTTGCTCCAACCTGCAAGAATAGTTATCCAATGCGACTCACACCCGCAGCGCTTGTATGATAGTTCGGCACTAGTGTCAATAGTTCGGAGCTCGCGCATGACTTCCCGAATACCTGCAAACATCTCTGAAAACACTTTCGATGTGATCATCATTGGCGCGGGCATCAATGGTGCAGGGATCGCGCGCGATGCGGCGATGCGCGGATTACAAGTACTCCTGCTCGACAAAGGTGACATCGGCGGCGGCACGACGAGCTGGTCTACCCGTTTAATTCATGGGGGCCTGAGATACCTCGAGTACGCCGAATTGGGTTTAGTGCGCGAGTCGTTGCGGGAACGAGAGACACTCCTTCGCATTGCCCCGCACCTGGTAAAGGCATTACCGATCCTGCTTCCGCTTTATGAGAAAGCTGCACGTGGTCCGTTGACGATTCGCGCGGGCATGATTGCGTACGACATGCTCTCGCTCGACAAATCGTTGCGGCGACACCGGATGCTGACCCGTGATGAAGCGCTCGTCGAAGCGCCGGGTTTAAATCGAAACGGCCTGCGGGCCGCCGCCATCTACTACGACGGGCAAGTCGAATTTGCCGAACGTCTGGTGGTGGAGAACGTGCTTTCGGCAAAACAGTACGGCGCCACTGTCGTCACTCATGCGGGCGTGCAAAAGTTAAGCGGCCAGTTAACGGCCCCGGGCTGGGTCGTGGAGTTCGTCGACGTTCGAACCGGCGCAGCTTTTACGCCTCGTGGCCGCATCGTTGTAAATGCTGCCGGCCCCTGGGTAGATGAAGTTCTGACGGGCGTCGAAGGCTCATCGGAGCGCCTCATCGGGGGCACGAAGGGCAGTCACATAATTGTGAACTCCTTTGCCGGCGCGCCGTCGACGGCGCTATATGTCGAAGCGGAATCAGACAAACGACCATTTTTTATTATTTCCTGGAATGGCAGGTATTTGATCGGCACAACTGACAATCGATTCATGGGCGATCTGGATCATGTCGTAATCGAAGACGATGAGATCGATTATCTGTTGCGCGAAACAAACCGAGTCATCCCCACAGCCAGGCTCACACGTGATGAGGTTCTCTACACTTATGCGGGTGTGCGTCCCTTAGCTTATACAGAAAATGATAGTGAGGAAAAAATCACTCGCAGACACTTCATTCGAGAATCTAAGGATCTGGATGGGCTTCTCTCGATCGTCGGAGGCAAGCTGACCACCTATCGCAACCTTGCCGAGGAAACCGTCGATTTGATTGGCCGAAAACTTGGACACAGCCTGCCGAGATGTTTCACCGCTAACGCGGCTTTGCCGGGTGCAGACCGAGTTCATTTTCCGTCATTCTCAGAACAGTTCAAAAGAGATAGTGGGATGTCATCGCAAATAAGTGAGCGCTTGCTGCGTGTTTATGGGACTCGCGCTCCCGAGATTTTGAAGCTCGCCGCACAGGATAAGACCCTGGCCGAAAACTTTGACCAGGAGACAGGAGCCATCGCGGCTGAGGTCATCTTTTCGTTTCAAGAGGAGATGGCCGAGACACTTGCTGATTGTTTACTGAGGCGGACGATGGTGGGCTTGAACTCGTCGGCCGGGATTGGAGCCGACGAAACGGCCGCGGCAATCGCAAAGAAACACCTGGGCTGGTCTGAGGTTCGAGTTCAGGAAGAAGTCGCTGGTTATCGAAGTTACGTAGAAAGATTTCGACCACGCTCAATGAGGAACCGGATGAGGAACCGCTAAGATGAAGGGACGAGTCCCGCTAATTTGCAAGTCAGGAAGGTGGACCCTGTCCCCGCTCTTATGCTGAGTCGTATTCAACTTGAGGCGGGGACAGGGTCCCCCTTCCTGACTGAAAATTAGCGCCGCTGGGGCTGTACTTTTAAGCTTTTGCTAGCAACTGATGACAAGTTTCTTGCCTGCGTAATTCGCTTCGCTTAGGCAGACGCCGCCAGATTAGGTTTCGAACGCTTTGAGATAATTAAGTGGGAGATTAGACTTGGAACAAGAACCAGCCGGAAGGAAATACTGCAATGAAAAAAACCGCCCAGACTCAACCCACGGCGTTGGCCGCTGTTATCGCGCCGCGCTTTACATTTCTAATCGTTCTGATCGCCGCCGTTTCAACCGGCGTTTTGGCACAAGTACCTTCTGCGACACCGACTCCCGCCTCCCAGGAGAAACGGGGAATCGGCGTTCAGACTTCAGGTTCCGCCAATAATGCGCAGTCTGACCAGGCAGCCCGGGAGGCCAAACCGGAACTGGTATTACAATCCGGATACAGCGGTATTTTTGGGGCGACACGACTTGCTTTCAGTCCCGATGGTCGACTCCTGGCAACGACGTCGTTTCGCAGCAGCAGCGTCAAATTATGGGAAACAAGCACGGGACGCGAATTACGTAACTTATCCAGCGGCACTCACAGTGGAATGGGTATGTCGCCTTTCATCGCTTTTAGCCGGGACAGCCGGCGCATCGCTGCCGCAGCCGGCGACAACTCAGTAAAGATCTGGGATGTGGTATCGGGACGAGAACTGCAAACGCTCTCCGGAGCTCAGGGCTCAATGACCTCCGCGATCTCCGGTATCGCCTTCATCGGGTTTACGCCCGACGGTCGCGTTGTCACAGTTAGCGACGCGATCAGAGTTTGGGACGCCGCGTCCGGACACGAACTGCGCTCCATTAGCATGGAGATGAATTTGAACACATCAGCTTTCATGGGAGGTGGAGCTGGTGCGGCAATTACTCCTGATGGAAACCAACTGGCCTTCGTTGTTTCTGACGGCGGAGAAAAACACGAGGTGAAGTTTTGGGACCTCGCGACTGGGCGCGAAGCTCGCGCCGTAAATCTGCCTAACAAAGAAATTGACAGCATCGAGCTGGCGTTTACCTCCGACGGCCGTTTGCTTG
>JBHENP010000007.1:11877-122414 GCA_046261995.1 Pyrinomonadaceae bacterium
ACGTGAGTGGGAAAGTAAATGAGCGCGAGCTGGCGACAACCACCACCGATCGCGGTGTCATTAGGTTCAGCCGCGACGGTCGAATGCTTGCACTTGCGGAAGGCTTCACGGTCAAACTGTGGGAGGTCGCGACGTTGCGAGAATTACCTGTGTTGACCGCGCCCCACAGTGGCTTACTGCCATCGCAGGTGAGTATCTTCGCGAGCTTCAGTGAGGATGGGAAAAAACTTGCTACCGGAGGCTTTGGTACTCCGACGATTCTCTGGGAAACCGAAACCGTAAAACAACTCGTCAAGATGAGCGGACGCACAAACATGGCGTACGAGGTCGCCTTTAGCGCTGACGGCACTCGGCTCTCTTCAGGTGGGCGCACTCGCTGGGATCTACGCACGGGTCGTGGCACGCGCCTCACGTCGGCACCCTCCGACAGCGTGTTCGGAATGCCTAGCCCTGACGGCAAATTGCTCGCAACATTCACAATGAACAGTAACGTCCTCACAATTCTGGAAGTGCCAAGCGGGCGACAATTGCAGCGTCTCGCGCCGGCTTCTGGTGGGGGCGTTATTAACCGCGTCGCCTTCAATCCTGATGGAACCATGTTGCTCACCTCGTATGGGCCCGATCCCCAGCAACTGCAGACGGCGTCAGGCATGAGTCCGGGAAGCAATGAGAACCAGTTAAAGATTTGGGATGTGAAGTCAGGGCGCGAGGTGCGTTCGATTGCGCTCGGATTGGGAGGCGCATCCAAAGCCGGCTTCAGCCCCGATGGTCGCACGCTGGGAACGCTCGGCGCGATGGGCCAGATCTCGCTTTGGGATGCTCAGTCAGGCAGCAAGATACGAGATCTAACGTCGTCACCGTTAGCCAACATCGCGCTGCCGGGTAGTCCCGGCTCCATGCCCTCGGGTTCGATAAACCCTAAGACGATCCTGAATCCGGGCGCGATGAAACCCGGATCAGTAGTAATGCCCAACATAGCCGATATCAGCGCCATGATGACAAACATGATGGGCGCCATGTCAGCCGGCACCATGGGCCAAACAGTTACCTCGCTCGCATTCAGTCCTGATGGTCGGATGTTGGCAACCGGCGGTGTTGAGACGAAGTCCAATTTCGATATGGCCGCAATGATGAGCGGGGGTATGAATCAGGGGAAAAGACCAAAGAAGCAGCCCACTCCCGATCCCCAGGATTTCATGAAGAATATGAAAGTCGAGACTACCGGTCAGGTAAGGCTTTGGGACGTTGCCAGCGGCAGCCCCCTGGGAGAACTCAAGGGTCATGGCAAAGGCGTTACAGAAGTTGCTTTTAGTCGGGATGGCCGGCTACTGGCTTCCGGTAGTACTGACAATACGATCCGGATCTGGGACCTTGCGACCAAGCGCGAGTTACGCACCCTCACCGGGCACACCTCCAACATCGAGTCGATGGACTTCAGCCCTGACGCCCGCTTGCTCGCATCGGCATCGGATGATGGGGGCACCTTCTTGTGGGGCACGAGCACGGGCGAACACCTGGCAACCCTGATTTCTCTAGACGATGGCGGCGAGTGGATGGTCGTCACGCCTCAGGGTCTGTTTGATGGCACGCCCGTTTCATGGAACCAGATTCTCTGGCGTTACAACCAGGACACTTTCAACGTCGCACCGATCGAATGGTTCTTCAACGAGTACTACCATCCTGGTCTGCTCAGCGACATCCTTGCCGGCAAACGACCGCGCGTGGCTCAGGATGTTTCCCGGAAGGACCGTCGCCAACCTGTTGTTAAGTTGTCAATGGCGGGCGAGCCGGCGCCGGCCGCAGGTATTGCTACTCGCCGGGTAAAGGTAAAGATAGAAGTCACCGACTCGCCTTCGGACAAAGATCATCCACAGGGCACCGGTGCGCGTGATCTGCGCCTGTTTCGCAATGGTTCGTTAGTGAAGGTCTGGCACGGCGATGTTTTGAAGGGACAACCGGCAGTCACGCTCGAGGAAGAGATTACAGTCGCCGCCGGCGCTAACGCGTTGACGGCCTATGCCTTCAACAAAGATAACGTCAAGAGCAAGGATGCTCAGTTACCACTGGTCGGTGCGGACAGTCTGAAGCGCGCCGGCACCGCTTATGTTATCGCGGTCGGCTTAAATGAATACGCCAACCCGCAGTACAACTTGAAGTATGCCGTGGCCGACGCGCAGAGCTTCGGTGATGAAGTGCGCACGCGGCAAATGCAAGTTGGGCGGTTCGCGCGTGTTGAAGTGGTTCCTCTGCTGAACGAAAACGCGACCAAGGCGAACATACTGTTGGCGCTGAAGCGATTGGCCGGCGCCGCCGAACCGCCCAGTCTGAAGGCAGGCTTTCTGGATCGAGTTAAACCGGCAGAGCCGGAAGACATAGTAATCATCTACTTCGCCGGTCACGGAACGGCCCAGGCGCAACGCTTCTACTTAATCCCGCATGACCTGGGTTACACGGGCGATAGGACCAAGCTCACTGAGCAGGGCCTGCAGAGCATACTTTCGCACAGCATCTCCGACATAGAGTTGGAGGAAGCGGTTGAGGGCATGGACGCGGGGCACCTCTTAATGGTCATCGATGCCTGCAACTCCGGGCAGGCACTCGAGGCGGAAGAGAAACGCCGTGGTCCAATGAATTCCAAAGGCCTGGCGCAGCTGGCCTACGAAAAGGGCATGTACATCCTTACCGCCGCGCAAAGCTATCAAGCCGCTCTTGAAGCTGCACAACTCGGTCACGGACTCCTGACCTACGCATTAGTTGAGGAGGGACTTAAGACGCCGGTCGCAGACATTGAACCAAAGGACGGACTGCTGAGCGCGAGAGAGTGGCTCGACTTCGCCACTGAGCGTGTGCCGCAGATGCAGGAAGCAAAGATGAAAGAGACCCGAGGCGTGGGGCTGGAGATCGCCTTTACGGAAGGGGAACAGAATATTGCCGACCCTGAGAAACGCACGCTGCAACGCCCGCGAGTTTTTTACCGAAGAGACGTGGAAGCGAGTCCCCTCGTGATTGCTAAACCGTGACCTACCATCGCTTAGTAAGTTGGTGTAGATTTATGTATGACTAAACCCCACAACCTCCAAGAGTACATTGAGCGAGAGCGGCTACAGGAAAGGGCGGGAAACAAGAATCGGCGAAATACTTTGGTGCTGGGTTTTCAATCCCATAGTTATATTGTTCCTCTTAGTGGTTTTAGTGACGGTGTTTAGAGTTACGATCTGGCCGATTGTCGTTTGGAGAGCAACAACCTCTCAGTAACAGCAGTTGTTAAACTGTACGAAGATACTGTTCTTCAAAGAAACGAGGCATCGATGCGCAACGAATTCACATCGGTTATTGAGGAAGACGGAGAATGGTTCATTGGATATTGTCCCGAGATACCGGGTGCAAACGGACAAGGCCGTAGTATTGAGGAGTGCCGGGCTAATCTGTCAGCGGCAATTGCTCTGATCCTTGAAGATCGGCGCGAAGACGGTTTGCGTGGTGTGCCGAAGGATGCCATCCAAGACACAGTTGTCGTGCAATGAAGCGTAACTCATTGTTGCGCCACTTGCGTAAGTTTGGTTGCCACCTTAAGCGGGAACGTCGTGAACATTCACTCTGGATAAACCCAAAGACAGGAGCCGTCTAAGCGGTACCTCGCCATACGGAACTATCAAATCAACTTGCTAAGAAGATCTGCCGTAACCTCTCTGTTCCGGAACCCTAGGCCCCAAACAGAGTCCTTTCACTGACGCAAATCAATGAACCTGGTCGGAAAATCCGTTCCCCGCAAAGAAGGCCGCAAGAAAGTCACTGGCGCTGCTCTATACATTGACGATCTCACTTTTCCGGGAATGCTTTATGGGACGACTGTTCGGAGCACGATTGCCCGGGGCCGGATCAAAAACATTTCGTTCGAAGGTGAAATTCTTTGGGAGGAATTCACCATCGTCACGGCTAAAGACATTCCCGGTGAGAATTACGTCGCACTGATTCTCAACGACCAGCCTTACCTCGCCCGCGAAGCTATCAATCACCCGGAAGAACCAATCGTTCTGCTGGCGCATCCTGACAAGTATCTGTTGGAAGAAGCGCGTCGCAATGTACGCATTGAGACGGAGGAGTTGCCGGCCATCTTCTCCCTCGAAGATTCGCTTGCCAGGAAGGAAGTCATCTGGGGAGATGACAATGTTTTCAAATCGTTTCTGGTAGATAAGGGCAACGTAGACGATGTCTGGGCACAAGCCGATCATATAGTTGAAGGTGAGTATCAAACGGGCCCGCAGGAGCAGCTTTACATCGAGAACAATGGAGTGATTGCTATCGCGAGCCCCCGTGAAGGCATCACGGTTTGGGGTTCCATGCAATGTCCTTACTATGTGCACAAAGCCCTCGTTAAACTCTTCGCTCAACCTGAAGACAAGATTCGTGTGATTCAGACTGAAACCGGAGGCGGCTTTGGCGGCAAGGAAGAATACCCTTCGCTGATTGCCGGCCATGCTGCATTACTGGCTTTGAAGTCTGGTAAGCCCGTCAAGATTATTTACGACCGTGCGGAGGACATGGTGGCCACGACCAAACGTCATCCTTCAAGCACGAGACACAAAACGGCTGTCACGAAAGACGGCAAACTGCTGGCGATGGAAATTGATTTTGTGATCGATGGTGGAGCCTACTGCACGCTTTCACCGGTCGTTCTTTCTCGTGGGACGATCCACGCAGCGGGACCTTATTCGTGTCCGAACGTACGAATCCGCAGCCAGGCAGTTGCGACAAATGTACCTCCGCATGGCGCTTTTCGAGGGTTCGGCGCGCCCCAGAGTATTTTCGCGCTCGAGCGCCAGATGGATAAAGTCGCGCACGCTGTGGGATTGACGCCCGAAGAGTTTCGCCGTCGAAACTTCGTTCAGGAGGGGCAAACCACCGCCACCAGTCAGGTGATTCGCGAAAAGGTGGAAATGGAAAAGTTGTTGGATCGCGCGCTTGATTTAACGGATTACCGGGCGAAGAGAGACAGATTCGTGGAAGAGAATCGCTCATCGCGCATCAAGAAAGGCATCGGCTTCGCGTCGTTCATGCACGGTGCAGGCTTTACCGGCTCGGGCGAGGTCTATCTCGCATCAGTAGTGGGGGCCGAGGCTACGCCCGAAGGCCGCGTAAAGATTCTCGCGGCCAGCACGGAGATAGGACAGGGTACCAATACGATCTTCGCGCAAATTGCCGCCGATGCTTTGGGCCTGGACCACGACCTGATCGAAGTCACGCAGCCGGACACCGGGAACGTTCCCAATAGCGGACCGACGGTCGCATCTCGCACCTGCATGGTGGTGGGCAAGCTGGTCGAATCAGCAGTACTCGGTCTAAAGCAAACACTGATCGCGAGTGGCCATCTGAAGGAAGGCTACTCGCGGTCAGAATTTCAGGGAGCGTGCGGTGAATATACCAGGGCTCACGGGCAGCTTAAGGCTTACAGCAGATACCAGCCGCCTCCGAACGTCTTCTGGGACGATGAGAAGTATCAGGGCGACGCATATGGCACCTACGCCTGGGCCGTTTACGTGGCTGAAGTCACAGTCGACATGCTTACCTATGAAGCTCAGGTGCAGGATTTCGTGGCCGTGCAGGAAGTTGGCAAAGTTATCAATCCGGTTCTGGCCGCCGGACAGATTGAAGGCGGTGTAGCCCAGGGAATTGGATTCGCGCTTTTTGAAAACGTGGTGTGGGCCAACGGGCGCATGGCAAACAATCAGATGACCAACTACATCATTCCCACTCCGGCTGACATCCCTCCGATTCGGGTTTACTTTGAAGAGAACCCGTATGCCTACGGACCGGCCGGTGCGAAAGGGATCGGTGAGCTGCCAATGGATGGCCCAGCGCCCGCAATTCTCAGCGCAATCGAGAACGCTACCGGAGTGAGCATCAGTCATGTGCCACTAATGCCTGAATCGCTAATGGAGGAGTTGGGAGTGTATTCAAGAAGTTGAGAGTTCAACCTTTAGGTTGTGCGGTGGCGCTGCCACAAGCTAAAGCTTGAACTCTGAACCTCTTGAATCACTGCTGAGCTGCGAGGTAACGGAATTTGAGTCGTCCTTGGGGAGTTCGGTAAATGAAAACGGCTGATGGCCTAATCGAAATCCAGTGCACTGTGAACGAGGCGCATAAAACTCTTCGGGCGTTTCCGATGGAGCGGCTGCTCGATGTACTGCGGGGACAGTTGCACCTAACCGGAACCAAAGAAGGTTGCGGCGAAGGCGAATGCGGCGCGTGTTCAGTCTTCGTTAACGGTCAGTTAGTGAATAGTTGCCTGGTGCCGATGGCGCAAGTCGAAGGCGCATCGATCAAAACGATCGAGGGCATTGCAAGGGCAGATCAGATGCACGCTGTGCAACAGGCGTTCATCGACTACGGAGGTGCGCAATGCGGCATTTGCACGCCGGGCATGGTGATGGCCGCAGTGGATCTGCTTGAGCGCAATCCAACTCCGTCCGAAAAAGATATTCGCACGGGGCTCGCTGGCAATCTTTGTCGCTGCACTGGATACACGAAAATCTTCGAATCAGTTGTCGGTGCCTGCAAGAAGGCTTAGCGGCTGCTGAAAAAACAAACACGATCCACGAAACTACACGAACCAACACGAAATTTTTGTTAGTGTCGTTTCGTGTGATTTTGTGGATCGTGTTTTCGTTACCTATGGTTTAGAGAGTTGTTGCCCAAATTAGGACACTACTAGATGAGAGCCTATCTGCCCTCATATCAACTCGTGACCCCGCAGAATCTCTCTGACGCGCTTGAACTGCTTGCGCGAGAGCCCGGAGTCTATAAGCCCTTCGCCGGGGGCACTGATCTAATGGTGTCGCTTGAAGCCGGCAAACTCGCACACAGGAATTACGTAAACATCTGGAACCTAAAAGAACTGCGCGGCATCGAGGTGGTTGATGCCCAGGTAACCATCGGCGCTCTCACCACCTACACCGAGATTCAAACGCATCCCGTTTTGCGTGCGGAATTTCCCATGCTCTGCCAGGCGGCAAGCGAAACGGGTGGTCTGGCTATTCAGAATCGCGGCACGCTCGGCGGAAACATCGCCAACGCGTCCCCTGCTGCCGACTCGTCGCCCGCTCTGCTGGTTTACGATGCGCATCTGGAACTGGTCTCTGCTACAGGCTCGCGCTGGATTTCCTATCAAGGCTTTCACACGGGTTACAAACAAATGGACCTCCAGCCCCAGGAATTGCTGGCCCGCATTCGTCTGTCGCGCTCGAGCAAAAACTTGAGGCAGTACTATCGCAAAGTCGGTACGCGAAAAGCACAAGCCATATCAAAAGTGTGCTTCGCCGCCACTGCTAGCACCGACGGTGAGCGTCTGACGGACGTCCGAATAGCCTTAGGGAGTGTGGCTCCGATTCCAATCCGCTGCGTCAAAACAGAAACCGCCCTCCGCGGTCAGCCAATCGACCAATTACCCGAACTCGGGAGGACCGCCCTGGCCCGCGAGATCGAGCCCATCGACGACATTCGATCCACGCGCAGCTACCGGCTCAAAGTGAGTCTTAATTTGCTTGAGGACTTCCTGGCCGGCCTGAGCACGGGAGTGACTTACTCTGAAATCGGACCAACGCGGTAGCGTGTGCTGTGATAAGAACTCGAATCGTAGGCCGTCACCCGAGCCACACGCTACCGAGAGTGTGTAAAAACTCAACGCTGTGTCATGAAGTCAGTACCACAACGCGGTAGCGTGTGGCTCGGGTGACGGCCTACGATTCGAGTTCCTTATCCGAGCCACACTCTACCGCGTTGTGGTACTGACTTATGATACGGCTGCGAGAGTTTTCATACAGTCTCTACGACTCGTCGGTACTGTATTTAAGTTCACCTACAAGAGCTCAGTTTCCGACGTTCGAATACGGCTAGTAGCCGCAAGTCTCTGTTGGACAGGTTCGCCGTTCTGGTGTTAACTCTAAAAACTGTCCTTGAGATTTGCATGTTGATTCGAAGACACTTAACCAGCTCAAGCATGGCTGCGGTCCTTTTAGGCTTGCTTGCGTTGGTGGCCGTTAACTCCAGTGTTGCTCAGCAGTCAGAACCCAGTAGCGGCAAATCGATCGCGCCTGATCCGATACATATGTTGGTGCTGGGCGATTCGATCATGTGGGGTCAGGGTTTGAAAACGCCGGACAAGGCCTGGTGGCGACTCAAGAACTGGCTTCAGGAGAAGACTGGAAGGAACGTGCGGGAAAGAATTGAAGCGCATTCCGGAGCCGCGATCGAGGCAATCCCGGGGTCGGAAATCTTCACCTCCAGAGATGGGGAAGTAAACCTTTTGACGCCCACGATCAACGAGCAGGTTGATGCCGCTGCGAAATATTACGGTAATTCTTCTCAGGTAGATCTCATCTTAGTCAACGGCTGCATTAACGACGTGGATGTGCGAAATCTCCTGGACGCTTCAACCTCATTGGAAATCCTCGAGAGCAGCATTAGAGAGAAGTGCAGTGGGCGGATGCAATCGTTGCTGCAACGTATAACCCGGGAGTTTCCCAAAGCACATGTTGTGGTCCCGAGTTACTACAGAATTATTTCCCCGTTGAGCGACGATAATAGTTTCGCGCGACTGCTGGTCAAAAGCCTTACCACCCAGAAACCTGAAGCCAAGCGGATGAGCGACAATCAGATGCGCGCCAACCTGGTTACGATCTCCGAGCTGTGGTACCAGGTTTCAACGCGCAGTCTTGCCCAGGCGGTAGAGGCGGTGAACTCCGATCTAAGGCAGACTGGTAATTACCCGAGAATCATGTTCGCCGAGATTGAGTTCTCTCCGGAGCACGCTTTTTCCGCTCCTGATACGTTGCTCTGGAATTTCATGTTTGGATCTACGAATCTCTCAGGGTTGCGACACGCGATTGTGGTGCTCACTTTAGGGACCGCTGCCTACAAGGCCAACGATGAGGTGAGGAACCAACGCAGCAATAGTTGTAAAGAGGCGTACAAACGATCTAAAGAAAAGAAGGAAGACAAGGTGCAGAAAGAGCGTCGAGAGGCCAAATACCTGGCTTGTCGCTACGCTTCGTTGGGACATCCTAATAAGATGGGCGCCTTGATCTATGCCGAAGCAATCAAAGGACAGCTACAGTGGCTGATCAACACTGGAGGTTGGTTAAGAACACCTGCTGCATTGCAGGCCACAGGCCCCAACTAAGTGTCTGTTTAGAGTGCGCTTTCAATTAGGACAGCCCGGTCAACAATTGTTGCCGCAACAAAAGCAACGATCCACGAAATCACACGAACCAACACGAAATCTTGTAGTGCTATTTCGTGTGAGTTCGTGGATCGTGGTTTCCAACTCACGTAAAGTATGTTTGATTGTTCGAAGTTTCGGACATTTCTTTGGCATCACCAATCTACAGAGATTGATCTCTAAGGAACTGCTTAGCTGAACTGCTGTTGAATAACAACTTTTGAGTTAACAAACTGAAGGATTTCAAAAATGCATAACCTCTCCCCTGCAATTCCATTTCGACGCCGCGTCGTCCAGCCAATTTACTGTGTTAAGACCGGCTGGAGCCTGATCAGGGACCAGTACTGGCTCTTCGTCGGGATGGCCGCGGTTGCGATGATCCTGGGTAGCTTCGTGCCGTTCGGCATCGTTCTAGGACCATTGATGTGCGGCATCCACATGGCGCTTTTACGGCGCCGGCGCGGCGAGACGGTTGAGTTTGGCATCCTCTTCAAAGGATTTGACTACTTCGGTGAGAGCGTCGTGGCCACGCTCATACACTACGTTCCCATGATTGTGATTATTGTGCCTTTCTACATTGCGTTCTATGTCGCGCTCTTCTTGATCATGCCTCAACGAGGCGGCGAACCAGACCCCTCGGCCCTTTTAGGCTTCCTCGGAGTGTTCGTAGTGTTCATTGTAATTGTGATGGCCCTGGTGATCCTCCTTTCGGTCATATTCACTTTTTCTTACCCGCTGATTGTTGACCGGAAGTTGTCGGGGATAGACGCCGTAAAGCTGAGCGCCAGGGCTGCTCTGGCAAATTTCTGGCCCTTGCTCGGGTTGCTGCTGCTTAACGGACTAATGGGATTTGCAGGTGTGCTGCTTTGTTATGTGGGATTTTTCCTGGCACTTCCCGTCGGCTTTGCGGCCATTTCCGTAGCCTATGAACAAGTATTCGGTCTGGGCGAGGTTCACGGTCCAATTCTGCCGCCACCGCCACCATCCTTTACCTGAGCTTGCCGCGCGATGCCCGTTCCGCAAATTATCATACGCGGCCAAAGAGTTGTCCTTTCAGACTCGATATCTCCGGCCTCTATTCATGTCTATAACGGCGCCATCACACACATAAGTTCGTATGACGATGTCACTTCAAACTGCGAGATCGTGGAAGCCGCCGAGTCATCGATAGTGATGCCCGGACTGGTCGACACTCACGTGCACATCAACGAGCCTGGACGAACTAACTGGGAAGGCTTTGCTACCGCTACGAGAGGGGCTGCAGCAGGTGGCGTAACCACTCTGGTTGACATGCCACTGAACAGTATTCCACCCACTACCACAGCTGAAGGTTTGAAAGCGAAGGTGGACGCTGCTCGCGGCCAGTGCTACGTCGACGTTGGTTTCTGGGGGGGCGTTGTTCCCGGAAACACGTCCGAGCTTGCCGCGTTGATGAAGGCGGGCGTGGTGGGTTTCAAGTGTTTTTTGATTCACTCGGGTGTCGAAGAGTTTCCGAATGTTACCGAAAAGGATCTACGCCAGGCGCTGCCTGAGTTAGTGCGGCTGGGAGCGGTCCTGATTGTTCATGCGGAAGTGCCGGGTCCGATCGAAAAACGTGGGAGGTCGGCCGGACCGTCGCCGGCCAATGTTCGTCCGGCGGCTTATAAGACATTTCTTGAATCGCGTCCACGCGCAGCTGAGAACGAGGCCGTCGGGTTAATGATCAAGTTAGGCCGGGAGTTTAGCGCGCGCATCCACATCGTTCATCATTCCTCGGCCGACGCTCTGCCGCTGCTGCGTGAGGCCCGGGTGACGGGAGTGAGTATTACCGCCGAGACCTGTCCGCACTATCTCGTCTTTGCCGCGGAAGAAATCAGCGACGGAGCTACCGAATTCAAGTGCTGCCCGCCTATTCGGGAGCGAGAAAACCGCGAGCAACTGTGGGGGGCGCTGGGGGACGGAACCATAGACATGGTGGTGTCCGATCATTCCCCGTGTCCTCCTGATATGAAACTGCGGGAGAGCGGAGACTTTCTCCAGGCCTGGGGCGGCATCTCTTCGTTGCAGCTTCGCCTGCCGGCTACCTGGACCCAGGCAAAACGACGGGGCTACTCAATCAAAGATCTGGCGCGTTGGCTATGCCAGGCACCGGCGGCGTTAGTCGGGTTGTCGGGACGCAAAGGCGCCATCGGTGTCGGAGGCGACGCAGATATCGTGATCTGGAATCCCGAGAAAGAGTTCGTGGTTGAGCCTGACATGCTCCACCATCGCCACAAACTAACGCCGTATGCCGGGCGAACATTGGCGGGCGTAGTCGAAAAGACTTTTCTTCGCGGTGAGAAGATATATGATGCAGGTGAATTCGCGACGAAGCCAAAAGGGTTACTGCTGCAAGCGTGAGAAACGGGCTGCAAAGCGGATTTAGCCGCTGATCTGCGCGGATGAACGCGGATCAGAGTAAGACAATACTATAATTGTTTTTGTTTCTTCCTATTCATATCCGCGCTTATCCGCGTTAATCCGCGGCTAAAATTCGGGATGACGAAATGGTCTTCACTGAACTAATTGATCTGGCAAGCGAGAGACTGGGTGGTGCGGTGCTCCTAGCCAATGACGAGTTTTTTGCGCCTAAAGAAAATCTGCTCAAGGCCAGTACGCCAATATTTATCGAGGGCAAATACACCGATCTCGGTAAATGGATGGACGGATGGGAAACCCGCCGCCGCCGCACTCCGGGCCATGATTGGTGCATCCTCCGGCTAGGATTGCCGGGCATTATCTGTGGCATCATCGTCGACACGTCACACTTCCGCGGGAATTATCCTGAGCAATGTTCGCTCGAAGGATGCACGATTGATGGTCAACCGAGCGTAGAGCAACTTACCAGTAAAGAAACCGAATGGACTGAGGTCTTGCCGCTCTCCGACCTCGTAGGCAATTCGCCAAATCTCTTTGAGATCGAGACTAACAACAGGTTCACGCATCTGCGTCTTAAAATCTATCCCGACGGCGGCGTCGCGCGATTGAGGGTCTACGGCGAGGTCGCACCCGATTGGGCCAGACTCGAACGCAGTGCCAGCGAGATCGATCTAGCGGCAGTCGAGAACGGCGGTTTGGTGCTCTCTTGCAGCGACATGTTCTTTGGCCACAAGCACAACCTGATTATGCCGGGACGGGCTGTGAACATGAGTGATGGCTGGGAGACGAAGCGACGCCGTGGTCCCGGTCATGACTGGGCCACAATCAAGCTCGGCAAGCCTGGAAGGATTCGTTGCATCGAAGTTGACACGTCCTACTTCAAGGGCAACTTTCCCGATAGCTGCTCGCTGGAAGGGTGCAAGGCAAGTGGAAATATCCTGCCCGAAAACCTTGAATGGAAGCCGGTCCTGCCGAGGTTAAAACTACAGGCCCACACGCGGCATTTTTTTGAAGAGGGGATCCTGGATGCGGGAACCGTCTCGCACGTGAGATTCAATATCTTTCCGGATGGCGGTGTCAGCCGGCTACGGCTGTTTGGAAGAACCGGAGAAGTCTAGTTTCGGAGAATCGAATTGGAGCCTGGTCTTGAGCGTCTGAATTCGTTACCCCCAAAGGAAGCGGAGGCGGAGTTTGGCAAATGCTGCGGTTCAACCAATTGGGCCCGACGCATGGCTGTCGAGTGCCCTTTCGCAAATGCTAACCAGCTGATGACGATCGCTGATCGAGTCTGGTGGTCGCTTGAACCGGACGACTGGTTGGAAGCGTTTGCAAGTCACCCCAAAATTGGGGAAAAGAAGGCGGCCCGTGCGACCACCGCTGAAGCTGAAACTTGGGCAACTCAGGAACAATCCGGGGCTCGTGATGCCGCGGAGGAAACAGTAAGGTCGCTCACGGAGCTCAACCGGGAGTATGAAGACAAATTTGGCTACATCTTTATTGTTTGCGCGACCGGAAAGAGTTCCGACGAGCTGCTCACAAACCTTCGTGAGCGGCTTCCGAATGACGCAGAAGCCGAATTACGAATTGCTGCTCGCGAGCAGGCTCGGATTACGAAACTACGACTCGGGAAAGTAATACAACAATGAGCACCATATCAACCCACATACTTGACACGGCCCGTGGCAAGCCTGCGAATGGAGTAGCTGTCTATCTTGAAGCTCAGAAAAATGACGAGAGCTGGGAACCTCTTACTCACGCCTGGACCGATGAAGAAGGGCGAGTGAAACCCTTTTTCCTCCTGGAAGAACCATTGCCAGGGGGAATCTACCGGCTGGTCTTCGATACAGAGGCCTATTACTCGGCGCTCGACATGAATTCTTTCTATCCGCAGGTCTGCGTTGTATTCACAATCGGGGATGATCCGCAGCACTACCACATTCCCCTTTTGATTAGTCCATTTGGATATTCAACGTATCGCGGAACGTGAGTAGCAGAAGCCTCAGCCCAGGTTCAAGCAGTTCAGAGTTCAAGCTTTAGCTTGCCTCTTGGTAACGCACAACCTAAAGGTTGAACTCTGAACTACTTGAATCTTTCGTACTTGAATCTTTCGCGGGCTGATGACCACAGACGGAAGTCTGTTCTACATGATTCTTGATCCAACTCTGAACGAATGGCTCAACCTGGTGCTGCGTTGGGTGCACGTCTTTGCGGGCATCATGTGGGTAGGTACCACCTACTACTTCACCTGGCTGGATGCGCGCCTTAGCGAGGAAGAAAAGGCAGTCGCCAACACCGGGACTCCAGCTCAAATCTGGATGGTCCACAGCGGCGGGTTTTATGTAGTCGAGAAGCGCAAAGTTCCGGACCTAATTTCGCGTCACCTGCATTGGTTTCGCTGGGAAGCGGGAACCACCTGGCTGAGCGGCATGGCGCTCTTAGTCCTCGTTTACTACCTCGGCGGCGGGGCACTGGTTGATCCGGATGTGAGTGAGATTAGTGTGCCGGCAGCGGTTGGACTGGGACTCGGGCTGCTACTCGGAGCAGGGATCGTTTACGACGTGATGATGATGTCCCCTTTGGGAAGGAATGAAAAAGCTTTCGCCGTTATTGCCTATCTCCTCGTCGTCGGGACCAGCTACGGACTTTCACACGTTTTCAGCGGCCGCGCCGCTTACATCCACGTCGGCGCAATGTTCGGCACCATTATGGCCGCGAACGTTTGGATGCATATCCTGCCGGCCCAAAAGAAAATGATCGCGGCTATCAAGGAGGGAAGAAAGCCTGACGATGCCCTGTCTGCTCAAGCCAAGTTGCGCTCAAAACAAAACACCTTCATGGCCGTGCCCGTTGTCTTCCTCATGATCAGCAATCACTTTCCCGGGGTTACGTATGGTGACCGCTACGCTTGGGCAATTCTTTCGGTCCTCGTGCTGCTTGGCTGGATCGCCGCGAAGTTCATCCGCCGGGCCTAATGGGTCCTATAGAACAAGAAAGTCATTTGACAGGATTCACAGAATTTACAAGATTTGGTCTGCCACCCATCTGTAAAGCTTGTTCATCCTGTCTGTTTGTGAGTTTCAATTGGTCCTATAAAAAGTCATTTGACAGGATTCACAGAATTTACAAGATTTGGTCTGCCACCCATTCTGTAAATATTGTAAATCCTGTCAAATCCTTCCTTGGAGAAACTACTTCGCCAGCGGAAAGATCGGCTCAATATCCACCGGCACATCTTTCAACCGATCCAGGGCCTTCTGCATTGGAGGCCGGATCACCGCATATTTATCAAGCATTGCTTTCGCCTTCTCGTAAGAACCTTCCGCCTGAATCGTGAGAATTTCGCTCGTCAGCTTGCGCACTGCATCCTTAATCTTCGCTTCATTGATACTAAAGGTGCCGGTGCGCTCATTCACTTCGATAGCGCCCTCGTCGGTGAGATAGTTGAACTGCAGCACCATACCCTTGCCGTGAGACCCCGTGATTCCGAAGCGAACCGAGCGAAATGCGCTGGCCAGAAACGTTGTGTAGAGCGAGCTTTCCATCCGTTTTTCCACTACGCCTTTGTCAATAAGGTACTGCAACGCCCACAGACCTGTGATGTCCGCCTTAGCCTCTTCCAAAGGGGAGGACAACTCTTTTAGTTGTTGGCGCACCGTGGTTTCCTGACCGTCAACGGTAATACTGTGCGGTCCGAGCCCGTGCATTAATTCGTGAGCCAGAATGTGAGTAAAGAATGATTCAAAGGAAAGCAGCGGTTGCTGAGCCCGAGACAGCACCACTCGCGAGATGGGAATCAGGGTCTTCTGAAACTTAGCCTGCTGCACATTCTTCAGCATTACTCGCTTCGAACCCTTCTCCTTCACCACGCGTTCATCGTTTGGCAGATTGAACGCGGCCGTTTGCACGCCACTGTTGCCCTCGCCGGAACTGAACACTTCATTGACTACGCGGATAGGAGACGCTGCGCCCAGTTTCGGATTGCGGTAACGGGCATCCATTGGCAGATTGTTTTCAAGTTCCTGCAGATACTGACTAAACTTTGCCAGCTTCGCTGATTCGCCTTCGTCGCGCAGCGTCACATAGGCTTCGAACGCCGCCTTATAACTAAACAGCTCGTCTTCGTAGGTTTCATAAGGCCCAATCGTGACATCGATAGGCGCATCAAGATCCATCCAGGCGACGTCGCTCTGGTAGTAGTCGTTGGAGGCAAACGCATCAGCGCGCTTGCTTAAGAAGTCTTTGAGAGTTTTGTTGGTTGTGAGCGTGGCTGCTTCACGAAGAAGTTGGGCAGCGGGTATAACAAATTCTGCATAAGCTTCGCTGTAAGGCACAGTCTTAAGTTTTCCGTCATTGCCGCGACGGATTAGATAGAAGAAGCCGGTGGCTTTCTCTTTCTCTGCCGGCGATAACCCGGCCACCCAGTTGTTAAACTCTTCCTTGCTCATGTCGTCGGGATAGTACGTTGCATGTGGCGGCTTCGGAAACACTCCTTCTATGAATGATTCATTGCTGTCGATTCGCGACCACGGGCCTTTGTTGATCATGAAGTAATGCAGTCGCTGACGACCTGAAACGCTCTTGTCGGCCTCGAGTTTCTGACGCAAGGCTTCGTTCCCGCTCCAGACCTGGCGCAGGAAGAGTGGATCCATTAATTTTGCGGCCTCGATGATCTTGTTCAGGGCCTTGCGGTCGCTCGGCGAGAGCTGAGAGGTGTCGGCGGTCAACGCCGTGGGAGCAAACCTGCGAATTTTTTTTGCCAGTTCTGGGTCGCCGGCATTGCGGTTACTGGAACGTTTTTGCATTCCGGAACTGGTGGCGAACAATACCGTCACTAGCAGCAGACCAACAGCGATTCTCATATAACCTCCCGCTACAAATCTGAAGTTAAGAGTTCAACCTTTAAGTTGCTGCTGGTCTAAGCGCAAGCTAAAGCTTGAACTCTAAACTACAAGTTCTGACGATTGTTCAGAATTTTTACGAACGAACCTGAACGCAGCTCAGCGATGGTCAGGCCGGACAGGTCAACCGCTTCCTCTTCTGTCAATGCGCCGCAGTTGATCGCGCGCAGGAAATAGTTAAGCAGCCCCTGGCCTGTGGCCGCATCATCAAACACATCGCCGACCAGGGTTGCCTTCGCGGCCTTCTCCACGAAATTCTTCAAGCGCTCCGAGGCCGCGTCCAGGCTTTCGAGGAAGAACGCGTATACGGCGGCGTAACGAGTGGGCAGCTGTGCTGGATGCAGGTCCCAACCTTGATAAAACGCATTCTCCAGCGAGTGCTGAATATGGCTGTAGTGCAGCTTCCAGGCGCGATGGACGACCGCACGGTTTTCTTCAATCTGTTCCAGATTTAAAGGTGGCCCACCTTCTACGAACCGGTGCGGGGCCACCGGCATAATATTCGTTGCCCCATCAGATAACCAAACACCAGTTCCGGCAAACGAGACTTGCATCATCTGTTTAGCAAAATCGCAGGCCGGATGCGTCATGTGCTGATAAGCGGCCGTGATGTTGCAACTCGCGGTGTAATCGTAAGTGCCGAAGTGGGCCGCCACACACCTTCCTCTGGCGGCGGCGAGCAACAACGGAAGATTGATCTCGCCCCGATCGTTTATGATTGATTGTGTGGTTTCAATCATCATCTCCATCTTGAGTGAACCGGGGGCCAGTTGAGTTTCCTTTTCGAGTAATTCAAAAAAATTGACCAGCGCCGAAACTTGTTCAGGAATAGTAATCTTCGGCAGGGTAACTACAAAATTCTCCGGAAGCCAACCACCTGTTAGGTCCAATAGCGTGGAGACGAAGATGTCCAACGTCCGAAAACTTCGTTCACGAAGCTCCTCGGTGAATGGCTTGATACGTATTCCTATGAATGGCGGCAGCGTCTTACTTCTGACACCTTCTGACACCTCAGTCGCGGCGGCCACAGCGTGTTGGTCTTCTTCTGCATCAGGACGATTTCCATAACCATCCTCGAAATCAATCCGAAAATCTTCGACCGGTTCGCGCCGCAGCTTATCGGTAACGCGGCGATAGATGGTATGAGCCAACCACGCTGGTTTGTTAGTCCGACGCACAACCTCGGGGGTGTCCTCCAGTCGCTCGTTCAAGTCCTTGGCATCTTCAACCGAGTCAGGCAAGCCTATATTTCCAGGCAGGCCAACCGCTTTTGCAAATACCAGAAAGTCCGGCGCAAACTGGTCCAGCGAACGGCGGGCCAATGCGCCCAGACGCTGGGCCGAATCGGCCTTGAAAAGATGAGCCCCGCCATAGACCGTGTGCACAGGTTGCCGCCGGCCGATCTCGCCAGGATATTTCCGGGCGAAATCAATGTTTGACTGTCGCAAACGTTCAGCGACATCTCGCACTGAGTCGATAGAGAGAGACGTTTTCATAGGTCCCTTCGCGGTGATGGTTGAAAGTGTGAGCGCCGACTTTATTACAGGCTGCTGGAAAGTCCAAGAGAGCCAATGACTAACCTACGATCGGTTTGGGGGAAAGCCATGCACTCAGCCCGCACAGTAGCCACTCAACCCAATTGCGGAAAAGGCGAGCAAACGTCTGATTCAGAATGATCTCTAAAGGCAAACTGGCCCACTAGCGGGAAATGCCGATTGACTCCTTCATCTGAGGGATATAATCCAGCCACGTCGCAAGTCTTCCAGTCCCAACAGTTCAATCGATCAGGAGGTGTTCCTCTGATGAATACAACGTGTCAGACGCAAGTCACAATTATCGACCTTCCCATCTTCACTTAGCGGGACCGGAAGGGTTGGGCGCTGGTTCTTACCGCAACTCTGGTTGCTATGCTGACACTAACCGTTCCCCTCTCCGCTCAGACATTCCGCGGAAACATACTGGGAACAGTTACCGATCCCAACGGTGCGGTTATTCCGGAGACCACGGTGACCGCGAGGAACGTGGGGACTGGCCATGAACGAACCACCGTAACGGACTCGTCAGGAAATACTTCGATTTTTCAATCTTCAAGACCACTCCGATTACCGAACAAGTGAGGGTCGAGTTGCGTGCTGAAATCTTCAATATTTTCAATCACCCAAATTTCTCTTACCCTTTGCTTCCCGGGTTTTCCGCCGATGCCAGCTTCAACGGAATCGATTCCGTAACCGGGCGCGGCCAGGGATTCCTGCCGATCAAAGGCACTCCCGACGTGGGCATCGGCAATCCATTCCTCGGCCGTGGTGGCCCGCGGAATATTCAGCTTGCCGTCAGGTTGCTCTTTTAGAGTCAGAAGTATTCGCTCGCCGTGCTTCTTATGCGGGAATATTTAGGCGCGGCGCCGAAGATAAACACAAATAAGAATGAATAGGCATTCAAGCTTCGAGCAGTCTTCTCGAGTTGAACGTCAATCAGGTTGAGAAGGGCGATTACCCCCTTCAAGTTGAACACCCCTACTAGGTGGTTCAGATTTTAAGGTCTCTTAAAGGGGGAAAGGGCGGTTCACCCCGCCGCAAGTTGTAAAGCCTTCCACAAAGCCCCTTAGCGACGCGACATTGTTTATGAAACGCCGGGACGCCACTTTCCTCATCTTAGCGTTGCACTAAATTACGTTGAAGGTGGAGAGTATGCCCTCAACGCGAAGAGCGCTGGCGGTGGTCATTGTATCCGCGACTCGCTGTCTACACAGCGACAATGACCTACACTGGTTAAGAGATGTAAATTTAAGCGATACAACAGAGGATTATAGATGGATTCGGAGTGCAGCGCTGTAAAAGTAAGAGCCTTCCAGCTCGGCTACCGGCCGTCAATCGATGGCTTGCGGGGCATAGCGGTACTGGGGGTAATGGCCTTCCACACCTACACGCCGTTTACGCAAGGGGGCTTCATCGGAGTGGATGTCTTCTTCGTATTGAGCGGCTTCCTGATCACCAGCTTGCTACTACAAGAGTGGGACCAGAGCGGCGCAATCAGGCTGAAGAACTTCTATGCGCGCCGGGTGTTGCGGCTCTTCCCCGCGCTATTTTCGCTATCATTTATCTGGTTCCTATACATCTCCTTGTTTCAACCAGAACACCTCAGGAAGACATCAAAAGACATACTCATCGTCTTGCTCTACAGCGCGAACTGGTCGAGGGCGTTGGGCCAGGAGGAACTGGGATGGAAGGACTCGCTGGGACATACTTGGTCGCTGTCGATAGAGGAGCAGTTTTATTTGGTTTGGCCAGCGCTCCTGTTCCTTATGCTCCAACTTCGGCTCCAACGCCGCTGGATACTTAGCCTTTTGGTAATGGGTATTGCTGCTTCAGCCCTCAGTCGCGCTGCGCTGTGGGCAAGTGGGAGTAGTGTGGCGCGATTGTTTAACGGGCTAGACAGTCGCGCAGATGCCTTGCTGATCGGCTGTGCGGTTGGTTTGCTCGTTACTTACAACCTCTTGCCTGGCACTCGATGGTTTCTTTTGACTATTAAAGGGCTGGCTCTTGGGTCAGCTTTGATCCTAGCTTATCTGGGATTCCAAGCAGACGGTTCCGCCGGTTACATGTACTTGGGCGGGTTCACACTGGTCGCTGGCGCAACTGCCATAATCCTCATTGAATTACTTGGTTCGCCATCAAACCTCGTCCTGTTGGTATTAGAATCGCCTTTGCTGGTCTGGATCGGCCGGCTCTCGTACGGGCTGTATCTGTGGCATCTCCCTCTTTATAGGATCACCGTGCCAGTAGTGACTCACCCGGATTGGACTTGGTACGAACGCTTGGGACTGCGGTTTGTGGTCACCTTTGCGGTTGCCAGTCTCTCATTTTATTTGATCGAGCGGCCGTGCCTGAAAATGAAACAGCGATTCCGTGCGGTGCAATCTAAATCTCATTAGGTCGCTCAGCTGGTTAGAAGCAAGGCGCTCGGATCGGTTCAGCCGCCTTTGCCATATTTCACCACATCTGGATCTGTCTCACTTGAAGAGATTTTTGCCGCCGCTCAAACAATCCTTGCCGTGAGTCTAAGAAAACGTTAGGGTTTCTCGGCCCGCGACCGTACACAATTCCTGTGCTTTGGAAACTTACATTGCCGGAAGTGCAAGGAGGAAGTTAAGTCTTGCCGAAAGTTCAAGGACTATGCTTTGTCGGCTGGAATGGAATGGGAGACGGGCGCTTTCGTTCATATAGTACGTGTTAGCACCTCAATCCTAGTAACCTGCACTGTAAGCCGAGTGAACGCCGCCCATGCGGTGTGGCAACTAGCTGGAGATTGGATGGCGGCCGCCTACTTTTGCGCATCACAGCGGCATGCCGGTGCGTCTTATGAATTCCTGAAATCGCGGATCTCCGCGCAGTTCGTTTAAGCGAGGGTCAAGGCGTAGCGAGACCGGTAAAAGCGACCGTTCACCGTAGGCCTGCTCGAGAAGCTTGAGAGCTTCATCCTTTTTGCCAAGCCCGGCATAAATTACTGCTCTCTGGTAAGGCGAAACATATCTGTGTTTTGAAAGTTCATTGAGCTTTCGCAGAGTATTTTCCGCCTCGTCCAACTTTCCTGAAACCGCATAGACATGGCCGAGTGCTCCCAGGCCATCGATCCCCTGGGAGAGACTTATCGCCTTTTGAAACTCCTCTGTAGCCTCGCGAGTGCGCCCCTGCTGTTCATAGACCAGCCCCAGCCAGTTGTGCAGCACCGGAGAGTTTGGATTCGCTTCCAATTTCCGGTTGATGTAATCGACGGCTCGAGCATACTGGCCAGTAAAGTAGAAGTGTTGAAGCAAGCCACTGCCTGCACCGAAAGGCATGAACGCTTCGAACTCCTGGTGTTCCGCTTCGGATTCGGCCACGCGGTTGAAAGTCAGCAAGTAAGATCCGTACCAGGCATGCACCAGCTTCGGGTTTAGTTCGCGCGCCAGCGCGTATTCACGCCCAGCCCGGGGAAAGTCCCAATCGTACTGATAAGCGATTCGTCCCAACATCGAATGCGCATAGGCAACTGTTTCGTCCAGCTCCAAAGCCTTCATTACGGCCGCTCGGCTCTTGGGGACAAACTCAGCCGGCGCGCGGCCAGACCGGCCGAGCCTCATATAAGCATCGCTCAGTCCCGCATAAGCCATCGCGTACTTTGGATCCAGAGCTATGGCCTGCTGAAAATAGTCGATGCTTTTATCGATGTCCGCCGGAGTCGATTTGTTCATGAAGAAGTGCGCCTTGAGGAACGTCTCGTAAGCTTGTTGATTGTCCGTATACCGCCTTTGCAAGCCCTGTGTTTCTTCGTGGTCGAGTGTGACCAGCAGAATGGTCAAAACTTTGGCACAAAGCGAGTCTTCCAGCTTAAAGATGTCATCAAACTTCTCATCGTAACTTTCAGCGAGTAGCGCGACACCATCGCGGACGCGGATTAACTGTATCGACATGTGATGCCGAGTTCTATCAATCTCTCCGGACAAGACGTAATCCACTTTCATCAAGCTTCCGATCGTCCTTGGATCCTGACTGCTCTGACCATAGTGGAGTGCAGCGGTGATCGGTCTCACGGAGAGTTTGGTACTGTTGCTCAGTCTGGTAACCAAGGCGTCAGCGATCTCGAAACCCAGGTATTCCTCCTCAGCAACCGAAGTTTTGAATGGCAGAACCGCAACAGAGTTCGCAACTGGCGCAGGTGGTGACAGGATGGTCGCGGATCGTCTTTTCCATAGGACGATTCCGCCAATAACGACCAGTGCGATGGCAATCGGTATGACGGTTGTGATTGCGCGATAAGAATGCGTTCGCTTTGGAGTCGTACCCTCGCGAGCAAGAGACGCGGCGACCACAGCGGGCGCCTGCCTGTGGAAGCCCTCTGGCCGCGTTTCCGCCTCACCGGTTTCCACTTCTGGGGTGACCGAAGTCCCTTCGCCATTCGTTTTAACCAACTCCGCGATAAATCGATACCCACGAGTGTGAACAGTCTGGATGTATTTCGGAGCTTTAGGATCGTCACCCAGATTCTTACGCAGCTTGCCAATCTCTCGCGTCAAAGCATTCTCGGTCACATGCGTTCCGTTCCAGATTGTGTCGAGGATTTCCTCCTTTTCGATCAAACGGTCGCGATTCTCAATCAAGAACAGCAGCAACTTCAGCGTCTTCGGTTCGAGCTGAATCACCTGCCCGGCCTTAAATGCCCGGAAGGTGGCCGGCTCGACTCGTATGTCATCGAACAAAAATACTGAGGAATCACGGAAAGTCATAAAAGCGTCACTAAACCATCAGCCTTCACTCAGGACATTACTCGTATCTGCGCCTATTCTCCATCGAGTTAGGAAAAGCTTAGGAGTACTCCTAGCAAAAGACAATCTCTCCCGAGTAAGTCTTCCCAATCAGGAAACCAAAGCATTCACCCCAAATGGGGAATCTGAATGCCTCGATCAAGGAAACCCAAGGAGAAAAACTATATTGAGAAAAGCCTTATGTTCTATGTGTCTGCTCGTCCTCGGGTCATTGCCGGTTCTGGCGCAGGATATCCCGAAAGCCGAAGTATTTGGCGGTTACTCGTGGTTCGGCGGAAACTTTCATGGTTGGAATGCCTCCGTCGCGGGAAACATCACCAAGCACTTTGGAATCGTTGCCGACTTTAGTGGCACCTACGGAAGCGAGCTCGAGGGATCGATTCTAATCAAGCAGACTGCTCATTCAATTCTGTTTGGACCCCGTTTCTCCTTTCGTCGCGGGAAAAGGGTGACCCCTTTTGTCTATGCGCTGTTCGGGGCTACGCGGTTCGAGGAGAGCGCCACCATCTCCGGTCAAAAACTATCTCAATCTGACACAGGATTCAGCTCGGCTCTGGGGGGTGGGTTGGATGTGAAGGTGAATGACCGAGTCGCCATACGCGCTTTTCAGATCGACTATTTCCGTCCTAATTTTTTCGGCGAAGCTCACAACCGAGGCCGGCTCGCGTTTGGCGTCGTTCTCCAGTTAGGCAAAAAGTAACCCTACTGCTTTCTTCATTCAATCAGGAGAAATATCATCATGCAAATACGCGTATTCCAATTCTGTAGCTTAAGCTCCATACAGCAGGCTCGTCAGGCGTTCAGTTTCGCCTTATTGCTGATCACTCTCTGCGTCCCCACGGGTGTCCACGCTCAATCAGGAGCGGGGGCTGCCGACCGGGAACGCCTGGCGCAATTTCAACAGTCGCTTGATTCTCTGCGCCGGCAATATGGGATTCCCGGCCTCTCAGCAGTTATCGTCAACAACGGCCAGATCATTTGGGAAGGCGGTTTTGGCTTCCAGGACGTCGAAAACCAGATTCCGGCCGCCCCCGATACGCCTTACCGCACCGCGTCGATTACCAAGACGTTTGCCTCGATGCTGCTGATGAGATGCGTCGAGCGGGGCGCTCTGAATCTCACCTCGCCCATCAGAAACTACACGTCAGGCATTGCGGATTCACGCGTCACCGTACGCCACCTATCTACCCACACATCACAGAGTTCGCCGCCCGGGGAGAGTTACTTATACAGCGGCAACCGTTACAGCTTTCTCACTCCGGTAGTTGACTCCTGCGTTGGCCAATCTTTCCGGGAAGCTCTGGCGAAAACAATTCTGGATCCCCTGGCGATGAATGACTCGGTGCCTGGCCAGGACATGGAGTTTCCCTCACCTCAGGTCGCCGCCTTGTTCACGCCCGAGACGTTGCAACGGTATACGCGAGTAATACAACGCCTCGCAAAGCCCTATTTAGTTGACGGCAGTGGGCGGCCGATTCTTTCGGCCTATCCGCCCCGAGGCATCTCCGCCTCCGCCGGGTTAATCTCAACCGTGCGCGATTTGGCTCGTTATGACGCCGCGATTGACCAGCAGACTTTGCTTGCGTCCCAAACGCAAGAGCAGGCGTGGACCAATCATGTCAATTCCAGAGGTCAGAGGATGCCATACGCACTCGGATGGTTCGTGCAAATGTATGGTAACGAGCGGCTCATTTGGCACTACGGCCAGTGGGACACCTTCTCTGGTCTATTTCTGAAGGTGCCGGGCCGAAACACTACGCTAATCCTGCTTGCTAATAGCGGCCGATTGAGCTCCCCCTTCAGTGCTCTGGGCGCCGGAAATGTCACGGGATCCCCGTTTGCGAACTTGTTCTTGCAAATGCTTAATGACCCAGAAGCGTTTCGAGGCAATCCAATTGAGTTGGATTCCTTCTTCGTTCGTCAGCACTATCTGGATTTTCTCAGCCGCGAGCCGGATCCGTCCGGCTTGGAATTTTGGGTGAACAATATGGCCATCTGCGCCGCTGACATGAGTTGCCGAGAGGCAAAGCGGATCGATACTTCAGCCGCATACTTCCTCTCCGTAGAGTTTCAGCAGACTGGTTATTTCGTAGAACGCCTATACAAAGCGTCTTATGGAGACGCAACTGGCACATCGACCTTTGGCGGAGTCCATCAGATTTCCGTGCCAATGATTCGCTTCGAGGAATTCCTGCCTGATACCAGAGCGATTGGTCAGGACGTGATAGTCGGAAAGGACGGCTGGGCAACGCTGCTGGAAAACAACACGCAAGCTTTCACGGCGCAATTTGTGGAACGTCCGCGCTTCCTCGCCGCTTTGCCGGCAAACATGACCTCGGCAAATTTTGTCGATATCTTGAATACGAACAGCGGCGGCGTACTGTCACAATCAGAGCGCGATCAATTGGTGAACGACCTGACTTCGGGCGCGAAGAGTAGAGCACAGGTACTGCGAGCGGTAGCCGAACACGTTGAACTCAATGCAACGGAATTCAATCGCGCGTTCGTCTTGATGCAATATTTTGGTTATCTCCGACGGAACCCCAATGATTCTCAGGAATCGGATTACACAGGCTATGACTTTTGGCTCACTAAGCTGAACCAATTCAACGGCAACTTTGTCAACGCAGAAATGGTTAAGGCGTTCCTCGACTCAGAGGAATACACAACGCGATTTGCCCCGGGAGTTGGCCGAAAAGAACCGTGGCCAGGAACATAGGTATGCCTGACGACAACCGCTCCATGTGTAGACGTGCGCAGTCATTCAACATGCGGTGTGCGCTTGATAGGTTTTCCTGTGGACAGAGAAGAAGAAGAAAGAATGGCAGGGCTGAACGAGAAAATGGTAGCGCATACGGGACTCGAACCCGTGATCTCTGCCTTGAGAGGGCAGCGTGTTAACCAACTACACCAATGCGCCTGACGGAACTGGATTATAGGGGCGCTGCTGCGGGCTTAGCAAGTGAGCGTTGCGAGGGACCACGCTAGGGCTGCGGCAAAAATGTACTGCTCGGGAAGCGCCGACTAGGCAGGTCCGGGGCCCTCCCCCCTTGGCAAGCTAAAATTGCTAAGATGGCTCTCATGGAATGTCCAAGGTGTAAGAGTTTACGGATTCAGATTGGTTACAAAGACAGGTCGATCCTTGCCCGCCTCGCCGGCGTTGATGAATTTCTTTGCAACAACTGCGGGATGGAATTCAGGAGTTTTGACTCATCAGGGAAGGTTCAAAGGGCTCCCGTGAAGGAGCCCGAAGTCGTCGCTAACCGCCGCCGCGCGCCGCGATATAAGGCCCACTTGCCCGCGACGCTAAGGTTAGCTGAGAAAAATAGCGTGACCGGCAAACTGATACTCTCAAAAGCTTCCAGGGGACATTGCGTGACCATCAGCAAATTGGGTCTGGCACTGTCTTTCATAGGTTCACAATTCGATGAATCAGAGTTCGCACAAACTGGACGATTGTTGTTTGTAACGATCACTCTGCCGGGTGGACCAGTCGATGCGGTTGTCACCACCGTCAAGCATGAGCGCGTCGTCGAAGGCCGCACGGCTCGGTGGTTGGTGCAGGCGTCTATTACCCAGATGAGTGACGGGGATAAGGCGCGACTCTCGAACTACCTCGATAAACGAGGAGATGAGGCGCCGATCTTCACGCTGGAGTGAAGAACTCACATGCAAGGCTCACAAACTTTTTGGGAGGCGCAAGGGGCTAATGTTATACTTTCGTCGCTCGTTCGCATGTCCGTTAACCTTGCCCCAGGATGAGAGGCTGCCGCGAGCGTTTCCCAAGAATTTCCAAGAAATGAACTGGTCCTGAAGGGTCTATGCCGAACCTCCTCGTGGATGGCTTCAAACTCAGAGCTTCTACCCTGCCGAGCCTCATTCTTTTAGTTAGGACCAGATCACAATCATTCGGACGGAGAGACGGATGAACGTAGTTGTGTTGCGAGAGACTTCGCCAGGCGAAGCTCGCGTCGCGCTTGTTCCTGAATCCGTGCGCAAGCTGGTAGCACTGAAGGCGACTGTTAAGGCCGAGGCCGGAGCGGGTTTGGGTGCTGCGCGGACCGACGACGATTATCGCGAAGCCGGGGCAGAACTGAGTCCCGATCGCAATTCACTTCTGAGCTCCGCGGACCTGCTGGTGGTAATCAACAGACCCTCCGAGCAGGACATTCACCGGTTGCCACAGGGAGCTGTGGTCCTCGGCTTCCTGCGACCTCTCGACGAACCCGCAGCACTGACACACGCCGTCGCTCAACGCCTGACGACCTTCGCAGTCGAACTTATTCCTCGCATAACCCGCGCTCAGGCCATGGATGCTCTTTCCTCGATGGCCACGGTGGTAGGTTACAAAGCGGTTCTGCTCGGTGCGTCGCATATCCCGCGAATGTTTCCCCTTTTGATGACAGCTGCCGGGACAGTGCCTCCGGCGCGTGTACTGGTGTTGGGCGCGGGGGTGGCCGGCCTGCAAGCCATCGCCACCGCGCGCCGTTTGGGAGCCGTGGTTGAGGCCTATGATGTGCGCGCGGCCGCAGGCGAGCAGGTGCGATCGCTGGGCGCAAACTTCCTGGAAGTGGATCTTGGGGGCATCAAGACCGAGGACGCGGGAGGTTATGCGGTTGAGTTGAGTGAGGAAGCTATGGAGCGAGGCCGTGCGCTGATCGCAGAACATGCGAAGACTTCAGATGTGGTGATCACAACTGCCCAGGTCCCGGGTAGGCGTGCGCCCTTGCTGCTGACTGAGGCTGCGGTTGACGGTATGAAACGGGGTGCGGTCGTCATAGATCTGGCAGGTGCGACTGGTGGAAACTGCGCCATCATCAAGCCGGACCAAACCGTCGAGCGCGCTGGAGTAACTATCATGGCGCCGTTGAACCTTGCGGCAACGGTCCCAGTGCATGCCAGCCAGCTTTACTCACGTAACGTGACAGCCTTTCTGTCTTTAATAATCAAGGACGGCGAACTTAGCATAGATATGAATGACGACGTTGTTGGACCATCCTGCGTGACCCATCAAGGCAAGATTGTGAACAACCGGGTGGCCGCGATGCTGAATGCAACCGTTGGTAAGTAAAGGTTTGTATTACATCAATTGTAAGAGAAAGCAGATGAGGTAACAGATGTCCCCAGATACACTAATCACAGCGCTTTACGTTTTTGCCCTGGCCGCCTTTTTAGGTTACCTGGTGATCTCGCGGGTGCCACCGCTCTTGCATACGCCGTTGATGTCTGCCACCAACGCGATCTCGGGCATCTCGTTGGTTGGTTCCATCGTCACCGCCGGCGCAGACTACGGCACGGTGAGCACCATCCTCGGTTTTACTGCTGTCGTGTGCTCGACCACAAATGTGGTGGGTGGATTCGTGATCACGGACCGTATGTTGCGAATGTTCAAGCGAAAGCCAACGGCGAAGAAGGAAGAATAAGAACAATTGGCCGCGGATTTGCGCGGATACACGCGGATAGATAAGAAACTAAAAGACGAACCAGATATCAAGGACAAGAGCAAAGTACAAGGAACAAAGAACGAAGTACAAAGAACAAAGAACAAAGAACATTCTTTTAGATGCAAACCTACTTCATCGAACTAAGCTACCTGCTGGCATCAGTGCTTTTCATCCTGGGCCTCAAAGGTCTTAGTCATCCTGAAACCGCCAAGCGCGGGATGCACCTGGCCGAATTTGGCATGCTAATGGCCATCATCGGCACACTGATGCATCACGAGATCATCACCTACACCTGGATCCTGTCAGGACTTGTGGTCGGTTCGCTGATCGGCCTGGCGATGGGTTTCTGGGTTCCCATGACTGCGATGCCGCAACGGACGGCCCTCTCCCATGCGTTCGGCGCCTTCGCGGCTGCGCTCGTGGGTGTCTCAGAGTATTACCGGCATGGCGGGCATATCGACAAGATTACGATGAGCGCGCTGGGATTTGAGGTGATGCTGGGTGCGCTGACAACGACGGGAAGCCTGCTCGCGTTTGTGAAGCTGCAGGGTTTGGTGCGCGGCACTCCCGTGACATTCAAGGGGCAGAACATTTTCAACATGGCGCTGCTCGCAACGACCGTTGGAATCTTCATATATCTCATCCTATTTCCGGGATCGCTTCCGCTCTTCTTTGTAATGGCGGGGCTGGCGCTGGTCTTTGGATTTCTGCTTGTGATGCCTATTGGATCCGCCGACATGCCGGTGGTGATGTCGCTATTAAATTCCTACGCCGGGTTGGCTTCGGCCGCCACCGGGTTCGTACTTAATAACAAGGTTCTGATTATCGCGGGCACACTTGACGGGTTCTCCGGGTTCATCCTCTCTGTGCTGATGTGCCGGGCGATGAACCGCTCGATCACCAACGTGCTCTTCGGCGCCTTTGGCAGTGCGGAAACAGCAGCGGCAGGCGGCGCGCGCGAAGGGGTCATGCGTGAAGTCAGTTTGGAGGACATCGCGACTCAATTAGCTTATGCGCGTCAGGTAGTCTTCGTTCCTGGTTACGGCATGGCCACAGCGCAAGCTCAACATGCCGTGCGTGAACTCGCGAACACGCTGGAGAAAAGAGGCGTCACGGTCAAATATGGAATTCATCCGGTTGCCGGGCGGATGCCGGGTCATATGAACGTTTTGCTTGCGGAAGCGAATGTGCCTTATTCCTCGCTGTACGAGTTGGAGCAGATCAACCCCGAGTTTCCAGCCACCGACGTCGCGGTGGTGATTGGCGCGAACGACGTAGTTAATCCGGACGCGCGTGATAATCCTGGGAGCCCCATTGCGGGAATGCCCATCCTGGAGGTCGATCGATCAAAATCTGTCGTGGTATTGAAACGCGGCCAGGGCAAAGGCTTCTCAGGACTTGAGAATCCTCTCTTCTTCAAAGATGTGACTGGAATGCTCTACGGCGACGCCAAAGATACTTTGACCCGAATGATTCAGGCAGTGCAACAAGCGTAAAACCTCTTGGGTGCTACGACGTCTACATCAACCCTCCCATCTACCATAATGGTTATCTTGTCGGAAGGTTTAAAAATTTAAATTTTAAGTTGCGGCTGACCGATACAGACAAACTAAAGCTTGAACTCGAAACTACTTGAGACTGGAGAAAGCATGCGAAGATTCCTGATATCCCTATTACTTGCGAGCGTCCTGATACTGCCGTTTCCTGCTGTTCAGGCCCAACGCAAGAGCGTCAAGGCGAAGAAACCGGCCGCGGCCACGTTGGCCGCACAGAAAGGAGCAGAGCAGATCACGTCTGCCCAGATACGCGACTATCTGACTTTCATTGCCTCGGATGAAATGGAAGGGCGCGACACTCCTTCACGCGGCCTCGATTTAACAGCAAAGTTCCTGGCGATGAACCTCGCGCATTGGGGACTCAAACCTGCGGGCGACGATGGCACCTACTTTCAGAAGATCGCCTTGCGACGGAATCTGATTAACAAGGAAGAGACTCGAGTGCTGCTCAACGACCAGAACCTGGCGTTTGGTGAGGATTACATAGCGCTGCCAGTCGATGCCAAGGTCAGTGGACAACTCGTCTTTGCGGGTAATGGATGGTTCGTCAAGTCAAAAAACATGGACGCCTACAAAGGCATTGATGCGAAAGGGAAAATTGCCGTCATTTTCACGTCGCTTAGCGGACTGCCGCGTGGGGTTAGCTCCTCCGACCTTAGCGGCGGCAAGGCAGGCGAAGATTGGATGGATCCGGGCCAATACGCGCGCAAGCAGGGCGCCGTAGCCACGGTAATAGTTCCCGATTTTCAGTTTCTAGCTAATTGGGCACGCAACCGTCAGCGACTGACCGAACGGGCCTCGACGGTGGTGGAGAAATTTCAACCACCAGAGACGTCGCGGTTGCCGGGCATAGTTCTAACACCACGGATCGCCAATCTCTTGTTCCAGGGAGAGAAACAGAATGCGACGGCGCTGTTTGAAGCGACCTTTGGTGGTGAGATGCCCGCGCCGTTTGAACTTAGTCCCACCAAGAAGATGAGCCTCACCGTTAGTAGCAAGGGGGATCCGATTGCAACACAAAACGTCCTGGCAGTGTTTCAAGGCAGCGATCCCGTCCTCAAGGATGAATATGTCGCCCTCGGCGCCCACTACGACCACGTAGGCATTGGTGCGCCTGTTAACGGAGACACAATCTACAATGGCGCTGACGATGATGGCTCAGGAACGACGGCCTTGCTGGCCATAGCTGAGGCGCTCGCAACGGCGCCAACCCGACCGAAGCGCTCGGTGCTTTTTAACTGGCACGCCGGGGAAGAAAAAGGACTCTGGGGGTCGCGCTACTTCACAGAATATCCGACCATTCCGCTGCAGAAGATCGTGACCCAAATCAATATCGATATGATTGGTCGCAGTAAGAAAAAGGGCGACACGAACCCTCGCAACAACTCGCTCTCGGGCCCGCATGAGATTTATGTGATTGGCTCAAAAATGATGAGTACGGAACTGGGCGAGTTAACCGAATCAGTGAACAAGGAGTACTTGAATCTCACTTACAATTATCGCTACGACGATCCAAAAGATCCGAACCGATTCTTCTTCCGGAGCGACCATTACAACTATGCGCGCAAGGGGATTCCGATTGTCTTCTTCTTTGATGGCGAACACGAAGACTATCACCGTCCTGGCGATGAACCGCAGAAGATTGATTACGAGAAGATGCAGAAGATTGTGCGTACCGTCTACGTGACGATGTGGGAGATTGCGAACAGACCAACTCGGCCCAAAGTTGATAAGCAGTTGCCTGCCGAGCTGACCAGAGGGAATTGAGAAGCGACAAAGGCAGGACTTAGGTCTTGGGTCTTTGGACTTGGTCCCTGAACTTTGAACTTAGTCCTTTGTACTTTGTCTGTGATTCCGTCGATCCAAGTTCAAAGTCAACAACGCAAGTTCAAAGTACAAAGTACAAAGTCCTAAGACCTAAGACCTAAGACCAAAGTCCTATCCTAATATTTTGTGTAATCTGCGTAATCTGCGGATGGATCTAAGGTTTTTCTCGGGAACGCTCGGCGGTCAAACGGCGATAAGCTTCATCGCGGGAGATCCCAAGCTGTTTGGCGGATTTCTTTAACGCGGACCGCGCATCAATACCTTCCGCTTCAAAGCCTGCAACTACTGCCGCCACACTGGATTCTGATTTTATCTCCTCATCCAAACTCGCGATAACGTTTCGATCAATCACTACCACCATTTCGCCTCGCGGCTCATGTGCGGCTTGGGAGAACTTCTCTGCGAGCTCGCTTAAACGGCCACGCAAAACCTCCTCATGCAACTTCGTAAGTTCCCGAGCGACAACAGCCTCGCGTTCGCCCAGAATCGCGCGCGCATCTTCCAATGACGCGGCAATGCGATGAGGTGCTTCGTAAAAGATCAGGGTCGACGGAATTGATGCCAGGTCAGCCAGACGGGTCCGGCGTGCGCCTGAACGCGCCGGAAGAAAGCCTGCGAAAAAGAATTCGTCACTGGGAAGGCCGGAAGCCACCAATGCCGAGACCAAAGCCGTGGGTCCAGGTACAGGCACAACTCGCAGGCCCGCTTCGAGTGCCATTCGGACTACACGGAAGCCCGGATCACTGATCCCGGGCGTTCCTGCATCTGACACTATGGCCACATCGAGGCCCGATTTTAGTGACGTCAACAGCTCCCCGGCGCGATCGCGCTCATTGTGTTCGTGATAGCTGACGGTTTTTGTTTTTATGGCGTAGTGGTTCAGGAGTTTTTGTGAGTGGCGGGTATCTTCACACGCGACGATATCGACTTCGCTCAACACTCGCACGGCGCGGTACGTCAAGTCTTCGAGATTGCCGATGGGGGTCGAGACCACATAGAGCGTTCCGGCCATGCAGCTATTCTGGCACCAAGGTGAGATATGAGAAAGGCACAGTTGTTAAGAAGGAGAAAGTTACATTAATTTGCAGGTCAGGAAGGCGGACCCTGTCCCCGCCTCAAGCTTGAAATCCACTCCATGTAAGAGCGGGGACAGGGTCCGCCTTCCTGACCTGCAAATTAGCGTAGCCGCTCACTGCAGTTATGCCGCGAGGTTTCCAAACTAAATACAACGAAAAGCCTCGCCCGCTCTTTAGAACGGACGAGGCGGTTCAAAAATAGTGAAGTGACTAACCCGGGGCTTAGTAAGGGACCGGGAGTCTGCGCCACCAGTCGTTATTATTATTGCGGCGGTTGCTGTCATTGTAGCCGTACGATCCGTACGCCTGCGCAATCACATTCAACTCCTGTCGAATCTGGGACCACAGTGAAGAACGGTTACCTATTCGATCAAGTTGCCGCCCTTCTTGTAATACCCGTTGGGCTTCGTTTCTACTGCGATTTAGATCGCGTCCATTGCCCACGCGAGACTTGAGATTGCTCACGGCGTTTCGGAATTCCCGAACCTGACCGTTGATGCGATCCTCACTGCGGGTGCCATCTCTGCGACTGCGGTCGAGCGAACGGTCCACCTCTCGCTCAAAGTCCTTGGCCAGTCGATCCAGCCGGTGGACCGAATCGCGCACATAGCGATCATCGTAACGACCATTCCGGCCGTAATCCCGATCGCGATTACGCTGATTGTCAGGATAACGCCATTGTGCGGCTGCCACTGCGGGCAAACATAACGCTAATAAAGCTGCCGCCAAAATTGAAAAACTCAGTGTGCGTCGTTTAGTCATAATTCTTAGTCTCCTCATCAAAGTTCTCGTCTCGAGCTAACCTCTCGCTAATGCGAGTTTGGCAGGTCGATTTCAACGCTTGCTTCGGGGTGACTTTTTTCAGCTAGCGTTACGCCGCAACGGTCTTCGGCAAGCACTATGCCCAAGTGCTGTCGGTTGGGAGACGGGCGTGCCGATCCGGCGAAACCCCCGTCTTTTTGGAGAGATTGGAGTGTAGTGAAGTCTTCCGAAGGGACCAGAAGTTCGAAAACGTGCAGGAGCTTGCGTAAATGGTTGGCCTTTGAAAGGCTTCAGGCTAGCCTGAGGTGAGCAGAGTGGCGATGTGTTTTCGCAGGTTGCTTTCATGAATCTCGGCTGTTCCTTCTCCTCTCTCTCCTACCACCCACGCCGGCGTGCCCACCGTCGATTGGACCAGCCGTAAAGCTTCGCTCGCCGATTTAATTCCCAGATGCCGGATGTTCGCCGATGCGAGACCGCCACCTCGAAGAACTCCGTCCCGGGGCGTGCGTGGCCAGCCAGCCTCAACAGACAGCTGCCTTACGCCAAACCGAAGAACCAAAAGCCTTCCCACCATGGTTGAATTGCCGGCGCGAAAGCGATGGCTGTCTTCTCTTGAGATCTGGATACTCCCGCCTCGTCGATTCGCCTGGGCGGCCAGAGTCTCGAAGGTTGAGATGAGCCACTCAATGCCAGTCCGCCGCAACAAATCATTCGAATTGCGTAAGGCCAGGTATGCGGCTACGTCGCGGCGACCTGAAACGCGCGCGCGCGATTCAGCCTCGGCTAAGGCCGAGGCCCATGCTTCATCCAGTTCGCTCACGTGACCTCATCGATGGTCAAAGGCTTTTTATGGAGGGCTATCTGGAAAGCCAGCAGTCTCCCGAGAACCAAGGCCCTCTGAAAATTAAATTAGGCCCTTTTGGGTTTTTCACACAGCTCTACCGCTCCTCGTAAGTCGTCGTTTCGTGTGATCCCGTAACCAAGGGTTCAGTGCCTTGCTCGCTGACTGCGGCGGGAGGATGGTATCATGCCAGGCGAATCGTCTCCCATTTTTAGAACCTGTAAAGACCCGACCAGAATTCGAAACTAAGCTAAAGCTTAATTCTCACTTTGTGTTGTAAATTCAAACTTATCAGAGTCAGAAAAATGAAACTCTCAAGTCATCGCAGCCTTTGGCGCGCGCTGGTCTTATCGGTCGTTATAGGGATCGTCTTTGGCGCCGGCTACCTGGGCATTAAATCGCGCGCGCAGGAGAAGGCGCAGTTACCCGCGCGCACCAGTTACGTGAACGACTTTGCACAAGTCGTCGACGACACAACCCGACAGCGGCTGGATACCATTCTTGATAACGTCAAGAAGAGAAGCGGAATAGAATTGAACCTGGCCACAGTACAGAACACAGGTAGTCAGGGCATCTTTGAATTCTCGCGACAGCTTGCCGGCAACTGGGGGGTAGGCTCGCGAGCCAGTTCCAGAAAGACACTACTGCTGCTGGTGTCGGTGGATGATAAGGCGGTATTTACGCAAGTCAGCAGATCCGTACAGGGTGTGCTTCCGGAAGGAATTCTGGGAGAACTAAATCAGCGCGTACGCGGCCCCATTAGTTCCGGACATTTTAGCCAGGGTCTAACTGATTGGGTGGATCATTTCATCGCTGCCCTGGCAAAGAAACTCGAATTCAGTTTACAAGATATCGATCAGGCGCAATCAGTAGCTCCTACTGCGAGTATTCCAGTTTCCGATCCGTCGCCCACTGCAACAACCAACATTGAGGCTGTAGCGACGCCGGTTAAGGCATTAGCTAACCGGGAAGCTCCGCCTTCTGCTTCGCGACCCAGGCTGGCATTACCCAGCAACACGCCCTCCACCACTGACGATGAGGATGAATCTGAGGATGTGGAATTAACGTTAACGCTGCCACTCGCAGAGCGCATCGTAAAACTGAAGGAGTTTCTGGCAGACTATCCAAACTCGAAATCGAAACCGCGGGCGATTGAACTGCTGATCAGTAGTTACGCTGGTCTGGGGGACCAAAGACTTAAGAGTAACGACACCACAGGCGGGATCGAACAACTGTTGCTCGCAATCAGCGAAGCCCCGACAGACATTTCAGACAAGTTGTTCGCAGGCGTGGTCTCACAGATACCTTTAAATCTTTTCTTGCGCGGGCAGCGAAACGCAGCAATCGAGGCAGCGCAGAAAATTGAAACTAAGTTTGGCGCAGATCCGAAGCGGTTGTTGATGCTGGCTGGATTCTACCTGGGAATTGAAGACGGCAACGAGACTACCCGCCTGGCCGCCGAGGTAGTCAAGCTCGCGCCGGATTTGGCTGAAGCTCATCAGGTGCTGGGTCGCGGTCTGCATATCTCTTTGCGACTTGATGAAGCGGCCGCGGAGTACGAGCGGGCGCTGGAATTAGATCCGAGCTCGAAGAAAGGACCGAGGCGCAGTCTCGCCGATTTAAACCGGGCAGCCGGCAAAGCCAAAGATGCCCTGGAACTTTATCGAGAACAACTCAAAGCTGAACCCTCAGACAAGGCAGCCCGGGCCGGAGTCGTGCTTTCACTTCTTGATCTGGGACGGAAAGACGAAGGTAATAAAGAACTGGAGGCCGCCCTGCAGGAGGATCCGCGGAACCTGGCTCTGATGTCAGGCGCCGCCTACTGGTTTGCAGCCCACGGCGAAGCCGACCGGTCTCTGGATTTAGCTCGAAAAGCCGTGCAGCTCGAGCCGCGTTATACCTGGTCGCAAGTCGCCCTGGCCCGCGCGTTAATCGGCCTCAAAAATCCGTTGGAAGCAGAGCGTGCACTTCGGTTCGCGCGGCAGTTCGGAAATTTTCCCACGCTCGATTATGAGCTTGCGAATGTGCTTAGCTTAGCGGGACTGTACGAGGAGGCTGCGGAAGTTCTGCTCCAGTCGTTCACCTTCAAAGACGGCAAGATCGAAACTCGACTTGCGGGTCGCGTAGCAGCCCAAGAATCGGACTTCATTCGACTGCTGGCGCCCGAACGTCATGCTGCAATTTTCCAGTTTGCGGCCGCTGACAATAAAAACCAGGCGGCGATTTTGAAGGCACTGCTGGCTTTTGCCACTGCTACCAATCAACCCAACGAGAACGTCAAACTTGATGGAGCCATTGTTTCCGTAGCGGCAAAGGAGTTTGCCTCTGGCGCTGACGACATGCGTGTTTACCGCCAACTGTATGCCGCGGGAGTTCTCATTGGGAAACGCGTGGCTTTGCAAACCGCATATGAGCTTACTGTAGCCGCGAGGAGCGCTGTTGAATCGGGCGTGGGAGTACCGGCTGCAACAGTGGCGGCGCAAGCTGAAGAGTTGCGCGACATTCGCGCCCAGGCCATTGCGAAGGGAAGTACTCCGGATGTACCTGATGCGCCGCGCAACATCGTGGCAAATATTCTACAAGGACGTATAGAGGATAGTGCCGGATGGGCCCTTTACAATCAGGGAAAGGCGGAGGAAGCCATTGAGCACCTTAAGCGCGCCGCCGGAATACTTCCCGAAGGCACTCCCTTGTGGCGTAGCGCGCTGTGGCACCTGGGTGCCGCCCTCGATCAGGTTGGTAACAAGACAGAGGCCCTGGGCTACTACATCAAAAGCTACAACGCGGGTAATCCGGATCCGGGCAGACGCGCTGTCATTGAGCGGCTGTACCAGAAGACGAATGGATCGCTGGATGGTTTGGACGAGCGGATCGGAGCCGACCGAGTTTCAGGTCTTTCACCTCAAACAGATGTCGTCAGTGTTGATAAACCACCTGCCTTGGAAACGCCATCCCCGTCCGCTGCTGAGCCTCAGGTTGCCGTATCGCCCGAGTCATCACCGACGCCTGCTTCCGCAGTTGCGCCGAGCGGGGTCGAAGGTGTTCCAGTGGCTACTCCGCAGGCAAGTCCGGTACCGGAAGCTACTCCCTCCCCGTCGCCAACTGTTGATCGTCCTGTTCAGGCACCAGAAGCTACACCGGAACCAAGTCCAGCCACTGGAGTTGCGAGAGTTGTAGACGAGATGTTGCCGAAACCGCGTGCGACGGTGAAGCTGACAGGAACAGTAAGAGACTCGACCAGCGCGGGGATTTCAAATGTTGTTGTGGTCCTCATTAGTCCCCGCGGAACTGTACTGGCTACGACAACGGACATCGACGGAAACTATTCGTTCATTGTTTCACCGTCGCCGCAGAGCTATCGGATCATCCCTTCGAAGGATGGCTATATTTTTGAACCTGTCGACAGAGTGTTGGCGGGTTTTGAGGATGATCAAAAAGCGGTAGATTTCATTGGCAAGGTTCCGGCAAAAGTGTAAACCGGGGTTAGTGTTGGGTGACTTCAGAGGTGTCTCTCATTTACAGAACCGAGAAGCGGATAGCTGTGTGAGGCATCCTAAACTTCTACCTTCCCATATTTCGCCAGCCACGTCGCGGGCCTTCGACGCATCCCCCACAGCAACAACCTGAAGGTGCTCCAGATCGATCGTTCTTTACTTCACCGGCGGATGTTTCGCAAAGTCTCCCGCTTTAACGATCGTTATCTTCGATGGATCCATATGGCGGCGCATCGCCGCGTTGATCTGTTCAGGCGTGAGCGACTTGAGCTTTGCGTCGAGGTCAGCGTCCCACTGCAAGGTCCGTTTAAGAAACAGATACTGGTTCAGACGCCCTGCTAGCTCATTGTCCTGAGAGCGACTCACCTGGCGTGATTGCAGGTAACCGGACTTGGCGGCTTCCACTTCCTCAGCCGTGAAGCCATCCTTGATCATGCGGGAGATCTCTTCCTTGAAAGCGGCTTCAAGCTTCTCGACGTTTTGCGGCGCGTAGATCGCATTCGCGGTAAAGCGCCCGTATTCGTCGAGAGAGCTAATGTTAATTCCGGAGCCAACGCCGTAGCTCAACCCATCCTTCCCGCGAATACGCGATGCGAGGCGCGAATTCAGGAAACCGCCACCGAGCATGTAATGGCCGAGCAGAAGCGCCGGGTAATCGGGGTTATCGTCGCGTATTTTCAGATTGAATCCGGCCACAAAGAATGCGTTGGCCTTGTCTGGCGCCGGGAACGATTGGTTGGTCGCCGCAATGTCCTTGTACAAAGTCGGCACACGCGCGAACCGCTTCGGACTCTTCCAGTCGCCAAATAGATCGACGGCCAGTTTACTGATCTCCTTGTCGTCGAAGTCTCCCACGACGGTCAACTGCGCGTCGGAAGCGCCGTAGAAGTCTCGGTAGAACTGCTTCGCCTGATCGAGAGTTGCAGCATTCATGTCCGCGATGTCTTCTTCAGAGGTGGTGATGTAGCGCACGTCGCCTTTCGGGTACGGGCTGAGGTGACGACCGAACGCGGTGAAGGCGATCTGCGTAGGCTCGCTCTTTTGTTGCTCGATGGCCGCAAGGTTTTCCTGTTTGAGCAAGTCAAATTCGTTAGCCGGGAATGCCGGCTCCCGCAGGATTTCTGCGACGAGTCGCATGACGGCGGGCAAGTTCTCGCGCGTGGTCTCGATGTTCACTGCGGCCTGTGTCGCGCCCCCAAAAACGAAAGCGCGCGCCTTCAGCCGATCAAGCTCGTCTCGAATCTGCTGACGCGTATGTTTGGTGGTGCCGCGCATCAGCATTGAGCCGGCAAGGCGAGCAGCGGTTGAGCGGTTCATCAGGCTTTGCTCGTCCCCGTAGCGCAGAGTCATCTGCGCCACCACTTTGCCGCCACGAGTCTTCTTTGGCAGCAGCGCCAGCTTTATTCTGCCCGCGTCGCTGCGGATGGTGCGCGATTCGATGTTTGCAGGTGACGGATCAAACGCCTCGCCTGCTGCAACGCTTGCGTCGCCCTTGTAGTCTTTTAGCGCCACGGTCAAGTCCGGCGTTGCCGGAATCTCCGCCCGGTCAGGTTTAGGCGTTGGGATGAACAGCCCAACGGTGCGGTTCGAAGGTTTGAAATACCGCGATGCCACCTGGGACACTTCTTCGGGAGTAATTTTGCGCAGGCGATCGCGGTGCAGAAAAAACAAACGCCAGTCACCGGCGGCGATAGATTCGCTTAGTGTCAGCCCTACCTGATCCGAGTTGTTCAGCGCCAGATCGATGTTTTTCAAAATTTGGGCTCGCGCCCGTTCGACTTCTTCTTTAGTGGGCGGGTTTGTGCCAATACCTTCGATGGTTTGAATAAGCGTGTCACGGGCCGCTTCAAGCGAGTCGCCCTGCCTGACTTCAGCGCCGAAGATAGTCAGCGTAGGATCACGCCACTGAAAATCAAATCCGAAAACAGAACTGGCCTTTTTTGCTTCGACCAGTGTCTTATGCAGTCGACCTGAAGGAGTGTCGCCAAGGATCTGCGTAATAAGGTCTACGGCAGCGTAGTCTGGGTGTGAACCGGAAGGCACATGATAGACAGCTTGTACCAATTGTGTATCGCCTACGCGCCGGAGCGTGACTGCGCGCTCGCCATCCTGGGTCGGCTCTGACGTGTAGATTTTTTGCAGCGTGCGGCTGGGGCGTGGGAGAGGCGAGAAATACTTGTGCACCAGCGCCAGCGTTTTCGGTTCATCAAACTTGCCGGCGATCAGCAGCACGGCGTTATCGGGCTGGTAATAAGTGCGATAGAAAGCCTGGAGGCGTTCAATCGGCACGTTTTCAATGTCGGAGCGCGCGCCTATCGTTGTCTTGCCGTAGTTATGCCAGATGTAAGACGCAGCCATCGTGCGATCGAGCAGCACCCTGAAAGGGCTGTTCTCGCCTAACTCAAACTCGTTGCGCACCACAGTCATTTCGCTGTCGAGATCTCTCTTGGCAATGTGGGAGTTGACCATCCGGTCAGATTCAAGATCGAGAGCCCAGTTAAGGTTCTCGTCGGTGGCGGCGAATGTCTCGAAGTAGTTGGTACGGTCAGTCCAGGTAGTGCCGTTGGGACGCGCCCCGTGTGCGGTGAGTTCCTGCGGGATGTTTGGATGCCTGGGCGTGCCTTTGAAGACCAGATGCTCAAGCAGGTGAGCCATGCCCGTCTCACCATAATTCTCGGTCGCCGAGCCGACGAGATAAGTGATATTTACCGTTATGGTCTGCTTCGTCTGATCGGGGAACATCAGGACGCGAAGGCCGTTTGCCAAGCGGTATTCGGTGATGCCCTCGACTGAAGTCACCCGTTCAATGCCTTTGGGCAGAGCAGGTGCAGTTGTAGCTTGTTGCGCAGGAACGAGGGGTTGAGCAATAACCAGGTTGAGTTGCTGGGGGAATATCGGGAGCGCGCAGACAAATAGCAGCGCCAAAAACTTCGAGGCATGTCTCATAAACTAACTCCTTCTGGTTAGGTGTGGGGTCGGATAGCTGAACAGACTTTCATCCGGTAAAACGACGATTGATGGACAGGGGTGCTCACGACACCCGGTTACGGGCAAAAACAGGGAGACCTAATTAGGTTTTAAGAGTTTAGCGGTGCGACCTTGCGGGCGTTCACAGCAAACCAACGACGCGAGTAGTGTTGAACTTTAAGCTGGCGGTCAGAGCGGTGTCAAGGTGAATTCAAATCTGAGTCTCAGACGTCTAAAGTCGTAGGCGAATAGGCCGGAGGAATGTGTTGCCGTTCTAACGCTGCTTCATAACCAAGGAATGTCGTGAGGACCACAATGAAGACAAGTACTATAGCGACAACTTTAATTGTGCGTGGGCGCATCATTCGTGAAGTGTATGATTCACGTGTCACAACTTCAAGGCGAGCTTTCAAATAGGGCACTATCCGGCGAGGGGTTCACCATTAAGCAGCGATTCGGTTGTCTTCGTCAGAACTATCTCAGTCACACCGTGGCTTTAGCCCGGTGTCAAAGCCACTTCGTTCGCACCCCCTAAGCGGCACCCTCCAAGTTAAAACGGTTAGAATCAGTTGAGTAGGACTCTGGCACGGGGCTAAAGCCGCGGTGTGAATGACAGCACGCCGTCAGTTAGCGGCCCCCGAATCGTCTCGATTAGCAAATCGAAACCTCCCGCACTCAGCCAACCGGCTGCAGCTTCCTACCATCCAAAAACCCGACTCCACAGGTCGCCTCTCGCAGTGTCCTCCGGACACTTCAGAGGGTTCCAAGGGGTGCTCGTTGGCTTCTGGAGCACTATTATCCGGAAACGCAGGGCAGTATAATCAACGATTCGCATTTCAGCTGGATTTAGACATGAAACCCGAGAAACTATGACTAGACTTATAGGAATTCTTCCCAGATTGTTCCCCCTTTTCGCGGCATTTTTTGCTTTGGCTATTCCGGCGGGCGCCCAGCAGCCGGCGCCTCAACCAGCCGGTGCCCGGTTCGACGTCACAAACTACCGCATTGAGGCGCAGTTGATCCCCGAGCAGCATATGTTACGGGCGGGTGCCGACATCACCGTGGTTCCGCAGGAGCCCACCCGCTCACTCGTTTTCGAATTGAACGGATCACTCCGCGTTGAAAGTGTCGAACACAACGGCAAATCGCTAACTGGCCTGGTTCAAGACCCGGTGGGCGTGGGTGCTCTTGGTCCTAACGTTCGCATTGATCTCGGACAAATTGTCCCTGCAAATCAACCCGTCACCCTGCGCTTTCGCTGGAGTGGTGCACTGCTGTCACCGGAAGGTGGGCCGCTGGCAACGAAGCGGCTCGCCTATGTGGGAACTGAGGGTTCGTATTTGATGTACGCCGCGCGCTGGTTCCCCTTCCACGATTACGCTGTGGATCGAGCAACCTCTGACATTACCTTGATTGTGCCCGCCGGAGTGCAGGTGGCCGGTACCAGTGACGATGCGGTGGTCGCGCAACAGTCACCCAAAGAGGGCGCCACCAGGTTCCGTTTTGTTCATCGGCAGCCCGTGTTGGTGGGAAATTTCGTTGCCGGTCAATACATCAACAAGAACCTGCGCTTCGGTAACTACGAGATCCAGTTTTATGCCAAGCCCGGCAGCGAAGGCCGAATAAATGCTTATGCCGAACTCATGGGTCACGTGCTGGAGTTTTATTCCAAAAGCTATGGCGCGCCTTTGTTTGGCACTCGGCTCGTAGTGGCCCAGGTGGACGACGACACTCTCGACACCTATTCGGGGCCAGGAATGATTTTTCTCGGCTCGAAGATGTTCGACAGTTCTCGCCCGGTACCGGAGGAAAAACTACAGCGTGAAGTCGCTTATCAATGGTGGGGCCAGACGGTGGGATTGAAGTCGTTTGACGACGCCTGGCTTTCGCAAGGGTTGGCCGAATGGAGCGCCTTCGCTTATCGCGAATCCACCTTGACCGGTGGCGCGTTCGACGCGGCGCAGCGTGAACAGCAAGAACGCGCACTCACCTTCGAACAAACTGCTTCTATCGCGCGTGCGCCAAGCGCGCTGGACGATCAGTCTGCGGCTTATCAATCAATCGTGTTCCACAAGGGCGCGATGGTATTTCGCATGCTGCGGGAAACAATCGGCAAGGACAAGTTTGACCGGTTGTTGCCCGAGTTTCTGCAGACCTATCGGGGGAAGAACACGTCAATTGACGAGTTTGAAAAAATGACCACCCAGGTGGCCGGCGAAAATATGCGCTACTTCTTTGCGCAGTGGGTAGAAGCTACTGGAGTTCCTGAATTCACTGTTGACTACCAGATTATTCGCACTCGCAGTGGAAAGTTTCGCACACGTGGAACCGTAAAGCAGACGTTGGAAACACTGCGTATGCCAGTGCAGTTGATGCTGCGCGCGGAGGGAGACTCTCAGACGACAACCACAAAGTTGGAAGGCCGTAGTGAAGATTTTGACTTCGAATCAAACGGCCAGCCACTCGAAGTCGTGGTAGATCCCAATTACCGGATCCTGCGCATGTCTGAAGAGTTGCGCGTGTCAATCATCGCGCGACGCGGAATCGAGCAAATGAAGGAAGGACTCTACGCCGAGGCACAACAGCAATTTGAGGCGGCGTTGAAGCTCGACCGTTCGAATTCCTGGGTTTACTACAACCTTGGCCTGCTCTTTCTGGAACAACGCAACTGGCAACAGGCGCTCGATAATTTCGACGCGGCGCTCAACGGTACGTTGAAACCTTCCTGGATCGAGGTCTGGGCACGTATCAAGCGTGGCAATGCTTACGACGCAAAGGGCGAGCGCAATCGAGCAGTTGCGGAATACAACAAGGCAGTTCAGTCAGGTATTAACTACGACAACGCGCAGACTTTGGCCAAGAAGTACCTAGCGGTTCCCTTCGATCCTAAGGCGCAAGCATTAGAAGCCTCCTCGCCAGGCTTCTAAGAACTGCTGGAAAAAGGGGAGGGGGGTAAAGAGGGTAAAGGAGTCATTAGACCCCAACATAAGCCCAGCGTTATCTACTCCTCACGTTTCCCATTTCTGTTACCCCTTTCCCCTATTACCCGTTTCTCTTATAAACCGTGGCGTTGACGGGAGGTTCTATACTAACTTCCAGGCGAGGATCAGGGATTGGCGCCGTCGCGACCAGTTGCAGGGGAATTACTCCAGCCCACACTGGTAGCTCATAGTCCTCTTCGTCATCGAGCGGAGGTCCGGTACGAACCTTTGCGGAAGCTTCTTTGAGCGGCAGCGACAACACAGTGGTTGCTTTCAATTCCTGTTCAGTGGGTTCACGAACATCGTTCCACCTTCCTGGAATCACGTGCTCAGAGAACGCAATCAGCGCCGCAACTTTTTCCGCAGGATCATCAACCGTGGTCGCCCGGCCGAACACAACCACTGAGCGATAATTCATTGAATGATGAAAGGCAGAGCGCGCCAGGACCAGACCGTCCAAAAGGGTCACAGTCACGCAAACATCGATTCCGCCTTTCAGGGTGCGCAACATGCGACTGGCCTGTGAGCCGTGAATGTAGATTTGGTCACCATAGCGCGTGTAGCCTGTGGGTATCACGAAAGGACGGCCATTAACAGCAAAGCCAACATGGCAGATGAGCCCTTCATCCAGAATTGAATAAACGAGTTCGCGATCATAGAAGCCGCGCGCCGGAAGACGCTTGAGTGTCGTGCGTTCGGTTTTTTCGAAAGATTCCATTGGTGAATGACAAGTCAGAAGCCGAATGATTCGAGAAGTTTAGAGTTCAAGCTTTAGCCTGTGGCAGCGGAAACACACACTTAAAGGTTGAACTCTCAACTTCTTGAAAAAAGCTAAACGGCGACGATGGCGATCTTGTTGTGGTTAGCTAGGTTGATCAGCTCTTCCCGATCAAACATCAGCGTCTTTCCCGCGGAAATGCATAGGCAGGTGGCGCCGGACTCAATCATAGCTTCGACCGTGGGCACCCCAATCACAGGCACGTCGAAACGCATGTCCTGCGCAGGCTTGGCTAACTTCACCACCGTCAGCCTTCCCCCGGCAAGGTTGGCCCGTCTTCCACGCATCAAATTCGAAAGCCCGCGCACTAACCCACTTTTCACGGCCTCACCCGCGCGTGTTCGAATTTTGGTGGCATCTTGCAATGCGTGAGCCGCGAGCGGTTCGCCTGATCCAGCTTGGGTCAACTCGCCGGCGCGGCGGATTGTGGCGTCAGTTCCTTCCATAGCTTCTATGGCCACGCAGGCTTTACCACGCATGATTACAGTTTGACCCAAGTCGAGCCGAGCGACTTCGCGGACGATCTCGAGGCCGTATTCAATGTCTTCCTGCTCCCGGATATCAGGTTCGCGCTCGGTAAGTGTTCCCACCTGAGGAAGATAGTCTTGAAGAAAATAAGTGGAATCGATCAGCTCGATGCCCTCGTTACCAAGTTCCTCAGCGACTGCTCCGATTAATGAGTCAGTGTTGCGGCGGGGTAGCTTCAAAAGCATTTTCAACATGCGTGCGTCGGGCACCGCGCGGCTGAAGATTTGAACATGCTTTACCTGCCCGGCCATGATGGCTTTCTCCACTCCCTCACTCTTGAGAAAGCGGATCATCTTACCCAGTTGGCCAATGCCCACCCATTGCACGCGCTCGGCAATGCGCTCGATCTCCTGGTCGGTCTCCTCATGAATGGCGACTACCGAAAGAGCAGCGCCCGCACGGCGAGCGCCTTCCAGCACCAGAAATGGAAATTTGCCGTTACCTGCGATTAGACCGTAGCGCATAAGATGATCCGACGCGGGGACACGGAGAAACGGAGACACGGTGACCGCGAGAGAGGTAATTCGGCGAACACAATCTCATCGTCTGTTGGAATCACCGTGTCCTTGCGTCTCTGCGTCCCCGTATCTCCGTGTCCCCGCGTCTCCGCGTTGCTCATCCTTCAGCCTTACTTGATTACGCCTCGTTGTGAGGTCTCAATAAACCGGACGAGCTCTGCTACTTCCTGGCAATCAGGAATCGTCTCCCTGATCTGCTCAAGGGCCTGCGAGGTGTTTAGTTTGGAGGAAAGCAATAAGCGAAAGGCGTGATGCAGCGACTTGATGACGTCCCGGGAATAACCACGACGTTTCATGCCGGTCGTGTTCAACCCAAAGCAACTGGCGTGATTACCGACCGTTAACGCAAAGGGCAGAGCATCTTTGACGACGACCGAGTAGCCCCCAATATAAGCTTCGCGGCCCACGCGACAAAACTGATGAACCCCTGAGTAGGCCCCCACATTGGCGCGGTCTTCAATGATTACGTGCCCGGCAAGCGTGGCAGCATTTGCCATAATCACTTCGTCGCCGAGTTTGCAGTCGTGTGCGATATGCGCCTGCGCCATGATCAAGCAATCATCGCCGGTTTGCGTTAGCATGCCGCCTCCGGCACTACCTCGATGGATCGTCACGAACTCGCGGATATGGTTGCGCTTCCCGATGCGGGTTACTGACGGTTCGCCTTTGTACTTCAAATCCTGCGGCGCGAGCCCGATCGAAACAAAAGGGTAAACATGAGTCCCGGCGCCTATGGTCGTTCTGCCGTCAACGACACAATGTGACTCCAGACGAACGCCGTCGCCTAATTCCACTTCGTCACCAACTATCGAATAGGGCCCGATGTGGCAGTTTCGACCAACTTGCGCCCGGCTGCTGACAACAGCAGAAGCGTGAATGTTAGCGGGATGTGCGGCGGTGGACATTTTCCTCTGGTCTTACGCCGTGAAGCCTCGGTCTGCAATCACGCTCATGATGTCGGCATCGGCCGCAAGCTGTCCGTCGACTTTGGCCTCGCCGCGCATACGTTGTACGCGTGAACCAATGCGTATGGCAGTAACCTCCAGGATCAAGGTGTCGCCAGGTACAACCGGGCGCCGAAACCGAGCGTCCTTAATGCCCGTAAACAAAACCAGCTTCTGATCACGGTCCTCAATTTCTCGCAAAGCCAGAACGGCTCCCACCTGAGCCAGCGCTTCCACCACCAGAACTCCCGGCATCACTGGCGCACCGGGAAAGTGGCCCTGAAAAAACGGCTCGTTGATGCTGACCTGTTTCACACCCACGATTCGTTCGCGGGGAATTAATTCGATAATCCTGTCTACCAGGAGGAAGGGATAACGATGCGGTAGGAGCTTCTGGATCGCTTGCGAATCAAGAATGGTTTCCATGGGTGACTAATCAACAATGAAAAGACGCGGGACGCGGAACTTGGCCGCATCTCCGCGTCTGCAGAATCTCATGACGCGCCGAAAAACTATTTAGGAGGCGTAATGGATGCGGTTGCCGGATTCTTGCTGTTGAAGTCATTGATGAATGCCCGCGTGACGTCGATGCTGTCAGCGGCATAGACGACCGGGACCTGGCTTCCATCGATGATTACGTTAATGCCGCGTTGTTTGGCAAACGCTTCCAAACCCTTTTTGATATCGTCTTCCAAAGGAGCGAAAATCTCGCCTCGCCGCTTGGTGTATGCAGACTGCGCATCCTCACCCTTGCGTTTGAGATCTTTGTTCCATTGCTCGAGCTGATCCACTTTCGTTTGCAGGGCCCGTGGCTCAGCGACACTCTTGGTCTTCTCCACCTCGTCGGTAAGCTGCTGGATCTTCTGCTGAAGCTGCTGCAACTCAGTCTGGCGCGGCTGAAACTCGCGGTTCAAAGTGTTCAGCACGGTGTTAAAGCGGGCGATGCCGGTTTTGGGATCCAGAAACGCATCAGAATAAATAAGAGCCATCTTGCTCTCTGGCACGGCGGCGCCGGTTGGTGGCGTTGCTGGCGGGCCAGCCGGGCGGGTCTGACCTAAAGCGGGAGAAACAGCCAGGACCGCGACAAAAGCGGCGGCGGCAATTAAGCGATCTATATTCATAACTTCTTGTAATGCTCCTTAAATTCAAAGGCGATTGGCGAACTATTTAGTTGTTCATCCAACCGCGATGGTTGGCCCATAAAGATCAAAAGGTACGCCCGATGCTGAAACGCATGACTTTCTTTTTCTCATTAAAGGAGAATGGAAATCCATCAATGAACTGGTTTGGCCTGGCATTGGGATTATACGCAAAGATCAGGCGGAACGGTACGTTCAGCACGGGCACCTGCACCCGCACCTCCATTCCGATGCTGGTTCGGAAGTCTCCAATTTTTGCAAAAAGGGACTCCGACAAGCGTACGGCAGTGTTGGTTTGAGCCTGACCGCGCAGGAAAACCTGTTGAAACCCAAATGGTAATCCCGTAGCGGGGTCAAATGAACCGAGGCTCTGCGCAGCATCCAGTTCCTGCGTGGTTACCAGTCGCCGGTCGCGCATGACCAACCCCAGAGTACTGGTAAGGGCGAGTTGTGAATTTGAGTTACACGCAGCCAACGTAGACAACGTCACCGGCGCCAGGATGGGGCCCAGGCGAGGGCAAGGGATGAAGCCTACCGTTCTCAGAAACGGATCATCGTCCAGGAAAAAGCTGGAGAAAAACTGATCGTCCTTCGACCGGAGGTTGAAAGCGCTCCCAATGTCGGCAAAGGCGGCGAGACCGACTACATTTCCGATAATGGGAATTCGATACTCAAAGTTCCCCAGCAATTGGGTATCGGCTCCTACTGACGTAAAGGAGCGCGGCAAACCGGCGACATTGTTGCCCGTTACTCCAGTGAATACTCCTACGTCCGCTACTCCGGGCGGTACTCCCGCAATCTCCATCACAGGTCCAATTCCGTTGGACGCGACTTTAACATTCTGAGAAGTGATGAAGGTGTCGAGCGGCGCAATAGGACTGATGGAGCGAACGTTATAACCTCGGATGGTGAACTCGTCACCCAGGAAGAAGCGTTCGAAGATTGGCACGCCATCAACGAAGGCGAGTGATTGCGCGTCCCTTACCTTGGGTGTTATCGCAAAGCTGCCAACCGTTCCTGCCAGGATGCGGAAACCAAAGACTTCAGGGCGTTCCGATTTTTTCCGCCGCACGGGAAAGTACTGGGTGAAAGACAACGTTGGTTGGTAGGTGCGAACATCGCCACCCAAACCCGCGAGTGCGACAGCTAACGAAAGTTCACGCCCCATGGTCGGATCGACGCTGGCGTTCCGCGTATCGTAACTAAAACTCCCACTGATCCGGCTGGTGATGATGTTCGGCTGGGCGTAGATCACCGGGATGAACCGGTTAGGATCAGTGGCATTGACTTCCGGGTCAGTCACGCTGGTGGTTGAAAACTGATACGACGCGCCGACTCGCGAAAACTGAGTGAAAGGTCGTTTACGGTAAAACTCCGAGAGCGGTGCACTCAAGAAGAGGGAGCCTCCGTATGAATCACGCGTAAACAGGTTCTCCTCGTTGACGTTTAGGAAATCGATTGTTGAACCGGAAAGCCCTTGCTGAGCATCGAAATTCTGGGAAAGAAAAGTTCCCTCTCCGAAGAACTTCTGACTGAAAGCAAAGACCGAAAACCCGGCAGTAATGGGCCGGTTTTTGATATATGGCTCGGTAAACGAAAACTGGAAAGACCGCTGCCTATTTCCGGCGGCCAGGTTAAGCGAGAGTATTTCCCCGCGACCCAGAAGGTTGTTGGTAGAGTACTCCAGACCAAAGAACGAACCTCCGATGCCGGAAATTCCTCCATTAAAAGAGATCTGCTGGCGACCGCGTTCCGCTACCTTCAGGTTGATATCGACCGTGGCCTCTTCTTCGTTGGTGCGGAAGTCCGCGTCCTTGTCTTTATCAATCGGCTCGAAGTAACCGCTCTGATTCAGCTTGATAACTGAATACTCCCAGGCCGACTGATTGTAGATGTCACCTTCGTTAATCAGGACTTCGCGGCGCAAAACGTTATCGCGCGTAAAGGTGTTCCCTACAAACTCAAGGCGGCGCAGGGTGAATTGTTTGCCTTCTTCGATGGTAACGACGAAGTCAACGATACCCTCGTTCGGATTTTGCGGATTGTCTTTAAAAGTTGGATTTGGCTCGGCCGTGTACTCAATGAAGCCCTGTGAGCCGTAAACTTTCTTTAGATTCTCATACAGGGCCTTGCCGATCTTCTCACCGTCGGCAACGTCTCCCTTGTTAAGACCAATGACCAGACGGATCTGATCCTCAGAGTAAATCGAGTTTCCCTCGATCTTCATTTCCCCCATTCGATAGAGCTTTCCCTCAGTGATGGGGACCGTAACCCGAAGGCCTTCATCTACCGAAGAGAGAAACGGCAGAGGGATGAAAAAACCGGTTCGTCGTGGCCCTACTCCTTCAACCCTGGGTTCTCCGTAACGGGCCTCAAGATAACCCTTTGAGCGCATGTAATTCCGTACCAAGTTCAGATCAACATCGAGCTTCTCGCGGTCGAGAATATCCTGTCCCTTGAACCGACTAATCAATCCCGCTTCCTTAACATATTTCATGGCGCCGCGAAGCTTGCCATCGCTGAAGACCGTGTTGCCTTCAAATTGAACTTCGACGACGCGGACGCGATCGCCTTCCTTGATCACGAATGTGATGGCCCGGGAAGTGGCTGAAACTTCCTCGCCTTGTTCCTCGATGGTGGCGTTCGGATGCCCTCTGGCAGCTAGCAGTTCCTTTAGCACACGGATCGCATTGCGGACTTTCACGGGATCGTAAATGCTTTCTTTGGAGACCCCGACTCGTCTTTCCCGAAAAGCTTTGAGCACGTCCGATTCCGACACACTTTTCAAGCCCTCAAATTGAAGGTCCCGAATAATCGGCAGCTCTTTTACCTCGAATATTACGTTGACCCCGCCCCGGACGCCTTCCTCGGTCAGGACTCGGGTGGCGGTTTTATCGAAAAACCCTAGCGCCAGAATCGCCTGTAAGTCGCGCTGGATCTGCTCCTCATTGAAAGGATCGCCCTGCTTTGTTTGTACGTAATAGAGCACGTCATCCTTTCGCAGGCGACGGTTCCCAGTGATGTCTACTGATTCAACAAGGCGTTGGGCCGGCTGGGTCTGTTGAGCATTCACGCTTTTAGGCGCGGCGATCAGTGAGGTTAGGAAGAAGATTGCGCTCAGAAGGGTGAGCATGAACACGCGATATGAGTGCATTGGCGCCGATTCCCTCAGTGGTTCTTACCGGATCTCAGATACTTCGGGGAGCCTTATGAGTGATAAATTAATGTTTTCGAGAAAAATAAAGGCAAAAACAGAATACGGCACGACCCGAACAACCATGAAGACTGAAACGCTTGGATTCGCAAGTGTTACCGACTCGTTGCCACACCCGTCCAGCAAAGTCGCGCATTATAACGGCAAAAAAGTCCAATGTCCAAAGTCATTAAACGCTAATTGACTTTGGACATTGGACTTTTGCCATTCGGCACCCGGCGTCAGTGGATTAACAGGACGTCGTCTGGGGTCTCCACGTCCACGGGACGGTGGGTCAGTTCTTCCCCATCGACGTAAATCTCGATGAGCGAGGCCTGCCCGAGTTGACCCTGGATCATTGCCTCTGAGAGAGGATCTTCCACATGCTTTTGTAGGGCGCGGCGAAGCGGACGGGCACCGTAAGAGCGATCGGCGCAGGTTTTATCCACGATCCAGCGTTTCGCTTCGGGCGTGAGCTTCACTTCAAGGCCATGCCGGGCCATCGTCTTGTTCATCTGGTCAACCTGAAGCTGCACCACTTCCAGTAACTCATCGTCCAACAACTGATCAAAGATAATGATCTCATCGAGCCGATTGATGAATTCTGGATTGAAGGTCTGGCGCACCTGCGACATCACCATCTCTTCCATCTTGTCCCGGGATGCTTCGGAAGACCCCTGGAAGCCCATCGTGCCCTTCTTCTGAATGAAGCGGGCTCCGATGTTCGAGGTCATAATGATAATTGCGTTTTTGAAGTCTATGGCGTTGCCGAGAGCATCCGTGAGCAATCCGTCCTCGAAAACCTGCAGCAGAATGTTAAAGACGTCGGGATGCGCCTTCTCGATTTCATCAAACAACAGGACTGAATAAGGCGCGCGCTTGATGCGTTCAGTGAGTTGACCGCCTTCCTCGTGTCCCACATATCCTGGAGGGGACCCAATCAACTTTGAGACCGAGTGCTTCTCCATAAACTCGGACATGTCAAAACGGATCATTGAACGTTCGCTGCCAAACAGGAATTCCGCGAGTGATCGCGCAACTTCGGTCTTGCCTACTCCAGTAGGCCCAAGGAAAAGAAACGAACCCACGGGTCGCAGGGGGTTCTTCAAGCCGGCGCGCGATCGACGTATCGCTCGAGCCAGGGCCGAGATGGCCGGACGCTGCGAGACCACTCGTGTATGCAGTTCGGTTTCAATCCTCAACAGTTTGCGCGTCTCTTCTTCCTTCAGCGAAGTTATAGGAATCCCGGTCCAGCGCGCGATCACTTCTTCGACGTCATCGCGAGTGACCTCGGCGGCGACCAGCGCGTCTTCGTGTGTATCGCGTACACCTGGAGTTTCATCGTAAGAACGCGACCACTCTGTTATCTGATTCCAGTCAGCGAGATTGCCCTGCTCCCGACGAACGCGAAGCTTTACACGAGCGCCCGCCTCGTCAATTACATCGATAGCTTTATCGGGGAGAAACCGATCTGGAATGTAGCGATGAGACTGGTAAACAGCGGCTGTCAGGGCGTCATTCGTGTAGCGAACCTGATGGAAACTCTCGTAGCGCTCCCGCACTCCATCCAGAATCTCAATAGCCTCAGCCTCGGAAGGAGGCGGAACCTTTACTGCCTGGAAGCGCCTTTCGAGCGAGCGATCTTTCTCAATTGATTTGCGAAACTCCGCCGGGGTGGTGGCGCCAATGCATTGAATCTCACCGCGTGATAGCGCTGGTTTCAAAATATTGGCCGCATCCAGAGAGCCCTCGGCCGAACCCGCTCCGACCAGCGTATGCAGCTCGTCGATAAAAACAATGTACTGAGGGTTCTCGATCAACTCCCGCATGATTTGCTTTAAACGCTCTTCAAACTGGCCGCGATACTTCGTGCCGGCCACGATTAGCGATAAATCGAGTGAAAGGATTCGCTTGTTCTCGAGGAACGAAGGAACGTCGACATGGACGATGCGCTGGGCAAGGCCCTCGACAATCGCCGTTTTGCCTACGCCTGGTTCACCGATCAGAACAGGATTGTTCTTAGTGCGACGGCAAAGTATCTGCACGACACGCTCAATTTCAGCTTCACGACCGATCAGTGGATCAAGTTTGTCGTTAGCCGCGTCCTCAGTTAGATCCCGGGAAAACTCTACCAGGTGAGGCGTGTCTTTCTTTTGTGAACCACGAGTGTCTGCTCCTGACTGCCGCGCGATTTCATCACGCACTGCGTTGAGTCTGAGACCGCGCTCGTAAAGAATTTCAGCGGCCATTGAGCGCTCTTCTCTTAAGAGTCCGAGTAAAAGATGCTCAGTGCCAATATGCCGGTGCTGAAGGCGATCGCTCTCTTCATGAGCATAAGCCAGCACTCGTTTCGTCTCTGGGGCCAGCGGCAACTCGACGGAGGTGGAAATCTTTTCCCGCAACAGCGTGCGACCTTCGATCTCCTTGCGAATAGACTCAATCGAAACCTGGGCGCGCGGGAAGAAACGCCCGGTTAAAGTCTTATCTTCGCGCATCAGTCCCAACAAAAGGTGTTCCGGCTCGATTGCCGGCGCTCCAAATTGCGAAGCCTCGTAGCGCGCGAAGAAAATTACGCGGCGAGCTTTTTCTGTATAGCGTTCAAACATTGGTCGTACTGAGAAAACTCTTTCTATGATTACCGAGCCGGGCGGAAGAAACTAACCGCCCGGCACTTGGCCGCATTATAACCCATCAAGGAAGGCACAAGAAATTATTGTCCGGTTTCACCGTAATAAAAGTCCTAAACGGACAAATATTTCAAACCCTTTCAGCTTCGTGCAACCTTCCGTCTCTTAGAATAAGAATGCGGTCACAAAGTTGCGCCAACCGTTCATTGTGTGTGGCCAGGAGCACAATCGCGCCCCGGTTACGGGCATAGGCAACCAGCGTTTCGCCAATCTCTTCAGTAAAAGACGCGTCCAGATTGCCGGTAGGCTCATCCGCTAAAACCAGCGACGGCTGAGTAATTAACGCCCGGCAAACTGCAACCCTTTGCTGCTCACCGCCCGAAAGATGACCCACCGGGTGGCCAACACGGCTGCCGAGCGCAAGGTTTCCGAGAGACTGAACAGCCTGAGCCAGAGCTTTGCGGTGGCCCGTTCGGGCAATCATCAGGGGCAGGGCCACATTTTCCGCGGCGTTTAGATCAGAAAGCAGGTGGTGAAACTGAAAAATCAGGCCGACATGGGACCGGCGAAACCTCGCGAGCGTTGCGGGCGAGGCGGTGTCAACTTCAAAAGGTCCGATAACAATGCGCCCGTGATCGGCAACTTCTAAGCCACCAATTAGATGCAGCAACGTCGATTTGCCCACGCCGGACGCACCCATAATAGCGACTGTCTCGCCCGCGTGTGCGGCTAGGGAAACTCCCCGCAGCACCTCAAGCCTTTCACCCGTGGGAGACGAAAAACTCTTTCGGAGATCGGTCACCGAGAGTCCAATGTCCAATGTCGAAGGTCCAGGGTCAGGATCTCGACCCTGAACGCTGAGCGTCCGACCATCAATTTGGGACGTTGGACGTTGGACTTTGGACGTTGGACTCATTGCGTTTCGCGAAGCATTTCCACCGGTCGCACCCGCGCGGCGGCACGAGCCGGGTAAATAGTTGCTATCCAGCTGAGTAGGAAAGCTACCACGGCCGCCAAGAGTACATCGCCAGCTTGCGGGTGGAAGGGCACGTTGGTGATCGAATAAACATCAGCAGGCAAACTTACGAGTTCGTATCGGTTGCCGATCCCGCAGGTGACGATGCCGAGGAGTACGCCGAGAACCGCTCCGAGCGCTCCGATGATAGCGCCTTCAATCATGAAGATCGCTCGGATGCTTTTGCTGTCCGCGCCGATAGCACTAAGTATTCCGATGTCGCGACGGCGCTCCACGACAACCAGGATCAGCGTGGTCGTAATATTCAAAGTGGCTATGACAATGATGAGCGCGATAATGAACCACCCCATGCGACGTTCGAGCGCCAGCGCATTAAAGAGAGGTCGGTTGGCTTCCTCCCAATCGACAGTCGTGTAGGAATCTCCCACGCTGGTGCGGATATCCGCCGCGACCCGCTTGGCATCATAGATATCCTCCAGTTGCAAGCTGATCACGGATGCTGATTGAGGCGCTCCGGAGAATTCGGAAGCGACGTCGAGCGGCAGATAAATCCAGGTCGAATCATATTCAAAGAGTCCTGAACGAAAAATCCCGGCTACGCGCACATTTCGCTTTACTGGATTTACCGGGACTGAATTAGTGTTAGCCGAGATGATCTCCGCGATTTCGCCAACATGGAGCCCTGTTCGTGTTGCCAGCTCCGAACCAAGGAGAACGCTGGGGAGATCTTCGGTCTTGCTCTTAACGATTGCTGTTAAAGACCCATCAATCACGGAAGCTTTGACTTCATCGAGTGCCTGTTCCGACTGACTATCCAGACCGCGAAGCACCGCGTACGCAGCCCCTCTGGATCCGATCAGCATGGCTCCGTCGTAGCTGGTTGCGAAGGCACCGGTAACGCCGCGAACTGATTTTATTTGAGCGGAGAGGGGTTGGTAATCACGAATGGGACGCCCGTCGGCGCGCATGACGTTAATGTGAGCGGTACCGCGCAGGATCTTTTCGCGCATCTCATCTCGAAAACCGTTGGCCAAGGCGAGCGCTACAATTAGGGCTGAAACGCCTATGCCAATTCCCAGGATGGCAACAACTGAGGTCACCCGAGCCAACCGCCTTTTGCGGCGCGATTGGAGATATCTTAAGGCTAGAAACAGTTCGTAGGGCATTGATACTTAATGGCTACAGCTGAATGGATCAAACTGGGCGCGAAACTGTCGCCCCTCGGGCTGGCAGAAAACATTCTCATTCACACCGTGGCTTCAGCCCGGTGATCTGGGGGCGCGTTAAAAACCGGAACCGTTTTAACGGTTTGCTGAGCCGCGGAAGCCTTTCTTGAGACAACACTTTTCCGCTGAAGTTGATCGGAGACAGCACGTTAACAGCTCTGGCTATTGAGCATTCGAAAGACACCGTTGAAACGGTTCCTCGACGCAGTTTGACCTTGTTATCACCGGGCTAAAGCCGCGGCGTGAATGAGAAGTAGAAGTTCTTTTACCTTTAGACTTCATCGGATGCCGAAGTTCTTCTACGCTCGTCCCGGGGGACATTTTTTGGTGTCTTCCGGTCTATTTTCCGGGAGCAAGCTCTTCAGGTCCGGGGCATCAGTGGCTGTAGTATCGGTTGCCGGCCTTAACTCGTAGATAGTTTCCGCTACGTACTTGAACCGAAAACGCTTTTCTAGATCAACAATTGCTGGAATTTCTTGTCGCTGCCAACCACACGGCAACCACCAACGCGGATCAGCATCAATGAAAATCCGGCGTCCCTGTTTCAGGTGGTCCTCAATGATCGGGACCAGGTTATCTTCTGGCCAGCCGCCGCCCGTACCTATGGTTTCCCATTCACCCGCGCCGATCGCTTTCCAGTAAATAACCGCGATCGTTTGAGCTCCGGAAATCATGACGGCGTCTAGCGGCACCTTAATCAGTTTCCGGCGATAGTCTTTGCTCATCGCCCGCCGATCGATGAATTCCTGGCTGACCGGTCGCACCAAGAGGCCGAATACAACCCCGAACACGACAAGCACAGCAAAACACGAAGCCAGGGCCAAGCGCGCGCTCCCCAGGATTCGTTCCATGACGCGAATCAGGTAGTCGGCGGTTAGTGGCGCCAACGCCGGTAGACCGGTTAAGAAATAGCGCCAGTTAATGGTTGTGCTGTAGTTCAGAAAGAGTAACAAGTCGGCGAACAAACCCATTAACCCGAGACACAAGAGTGGCGAAAGTTTGCGTTGCCGCCATTCGCGAACTGCGGCGAAAGGAAGGGCCAGAAACACCAGCGGCGCGCTGATGAAAAAGTACATCACATAGGGCACGACGTTGCTGATGCTGACCGGGTGGCGCGTGGATTCCTGGCGCATCGACTCGCGCCAACCGAACCAGATAGTACGATAATGCGAATCGGTGAGAAACCAGTAACCAAACCAACCGAAAGCCAGGACGAGAAATATCACCATGGAGAGGGCTACGAGACCGAAGTCGCGCCGCTGTAGTTTCCAACCGAGGGCGAATGGCGCCAGCGCCAACCACACCGCATAAAATCCCATAGTCTCGCGGAGATTAACCCCGAGCCCCACCAGAGCGGCGCCGATCACCAGCAGGGAGGCTCGGCGCTGTTGGATCCCGCGCAGGTGAACAATCAAAGCGACCGCAATGAGTAGGACGGAAGGGACGTCCGTCATCACTTGCCCGCCATAGAGAACGAATATCGGAGAGAAGACGACAAAGAGGGCTGCAAGCGTGGCCGAATACATAGAGCCCGTGACATCGCGGGCCAGTGTCCAGCAGGCCACTATCGCCAGAGGCACCTGGGCAACCACCGCATACTTGAAGATGAGGTAAGCATTCTCGGGCGGCACATTAAAAAGCGCATGGAAGACCTGGTAGAGCGCGTAATTGCCGAAGATAAAAAGATTACGACCCAGGGCCATCGAAGACGGATAGCCAGCAAGCGAGAGGATTGTGTAGTCAATACCGTCCCAGTCTCCAATGAACGGATCAATAAAGTAGAGCGTGAGCGCCACAGAAATCAGCGCCGGAGGTAGCCACCAGGACCACTGGGTCCAGAAACACGGCAGGGACACAGCAAGCCGTGTCCCTGCCACTGATTTGTGGTTGTTATTAAGAATGTCAGCCGTTTCCGGCGTGCTTGTCGTTTGGCGGGCTCGATTCAACGGATTGAGTCTCAGCCGGCTCATCCGGCCTTTTCACCATCTTCACACGATTGCCCTGCGCATTGTACTCAACTTCATCCATGATGTTGTAGATAAGCAACACTCCCCGTCCGGAGGACTTAAAGAGGTTAGCGGGATCGCGCGGGTCGGGAATGTCCTGAACGTTGAAACCTTCTCCTTCGTCTTCCACCGTGAAACTGGCTTCCTTGGGAGTCAGCTCTGCCGTGATACGAACGAGCTTTGTAGGGTCGTTTTTATTGCCGTGCTTGACTGCATTTACGAACGCTTCGTCGAGGGCGATAAAGAGATTGGATCTTTCAGGCTTGATCAAGCCCAGCTTGGCAACACGCTCAAGTAGATATTGCAACACACCATTCATGAGCGAAAGATCGCTGGGTAGTTCAAATTCGATCTTTTCGTGAACGTGAGGCAGGACGCTGGGGTCGTCCACATAGCGCAGTTTATGGGAAAGAGTCTGTTCTACAATCTCGCGGAGCTCGTCTTTGTTATACGCCAGTCGCAAATAGTTGGCCGCGCCCATTTTAAACGCCTTGATTAGTTTCGGTTGAACTCCGTTTGGTGAGACCGGAACGAGCAGGTGTTTGCGTTGAAGTTCGCTAATTGCGCGGCCATTTGGATCCGAGTCTTCTGTGAGATCGCTGATAATTAGATCAAACTGGTCCAAGTCTTCCCAGGCTAGCGCCTCCTGGCGATCGCCGGTACCGGTCACGGAGTGGCCCAAACGGCCCAAAACCTGCTCGAGTATGGCGCGCAGCTCATCGTTATTATCGACGACGAGAATCCTGACTTTCTGCATCCAGCTCCAATCTGTCGTAGTGTCCGAGGGAGTGAACGGAACGCACGGCGGGCGCTTCCAAAGCTACTGTACGATATTGCGTCGTGCCGCGTTCGGAATATATCAGAAAGGCAGTAATAATTGATAAGTGATGGATGATAAGTCAGGAACCAGCATTGCGACCTGTGCTCTGGCCTGGCACCTATCACTTACTACTCATCACTCTTCCTGGGCTAAACTAGGCCGTTTTCATTCCACTAATGGCAAAGCGCGGAAGACTACAAACCAATCTTGAGTTCGCCCTTGCACGCTCAATCATCTCCGGGCTGGGGATGTTGCCGCGTTCGGCCGCAGTTGCCGTGGGCCTGATGTTGGGCCGTATTGCTTACCTGCTGCCGGGGGGATTAAACCGCACCGGGCAACGCAACCTGCAGCTCGCCTTTCCGGAAAAGAGCGAGGCCGAGCGCCGGCAACTTCTTCGTGGCAGCTTTGAGAACCTTGGTCGGCTGCTCGGTGAATTTAGCCAGCTCCCTCATGCTACGGCTGAAGGGCTTCGTAATCTAATCGAGTATGACCAGGTCGGTTTGGCCCATTTGCGCGAGGCGGAAAAGAACGGCCGCGGAGTAATCTTCTTAACGGGCCACGTGGGCTCTTGGGAGTTGCTCAGCTTTGGATGGTCGGCTCTGGAGTACCCCATCAGCTTTCTGGTTCGTCCGATAGACAACCCGCGCGTCGAAGAAATGATCGAGAAGATCAGAACGCGCTTTGGCAACCGTGCTATTGACAAGAAGAGCGCTGCGCGCCAGTCGCTGCGAGTGCTGCGGGAGGGCGGCACGCTGGGGATTCTTTCCGATCTCAACACTCATCCACACGAGGGAGTTTTCGTGCCATTCTTTGGCAAACTGGCCTGCACTACGGCAGGCATTGCGACTCTCGCGCTCAAGACCGACGCGGTGGTGATTCCAACTTGCGCCGTCTGGGACAAGCAAAAGAAACGTTACTTCTTCCACGGGGACCCGCCGGTCGAGTTGGTTCGCACCGGCGAGCATCGTAAGGATGTTGAACTCAATACCGCGCGCTTCGCCGCGGCAATGGAACGGATGGTCAGGCTTTATCCGGAACAGTGGTTGTGGATTCACAAACGCTGGAAGACGCGGCCGGAAGGCGAACCGGAGTTTTACGAGTAGGTAGACGGCCGGAGGCAGACGGCGGTTCTAAAGGTGACGCTTGCCTTAGCCGCAGCTAACATCAGAGACGATCCTCGAATTCACACGGAATGAACCCGACAAGTTTTCGTGCCGTTTCGTGTGATTTCGTGGATCGTGTTTGATCTTCATAAAACGCTACATTTGTAGCGCTACCAGATGGGCAGTAACTTATCACTCGGTCGGGCTTTTCGCTATACTCCTCCCGGTTCCAACAGGGCACATATGCAAGCTTCCGCCGAGCGACAGTTCAAGGGTGCGCGCCCCAAACACGAAACGGTCGAACGCGCGTATACCTTCGCTGACCTTTCAGCTTATCCGCTGAAGAAGCGCTTTTTGATTAAGGCGGCAGACCTCGGCTTCTTTGTTCTCATTAAACTGATTGGACTGTCCGTACGATTTGAAGTTCAGGGATGGGAAAACTGGGAGGCTGCTTCACGCGATGGTGGCTTACCCATCTATACCTTCTGGCACAACCGCGTGTTTCTATCGACTTATTTCTGGCGGCGCCGGCGTATCGTCGTGATGACCTCGCAGAGTTTCGATGGCGAGTACATCGCGCGGTTCATACAAAGATTCGGCTACGGCGCGGCGCGCGGTTCGAGTTCACGCGGCGGCGTTGGAGCGATAGTTGAGATGGCCCGACTGACGCGCGCTGGCTACCCCACCGCTTTCACGATCGACGGTCCCAAAGGTCCGAGGTATGTGGCTAAGATGGGAGCAGTGTTGCTCGCGAAGAAGACCGGGCAGCCGATTCTGCCGTTTGCTATCACAGCTTCGAGTTTCTGGTCGGCCCGGAAGAGTTGGGATCAGTTTCAGGTGCCCCGACCGTTTGCGCGCGCTCGGATAGAAATCGCTCCTCCGATTCATGTTCCCGCCGAAGCCGATGAAGCTTCGCTCTTTGCGAAACGGGAGGAATTGCAGCGGGCGCTCGATGAGATCACACGGCGCGGTGATCAATGGCGCGCCAGCTAGCAGCGGTTTGGAATCTATGGGCGAAGCGAGTTCGCAAGTGATTGTCATTGCCGGGCCAAACGGAGCGGGGAAAACAACGCTGGCTCCTTTTCTCCTGCGCGACACACTCAAGCTGCGGGAATACGTCAACGCTGTTTCGATCGCGCTTGGACTGTCAGGTTTTGACCCGGCAAGTGTAGCCTTCAAAGCTGGCCGCATGATGATGAATCGGCTCCATGAGCTTGCTGGTCAAAGAAAGTCCTTCGCGTTCGAAACGACTCTCGCCGCCAGGTCTTATGCTGCCTGGATTGAAAAACTACGTGGCGAGGGTTACGACTTTCAGTTGATGTTTCTATGGTTGCGAAGTCCTGACCTGGCAGTTCATCGTGTGCGTCAGCGCGTGCGCTCTGGCGGCCATGACGTGGCGGAACCAGTTATCCGCAGAAGGTACCAAGCGGGCTTGCATAACTTCTGGGCACTTTACCAGCCGTTGGCTGATGCGTGGTCTGTATACGATAATTCGGTCTCATCGGAACCAGTTTCGATTGCCTCAGGAGGCGCAACGCGTCAGTTGATGGTCCTTGAGAAGGATTCATGGACAGATTTCTCTAAGAACCAGCCATGAGCGAAACCAAACCGATTCTGACCAGAGATTTCGTTGCTGAGCACGCGAAAGATATAGAGAAGATCCTACAGCGCGCCGTCAATCAGGCCCTGCTAATGCACAAGCAACTCGGTAATCCCATTGCTACCTGGAAAGACGGCAAAGTGATCATCGTCCCGCCCGAAGAGATTGTCATTCTGTCTGATGTCAACTCAACAAACGAATGAAGAGGAGCGGCATTTCCGCGCGGGCCTGGTAGCGCTAATAGGCCGTCCGAATGCCGGGAAGTCCACACTGCTGAACCGGCTGGTTGGCCAGAAGATTGCCGCTGTTTCGAACAAGCCGCAGACCACTCGCTTCCGGATTCAGGGCGTAATTACTCGATCCGATGGTCAGATAGTTCTGGTAGACACTCCCGGTGTTCACAAGCCCGGATACGAGATGAATCGCCGGATGATGTCTACGGTGCAGGAAGCATTGATGGGCGTAGACCTGCTTTGTCTGATTCGGGATGCTTCGGTGAGAACTGGTAATGGAGATCGATTTGTTTTGGATCTGGTTCAAAAGTCGGACAAACCGGCGCTACTCTTGCTCAATAAGATCGACAAGCTGCCAGACAAAGCCGAACTACTTCCGCTCATCGATTGGTACCACAATGAGTATAACTGGCAGGAGATTGTGCCGATATCTGCTCTGAGAGGAAGTGCGTTGGATGTGGTGCTCGATCAAATAATCAAGCACCTTCCGGAGTCCGACCCTCTTTTCGGCGAAGACGAGCTCACTGATCAATCGGTGCGCTCAATGGTCGCCGAGATCATTCGCGAGAAGATTCTGCAAACCACTGAAGAGGAGCTTCCTTACGTCACTGCGGTCGTAACCGAAAAGTGGGAAGAGGTGCGCGAGGATTTCACGCGCATTTACTGTGCAATATTCGTAGAGAGGCCGTCGCAAAAGAAGATCATTATCGGCAAGGGCGCGGCTCGTTTGAAAGAGATTGGCACCAGCGCACGCAAAGAGATCGAGGAGCTTCTGGGCCATCGCTGCCATCTGGAGTTATTCGTTAAGGTCGAAGCAGAATGGCGCAACAAAGAACACCTGCTGGATGAAATGGGGATTGGTTAGTAAGCCACCGTCCTGACCAGCACGTCCGTGGGCGGTATTAATCGGTCCTCTTTTAGCGACCTGGCCGTCTTCGGTACTACTAACACACTTTGAGTCTCTCCTATCGGCCAGGTCGCTACCGCTCCCCTGTTCTGCAGTGGAGTGGTGAAAAAAACTAGACGATCCACGAAATTACCCGAAGCAGCGGTAAGACAGAGTCCCTATTAAGATCTTCGTGTGATTTCGTGGATCGTCGTATTCTGGCAGACGAAGGAAAAATTGAACGCTCCGAAAGAACAACAACAGAAGCGCTTGTGGTATGGACTCTATCTGGTTACGGAGAGCGTGGCGCGCGAGGCTGTTGAGTACGCACTTATGGAGGCTGGCGCGTTAGGTACGGAAACCGAGGACGGTCACCTTGGTCTTCTCCGCGTGACCGCGTACTTCGATGATGTGCCTAAACGTGAACGCGTGCGGCGGGAGCTACGCGAAGCGCTGCGAATTTATAGCCTCCCGTCCTCATCAGTTCGCGAGATGAATGTGCGTGAGGTTGCCGACCAGGATTGGCTTGGCGAGTGGAAAAAAGGCTGGCAGCCGGTCGAGGTGGGAAAGCGATTCATCATCGCGCCGCCGTGGAGCGAGATTCGTGATGCTCTCGACCGCGTGGTGATTCAAATCGAACCGGGCATGGCCTTTGGCACCGGCACCCATGAAACGACGCGCCTCTGTCTCGCGGCCATCGAAAAACACTTTGACGGTGGAAGTTTTCTCGACGTGGGAACCGGTACGGGCATACTCGCTATCGCTGCAGCCAAGCTCTTTCCAGAGGCTAGGGTTGAGGCTTGTGACACCGATGCCGAAGCGATTGGCATCGCCGAAGAGAATGCGCGACTCAATGGAGTGTCACAGATAGTCTTTCGCGTGGGAAGTGTTGCTGATGACCGGATAGCATCAGCCGATTGCGTCTGTGCGAATCTCACTGCCAGCCTGATCACACACATTCTTCCCACCTTAATTGGCGCCACCTGCGGCCGCCTCATTCTTTCGGGCATTCTCGATTCTCAGAGAGACACCGTCCTCAAGCGTCTGCAGGAACTTGGAATGTCACTGCCCCCCGAAGTTACCTGCGAAGGCGAGTGGGTTTGTATTGTGGGCTGATAGGCGCGTCGGAGAGAATTATGACTCGTCGCAGATTCTACGCTCCGCCGGAAGCGTTCAGTTCTGATCTTCAAAGCCTGACACTGCAGGCTGAAGAGGCTCGGCACCTCCGGGACGTGTTGCGGTTGCGGATAGGCGACCGGGTCCACGTTTTCGATGGCGCCGGGAAAGAGTTTGACTGCTCGATAGATCAGAATCGCAAGGAGACCGCACGGTTAAAGGTTTTGGCGGAAGTCGCACCGGCTCGGCCGGAATCACCGTTACAGCTAACGCTGGCGGTCGCCCTGCTGAAGAGCGACAAGTTTGATCTGGTTGTTCAAAAAGCGACGGAACTGGGTGTTGCTCGCGTCGTACCTGTTGCAACTAAGCTCGCAGACATTCGTTTGCGCGATAACTCGGACGCGAACAAGCGGGTCACGCGCTGGCAACGGATTGCGCTGGAGGCGTCCAAGCAGTCGGGCCGCGCCGTAGTACCGGAGGTCACCCATCCGATTTCCTTTGCTGACCTGTTACTGGCCACGGACGATACGGAGCAGCGGAAGTTGATGTTCTCTGAGCGAGAAGGGCAGTCGCTCTTAGAAATGAAGGAAACTCTGAATCACACTCAACAGCAAATTTTAGCGCTGGTTGGTTCAGAAGGTGGTTGGACTGATGAAGAGATTTCTCTGGCGCGGGACAATAACTGGAGCGTCGTGACGTTGGGCGGCCGAACGCTGCGGGCTGAAACTGCAGCTATTGCCGTTGCGGTGCTGTTACAACACGTGTATGGCGATCTGATCTAGTGGAACAATCAGCAAAAGAGTGTCGTTAGACGATTATCGGCCCGAGGAAGGAACCCCTGCTGACATGGCTCTGAGCAAACAAGACGCGATCCAAAAAGCATCCCAAGATCTGGCCCGGCGGCTGGGTGTCAGCGATAGCGATATCGAAGTCGGGTCCGTGGAGACGGCTGAGTTTCCTGACATGGCTCTGGGTGCGTCAGTCGAGGATGAGATGAGCGGGCAAATGATCACACCAGGCTGGTGTATCAGGCTCCAGGCCAATGGCCAAACATTTGAATATCGAGCGAACCAGCATCAGGTGCGGCTCCATAATTACAAAGGTAGGAACTACCGGATATAGGTTTCGAGTTTCGAGCGCGGGGTTCTGGTTGCACAGTCCCCAACTCGAAACTCTAAACCCTGAGCTCGAAATTGGAGCAACAATGAATCGCAACAAGTTTATCCTGCAGATCGCGCTGGCCGTCTTCCTCATTCTCATTGCCGCACTTGCCGGCCAGCTCCGGAAAGTGCAAAAGGAATGGCGTTCCGCAGTCAGGATCATGCCCGGCGCTTCAGACCCCTATGTGGTTTTTGATCCTAACCAGATTGATGAAACTCGAGAGAACAGCGCGCCGGAGGTGCTGGTAAAGTTTCGCCCGGGCGTGTCCCGAGATGCGATCAGTAAAATCTCCGCACAGCTTAACGACCGCATCGAAGACGAGATTGAGTCGGTATCAGGTTTAACGGCAATTGACGACCTGGACAATCTCGAAGCCGAAGCCATCGCGGCCGAGTACCGAGCTTTGCCTGAGGTTGAGTATGCGGAGCCCAGCTACGAGATTAGTTTGGATCACGACCGCGGAGGAGTTAAACACCTGCATCCGAATGACGTGCGCTTTTTGGAACAGTGGGCTTTGGATAATGATGGGCGGAACGGCGGCAAAGAAGGCGCGGACGTTGGAGCATTGCGCGCGTGGGTAACAACCACGGGCGATGACGACATCATAGTTGCCGTGCTCGATAGTGGAGTCGACTACACTCACAGTGATTTGCAAAACAACATCTGGGTTCGTCCTGCCAATATCAAACAGTACGAAGATCGCGAGCTGGGCTCGGTAGAGGACGTTCACGGTTACAACGCCGTTGAGAATACCGGTGATCCGATGGATGAGAATGGCCATGGCACTCACTGTGCCGGGATTATTGGCGCGGAAGGTGGGAACGAAATAGGGATTAGCGGCGTCAACTGGAAAGTAAAGATCATGCCGCTGAAATTTATGAACGCCGGCGGTTTTGGCACTGCGAAAAACGCAATCGAAGCGATTAACTACGTGATCGATCGCAAACGAGCGGGAGTGAATGTGCGCGTGATTAGTGCCAGCTGGGGCACGCGGCTGCCGTCACGCGCACTCGAGGATGTAATCCGCAAAGCGCACGAGGCTGGAATACTCTTCGTGGCGGCGAGTGGCAACGACGGTGCCAATACAGACCAGTTCCCCCAATACCCTGCGGGTTATGATCTGGGGAATCTGATTAGCGTCGCGGCGCTAAATCGCAAAGACGAGCTGGCGTCGTTTTCCAACTACGGCGCAAAGCGTGTCCACCTTGCGGCCCCGGGTGCAAACATCTTAAGTACCTGGCCGGGCAACCAGTATGAGGAGCATTCAGGAACCTCCATGGCTACACCCATGGTGTCTGGCGTTGCTGCCCTGGTGTTATCAAGACGGCCCGATCTCTCAGTAGACGAGTTGCGTTCCATTTTATTGAAGTCTGTAGACAAAATTCCCCATCTGAACGGAAAAGTCTCGACGGGCGGACGAATCAGCGCCGCCACGGCCGTCGGCGCCGAGTAGCTTCCCCCCTCCGTATCTGGGCCTCAACTCGGAGTATTGGGGTCACTTCAAGCCCTTGTTTCGATGGTCAGAGCACGATCCACTTCGTCGATCGTGCTTTTCGTCCTAACTAAAGAACCGGACTCCGATTGCACTTACCCACGACCTCGGACGCGCTTCGGAAAGGGCGTCGCTTGCCTAGAGGGCGCTCGATGCCTGATAATCAATTCGATGATTGTTCCCAACCATATAAAACCAGCCCCGATCTTTTTAGGGAGATAACGAGTGAAAGCGGAATTGCACCAATTAGTCGCTTTACAAAAACTTGACACAGGTATACGAAGACTACAAACAGAACTGGAAACCATTCCTCAAAAGCGCGCGGAGATCGAAAACGAGTTCGATCGGCGCGCTTTTGAAATTCGGGCCCTCGAAAGTCGCCGCGATGAGTCGAAGCATACGAGAGCACGCCTGGACATAGAGATCGCCGATCAGCGTTCCCGAGTTGAACGGGCCGAACGCAATCTCATGTCTTCTAAGAAACAAGATGAGTACACCGCGGCCATACGCGAGGCCGACGCGGCCCGTAAACAAATCTCGGCACTGGAAACTCAGGCCCTCGAGCAGATGGAAATTCTGGAGCAAACTGAGGCCGCACTGACCGAACGTGCGGCGGAGGTCGCCAGCCTAAATTCTGACCGCGATGCGAGGCTGAAATCCTTTGACGAAGAATCACGCCAGCAGGCGGCGCAACTCGACTTAAGCCGTGCTGAACGCGAGCGCGTCTTTGAAACGTTGCCGAAGCCGATGAGCGCTCTCTACAAACGAATTAGCGTTCGCATACGTGACGGAGTCGCCGTTGCCGAGGCTCGCAACGGAGCTTGTATGGCTTGTTTCATGGCTCTCCGGCCTCAGGCAATGTCCGAGGTTCGCCGCGGCGAGGAAGTTGTTACATGTGACAACTGTAACCGCATCCTTTATTACGTTCCGTCAGATTCAGCAAATACCAACTCGACGCCAGTCCAACCAAAAGTCGCACACACTTAGCCCCCTGAACCGACCAAGTGGCATTCGCTCCAGAAGACTCGTTTGCTTAAATTCGCAGGTTCGGAAGGGTGGTTTACCCCCGCCCACTCCGATCGCCAGGCCAGCGGCGTAACCACACTTCCTAACCTGCGAGACATTCCATCTTGAGAGATCTCCGTAACAGTTTCGTTGTAGCATTCTGCCCAAGCAGCGGGGGAAATCACCGGGAGGAAGCGATGGCGAAGAAAACAGCGCCTACGGAAAAAGCTCAACTCAAACGAACTGCCGGGAAAAAGGGACTCGCTATACCGGTCGAAGAGTTTATTGCTCTCAAGAATCCTAAAGGCGATTTGATCGTGGCGATAGATGGAGAACACGTTTCGCTGACTTCGCTTGATCGAGTTTATTGGGCTGATGAAAAGATCACTAAGTTTGATCTGCTGAGGTACTACATTGAGATGAGTCCCTACCTGCTGCCTTACTTGAAAGATCGGCCGGCAATACTGCAGCGTTGGCCGCGAGGCATTAATGCGCCAATGTTTTTCCAGCAGGATCTGGAGAGCGCGCCGCGATTCGTCAAGTCGGTCCGGCTAACAAACCAGGAAGGACGTGAACTTGATTACGCGGTTTACACGACGACCGCTTCCCTCCTTCATTTCGTAAACCTGGGCACAATCGAACAGCATCCATGGCATTCAACGGTCAAAAAACTTTCAAAGCCGGATTGGATTGCCCTCGACCTCGATCCCAAAAAAGCCTCTTGGGAAAACGTGCTGCAAGTAGCGTTAATCACCAAGCAGGTCTGCGATGAGATCGGGTTGCAGGCGTTTCCCAAGACCTCCGGCTCATCAGGAATCCATATCTACCTGCCGCTCAAACCTACCAACCAATACGAACCGGTGGCGGAGTTCGCGAAGCTGCTAGCGGGAGAGATCGCGCGGCGAGTACCGGAGATCGCCACGGTGGAACGCTCGTTGGCGAAGAGAAAGCCCGACCAGGTTTATGTTGACTGGATGCAGAATGCCCGCGGCAAGAGTTTGGCTGCTGTTTACACAACGCGAGCCAAACCAAAAGCGACTGTCTCAATGCCGGTGAGCTGGCAACAGATCGAGAAAGGCGTGAAGATCTCAGACTTCACTCTAAAGAATGTGCCCACGCTTTGCCGCAAGTCCGGAGACTTGTGGAAAGATTTCTTTGCTAGCCGTCAGACATTCAAGCTGGGTTGAAATTAAAAGCGTGTCCGGCAACCTTTCATGACCAGAGTGCGTCTGAAAGCATTCACCCCGACCCTTAACCTCTCTCCTATTCCTCTCTCCAATTACCAAGTGGAAATTCATCAGATGAGGGATAACCGTGCCTGCTTACGCCACGAGATCCGCTGTTGGTCCCTACCACATCGTTGAAGGTCGAGGTGGCCTAACTCTATGCGGGTTAAGGGTCAGCAAGATCTTGCAAAAGGGATCGCGCGTCACGCTTAACCTGGTTCAGAAGAAGCCGAAAGTTGGGCGCCTTTGTAGACATTGTGCCAGGCTCGCGAATCAAGGGGGTCGATCTGAGAAAATAAACTCGTCAGACGCGATTGCTCACTTTCACTTGACCTCCGAGTACAGAGAGCCTATGTTAGGCGCCTTAGACGAGACCTAACTCTAATGTTTGAACGAGACGACAGCCTGACCAACCATTATTATTATGGTCCGCTCTCCTGCTGGAGGGACGGTCGGGCGCAGAGCTGTCGGGTTGCGCTAAGCGCGTAAGGCTACCAGACAGGTTCACAACCGGCCATCGGTCCTTCCATTGCGAAGGATCGGTGGCCGGTTGTTTTTTGGCCCAGCACTCGAGGAGTTTTTCATGACTGACACCGACCAACCGTCCCTGCTCGCTGACCATGTTGACATGCGCCCAGTCGCAGTTGAGACCGATGAAACCGCGCCGGATCGAAATACGATGGTGCGCTTAAATCCCGATCATCCCGGCTTTCGCGACCGGGCTTATCGAGACCGTCGCAACCGGATTGCGCAAATTGCGCTCGGCTACCGAAGCGGGGAGACTATCCCCGACGCTCCTTACACCCCGCTGGAGCACCAAGTTTGGCGTACCATTTGGAAAGCGCTAGTGCCTGCTCAGCAAGCTCACGCCTGTGCGGAGTATCTGAAGGCGGTCGAGCGATTAGAGCTTGATTCAGATCGCATACCGCAACTCCGTGAAGTAAGTGAGAAGGTCAGAGCAATCAGCGGGTTTCGGCTCGAGCCGGTAGCCGGTCTGGTTGAACCACGTGTGTTCCTCGAATCTCTGGCCAATGGAGTCTTCCTCTGCACTCAGTACATACGCCATCACTCGACGCCGCTCTACACACCCGAGCCGGATGTGGTCCACGAGATAGTTGGTCACGGCGTGACCCTCGCATGCGAGCGCCTTGCGGAACTCAATCGCCTTTTTGGAAAGGCGGTCAAACGAACCAGATCCGTTGCAGCGCTAAATCGGCTGTCACGCGTCTATTGGTTCACTATTGAATTTGGAGTCTTGCGGGAAACGGGAAAGTTAAAAGCGTACGGCACTGGTCTCTTGTCGTCGGCGGGAGAATTGGAGGCAATGCACAAGGCAGAACTTCGGGAGCTGGATCTGGAAGCGGTGTCGGGGCACGAGTACGATCCAACCCACTACCAGCCCGTGCTCTTCTGCGCGCCTTCGTTTGAGGGCATGTTTCAGACGCTGCGGGAATTCTTAGTACGCTGGTAGGCTGCATAATTCGCCGGTATGATCGTGACCGATTTCAGAGAGTTTCTAGCTGCGATGTTTATTGAGGCCCTCCTTAAAGACTGCATTAAGAACACAAAGATAGCAGCGCCCTTCTCCCTGCCACTCCGATTTTGCTTTCAAATTCTTTTCGTCGAACTGCAGATTCAATTTGGAAGTGCAACAGACGCAGCGCACTGAGCAGATCAGAACCGGGAGCGATAGCGACCGCACTCAAGTATCAGGATCTTTGAAGAACAAGCTACAAATGAGCCTCGGATACGTCACTCAACCGAATGGAGATTGGTTTTCTATTCGCCTCTTTTCCTCGTGGTGAGTGCGGTCGCTAACGCTCCCGGTTCTGTATAAGGGTCGCGCTGCTTTGTTGCACTTAAGTTGAATCCACCAAACGAGAGAATTGGATCGATCGCACTGCCATATTTTAGGTCGGCTATTGTTGAGGCGTTATAGGTTTGCTGAATGAACGTTCATTCAGTATTATAATCCGCCAAAACCTGCGTTAGAGTCTCCGTATCCCGAGGAAAGAGGTAGACGGCAAGAATATGCGAATTGAGAATGCTGCAGTTCTCGGTGCGGGCACTATGGGGGCGCAAATTGCCGCGCACCTGGCAAACGCGGGCGTGCCCACGCTGCTACTGGATATCGTTCCCCGCGAACTGACGCCTGAAAAACACAAAAAGGGACTGACCCTCGAATCAAAAGTAGTGCGCGACCGTATCGCAAGCGCCGGATTGGAAGCCGCTAAAAAGGCCAGGCCCGCTGCCTTCTTTACCCCCGACAAGGCCGCCCTCGTCTCCGTAGGGAATTTCGAAGACGACCTGCCCAAACTGAAAGACTGCGATCTGATTATCGAAGCAGTCGTGGAAAACCTGGACATCAAGCGCCAACTGTACCAGCGCGTGGAACAACACAGACGGCCGGGTTCAATCGTTGCCTCCAATACCAGCGGTATTCCAATCCGCCTCCTTGCCGAAGGCCGCACCGACGATTTTCGCGCCCACTTTCTTGGGGTCCACTTTTTCAACCCACCGCGCTACCTGCACCTCGTTGAACTCATTCGGACCGAATGGACCAAACCGGAAATTTCGTGCTTCCTCTTTGGTTTTCTCGATCAGCGTCTGGGCAAAGGCGTAGTGCCGGCGAAGGACCGTCCTAATTTCATCGCCAATCGCATCGGCACCTTCGGGGCACTGCTCACCATCAAGACTATGCTCGAGGATGGCTACTCGATCGAGGAGGTCGACAAGCTGACCGGACCCGCTGTGGGGCGTCCCAAGACTGCGACTTTCCGAACCTTCGATCTCGTCGGTCTCGACGTCTTTTCACACGTCATTAAGAACCTTTACGAAGCGTTGCCCGATGATGACCAGCGCGAGATGTTCGTGGCGCCGGATTTCTTAACCAACATGGTGGCCCGGGGGCTTCTCGGCAATAAGACTAAGGGTGGCTTTTACAAGAAGCAGAAAGGCGAAGGCGACAAGCAGGAAATATGGACCTTGGAGACCGCCTCGCTCGAATACCGGCCATCGCAAAAGGTGAAACTACCGGCCCTCGAGATGGCCAAGAACATCGAGGAGATGCAGGAGCGGATCAAGACGCTGGTGTGGAGTAAGGATCGTTCCGGAGCATTTCTCTGGAAGACCATGTCCGGCACGCTGCGTTATGCGGCGGCACGAATTCCGGAAATTGCCGACACGGTTGTTGAAGTTGATCGGGCGATGCGGTGGGGCTTCAATTGGGAGTTAGGGCCATTTGAAGTCTGGGACGCTATCGGCGTTGAGAAGTCCGTGGCCCGGATGAAGGAAGAGGGCCAGACCGTACCGCCGAACGTTGAAGGCATGCTCGCCACAGGCGCCCGATCGTTTTACAAGAAAGAGAATGGCCAACAGTCTTATTTCGACTTTGCCTCAGGGCAGTACGTGCCCCTGGCTGATCCGCCGGGCGTGATCATCCTGAAGTCTCTCAAAGAACGCAGCGCGGTCGTCAAGAAGAACTCAGGTGCTTCATTGATTGATCTCGGCGACGGCGTTGCCTGTCTCGAGTTTCACTCGAAGATGAATGCCATAGGCGGCGATACGCTGCAAATGGTCAAACAATCACTCGCTGAAGTGGAAAAGAATTTTGTCGGACTGGTGGTGGGCAATCAGGGTGCCAACTTCTGCGTTGGCGCCAATCTGATGCTGATGTTGATGGAGGCGCAGGAGGAAAACTGGGAAGAACTGGACATGATGGGGCGCGTCTTTCAGGGCTCCACCATGAGCTTGCGCTATTCGCCGAAGCCGGTGGTCGTGGCGCCTTTCAACATGGTTTTTGGCGGAGGCTGTGAGATGGTGCTGCACGCCGACCGGGTGCGTGCCGCGGCGGAGACTTACATCGGACTGGTGGAAGTTGGGGTGGGAATCATTCCTGCGGGCGGCGGGACCAAAGAACTGCTGGTCAGGGTTCTGGACTCGATTCCGAAGAACGTAGATGACGCCGATCCATTCCCCTTTGTGAAGCGGGCGTTTGAGACAATCGCGCTCGCCAAGGTCGCTACGTCGGCGGAAGAAGCTCGGACGTATGGCTTCCTCGGAGCTGATGATGCGATTTCTATGAATGGCGATCGTTTGATTGCCGATGCGAAGAAGGAAGTTCTGGCGCTGGCGAACACGGGGTACGTGCAGCCTCAGCAGCGCACAGACATTCTCGCCTTGGGAATGCCGGCGTTGGCGACGCTGAAACTGGGTATTCACCAGATGAAGCGCGGTGGATATATTTCGGATCACGATGCCTTGATCGGCGAGAAACTTGCGCGCATTCTTACAGGTGGGGATCTGAACCATCCAACTCGAGTCTCCGAACAATACCTTCTCGATCTGGAGCGAGAGGCTTTTCTCTCACTCGTGGGAGAGCGCAAGACTCAGGAGCGGATTGGACACATGTTGAAGACGGGCAAGCCGCTCAGAAACTAGGACTAAAAGCTATGAGAGACGCAGTAATCGTATCAGCAGTTCGCACGGCGGTTGGTAAAGTACCCAAAGGAACGTTGAGAGACACGCGCCCGGATGAAATGGGCGCCGCTGTAATCAAGGAAGCGATGGCCCGCGTTCCCGGCCTGGACATGGCGGAGATTGAAGACGTGATCATGGGTTGCGCCATGCCGGAAGCGGAGCAGGGTATGAATGTGGCTCGCGCGGCTGCGATTCGCGCCGGTCTTCCGGTGGGAACCAGCGCCATGACGATCAATCGCTTCTGCTCTTCCGGGTTACAGTCGATCGCTATTGCTGCCGATAAGATCCGCACTGGTGGGGCTGAAGTGGCCATCGCCGGCGGCCTCGAAACGATGTCGATGATCCCGATGGGTGGCCACATTATTCGTCCCAATCCTTATCTCGTCGAACACTATCCGGATTTCTATCTGAACATGGGTCTGGCAACCGAAAACGTCGCGCGCAAGTACAACGTCACTCGCGAGGAACAGGACGAATTTGCTTTGCGTTCGCATCAGCGCGCCGCCGCCGCACTCGAGGCCGACAAGTTTAAGGACGAAACAGTGGCCATGACTGTCTCTTTCGAAGAACTTGATGGGAAGGGACGAAAAGAACGACGCGAAGTGGTGTTCGACAAGGACGAAGGTGTCAGGCGTGATAGCAGCCTGGAGGCTCTGGGCAAGTTGAAGCCCGCATTCCATGTCAAAGGAACCATCACTGCGGGCAATGCTTCCCAAATGTCTGATGGCGCCGCTGCGGCGGTAGTCATGTCTGATGAGCGCGCGAAGAATTTGGGCGTGAAACCGCTAGCCCGCTTTGTTGCTTATGCAACTGCCGGGTGTCCGCCTGAGGAGATGGGCATCGGGCCGGTGTTCGCTATCCCGAAAGTGCTAAAACTCGCGGGGCTGACACTGGATCAGATTGACGTAATCGAACTGAATGAGGCATTTGCCGCGCAATCGCTCGCTGTAATCAAAACGCTGGGTCTAGACATGGAGAAAGTAAACGTCAATGGGGGCGCCATCGCGCTGGGCCATCCACTCGGTTGCACGGGAGCGAAACTAACTGCGTCGATCCTTCGCGAGCTGGAGCGCCGCAACGGTCGTTATGGGATGGTCACGATGTGCGTCGGCGGTGGCATGGGCGCGGCCGGCATCTTCGAGCGTCTGAACTAATATCTGGAGTGTATGACCGCATCCGAAGTATTTGAGTCTGTGACAGGCAGCGGGAGTAGTGATTTTGCTATCCTGGTTAGGATCTTGAACAACCTCGGACCCTGGTGCTTGATTGGAGGACTTGCAGTCAACTGCTACGTCGAACCAGTTTTTACACTTGATGCAGACCTGGTTGTCGACTCTACAAAGCTGGAGGCAATCAGATCTGAAATGACTGGCGCCGGTTTTTCCTTGCAAGATTTCCCGCACTCGCTTAATGCCAGCATGGAAGGCAGTGAGCTCAGGATTCAATTCAGTCTTGACCCGCGTTACCAGGAGTTCCTAAGGGATACCCGGAGATTAAAAGTGCTGGGCGAGGAAGTGCCAGTCGCGTCTTTGACCAACATCACTCAAGGAAAAATCTGGGCCTGGGCGGATAAGGGGCGCCGCCCTACCAAACGAAAAAAAGATGAGCTCGATCTCATGAGAATCCTGGAAGCGTATCCTGGATTGCGCCACGCGATGCCTCAGGAGATTAAAGATCAAATGCCTGAAGTCTGAAACAAAGAGATCCCTCAAACAAACGAAAGGAATAAAGCCATGTCAGCCGTAGTCGAAGAGAAAAAGATCGTCAAGGGTGGCGCTTTCTTGATCGAGGACCTTAACCCTGAGGATGTCTTCACTCCTGAAGACTTCAACGAAGAGCATCGAATGATTGCCGAGACCACGAGGCAGTTTGTGGACAACGAAGTTGCCCCCCACATCGATCAACTTGAAAAGCACGATTGGAAGCTGGCGCGCGAACTTGTTAAGAAAGCGGCTGACCTCGGCCTGATTGGAGCAAGCATTCCGGAAGAGTACGGAGGGCTCGGTCTCGATCAGACCAGCGGCGCACTCATCGGGGAAAACATTGGGCGCTCGGCTTCCTTTGCCACCACGCTGGGCGCCGAAAGCGGGATTGGTCTCTTGCCGCTGGTCTACTTCGGCACCGACGCCGCGAAAGAGAAATATCTGGCGAAGATAGCCGCCGGCGAATTGATCACGGCCTACGCACTCACAGAGGCGGGTTCGGGTTCTGACGCCATGGCCGCGAAAGCAACGGCGCGTTTGAGCCAGGACGGCACACACTACCTCATCAATGGCGAGAAGATGTGGATTACCAACGGTGGCTTTGCTGACATCTTCGTGGTTTTCGCCAAGGTTGACGGCGACAAGTTCAGTGCATTCATGGTGGAGAGGCAGCCCGGACTCACGTCCGGTGCAGAAGAGCACAAGATGGGAATCAAAGGCTCGAGCACAACCGCCCTGGTCCTTTCCGATGTCAAGACACCGGTGGAAAATCTTCTGGGCGAAGTGGGCAAGGGTCACAAGATCGCCTTCAACATTTTGAACATCGGCCGCTTCAAACTGGGCGCCATGTGTATTGGCGGCATGAAGCTCATGGTCCAGGAGTCGATCCGCTATGCCAATGAACGGCACCAGTTTGGCAAATCCATTTCCTCGTTCGGCGCCATCAAGGCGAAACTTGCCGAGCAGTGCATCCGTACCTGGGTTGGCGAAGCGATGACCTATCGGACGCTCGGGATGATCGAGGCTGGTATTGGTGCGGTCGACTCCAAAGACATGGACGCGCGGCTGAGGGCTATTGAGGAGTATGCGGCGGAGTGTTCGATTATCAAGGTTGCGCTTTCGGAATACTGCGACTTTGTGGTCGACGAGATGGTCCAGATCTTCGGTGGTTATGGCTACTCGGCTGACTATCCGGCTGAGCGCGCTTACCGCGATTCCCGCATTAATCGCATCTTCGAAGGTACTAATGAGATCAACCGCCTGTTGATCCCAGGTCGCTTGATGAAGAGCGCGCTGAGCGGCAACCTCCCCTTGCTGCCGGCAGCGCAGGCCCTGATGGATGAAATACTTTCTCCCCAGATGTCGGGGCTCGACGATGACGAGCAGGTGTTGGCAGCTGAGCAAAAGCTGACTCAGAACGCCAAAAAGGTGGCGCTGATGACGCTGGGTACCGCGGCTCAAAAGTACATGATGAAGTTAGGGGACCAGCAGGAAATTCTGATGGGTATTGCCGACATTATTATGGACACGTACGCGATGGAGTCGGCTATTCTCCGCACGCAAAAGCTGGCTGCCTCCGACGGTGAAGGGGCTGCGGCCAGATACATCGACATCACGCGTGTCTTCTGCAACGACGCTGTCGAGCGCATCGAAGCGCGCGCCAAGAACACGCTGGCGGCGATGTCTGAAGGCGACGAGCTGCGCACGCTGCTGGCTGCTTTGCGGCGCTTCACCAAGCTGACGCCGATGAATACAGTGGCGGCACGCCAGCGGATCGCGGACGTCGTTATTCAGGCGAACAAGTACGTGTATTAGCATTTGAGATCTCAGATTTCAGATCTGAGATCTCAGATTTTCCCACCCTCATAATTTGGTTTTATCCATTCCTCACATGGAGATCCTCACATGAAATACAAACGATTCGAAGATTTGCCGGTTTGGAAAGACGCGATCGAGTTAGCGGTTCGAGTGTTTGCTCTAACTGCGCGGCCCAATTTCAAAGGCTATGGTGGCTTGAGAGATCAAATAGAACGTGCCGTTGTTTCGATCTCAAACAACATCGCGGAAGGCTTCGAGCGCGGTACTACTCCCGAATTGCTGACCTTTTTTTATATCTCGCGAGGCTCTTCAGGCGAAACCCGTTCACTATTATGCCTGATTGATCGCTTACCCGGCTTTGAGGATCTCAGATCTGAGATCTCAGATCTGAGATCAAGAGCAGAGAGCGTTTCGCGACAATTGCGCGCCTGGGCCGACTCCATGCAAAACTCCGAGATAAGAGGCCAGCGGTATTTGACCGACAAAGGGCGCCGTGCAACGAAAGAGGCGCGCGAGCGCGATGAGTTTCTGAAGGAACTTGAGGAGATCAAAGCTCGTCCCAGTTGAGTGCTTAACGGCGCCCGCTCTATTGACGGCCAAGTGTTTATTAGCCCAGCCCGCGGCTGCGACTGATGTTTGGTCCCCAGTACCGGCACCCGGCGTTCTGAGCTCCACTATAGTCTGAACTGATCGCGTGTCCTGTTTGATCTCAGATCTGAGATCTCAGATCTGAGATCGAGCGCCGCGTTCTCAATACCATGGGCATCAGAGATCAATAGTTAATTCATGCGCATCATCCCTATCTCGCTGCCCACGCCCTTCTACATCGGTCCGGTGAACGTGTACCTGATTGCCGAAGACCCTCTCACCCTGATCGATACCGGGCCCAAAACAAAGGAAGCCAACGAGGCGTTGCGCGAAGGACTCAGACGTGAGCGCATTCGCGTCGCTGATATTCGCCGCATTGTCTTGACACATGCACACGAAGACCACTGCGGCCTGGCGCGCTCGCTGCGTGATGAAGCGAAGGATGCGGAAGTGTTGGTGCACAACTGGGAGACAGGGCATCGCATGGGACGGCTGGAACACGCGAGGCATCGGGATCTGCTTGTGCGTGCCGGCGTCCCCGATAACGAGATTGAGGCGATGCGCAGGATGTACGAAGGAGTGCGCCGCTATGCTGACTCCTTTGAAGATCACGAGTACGGAGCGTTGGACGACGACGCTGAATTAGAGTTTACCAATGGCGCATTGCGAATTGTTCACACGCCGGGTCACACACCGGGTTCTTGTTCTTTTGTGCGCGAAGCGGATCGAACCGTGATCGCCGGGGACTGCATCCTAAAGCGCATTACCCCCAACCCCGTCCTCTCTCCAGATCCCATCGACCCGTCGAAACGCTTTCCCTCGCTCGCGGAATACCTCGTAAGCCTGGCGCGCTTGCGCACTTTCGCTCCGACTCTGGTACATGGGGGGCATGGCGCGCCGGTGAATGACTACGAAGAGCTCTTCAACCGCTACCTACGCGCAATTCGCGAGCGTCAGGCGGAAGTGATTCGGCTGGTGCCCAAGGCCGGAGCCTCTGCATGGGACGTGTCGCGTGCTCTGTTTCCGGAAACCGACGACGTTCATCGTTTTCTCGCCGTCTCGGAAGCAGTCGCCCATCTCGATCTAGCTCAATCGGAAGGCAAGCTCGCGGTCGAGATGAGCAACGGGAGAGAAGTCTACCGGCCGTTCGGGGCGAACTAGGGGACGGGACCGGGAGTAGACGGGAATCTCGTCACCATCCAGGCTCGCTGTGCCTCAACAGGAACGTAGGCCTAACTTGATTCACGCCAGCCGTCCCAACCGCCGGGCCTACTGATTTGCCCGAAGATCGAGCTTATCCTTTTGGAACTCAGCGCCATTTGCCGCGTGTAACCGGGTAAAATCTTTCCGGAGGATTTCCGTTCATGACAACTAGAACCGTTTTTTCTCTTGTAGTCTCCCTGTTTTTAACAGCTTCATTCGCCTTAGCTCAGCAGACACCGCCGGCTCCGGTCGCACCGCCGGCTCCGGGCGAACCTTTTGCCCGGTCGTTTTCTATGTTTATTGACGGCGGCAGTTTCCTTGGCGTTCATGCAGAGGACATCAACAAAGAGAATATGGGTCGCTATGGTTTACGCGAAGCCAGAGGCGTGGGGATCACCAGCATCGTAAAAGACAGTCCGGCCGAAAAAGCCGGCCTGAGGAAAGACGATGTAATTCTGCGATTCGACGGCGAGAGCGTTACTAGTGCGCGGAAATTGACTCGCCTGGTATCGGAAGTTGCTCCAGACCAGACGGTACGCATCGGTATCAGTCGCGCGGGCTCGGAGCAGGAAGTTGCCGTGACAATCGGCAATCGCAAAGACTCAATGGACACGCTGAATAATTTGAGGGGCCTTCGCGGAAAGCTTGAAGGCGTAGAGGGTTTCGGGACACCGGGAGCCAGGGTCTGGAAGTGGGAAGGGCCCGATTCAGACCAGGACGGTTTTGTGTTCGCTTTCGGCAACAACCGGCGCATCGGAGTGAGCACGACGCAGTTGACGAAACAACTTGCCGAATTCTTCGGCATAGCGGATGGAAAGGGAGTGTTAGTAACTTCCGTCGGAGAAGACAGTCCGGCCGCCAAAGCTGGAATCAAAGCGGGAGATGTAATCACTGCAGTAGATGGCGAGAAGGTTGAAGGCGCCGGCGATCTGACACGCGCGCTCGGCAAGAAGAAGGAAGGCGACGTTACGCTCACCATCGTTCGCGACAAGAATCAACGCAGCATCACTGTCACTCCCAAAGCGGGCGGTCCAACTATGGGTCCTACGATAACGGGCCCTCAAGGGCGCCAGGTAATTATTCCGAGCATCAACCTGCCGAATATTCCGCCAATCAACATCATGATTCCAGGCATTAATCTCCCTACAATTCCGGAGATCCACGTCAATATCGAAGGATTGCCGAGAGGGCGTGGAAAAACGATCGGGGTTTCGCGACCGATCTAAGCAAGGGTAAAAAGGGGAAGAGGGGAAAGGGGAACGGTGACTGACCACTCCGTTCCCCTTTCTTATTCTGGCAATTGTTTATTTCTTGTTCGTGCCAGTTCGTGTGATTTCGTGGATCGTTGCTGGGGCCAAGAAAGAACGATCCACGAAATCACACGAACGCACACTAAATGAGATTCCAGAAAAATGGAAAATGTAGCTGTTCGCCCATTCCCCATTTTCCCTCTTACCCTTTTATTCCGATTGCCTTAAGGCTGGCTTAATTTCTTCTTGCCCTCGACCGCGTCTTTGTAAGTGTTGCCGCGCGCATCGCAAATCTTGATTGCCTCGTCAAACTCTTTAGCGGCCTCGCCCGCGTTGTCCATGAAAGAATGAATTCGACCCATTGCTTCGTGGGCACGGCAGAGCAGCGGTCGGTCCGTTTCCGCTGAGGCAGCCTGCGCCGCTAAACGATAATTCCCAAGGGCACGATTCAAGCGTTCTGCCTGGACGTTCTCATCGGTCGCATCGGCCGCTGCCAGGCTTGCCGTTTGGGCCAACGCGAAAAAGATGCGCGGCTCGCGGGGATAGTCCGTCATCAATTCTTTCAGACGCGTTTCCGCATTGGGGTAGTCCTTCAGACGAAGAATATCTTCGATCTCTGAAAGCTTTTTCACGAGCGAGGCTGCTCTCGCGGCCCCGGCTTCGGAATACCCCGAAGGAATTTCCGCCTCTGCTTTTCTTGCCGCTAGTCGCGCTTCTCGCGCTGCCAGCGCGCGCTGACGGGCCTCCGCATTATCGGCGAGACGCCGACTCTCGCGGACCGGATCGAAAGACGAAATCATGTCCACGAAAAAGTTGGCCATATCAAAGCCAGTGCTTTCGATACCCTTCAGTTGATCGGCGAAAAAGAAAGCGAGCAGTGCGCCACGCTCATAATCGTCTGCGAGCTTGGCCACGGCATCGTCCTGAGCAGCGCTCATCGCCGCGCGAGTTTCCTGCACAATCGCGGCGCGCGCCGCCTCGTCCTTAGTCTGGTCCAGTTTCCCACGAACTTCGCGCGACAGGGCTTCGAGCTTTCTTGACTCCTCAAACCGCGCGTCAGCTGCAGCGACGAGGGACCGCGACACTACGATAAATACGTCGGGCGTGACCGTGGCGCCTGTCTTCTCGCGCTCGCTGATGATCTGTTTGATTGGATCTCGCCTCGCGGCGATCTCTCGATTGAATCGCAACATCAGCGGATCGACGACATACTGAAGATATGCCCGTCTCAATTCTGAGGAGATCGGATCCGTTCCTTCCGGAACGATTGCGTAATACTCATCGCCGATTACGCGGAAGTTGATCGCTCCAGGCGCTGCCAGAAGATCCGGTACGATGAAAAATCTACGCACATGCTCGCGCATCGTGTACGTCCGGGCGGTGTTCTTCTTCTTTCCGCTCGCCGGAGCTTTCACGAGCACTCGCTCTGATGACATCGTGATAGGCCGGGTGTGTAGATAAGTGAGCACCGAGCGAATCAGTTCCGCTGCCGGCGGTCGCAGCCGGTCACCTTCGGCCTGGTATGCTCGAGTGTAAGAAACGAGTCGTTCATCTATTCCCGAGCGGCGATAGAACTCCCGGACGAGCGGCGCGAAGTCGAGCACTTCCAGGATCCCGCCGGGGAGGTCATCGGATCTTTCCGGTGCGTCAAGCGATGGCGGTGGACCAAGCGCGAGCGCGAGAGAAACATAACGTGCGGCCTGATCGGCGGCAGTGGCGGGTGCCGGCAGTTTGGTGCGTTCGTAAAATGCACGCAGCCGGCTGCGCAGATCCGGATCCAAAGCCGCGAGGTCCTTTCTCACCTGACTGCGGAAAGCTGACGGCGGTCTGCCGCTCGCGACCGGATCGAAGCCGGCTGCCTCCAGCGCTGCCATCATGATGATCAGTCTCTGGTCGGCCTGAAACTCCACACCATACTCAGCCATATCGAAGGCGGCGGCCGGTCGCTGCTGAGGCTGTGCACCAGAGGGACGGGAGGCCGGAGTGGGAGTTGGTGTGGCCTGCGAATAGGCAACACTGCCCGCCAATGTCATTGTGGAAATAGTGATAACGGCATTAAGAATTAAGGGTAAGTATTTCTTCATATAATCAAGCAGTTTCAAAAAGGAGTCGACTCATGGTTCGTATTAGTGTGTTCTTGCGGCTCCGGGCGGCAAAACGATCCACGAAATCACACGAAAATGGCACTAAATTATTCGTGTTGGTTCGTGTAATTTCGTGGATCGTCCTATTTGATCCAAAATATGCCACCACCCAAAAAAGACCACACAAAACATTTGTCAGAACCGCAAGCGATAGCGACGGTTGGATGCTCGCGTTGAGACCGGGTCGCTACCACTTCCCGTTCTGACAAGCAAGTAAAACAACAAGGACGACTTAGAGATGCGATTGCCGATCTCACAGATGCCAGGGCGATTCCCAAAACACAGCCGCTAAGTCGACAGTTGTCTTCGCTTACGATGCTTGCGCAACAGCCACAATGTTAATGGATATGCCAGCAGCGAACAAATGACCGAAAGCAGCGTGGCGCCCAGGGCAAACGGCTCAACCACATGCCAACTCTGGACGAACACCTGGTGGTAATAGTCGCTGCTTAACAGGCGTGGGTTCCTTATTAACTCGATTCCCTCGGCGGGGATGCTTAGTGGGCGCCCGAGCATAAAGGCGCCGATCGCGTATGACGCCAGAATGATCGGCACGAGGGTCAGGAACGGGTTATTGAGAAACGTCCCGGCGTAGATCGCGATCTTATTGAAGCGGAACAGGAATGCGACCAGGGTAGCGGCGATCGTGTGCAATCCGAGGAAAGGGGAGAAGGCGATGAAAACACCGATTGAAAAAGCGAGCGCCGTCCGCTCGGGTGGATCATCGATAGCGAGCAGACGGCGAAACGTGGCGCGAAACATAAAGAGTTTCGAGTTGCGAGTTCAGAGTTTCGAGTTGGAACAAATTAACCCGAAACTCGAAACCCGAACCCCGGAACTTTCATTTAAAACTATTCAAAGCCTCAGCTTCGTTGTCGTAGGCGTCGAACACGGTCAGGAGTTTGGTGATTACCAGGAGATCCTGGATCTTATCTGTAAGATTTAATAATTTAACCTGCCCACCCTGTCGGCTGATGGTTGTGTAGTTCGCGATTAGTTCGCCGATGCCGCTCGAATCCATGTATTTAACGCCACCGAGATTTAGCAGGACCTTTTTCTTACCTTCCTCGGCGAGGCGGCGCGTGGTATCGCGCAAGGCTATGCTGCCTTCACCCATTCTTACGGGCCCGGTCAGATCGAGGATGGTCACGTCACCTGCTTGTCGTTCCTTCAGCTCCAGCTCTGCCATAACTCAAATCTCCATTAACCGTCATTAGAGTTTCTTAACCGGGGTTGTTCAAATCCTGGCCTCGTCTTATTTGAATCCGTTGAGGGCCTCCGATTCGCTCTCGTATACGTCAAACACTGTGAGTAGTTTCGTAATAGTCAGCAGGTCCTGAAGTTTCTGGGTAAGGTTGAGCAGCTTCAATTGTCCACCATCTTTTTCGATGGCCGTGTAGCTGGAAACCAGTTCGCCGATGCCACTCGAATCGATGTAACCCACACCTGCCAGGTTCAACAAGATCTTCTTCTTGCCTTCCTCGAGCATGCGACGGACCGCCGTTCGGAGGGCAACGCTGCCCTCGCCTATGGTTATCTTTCCCTTCATATCAAGCACGGTCACATCTCCGGCTTGACGTTCTTCAATATTCAACTCAGCCATGATACCGAATCTCCTTTATCGATTAGCTCGTCTCTTGATCATGCGCACCGTGGTGCCACCTTCGGGGGATGTCGACCAATCGACTTCGTCAAAGAAGTTCCGCATAAAAAAGATACCGCGTCCGGAACTCTTCAGGATGTTTTCTTCTTTGGTCGGATCTGAAATTGTTTCTGGATTGAACCCTTGTCCCTGGTCGTGCACGCTGACTTCAAGAGCATCGAGGGAACTCTTTACATTGATTTCGACGAGTTTTGTTTCGTCGAGCTTGTTTCCATGAATCACCGCGTTGGCGATGGCCTCGCGGACTGCCATATCGATTCCAAACGAATCTGCCTCACTGATGCCGGCGCGGGTAACGAGGCCGGCAACTGCGGCCGCAGCTTTATCAATAGCCTCGATGCGGCTAGGCAACGCGAGTTCTGTCGTCTCTGCATTCACTGGTGAAAGCATGGCCTGTCCAAGTGCCACTCGACGCTGACATTGGTTGTGCGTTGGAACCACCAAAAGCTATCGGAAGTTCGAGGGTTTAACACGCTGGCTACCCGGATGTCAAGAAAGTGTCCGACACGGCTAGTGGGCCGTTTTACCACATTGAAGAACGCAAGCTAAATGAGTGCACCGCCCGTGCGTTCAGCTCGTCCCGGCGCTACTCCATTGGCCGGGTTTTGATGTGACCGCGTGGCCGCTATTGAGGTGACCACCGAGGCTTCACTCCTGATTCAAGCTGGACGTGTTTCATCACCGAGGCGGCACTGAATGAGACGACTACTTTTTCTTTGGTTATGTGACTTTCTTCGATGTTACTGTGTGAGTGATCGAACTCCGAATTTCGACCTCCACTGGCTTAACCTTTCAAGGTGGGTGAGACGAAACCTATCGCTCGGGCGCTGTCACAGTAATGGTCGGCGCTACGTTGCTCTTCAAGAACTGTTCCAACCTGCGGAACTCTTGTTCTCCAAAAGCTTCTCGTATGCGGTCGCGACACTTCAGGATAGTAGCGTTACGCTCTTCCTGTAAGAGTGCGAGTTCCGGCGAAGGTGGAGCCAGTTGACCTCCTTGAACCTTACCGTCTGGGTAATAGAGCGCCCGGCGCGCGTCAATGATCTTCTTCGCTATCGCATCTATTTCCTTAACCTCACGTTCGCATTCCGATGCAATGTCATCGAGAATTCGGGCTTGCTCGCTGCTCCATCCAGCCCGTTCTCTATAGATATTGCGGTAGGCTTCGGCCGACCTACGGTTGCCTTGCCTCTCGGACTCCTCTGCCTTCAGCTTGAAGGTGTAGAGATGACGCAAGAACATTCTGTATACGATGTGCTCCGGCACCAGATTTACTTGCGTTTGATTGTCTTGTGTCTGTGACGGTTGAGCGTTTGTCGGTTGAGGTGTCTGCATGTCAAAGGCGAAAGCGCCAATTGATAGAATTACTATAGACAAAAATACCGCCAGAAACACTTTCTTATTCATGGAATCCTCCTAATGCAGAAGTAGAAATCCCCTCGCCTGAACGCGCGGGCGAGAGATAGGGATACACTTCTCCCCGATATCGATGGGTTCCCCGGATGGACTTAGAGAGCGACCGTACCGCATTACAAGCTCTAAATTGTGCTGGTTACGCGAAGACTGACGGAATCTGTGAGAATAACGTCAGCGGTAAGGGGGACGACGCTGCCTTGTATACTGCGATTAACGAAATCCTGTCAATACTCAAACTACTCAACTGAGTCGTTGCAATGGGAAATGCAAAGGGAAAATGTGCAAAGGGAAAATCAGCCGGGAGGCCTTTAGTCGGTTAACTGTTTAGCTGACTGTTTCCCTTCATGACGTGAGGACTGACAAGGTAAGATTGGCGCGATGAAAATCACCCCCGCTCGCCGTATAAGAGGGCGAGTTACAGTCCCTGGCGACAAGTCAATCTCACATCGAGCAGCCATAATTGCCGCACTGGCAAACGGCACGTCGCGGATCACAAACTTTGCTTCGAGCGAGGATTGTGCTGCCACTCTTGCTTGTCTGCGACAACTCGGAGTTTCAATTCAATCAGAAGGCAGTAGCCTGATCGTCCAGGGCGCGGGCGAGTCGGGTCTGCGCGTCGCGAACGAAGCACTCTACTGCGGCAACAGTGGCTCGACGATGCGTATGCTGGCGGGCGTACTTGCAGGACAGGACTTCTCTTCAACTCTGACGGGCGATGATTCATTAAGCTCACGTCCGATGCAAAGGATCATCGAGCCTCTGCAGCTGATGGGCGCCGAGTTTGGATCGAAAAATGCGAAGCCACCACTCACCATCAAGGGTCACAAGCCTCTGCAGCCGATTCGTTACGAGTTGCCGGTCGCCAGCGCTCAGGTGAAGTCGTGTGTCCTGCTGGCGGGGCTCAACGCCGAAGGACGCACCGAAATAATTGAACGAGAAGAAACGCGCGACCACACGGAACGAATGCTGAATTGGTTTGGCGTCGCGGTTGAAAAAGGATTCGAAGGTGCGATCTCGATCGATGGACCAGTCAGTTTGGCCGCCCGCGACGTTAGCGTTCCCGGCGACATCTCCTCCGCTGCTTTTCTGATCGCCGCCGCGGCGTTGCTGCCGGAATCGAAGCTCGAGGTCGAGTATGTTGGACTCAACCCCACGCGCACGATGTTTGTCTCAATGCTTAGATCGTTGGGTGTAATGATTGAGACTATTGATAGTCGGGAGGAAAGTAATGAGCCCGCAGGTCGCCTCAGGGTGAACGGTCAGCTGACGGCACAGCCGCCGTCCGCGGTGGATTCAACCCTCGTGCGTGGTAATTTGATCGCGCGATTAATTGATGAGTTGCCGCTCCTCGCCGTGGTGGGAACGCAGATGCCGGGAGGAATCGAGATTCGCGACGCGGCGGAGCTCAGGCGCAAGGAGAGCGACCGCATCTCGACTACGGTGAAGAACCTGAGAGCGATGGGGGCGGAAGTGGAAGAGTTTGAAGACGGGCTGGCTGTTCACGGTCGGACGCAATTGCGTGGAGCCATGCTCGACTCCTTTGGCGACCATCGCATCGCCATGGCCTTCGCGGTGGCTGCGCTTACCGCCTCGGGTGATTCAGAGATCGCCGGCGGGGAATGTGTGAGCGTGTCGTTCCCGGATTTTTTCACAGTCCTGGAATCGCTCGTCGAAAGGTAGTGGCCTAAGCGACCGTTGTGACCCAGATTGAGACGTGCGATGGATGGGGTCAGTACCACCACTGGGTGGGTCCATCGAGAACCACGTATTTTTATCCCACCCGCTGGTAGCGGGTGGCTGAAACTGAAAACAGAGTGGCCGCGAAATCATTACTCTGACCGATATGCACGCAACTACAGAACAGGAAGCGGTAGCGACCTGGCCGTCTCGGTACCACTAACACGGTTTGAGTCTGTCGCAACGGCCAGGTCGCTACCGCTTCCTGTTCTGTAGTTGCGTGATACTCTTTTAGTTCTGTAGTCGCGTCGCTCAGGTTACCGCATCTCAGGCTTAATGACAGATTTTGACAGATGAATAATTCGCTCATTGTCATCACGGGCTTCATGGGCTCAGGCAAATCGACCGTCGCGCGGGCGCTCGCTCTCCGGCTCGATTCGCAAATGATCGATCTGGACGGGGAAATCCTCAAAAAAGAATATCGGTCAGCAAAGCAGATCATCGACGACCAGGGGGAGCCCTCGTTCCGAGAGATCGAAACGCGTGTGCTGCGCGCCGTGCTCCAAAAGAATACGGCGGGAGTTATCGCACTTGGCGGTGGCGCCTGGACCATGGCAGGAAATCGCGATCTGATCGCTTCGGCGGGCGGCATAAGTGTCTGGCTGGACGCGCCCTTTAATCTCTGTTGGCAGAGGATCGTAGCCAGCGCTCTGCAAGGCAAAGACGAGCGGCCCCTCGCGCGGAACGAAGAGGAGGCACTCAGTCTCTACACCGAGAGACGTGCCGTTTACGCCACCGCCGACTTGCACGTGGAAGCAACCGAAAGCAAGACTGCGGATGACCTGGCGCTGGAAATCTTTCAAGCCTTGTCCAGGACGGCGAAAAACAAACACGATCCACGAAATCACACGAAGTAACTCGAATTAAGGCATCCACTTCGTGCTTTTCGTGTGGTTTCGTGGATTGTTTTACTGCGTCTGTTGTTGCTTACCACTATTTCAGTAACCTGCCGGCGGAAAGAGAAGTTAACTCGAGGGTCAACATGGTCCAGAGTCGACAGGAGATCACAGACCAGAGACGCCACGACGATAAGAGTCTGATCGCGGCGCTCGCCGGTGATGGGCGCCCGCTCCTCATCTTCATCGGACTCGGTCTGATACTCTGCGGCTGTTTCGCCTTGTTCCTTTCCATCAACCAGCAGTTCCTGCCACACGACGTGCAGTTCCTGGGAATCACCGCGGAAGAGCTCTGCGGCATCAACAATTGCCGCGTGGTCCATTTCATGTTTCACGATCGGGTCGCCTTTGGCGGCGCGCTCATCTCTATTGGCGCGCTTTACATGTGGCTGGCGGAATTTCCCCTGCGTCAGGGCGAGGCGTGGGCGTGGTGGCTCTTTATCGTGAGCGGCGTTTCCGGTTTTGGCAGTTTCCTCGCCTACCTGGGTTACGGTTATCTCGACACCTGGCACGGCGTCGGCACCCTGCTGCTGCTTCCCTTCTACATCATTGGCCTCGCTCGCTCGCGTCCGGTCCTGAAATCACCAACGGGTGTGCGCTCGCTGTTCCGTCCGGGAGCAAACGTCTCCTGGAGGTCTACTTTTGGAATCGGACGCGCGTTGTTGCTGGCCACGGCCGCAGGGATGATCCTCGGCGGTCTGACGGTGATGAGTGTAGGGATGACCTGGGTCTTTGTGCCGCAGGATCTCGAATACATGGGCTTGCAGCCGGCTGAGCTCCAGGCGATCAGCGCGCGGCTCGTGCCTTTGATTGCTCACGATCGCGCGGGCTTTGGCGGCGCCATCTGCACCACCGGGATCACGGTCCTTTTCTGTGTTTGGTGCGCTCGACCTTCGCGAAGTCTCTGGCAGGTGCTCTGTTTCTCAGGCCTGGTAGGTTTTGCCACGGCTATCGGTGTTCATCCGGTGGTGGGCTACACGAGCCTGTTTCACCTGGCGCCGGCTATCCTGGGAGCAATTATTTTTGTCCTCGGTCTGGTCCTTTGTTACCCGGCAATGCATCAGCCGTCGAATCTCGACCTGACAACTGCCCATCAATTGTAGGGGTGTCCCACCTCCGTGGGCACCCCAACGTCCAATTTCCACTGGCACTGAAAAAGAACTAGAAGAGGTTCCTTAAAGCGGCGCCGTACGAACAACTGGAGCGGCCGTGCCGACCCTACAATATCCGGGACGCGGCCCTGGGTCACAAGGCACATCACCGGTCAGGTGGTTTTATAAGGACGTTGGGAAAACGAGTGACAAATCCCAACAGGGCCTCGCCGGCAGTTGCCTGCCAACGAGGCCCTGGCCCCCGCAGAACGCTTCCGATTTGCCAGCCTCGCTATTCGTCGAGAGCGAAGTCTGCAGGAGTGGCTGGGGTGAGGAACCCTGCACGCGGACAATAAGTCTTTGCAAGAGTTCTAGCAAGTCCATTTCATTGGCGTTTCTTACTATCCCTTGGCCGATCCTTTCGGCCATTTGTCTCGTCGAATTTACTCACATCAATGACAGCATTTTGTTTCCTATACTCGGTTGGAGTGACTCCGTAGATTCTCTTGAAGTTTTTAACGAAGTGGCTTTCATCGGTAAAGCCGACACGCGCAATGATTTCCTTTACACTCAAGAACGTATCCACCAACAGCGTGGTCGCATCTTGCATTCTTAGCGTCCTGAGGTAGCGCGCGGGTGGGGTTCCGGTTTCAGCCTTAAAGAGATAGCAAAGCCGAGTGGGAGAGAGGTTGACGGTTTGTGCCAGCCTGCTTAAAGGAAGGGCCTGGCGCGGATCGTGTTTCATCAGCGCGATGACTGTAAGAACTCGTTGGTCCATGGTTACCTCACTATGGAAGGCATGTTTGGAGACGTCGCACATACCTGCGCCAGGCAATCTCTGAAAGCGCACACAGCCTGAGGACTCTTTCGTGATCGGCCGACATCCGGGCAGTGTCTTTGGCCACTGAAACTCGTCGCCAGGTGGCAAATGCCTCTCTTAAGTAATGCCAGTGGTTAGCCTGGTTAGGTTCTCGCCTGGGGCGCATCCGATTTACCAAATTCTTGATCATTACGGGTCCCTTCTTCAGATACCGATCCTTTATTGCGTTGGCGTTAGCCTACGAACTAGAATGATGGCGGCTCGAAGGTTTCGAGTCGTTTCTCACTCAAGTAAACTACTCACAATTCCGTGGGAAGTCCTTAGAAGACCCTCAAAGAGTTATCAGATAGTTCTTATTCGCCTTATGCAGTCCAGCACCAGTTCTTACCACTTTGGACCTTACCGCCTGGATGTAGGTCAGCGTGTCCTCCTGCGCGATGGCAAGCCCGTATCATTGACGTTGAAAGCCTTCGATACGCTGATCGCCCTGGTTGAAAAACAGGGACATGTTGTGGAGAAGGATGATCTGATGAGACAGGTTTGGCCGGACGCGTGCGTCGAGGATTCAAATCTCACGCAGAACATCTTCACCCTGAGAAAAGTTCTCGGTGAAACGGCGGAGGGTTTGAAGTACATCGAAACAGTTCCACGACGTGGGTATCGTTTCGTGGCAAAGGTTGACGAAATCTTTGAGGTTTCATCCACGCTAGCGGGTACGAGCCATCAAACGATTACCCAGTCGGAGTCACCGCGCATCCGGACAACACGGTTTCTGGCCGTGCTGCCTTTCATCAATGTTAGTAACGACGCTGATACGGAATACCTTTCTGACGGCATCACGGAAACAATAATCAATAGTCTGGCCCAGCTGCCGTTGTTGCGTGTCATGTCGAGGAGCACGGTCTTTCGTTACAAGAGCAGCGAGCTTGATCCTCAGCGAATTGGGCGTGAACTAGGTGTAGACGCAGTGTTAGTAGGACGAGTCCATTCATACGATAAGAAGCTCGTGATCGGCGCGGAATTAGTGGACGTTGCCAACGGCTGGCAGCTCTGGGGTGAGAGCTATGACCGGGGATCTGGCGCCATCTTCGATGTACAGGACGAGATAGCCCGGCAGATATCAGCCGCATTACGGTTGCGGTTAACTGGAGAGGAGGAACGCCGGCTCGCCAAGCGCCACACCGGGAGCACCGAGGCATATCAGTCTTATCTGAAAGGCCGTTTCCATTGGAGCAGGTACACTAAGGAAGGTCTGGAACAGGCGATTGATCACTTTCGGCAGGCGATTGATCTCGATCCGAACTATGCGTTGGCATACGCCGGAATTGTCGACTGCTACTTAAGACTGGCGACCAATTACATTCCTCCCGCGGAGGCTCTGCACACCCGCCGTGGAGTGCACACGGGAGAAAGGGACAACGCAATTTCTGAAGGTCAACCCTTTCCGGAGATGTTCAAGATGCGTCAGGAATGGGACCGAAAGGCCGCGGAACGTGAGAGTAAACGCGCCATTGAGCTTAAGTCGTCCTACCCCTCAGCAAACCAATGGCAGGCCGCTTATTTGTTTTCAGCCGCCTTGTACCGGAACGCGCCTCGCAAGACTCAGGTGGGGGACGGGCACGCAACTCGTGTGGTCGACGCACAGTTCCCAAGTAAGTCGCGCGGGCCTGATTTAACGCCTGCTGAGGAGGTCCAGGTTTTTTGCACAGTCGCTCGCGAACAAATCGAGGCTGGCAACTTTGAGGCTGCCTGCGTCGTGCTTCAACGATGGTGGACCATCGGAGAATGGCCGCGGGTCGAGGGGTTAGATCTGCACTCATCCGCGGACCTGCTTTTCACCACTGGATCTCTCGCTGGTTGGATAGCCAGTTCTAGGCAAGTACCGAAAGGACAGAAACACGCTCAGACGCTTCTAAGCGGCTCGATCGCACTTTTTGAGCAGCTTGGACTTAAGACGCGAGGCGCTGAGGGCAGAATTGAACTCGCTTATTGTTACTACAGGGAGGGGTTATTCGATTTAGCCCGAAGCACACTCCAGGCTGCGATCCTCGAATTATCCAACGAGGACTCGGACCTAACGAGCATGGCCCTTATTAAGCTGGCGGGGGTGGAGTGCCATGCGGGGCGTCTCTATGACTCTCTCTCTCAGCTGGATTACGCTGCCGGGATTGTAGAGCCCGCTGGTCCTTGGGCCACAGGCCGCTATCATTTGGAGTTAGCAACTGTCCTCAAGAACCTAGCAATTGCTGAAACGCGGGATGATTTCTTCGAAAGAGCCCTCGGGCACTATGAAGAGGCGCTCTATGAGTTTGAGGCTATAGGAAATCATCGTCTTAAGGCAATTGTGGAAAACAATCAGGGTAATTTGCTCCTAAGTCTAAAACGACTCCACGAGGCCGAGCAACGATTGGTGCTCGCTCGAAAGTTATTCGATGGACTAGATGATAAGGTTCGCCGGGCACAAGTGGATGAGACTCTCGCTCAGCTGTACGTCGCAGGTGGCAAGTTTGACCTGGCTGAACATGCAATCTTGCGGGCCGTTGAGAGTCTAGGAAAGGGGGGTGAGGAAGCCCTGCTTTCTGAAGCTCTGACAACCCAAGGGCTAATCCTATGCCGGTTGGGCCGTCATCGTGAAGCGAAGCGCGTTCTGGAACGTTCAAATGGAATGGCGGAGAGTTGCGGTGACCGCGAGGGCGCCGGACGCGCACTCCTGATTTTAATAGAGGAGATGTGTGAGCAGTTAGATGATGGAGAGCGGCTTGAGATAGCGAACCGGCTCGATCTGTTGCTGCGTCATTCTCAGCAGCAGCTAACCCTCGAGCGCCTTCGCAAGAGCCAGGAACGTATCTTTAACGCGTCTGGAGGCTGTGATACGGCGGCAAATTAGCGGTGTGAATAGTCGAGCCGTTCCCATAAAGCCCCCCGCCCTGACCGCACTGCCATAAACGTGCTAAAGAACCCAGACAACAAAGGTTTTAGACGTCAATACACTCCCCTGGGGGGATGAATCCCCCTAAGAGGAGCATATCTCTCACCTCTCCATAAAGCTTAATCGTTTGCTGCGGCATATGGCTTGCTCCTTTCTGTGGTGCGGGCGGCCAAAACGGCTGTTTCTCGGCAAGTTGAACGGATCTTTGAGTTTAATCGGTCAGGGTGAAAACGCACAATTCAAGCTGACTGATTAGACGTGGATGTTTCCCAATATTGTTGTGATTACACCCGTGATGTCACCCCAAGTCAGAAGGTCGGTGATGCTGCCCGGTCCGCTGTGGATGTTGCCGTTCGAAGTAACACCGATACTGTGGATGTTGCCGTTCGAAGTAACACCGATACTGTGGATGTTGCCGGCAAGCACTGTTGAGGAAAGGGCAAGGGCCAAGGCGGAGGCGCAAAGGGCTGATTGAATTCTTTTCATTGTAATACTCCTAGTTAATGAGACTGTTGACTGGGGAAGGGTGGCTTGAATGGGGAATTGCTATTTGAAGGAGTTATTCCCCATTCAGGCTCGCCTGCAAAGAACGGTTACGTCAGTTCTTATCTCAAAAAGCGTGCCGTCGGACAATTTAGTCTAGTCAAAGCCGCAACCTTCACTCCGGCAATAACTTAGCCTCCAATAGCGTGGATAGCGGGTGCAGCACTCCATAAAGGATACATTGACTACGCCGTAAACAGATCTTGCTCGGTTACGTGCGGAAATGTCCGTATCTCCTTTGTTCACCATAGTAAATCACTTTAATAACTAACAAGTCCCCTGTATACCGCAGTGGCAGTGAATACTTCGTATTCAGGAATGGAATCCAAGCTAAAAACCCAGACCAAGTCTTCACCCCAGACTGAATCTTCACCCCTGACCGTTAGCGAGCAGGTCAAAGCCTGCTGCACCATTGCAAGGGAAAAGCTTGAAGCTGGGGATTATGACGAGGGATGCGCAGCCCTTCAGCGTTGGTGGACCGTCGGAGAGTGGCCAAACCACTCCGGTCTCGAAGATCGAGCAGCTGCTGAATTGCTCTCCACGGCGGGAGTTTTGAGCGGTTCGGTGGGAAGTATTAAACAGACGTTTGGAGGCCAGAAACCGGCAGAAGCGCTCTTGAACGGGGCCATTACCCTTTTCGAGCGCCTCGGGGAAAAGGCTCGAGTAGCAGAAGCTCGCGTGGAGTTAGCATGTTGCTATTATCGACAAGGCCTCTTTGACCTTGCACGGACTACACTGCGCACCTCGCTTCGAGATCTTTCCGAACATGATCAAGAATTAAAGAGCATCGCTCTAATTCGGCTAGCGGTTGTGGAGAGTTATACGGGTCACCTCCATGATGCCGTGGACTTGCTCAACGAAGCAGCGCCGTTTGTAGAAACATCAGGCGCCTGGACAAAAGGCATCTTTCACCTCGAATTTGCCGTCGCACTCAAGGATCTTGGAATCTCCGAGAGTCGAACTTCATACTTCGAAAAGGCGCAGGCTCACTACCGGGAGGCTCTTTCGCATTTTGAGAAGATTGGTAATCGACGATACACGGCGATTGTTGAAAACAATCATGGTTACCTTCTCCTCTCTCTCAAGAAACTCGATGAAGCGCAAATACACCTTGAGCGGGCGCGAAGGCTCTTTGATGAATTCGGCGATAGTGTCCGGCGAGCCCAGGTAGATGAGACGCTCGCTCAGCTCTACCTCGCCTCTGAGAAATACACGTTCGCGCAACGCTCTGTCAGTCTGGCAGTGGAAACTCTTGAAACAAGTGGCGAAGAAGCCTTACTCGCGGAAGCTTTGACAACCCAGGGTCTCGTGATGTGCAAACTCGGAAGGCGGCATGAAGCCAAGCCGAGTCTCGAAAGAGCACGCCGCGTGGCCGAGCGGTGTGGCGACGATGAAGGCGCCGGCAAACCCCTCCTGATCCTGATCGAAGAGATGTGTGAGCAGCTGGGCGATGACGAGCGTCGCGAGATTGGCGCCCAGGCCAGCCAGTTGCTCGCCAACTCCCAACAAGCTTCCACGCGCGAGCGTCTTAAGAATTGTCTCGAACGCATTGCCGAGGCCCATGCCGAGTATGAGTACGACCGAGAGCAAAAGATCCACGCGGAAAAGATGGCCGCTCTCGGCGAACTTTCCTTCGGTGTGGCCCACAACGTCAATAACACGCTTACCGGGATTCTCGGTCGTGCGCAACTGCTGCGGCGCACTGGGGATCCCGAAAAGATTGCCGCCGGCCTGGACCTGATCATCAAAAGCGCCGACGACGGCGCCCAGATCATTCGCCGCATACAGGATTTTGCCCGCAAGCGACCCAGCCGTCAGTTCGAAGCCGTCTCGGTGGCCGAACTGCTGAAGGACGTCTGCGAAATGGCCCGCCCACGCTGGGAGTCGCGCGCCGATTGCACCGCCATCAACCTCGCTCTGTTTGCAGACTCCAGGGCCTCTGTGATGGGCGACCCGGTTGAGCTGCGCGAGGTGCTGGTAAACGTAATCTACAACGCTGTCGATGCCATGCCCACCGGTGGCGAGATTCGCCTGAGCGCACAGGAAGTTGACGACCAGGTAATCCTGAAGATCTCAGACACGGGCACGGGCATGAAACCGGAAGTGAAGACGCGCTTGTTTGATCCGTTCTTCACCACCAAAGGCAAAGCCGGAACCGGCATGGGCCTGGCAGTGAGCTTCGGTATCATTCGCCGGCACAATGGTTCGATTGAAGTGGAGAGCGAGCCGGGACACGGCACCACATTTTTCATTACGCTTCCCAGGGCCAGTAACAGCCACGCGAAAGATTCGGGTTCAGAGGCTCACGCAACCAGCACGGCGCCGGGCGACAGGCTTCGCGTGCTGGTGGTGGACGATGAAGCGGTGGTGCGCGAGGTGCTGAAAGAGGCGCTCGAGAATGAAGGGTGCGAAGTGCTCGCGGCTGCGAGCGGCGAGGAAGCTTTGAGACTCTACGACGAGAATAAAGGCCGGGTCGATCTGGTGTTCACGGACATCGGCATGTCTGAAATGAGTGGCTGGGAATTGGTTACCGCCATTCGCAAACGCTCCGAGACGATTCCCGTCGCAATCGTCAGCGGCTGGGCCGAAGCCATCAGTTGGGACCGGCGCAGTGCCGCCAAGGCTGATTGGGTCGTGTCCAAGCCGTTCGACATAGCCAAGATTTCCGCGATCGCGAATGAGATTGCCGAGCGCAAGAAGACTGCAAATTTTCCCAACTGCTAGTCCTCCCTCCTTTTTACAGGAGCGACCTCAGCCGTTCCTTCGTAACAGCTTCCCGCGGTGTCTTAGCTCCTCCATTTAACCAGGAATGAATCTTTTTTAGAGTAACTGTGTGGGTGACGGAACTCCTGATTTCGACTTCAAGTCTACTCATCAGCCCTGGCTCACAATCATGTTTTCTAAAGGTCTTGACGGCCATTACGGCTGCTTCGTAAAGGCTTTCTGCCTCAAGCTCGACGGTATGCCGGACTCCTTCCGTATCCACATACGAAACCACACATAGTGCCATGTGGCGGAGAATACCAATTTTCGCTAATTTTCGGCAACGGCAGTGGGATGAAACTCGAAGGCTGATTTCATGACCTTTCGGTGTCTTCTGCGCGCTTCAGTTGCTTGGTGACGGATCCCTGCCTGAGCGCAAAGCCCGTAGTCTTGCCAGCCTCGACGTTAAAGGTGATGCTCCCGTCAATTTCCGGGGGTCTGAACGTGGTCGTGTTAACTGCCATCAGATGCAAGGGCTGTTGGCCGCCCGGCGCCGCGAACAGTTTCCCGTCCCTAAAAGTGATGTTGAACTCAAATCCGTCATCGCTCTTGTACTTGCCCACGTAGGACTGGAGAATCCCGGCGTCGACTTCGACCGCCGTCACTGCACCTGCCTTCTTGAGCATCTCTCGGATCTCGGCATTCTGGTTATTGCCTGAAGTGTTCCCTGACGAGGCGGCGGCCAGCGCGACGGTGAGCGTTTCGGGCTTTAGGCTACCGCTCTCGAGGGCAGCCCGCACGGAATCAACGTTGCCCTCGCGTACGCCCGTCATCAGCATCTGGAAAACGGTAGGTTGGCCGAAGGTCATCCAAAATCGGTTGAGATCGCGGATAATGAACTCACGCATTCCGTAAAAGGTCTCATGAAGGCCCTCCACGACCTCCACTCGATCCTTCAGCTGCAGGTAAAGATCGTCAACCTTGTCCGCATAGACGTACAGATCGAATTCGCGACGGTTGCGTGTGCTTGGCTGGCCGCCCTCGCTGAACATGATTTCGCTGCTTCCGAAAGACAGCATGGCCCAACTCAGCCCTTCACCGTCGTCACTGAACGTGTCGATCACCGTGAATCCGATGTCCTTATACCAATCGACAGTCGCGCTGACATCAGGCACGTGGATCATCGGCACCACCTTTTCTGTCATGGCTTTTCCTCTCTGAGGTTCCATTGGGGCTTTAGACTTCGGTCACCGCGTCGGGCGCCGCTTTGCAAAAGACCTTCTAATTATCCGCAGTTTCCTTAGGCGGTCTGCCGTGTACCGCAAGGTCGAGTTTTCCAAAATCGAGTACCTTAATGTTTTCTTATCTGCCTCATACTCCGCGAGCAGAAAGATGATCTTTTCTCCTTTGAAAATCTCCTTGGTGGCACGGGCTTCCGTTCCCTGGAAGTACTGAATAACGTCGCCCTCGCGTAATCGGCCTTTGAGTGATTCGATCACTTGACTCGTTACCTTCCAATTCTTATAGCCGCCGACCTTGCCCGTAATTTCAGCGTCACGTACAAGCACGTGAGCGACCACGGGGACGGATTTGTAATCACCCCTGAGATACGAGAGCGACGGATCATCGTCATGCTGAGCAGAAAGAGAGAGCGGCAGCAGAAGGACAAGGATGCTCACGTTGATTAGTGTTTTCATGGAAAGTTTCAATACGCTGGGTTGAATGCCAGTTTCTCTTGAGCAACCTCTATACCCACTTGTGGTTTGTAAGTCGTCGTCGTTTCCGTCTTAAAGGTATGGAACTCTCTCCTCTTATGAATCTTCACAATCAACAAACTCGCACTGTCTATCCATAGCGTTACCGGTTGTTTTTGGACATCTGTCCCCTCAATCTTGTAAGCGGTCCGGCCTTTGACTTTCTCCTCGCCAATGAGTTTCATCTCGGAAAGAGATTTGATGCCACTGGCTATCCCCATTTCGGGGATCAGTAATGAGGGAACCGTTGTCGAAGCGCCGCTCGACACGCCGGCAGCAGCGACCAGAGCAAGAGACAGATCCTGAGACGTCTCGACACCGGGTCTGATGGACCACCAGACCTTGACTGATTCCGCGCCCCTCCAGATTGTATATCTACTCCAGTCGTCGTCGTCTCTTCGTCGGTCCTGGTATTCGAATCTGAAATCTGTCGGCCTTACAAAAGCAGTGGCGAACGGTTTAGTGTTTGTTCGGGGCCCGCCCAGTTCAAGAAAGACCGTCCTGACTTCGCCTTCATCCACATAACTTTTGCAAGAAGCATAAACTGAAATCATTCGTTTCATGATTTCCTGAGCTGATGGCGGTTGATCCTGAGATGAATAAGCAACACCCGTGAACAGGAAAATAACCAGACTCAAGGTTGAAAGTTTTCGCATAACTTATTTGCTCGATTTAGTTCAGAGACGTCGTGAAATTCTTTCTGCCGCCTCGTTTGAAAGAAATGACCGGGTAAACTTCGAACTCGACAAGATCGTTCCAATTGACAATCAATTCTCCAGATGTTTGCAATCCTCAGCTTCCATGAGTTGGAAGCAACGTTCGTTTTCATCGACCCAGCTTGATACGTATCACAACCCTTCCGGAGCGAGGCGACCTCGATCCCGGAAGCGTCGGTATACGGGAACGGGATCGTGATTCTTAAAGTGCTCAATAATCATGTAGAGCAAAGCCCTTCCCTCCAAGTGAACGGATCTGATCATACAGTGCTACATGTCCAGGCCTTCATTAGCGGCCATGTGGTACTCGCTCTGAATCAAGCCGCTTGGATAGTGCCCGGTCGCTAGGTGACGGACCGTATGCGGTACGTTACCTGTATCCGGTCGAATCAGCTGGTTTGCCAGCATCCTGGACCTCAACGACGTAGCGCCAGGCATCGGGTTAAGACCCATCCAGATCGGTGAAGCCATAAACCTTTGCAAGTTGGCCACTAGAAAGCGACTGACCATTCCAGCGCGCTAACTCAGGATCTCCTCCGAGGGCAGCGACCGCACGCCCGACAAACCGGGGCGTTTCGGTGATGATGAAGTGCGGTTGCTTCGCGGTGGCGTCACGCCAATTCGCTTCGCTGACACCATAGTTATCCAGCATCTGCTCGGAACGGAGCCAGCCGGGACTCAGAGCAACGGCGGTGCACTTGTGGGACCCCAGCTCCTTCGCCTGCGCCCAGGCCAGGCGAATGACCGATGTCTTGGCGAGATCATAGAACAGTGACACCCGGTAGTTTGCACTGTTGTATTCCGCAGTGCCGTCAGTCATCTCGACTACCAGCCCGCCGGCATTCTTGATCAGCAGCGGTAGAGCGAAGTGGCTGGTGATGATATGCGTGTCGATGGCGAGCCGCAACATGCGCAGCCCATGTTCAAGCGAGTGCTCCCAAACGGGCACGTTCCACTCGATCAAATAGTCTGCGCCCCACACATCGTTGACCAAAATATCCAGCCGACTTTGCTCACTCTCGATACGCGCCACCAGCGCTTGCACGTGCGCCGGGTTCAAATGGTCCACTTGCACGGCGATGCCCTGTCCTCCCGACTGCTCGCCGGCGAGGTGGACCAGCTCCGCTGTCTCTTCAATCGTTTCGGGACGGTTGATCTCGGAACGCGTCGTTCGCGTAGTGCGTCCAGTGCAGTACACCGTCGCTCCCGCGGCGGCCAGTTCGACAGCAATGCCGCGACCCGCCCCGCGCGTTGCCCCTGCGACTAACGCTACTTTGCCTTTAAGCGTGCCCTTCATCGTTCAGGCCTCCCAGTATCATGAAAGATGGCTTCGTTAAGACTCGAATGGTATCGGATGAACCGATCCATCCACCACGCCCAACGCGCTTCGTTTGGGGACCTCCTCCCCGGTTCTAACCCTGAGTGGCAGCGGTCTCGCGGCTCAAGGTGACGGTAACTATAGTGAACTCAGGAAACGCATCGCCATCGAATGATGACGGAGAGGAGAGGCCTTCCATCAGGCACGGAGAGGGCGCTCATGGTCTAACCGCGAAGAAAGTGGTAAAGCACTAACGGTTTCGGTTCATAATTGCGGAATCCTTCACGTGCCACTGAAGAGGAAGACTTTAGCTTCCTTGATCTCAGACCGCGTGCTATCGGCGCTGCGGGTGAGCGTTAAAAGTTTTCCGTAGTGAGTCTTTGCCTTCTTCTGATCTGCAGCGAGTCTCGCCGAACGTGCCGCGCCATAAACTCCATTGAAACGGTCGGGCGAGCTGCGCAGGGAAGTCTCGAACTCGACTAATGCTGCCGCGGGTTGCTTAAGCTCCAGCAGTAGTTCGCCGAGTTGCTCGCGCGCGGGAAGAATTGCCCCCGGCGTCACGGGATGTTTTTCAGTGGAGTCATCTAAGTCCGCAGCCGTGCGCATCAGTCGAAGGGATTCTTCGTGCTTGCCCTCGGCATACTCCAACCAGGCCGCCGCCACGAGTCGCTGGATCTCAACCTGTGTGCTCCAATCGTAATCGCCTCTGACTTCAACCAACGCCTGCCGGATGGCGGCTAATTTCTCGACCTCCTGACGCGCCGAAGCCGTGTCGCCTGAGCGAGCGGCCCCAATCGCGCGCGCAAAGCGAGTATGGGCTTCGGCCCAGGGGAAAAGCTCCCAGGGAAACTCTTTCAAATCGTCCGGACGCATTTCCAATTTTGCCGCTTCAGCCCATTGCCGGCGTTCGAGCGCATAGCGGGCGGGAATAGCACTGAAGGCGTAGGCTACCTTCAAATTCGGCGGGTCGACTCTCCGAATCTTGTTCAACTCATCCATTACGGCCCAAGCTTGTTTGTCCTGAGCGCTCTGGAGGTAGGCATAAGCCAAATAGTCCATCGCGTGAAGCTGCTCATCCCATACCCCGGGCATATGGTATTTGACGGCATAGGCCTTCGCCGCCGCCTTCGCATCGAGGTTTGATCGTATCGCTTCTGGCCACAAACCGAGCCGCGTAAAAATGTGTGACGGCATATGCTCAGCGTGGGCCGATGCGGGCGCGATCTTCGCATAGCTGCGCGCTGCGGGAAGTGCCAGCTTCGCGAGCGCCGGGTAGTCGTAGCTGTGGATGAGGTAGTGAGCAACGCCCGGATGCCGCGGCTGACGGGCCAGTACGCGATTCAAAATTTGAGCCGCTGCTTTTTCCCGCGCGTAGGTCTTGTCTTGCGACATCATCCCGGTAGCGATGAGTGTGAGCGCATAGAAGACGCCGGCTTCAAGATCGGACGAATAGTGCCTGTAATGTTGTTTCATCGCATCACTGTAGGCGAACGTCCGCGTCCGATGGTCGAGTTTGTCCGAGTCTCTGTAAAACACCTCGATGGCCGCAATGTATCCGCGCTCGCGTTGAGACATTTCGCCGGCGGTCTTTGCCTTTTCAACCGCGCTCGCTCCCTTCTGCAACTCTGCCGCGCTCGGCGGTGCCCAGATGGGATAGTAGTTACTCATCGCGATGCCCCAGTAAGCCATTGCGCATTTCGGGTCAGTCGCAATGACTTCGGTGAAGGCCTTTTCAGCCTCTTCATACTCGAAAGAATGGAGCCAGGCGACTGCGCGATTGAACTGCCTTTGGGCCTGGGGGTTACAGGACACGATGAAGTTGACTCGCCCCAGCTCCGAACGATCGTGTTGGTGCGGGTGTGTGTATTGGGCTGCGACCTCGGCGCGATGACTGAGAAAGGGCGCGGTTAATAGTGCGACGACCAGCAAAGTATGTCTCATGTTTTACTCCTTTCGAGGGAAGAATGACGAGAAGGCGCAGTTTATCGGCACGTAAAATACACTTTAGTCCGTGTCGCCGGCTTGGGAACACCAAGCTTGAATTTTATCGTGCCGGGCAATCACAGACTCAAGTTTATCCATTTGCCACGGCGATCATAGACTGAAGTCTATGCCACTTGCGAACCTATCGCTTACAACGTTCCAACTACAACTTCGGTGTGTTCACATGGCAGACTACGAACGAATTCGCTGACCTCTCCATAGTTACTGACTTTTGGCGGAGTCAGCCATGCCGAGTCGCCATTCTTAAACTGAATCTCAGTTCGCCAGATGAGTTTTCTACCTGCGGGACTAGTTCTAACCTGATCGACTACTCGGTTCAATTCGGGCCACGCGAAGCTTTTTCCGTCGTTGCGCACTAGACCGTCATCTGAAAAATATCTTACCGAATTGACTTGCCCCCTCCGAATCAGAAAGACAATCACGACGAAGGTGATCAGGAGCATAAGTCCAATCCCTAACGGCACAACCTCAAAGCCCTTTAACAATCCGCTGATCAAGAGACCCAAGCCTGCCGGAACAAAGAAAAGACCAAGCAATATACCCAGGATGAGGAGTAGTTTACTTAGTTTAACTTCCAATCGATTCATTCATTTCCTCTATGTGGAGTCAGGTCAAATGTGACGCACCGAGGGCCATACTTATGGTCGTGCCCCGATCTAATTAGGGAATGGGCTACGTCAGCCAATCTTTGAGATAGAAGATGACTATGCTAACGATCCCCATTGCCGCGCTGTAAACAATCCACAGAGGGAATTCCGGGATACCGTCTTTTTGCCTCTTTTGAAACGGGTAAAATATAAGTGTGAAAGCGAACGTGCAGACCCATACTGCAATTGCTGGTATCACCCAATTGGCGATCCTTTCTGCAAACAGATTGGCGGCTACTCCAATCACTATCGCTGCGAAGATCGTCCAGACCGCAACCAGAGGGGTTCGGAGACTCTCGAGCTTAGATTTCATACGCACAGCGACATACGCAGAATACGAGCAACTGCGTCATCCTCTCGTGATTAATGCTTGAAGTCCGCCGTCCAGTTCACGACTACCGTGGTCGGTGTCGTGCCATGATCCGAATTGAAAACAAGAGAGAGTGACTCAAGTTCCAGAGCCCGTGCAGATTCGGCGATCGATTCTTCGGGTTTGCCTAGATACGTCAGGAGACCACCGTATCGTTGGTGTATCGTTGGTCGCACTCGCATAGTTAGGATTTAGCTCGATCGCCCGGCGAAACTCGCGTTCGCCTCCTGCGAAGTCATAATCGTGCCTAGTCAAAACGTGTCCAAGAGCAGTATGCGCTTCAGCCAAATCATCATCCAGCGATAACGCTTTCAGCGCGGCTTCACGCGCTTTCGGACATTCGCTCACCCGGCGGCTTTCCAAACGGGGGAAATATTGTAAAGGTCGCCCCAGATGCGGTTGCCCGTTTGCGCATCAACCAGCTCAAGATACCGATTCCGTCGGGTTAAATTGAGGTCGGCGAGTTCGCTCCCTGCCGCACCGACATTGCCCGGATCATTTCCACTGACCTCATCAGAGGCTGAACGCGGCACTTCTTATCAAACCGCGCTATTAGGCAAAGTGACGGAGTATTATTCTTTGCTGCCGTCCCCGAAAGTCACGCGGATGCCGGTGGTAAGTAGCAGATCGTTCTTTTTTATCCCCGGCAGCGGGTTGCTTTGAAAGCGGTCGCTGACGGTCGCCTGCAAACCCAACTGCCGCGTCAGTTTTGTGACGCCCGTTAGATCAAACGCGAAACGATACTCTCCGAATTCGCTGAGGTTGGGATAGAGCACTGCCCTCTGCGCCAGGGTAGTGTTCTCGGAGAGTTTGCAAGACAGCTCCTCACCGACGAGTGCCTCTGCCGAATTTCGCGTCAGGCCGGTCGAGAATTTCTCGCGGTTGTATGAACCGCCGGCAAATAAATCGAGGCGCATCTTCTCGGTCCTTCGCGCGTGATAGCCGAGCCCGCCGCCAAAGACGAGACGTAGATCGAGCTGCTGGAATTTGTCGCGCTCAAGATCGGTGAGGGCGAAAACGAAGAGGCGGTCGCTGATGTTCCGGTCGTAGCGGGCGCCGCCGCGAATGGCTTCTGCCGTTGTGATCGATACGCCGGAAGTCCCGTTGCGTGCGAAAAGCGACGCGGCGTACAAGCTCAGTTTGTCTCTTTGTGTGGTGCGCGCCACCTGTGACCCGAGACTGATGACGAGCGTGTCGGTGTTGCCGCGCGCCGCGCTGAGCCCGGCGTCTGCCGACCCGCTCCAAACTGCCTGGAGCTTCCGAGCCATCTCGGCTTCATAAGCTGCCTGTTCCTCTTTTGATCGGATAAGCAGGACGGTGTCCTTCGTGAGGGCAACTTTTCCGGCGTCGCTGGTTTGAACCTCGACCACACCTTCGGCGGTTGTGACGGTGCCGACGAGCACGCGCCCATCTTTCGATGTGACGTAAAAGAGGCGATCCGAGGTGATCCTTTCGACTGCGGCCCACTGAATCTTGACCTCGCCCGCGAACTCGGACTTCAAGACTAGGTTTTCGCCGTCGTACTTGATGATAACCCCACTCAACCGGTCACCATTCTTTAGACTGACCTGGTCGGCCAAGACGTCGGAACAGAGCATGCTACCGAGCATGACAACACACATAGCCATTTTACGCATCGTGCCCCTCCCTGTTTTAAGTTGTAGTTAGTCGAAACCGCGCAAGCCTCCACACAATTAAAAGCCCTAACTGTCATAAATAATCATCGGTGATGATTGTTTTCTGTCTCAACTCTCAGCAGTCGCCGAGCGCCCGGCATTACCCGCCGTGCATTGAACTTCGAAAACATTCAAGTTAGCGATAAGTCGGATGCTGGTTCGCCGTCGGGTGCAGCACGGTTGTTATGCCTGGGCAAGGAAAGCCTAATCCATTGGGTTGAGTTAGGACCCGGTCGCTACCGCTCCCGGTTCTGACAGGGTTCTCGTTGGGATGGTTCGCGAATTGAGTGTGCGACCCGGTCGCTACGCTCCCGGTTCTGACAGAGTTCTCGTTGAAATGGTTCGCGAATTGAGTGTGCGACCCGGTCGCTACCGCTCCCGGTTCTGACTTAGGCGCTGGCGCTGAGGGAATGCCGCTCCAGCTTGAGGTAGAGACCGCGTCGAGTGAGACCCAGTTCGCGGGCGGCGCGCGAGATGTTGCCGCCGTGTTTGCGCAATGCTGCGGAGATCATCCGGCGCTCGACTTCCGCCAGGGCGTCGGCGAGCGTTTCATGCTGGCTAGACGCAGGCAGTGATGCCACCGTAGCCGGTGGTGAAACTGGAGACGAAGTACGTTTAAGCTCCGGCGAGAGTTGTTCCGGAGTGATCGTGGTCCCGTCCTCGGCACGGGCCACTATGCGCTGAATCTCATTGCAGAGCTGCCGCACGTTGCCGGGCCAGTCGCCTACCATCAATAGATCCACCGATTGCGGTGTGATTTGAATATCCTTCCGTCCAAACTTCGAAGAATAGTGATTGATGTAGTAGTTAACTATGGTCGGGATCTCGGAGCGACGTTCCCTAAGCGGCGGCACCCGCAACCTGATCACGTTCAGACGATAGTACAGGTCTTCGCGGAACCGGCCCTGGGCCACCATCTCTTCCAGATCCGTGTTAGTCGCCGCAATGATGCGCACATCGACTTTGGCAGGTCGTTGCTCTCCCAGAGCTTGAATCTCACCTTCCTGCAAGAACCGCAGCAGCTTAGGCTGCAGGTCCAAAGGCAGGTCTCCAATCTCGTCCAGGAAGAGTGTGCCTCCCTCCGCGGAGCGGATTACACCCTGCGAATCATTGACTGCTCCCGTAAAAGAGCCGCGTCGATATCCGAACAAGTAGCCTTCGGAAAGTTCCTTGGGTACTGCGGTGCAGTTGAACGGCACAAAGACTTTGGAGCGGCGCGTCGAAATGGCGTGAATTGCCCGCGCTACCAGCTCTTTGCCGGTGCCCGACTCGCCGGTCACTAACACCGTCACATCCGACGATCGAATTTTGTGCACTTCTTCCACCAGCCTGGTCATTGCTGGACTCGAATGGATAAAACCCGGCATTAGACTCGTGCCCGCAAGTTCGTCCGGCTGTTTCGACCCCGTGGCTTTGTGATGACCCGCGCGCAAGGCACAAACATCCATTCCCAGGCCAACGACGCGCAGCAACAGCTCCATAGACAAACCGTTCGGCAGCCTGGCCCGGCTGCGAGGCGAAATATAGAGAATCGCCGGCGGAGCATTCGATGATTTGAGCACGGTGATCGCCGCGTCGTGCTTCTTCGCATAGCGCTCACGATCCTCTTCGGTGTCCAGCTGATCCAACTCTTCGGCGAGACGGGCGCTGTCTGCCGGTGTACATCCGTGGGCGATCACGACGCGGGGGTGGTGATATTCGCCCTCTTCCGTGATCAGAACGCGTTGGGCCGAGGTTTCCTGACGCATGATCGCTGCCAACTCGCGCAACAGTAGTTCTCGCGAGGCGACGGCTTCGGCCAGGCGCAAGGTCAGGAGTTGAGTCAGAGCCGACTGTTCTACATTTGGCGTGAGTGTTGTTTGATCGAGATGAGCGATGGCTTCTTCAACGCGTGCGAGATCCAGTCGAGCGCCGAGGTCTCGGAAGGTACTGCGGGCGCGCGTCAGTTGTTCCATCGCCCGGTTTGGTTGGGTCAGGGCGTAGGCACGGCCGAGCTCATAGTAGGCGCGGGCAGCGCGGTAGCGGTCACCCAGCATATCGAAGACTGAAACACTGCTGCCGAAATGCTGGGCGGCCGCGGTCGCGTCGGATTGCGCGAGCGCCAGCAGTCCTGCAAGTCTTTGAGCCTCGCCGGCGAATCCGAGGTCAGCCGGCGAGTCAGTCACGGCCTCAGTCACCTTATGAAGTTCCGTTGCCGACTCCTGAAACTGATGATTGCGCAAATGTGCTTCCGCGAGCAGCAGACGTGACTCGCAGGTGGCCTGTCGATCGCCGATGATCTCAGCCAGAGAGAGGGCTTGCTTTCCTTGTACCAGCGCTTTTGCCCCATCGTTCATTGCCAGGTAACAACGTCCGATCGTGCGCAAAGCCTGACCTGCATACCACTTGTTCCCGTTCTCGGTGGCCAGCGCAACTGCTCGTTCGAGGTAAGACTTGGCTTCATCCAGGTCACCGCGCAACATGTGCAGCTCGCCGAGCGAGTCGAGAATCATCGGCACCTTGGCGTCGCGTTCGTCGACTTCTGACGCGAGCGACAGCGCGCGCTCCAATGCCTCCTGGGCCCGTTCCCATTGCCCGATCAAGATCAGGTTGATTCCTAAATTGTTGTAGCCATCGGCCGCGCTTGATTTGTGATCAGTGCGTTCGTAATAGGAGATGGCCTTCTCGAGATAACGTATGCCTTCCTGAGGACGTTTGAGGAACCAGCACGCGCCGGCCATGTTGGCGTAGATCTTCCCAAGCAAATAGCTGGCGGGATGATCACCGACCAGCTTAAGCGCCTGCTCAAAATTTTCCAGACCGGCGGCGTAGTTTCCTTCCTGCGTATCTGCCAGAGCCACGCCGAAGTATGCTTCGGCAAGCCCACGCCATTCGCCAGTCAGACGGAAGTGTTCCAGGGCCCGCTGACCGTAGTCGCGGGCAATTGGATACTCGCTGATGGTCCGATAGATGCGCGCGAGGGCGGCGTAGATCGGTCCAAGCTTGGCTTCCGCACCACTCTCGGAGAAATCGCGCAACGCTGATTTGAGAATTGCAATAGCCTTGGGGTGATCTCCGTTGTAGTTGTACGCGAGACCAATCTGCACGCGCAGGCAACGAACCGCCTCTTCGTCGAGGCCGGCACGCGACTCCGGAGTTTCGTACATTGCTACGGACGCCAGCGACTCGCGGTAATGGCCCTGCATCTCCAGAGCGTTAGCGAGTGAGCAACGGGCGAGAGCCAGGATAGTGGGACTTTTGCCGGCGGACGTAATCAGCGAAGTGAGACGAGTGCGAGCTTCAGTGGAGAGTCCCTGATCGAGAAGTGAGCGGACGTGATCCAGTTCTTCGACGAGGTTAGCCTCGGACGGATGTTTTAAACGCAGACGAACGCGCGCGTCGGCGAGATCCACTACACCACGGGCGTTTGGGGTTTCTTCTGTCTTCGGGTCAGAAGATCCGGGACCGACACGCTTGGCCATCTAGTTCTTCATAAACGCGCAATTAGTCAGGCTTTTCACTAAGTGATTGGGCCGTGAAGAGTCAAGGTCGGTTGGCGCTACCGAAATCATAGCCGCGGAAACTGTTGAGCCGCTAAACAGCGTGGAATGTAACACATGCACGGCAAAGCGTCCACCGCTGGATTTCTTGAAGTGGAAAGAAACATAGCGCAGTTGAACGCTTAGCAGCAACGGATGGGTGACGTTGCCAGACATTCCCAGCGCTCAACGCGTGATCCGTTGTGTGACGGTCACCGGACCTTTTGGGAGACATGACTTGATGAGGCTTCGTCCCCCTTCACACACCGATTTGACATCGCCGCTGTTGCGTCTGCAAGATGCCTTTTCAAAAAGTGTAAGTTGGAGGGGGTACGCTCACCGTAGATAAGCGTAACGTTAGCTATCGGCTTGGGGAAAGGGTTATGAGCAATAGAAATAAATGCGAAATGATTGCTGTTATCTGCCTTGCACTCGCGTTAATAGCCTGCAATTCTGATCCGTATGCCCAGCAGCAATCCTCAAAGCCCGGGTCCTTGGATTCTGACGCTCTGCATGCAGAGATTTCGAAATACAAACTCTGGACTGTAGTTAATGCTGAACCAGCAAGACTAGATCCGTTTCAGGGAACACTGTGTGCCGATGTAAGCAACGCTCCTGAGAACCCCCATAAAGACAAATATATCCGCGTCTATGTTAACGATGTGGGCCAAGAAGCAATGCTAAACGCGCAGAACCCCAGCTTTCCGGTTGGTACAATAGTTATAAAGGAAAAGTTGCCTGAGAAGGCGAGCCAAACGCCTGAATTCTTTACCATCATGGTAAAGCGAGAAGCCGGATATGACCCTCGTGGTAGAGACTGGCAGTATCTGATCATGGGTTCGGCGAAGGCCAAGATTGAAAAACCTATAGACATCGAGAGCTGCCAGACATGTCACGCTGCGTGGGCAAAGAAATCCGATTTAATTTCAAGGGCCTATTTGTCACCTGAACAACGGCAGAAGCTGAGATGAAGGGTGGCGACATCATTTTATTACCGCACAGCTAACAAGCGCTGGCAGCGGACCGATGATGATCACGAGTTCAACAACGTGGGTGTTGGCTGACGAGTCCGAGGGACCAGCGATCGCCGCGCTGGTCGCCGCCAACGCGCCGTCCTTCGAGAGATGGCAGACCCTCTCTCTGAATACTGTCGAATCGGTTAGGATACCGGATGGCGCGGCAGACAATTCCGACGAAACCGGTTGGAGCGTTTACGTGCCGGCTCTGCCCTTTCGCGAGACGTATCTGTATACATTACCGTCCGCCACGGTAAGATCGATCGCCAACGTTGATCCGATCCGGGCCGACTACGTCATCAGAGAATGGAATGGAGAGGAGTATTATTCACAGCGCAGTTGTCACGAAGAGGTGAACGCGCTGTTGAAGATGCGTAGGTTCGCGCGAAAAGCGCTCCATCAACGCAAATCTATCATTGTGATCTGGACACGCCAACTCGCGCCACCGACAGAGTGCTAAGATCCGTCTATTAAAAAGGAGACTAAATGGTTACGAAAACGGTTAAGAGTTCCAAGAAGAAACCCGCACGCAAACCCAGCGCTGCGTTCATGAAGCCGGTGACGCCTAGTGCGGCTCTAGCTGAGGTCGTCGGTTCGAAACCGATCCCACGAACTGAGGTCACCAAGCGGCTATGGGCCTACATCAAGAAGAACAAGCTGCAGGACCCGAAGAACAAACGGATGATCAAAGCCGACGCGGCGCTTAAGATTGTATTTGGCGGCAAAGCAACGGTGAACATGTTCGAGATGACCAAGCTCGTATCGAAGCATTTGAAGTAGCGGGGACGGCAAAAGGGGTAAAAGGGTAAAAAGGTAAAAGGGGAACCGGGGAAAAATCCCGTTATTCACTTTCCCCTCTTATCCTTCCCTTTTACCCTTGTTCCCGTCCTACGAGAGGACTTTCTAATCATGTCTGAGAGAAAACTGCGCGCGTACGTAGATATCCCTACTCATTTAGGCCCTGACGTCACTCTGAACCAGGTCATCACCAACATCAGCCTGAGCGGCTGCCTGGTAAAAACGGACACACATCTCGCTGTGGGCTCTACACTCTCGCTCAGCATTCCGATCTCAGGTGGAGAAACGCTCCGGCTAAACGCTAGGGTCGTCCGCGCTCACGGCCAGGAGGGTTATGGGATCGGTTTCGAGTCGCTGTCCGAAAAGGACAGAAGAGACCTGGCACTGCTAATCGCAGAGACGGATGAAGTCCAGAGTTAACTGCCCGAAGAGCACTCGGATAATCCGGATGAAACGGTATGAAACACTTTCATCATGGGTTCCAGCGCGGGCGCGCTCATCTCCGCTTACGCGATGGCCGAATATCCGCTCGTCTTCGGCGGCGCGCGCGCCATTTCTACCCACTGGCCCGTAAGAGGGTCGATGTGCCACTGATATTTTTTCTGCATAAGTAACGCCGGAGGTCGGCAGTTTAGAGTTCAAGCTTTAGCTTGCCGGCAACGTAACCCGCAACCTAAAAAAGGTTGAACTCGGAACTCCCGGACTCTAAGGAGACTTGGTATGCGTTCAGCTTATTCTCTTATTACCGCTACCGTAGTCGCCGCCGCCGTCACGTTAATGGTCTCCGCGACCACCGTACCGGCGCAGTCGAGTGGATCTAAGACATCAGCCTCGCGGCAGCTCTTCGAGGAACTTGCGGTGAAAGACAGTGAACTCTTTGATACTATTTTCAACCAGTGCAATGTCGAACGACTTGGAGAATTAATAACTGAAGACTTCGAGTTCTATCACGATAAGTCAGGTCAAGTTGCAAAATCCGGAAAGGAGTTTGTCGACTCCATCAGAAACCTGTGCGAAAGACAAAAGACGGGCTTAGACTACCGAGCCCGCAGAGTGCTCTTAAGAAACAGTCTGGCGGTCTACCCGCTCAACAATTATGGGGCCGTGCAAATGGGCGTCCATCGTTTTTATCCGCTGATAAAAGGGAAGACCAACGAAATTGCCAAATTCACCCACCTCTGGAAGAAAGAGAACGGAGAGTGGAGACTCGCACGCGTATTGAGCTATGACCACAAGAACACCAGGTGACGGGCAGTTAAAGATGATCGAAGGGAGGAAACAATCGGATGATGATGAAAGCGAACGACACCGCTCTTTCGATTTTGCTATTGGTTATTTGCGTTTTGGGCTGCAGCAAGTCTTCTAAAGAAGCGAACAGCAACTCATCGAAGCAATCAAC
>JBHENP010000007.1:122424-123304 GCA_046261995.1 Pyrinomonadaceae bacterium
GCGACCATCAAGACCAATGCCGACGGCACGATTCCCTCCGGAACAGGCGTAGAAAGAGAGAAGCCGGCGACCGGCAAGGGTAACGTGCAGGGCAAAGCCTTTTTTAATGAAAAACCAGCTGAAAACGTTGAAGTGAAACTGTGTGAGAAATTTAGTCAGTACTTAAGCGGGTGCGGCGGGGAAATGTTTACCACTCGGACGGATAGTCAAGGCGAGTACTTGATCAAAAATGTGCCGCCCAGAATCTATGAAGGTCTGACCGTGAAAGTCTTCAATACGAACTATTACGTCTTCGCTACGGCTGGTATAGCCCAGACAGCCAAGTACAAAATTGAACCTGACCAGACGTTCTTCGCTCCCGATACAAATCTTTTCAAGAACGACTTGAAACTTGTCAGTCCGAAAGCGGGCGCGAAGACCGACGCGAACAACATAGAAGTGAAATGGGATTCTTATTCGGACGCTGCCTATTACAAGATGAGCATCTATGCCGACACCAATACGGGAGCTAAGCCGGAGTATGACTTCATCAAGAGGCGGGTTGATGGGGTTTCTTTCTCTCTCGATAAACCGCTTGTGCCCGGGGCATACACTTGCACGGTGGAGGCTTATAACGGCAACGACATCAAACTGGCTCAGAATTCGGGGGATATAAAGTTTACGGTGAGAGGCGAAGCAGCGAAATAGAGAGTTGTCAGTTGTCCGTTGTCAGTTGCAGTTTGTAATTAGTGCTTTGCACTTTGTACTTGGTGCTTTGTACTTGGTGCTTTGTACTCGGATGTGTAATTCACGATGCCCCCTTGCTCCGAACTACCAATTGCTCATGAGAAATTCAAAGCACAAAGCACTAAGTACAAAGCACTTAGTACAAGACACCAAG
>JBHENP010000008.1:0-115358 GCA_046261995.1 Pyrinomonadaceae bacterium
AAGGCGATCTGGCCCGGGTACACGCCCATCCCGGTTGGTAAGCGCGGCGATTCTAAACTCAGCACGATTTTGAACTCGCCAGGCATCTTTGACGACAAGATGATCGTCGTTGATGCGAGCGACCGGGGTGAGAAACGCGGCAACGCTCTGCCGTTGCTGCTCGATTTAGCCAGGACGAATATTTTCCTGCATGACGGTTCAGTATCGAGTTTAGATAACTTGCTCGATCCTACGCGCGGCGAGAATGCGCCACATCCGTTTTATCTGGCCGAGACTTCGCAGCGCGCTGACATGGTGGAGTTTTTACGCGGTCTCGACACCAACTCGTCCGGCAAAAGAGATCAAGCGGCGGTGAGTCTGCCAGTTTACCGACAGCAGCACTTGGGCTTCCCGCTCTGGGGAGGCTTGCTCGTTGTCGCGGCTGGAGTGATTTGGATGAAACTCAAACGAGGTGCATCGCACATCTGACAAATTATTTGAGCGAACTATATTAGGGCTATGCCGATGGCGCGGGAAAATTCCGTCGGATGAGAAGCTACTCCTGACGGCGCGGCGGGGATCCACTTCTCTACTCACTGGAACGTGTTTTCGACAGTAAGACACTCCTCTTTTAATAAACGAAAATCAATCAGCTGGAAGTTCTGGTAGCTGAATAGTTGCGAAATTAGCGAACGATCAACTGCAATGTTGCGTCTGAAGAAAGACGAGATCAACCCGCCCGAAAATAAGGAGATTGAGGATGAAGACAACCTTATTCCTGCTGACTCTAATCGCGTTGACTGTAAACGGGAGTTTGCAGAAAGGCGTAGATCTAGAAAAAGAGAAGGCAGAGTTACTGGAGATCCACAAGGCGGATCGCCGGGCTCACTTCAACACTGACGTGAAACTTTTGCTCTCGCGCTCCTCCGAAGAGTTCATAACGGTAAGCGAGGGGAAGGTCTATCGAGTAAAGCAGGCAGAAAGTAAAGCAATGTTCGACGATTATTTCAGGGATGCCACTTACCACGAGTGGGACGACCTCGAGCCCCCAATTGTCAGGGTTTCCAACGACGCCAGCATGGCGTGGATGATTGTGCGGACGAAAGTGAGGCGGAGTCAAAAAAACTCAACCGGTCAGGACAAAGAGGAGTCGTTCGTCTACGCTGGAATCATGACCTACGAGAAGCGGAACGGTAAGTGGAGGCGAGTGGCCAACGTGACAACCATGCAACCGGCGTAGGTTAACCCCATCTGTCAGCGCCCATGATTGCCCGGCTCACTTCATTTGAGTGAATCAGGTAAGGACTCCTCTCAAGATGTTTGCTCCTCTTCGATAGTTGGCGGAGTCCTAAGATTATCCTAAGCCGACCGCTGCAAGGGGGTGAGTGACGGCTGTGTTGAACTGTTCTTCCTCTGTGGACCCAGTCAGTGCCGTGGTCGATGATGTGCCTCCGGTAATCGCTTGGGCGATGGCATCGAAATATCCCGTGCCGACGAAGGCTTGATGCTTCACACCGCGATATCCACTGTCGGCTTCACGCTGAAATTCAGTCTCCTGCAGTCGGGCGTAAGCAGTCATACCCGTTTCGCGATATCCCTGCGCTAATTCAAACATGCCCAAGTTAAGCACGTGGAAACCCGCCAGAGTGATGAACTGAAACTTGTAACCCATCAGACCCAGTTCCTTCTGAAATTTTCCAATCGTCTGTTCATCAAGTTTCTTCTTCCAATTGAAAGATGGCGAGCAGTTGTATGCCAGCAGTTTGCCCGGATACTGAGCGTGAATTGCGTGAGCAAAGCGCCCGGCTTCCTCAAGGTTTGGTTCTGAAGTCTCGCACCAGATCATGTCCGCGTAGGGAGCGTAGGCCAACCCGCGCGCAATGGCCTGGTCGAGACCTGCCTTGACGGCGAAAAAACCTTCAGTGGTCCGGCCTCCGTCAAGGAACTGATGGTCGCGCTCGTCTATGTCGCTGGTAAGCAAGTTGGCACCGTTCGCGTCAGTACGCGCAATGAGAATCGTGGGCACGCCCAACACGTCTGCTGCCAAACGCGCGGCAACAAGTTTTTGTATGAACTCCCCAGTTGGGACTAAAACCTTTCCGCCCATATGGCCACACTTTTTCGCTGAGGCAAGTTGATCTTCAAAATGTACCGCTGCGGCCCCGGCCTCGATCATTGCTTTCATTAACTCAAAGGCATTCAAGTTTCCGCCGAAACCTGCCTCGGCATCAGCGACGATTGGAGCGAACCACTGGATGCCGTTGCGTCCCTCAGCCTGAGAGATTTGATCGGCGCGCTGTAACGCCTGATTGATCGTGCGCACCACGTCAGGCACGCTGTTTGCCGGATATAAACTTTGATCGGGATACATTTGACCGGCCAGGTTGGCATCCGCCGCGACCTGCCAGCCACTCAGATAGATGGCTTTCAGTCCCGCTTGAACCTGCTGCACTGCCTGGCAGCCGGTCATCGCACCCAGCGCGGCGACGTAATGCTCGGTGTGCAAGAGGTTCCAAAGCCGCTCGGCTCCCATATCAGCTAGCGTGTATTTGATCTCGACTGATCCCCGAAGCCTGACTACGTCCTGTGCCGTATAGCCGCGCTTGATTCCTTCCCAGCGTTTATCGGTGGCCCATTTCTCTTTAAGTGTTGTGGCCTGATTTTCAGGTTTCATAATAGCCTCCGTTGATGAATAGTATTGCCTGGCCGTTGGATTTTGGTCTTTGGACTTTGGTCTCTGGTCTTGGGCTTCGACTTTGGTCTTTGGGCTTCAGCTTTAGCTTGGTCTTTCGGTTTTCGTACGGGGTCCTTGTCCTTTTGAGATCTCAGAGAAAACCCCAAAACCCAAAAACCTAAGGACCAAGGAACCATGGATCCCTAAGGACCAAAGACCAAGGACCCAAACCCAACACCAAATCCAAGACCCAAAACCCAAGACCTAAAAAGACTCAAAACGACCCAAAACCCCAGACCCAGGACCTTCGCTAAATTGGATCAAACTCGCCATTAGTTACTAACAACTCGCTGATGCGCCGTGCCTCGGAATACTTCTTGACCTCAGATTCGTTCGTGCCGGCAGGAAGCTCGGTCAGGATGCGGTCCAGCTCCTCATCAAAGATTTCGCTGACAAACTCCGGCGTGTGTCTGCCGTAGAATTCAGTAACCTCCCCGGTGTCGCGATGACGAATCCTTTGGGCGATCATCAGTCGATAGATGCGGTCCGTTGCGAGGTCTTCCATATAACCGTCGAGCAGACTCGCGCCTTTACCATTTAATACGCCGTTGCGGTAGCGAATCACAGTCCGCACTGCTGCGCGCGTTCCTTCCACTGTGATCTTCCCAAAATCTTTTGGAAGCGGTCGAAGGTCCGGTTGTGACAAGGCATCAGCCTTACGGCTTTTGATCTGGTTGGGAAAAGGAAACTGGTTGACGGCGATATCATTCTGATCTGGATGACCGGTCCAGGCGCCATCCATCAAACAATGCGCCTCGTTTCTTTTGTCTTCCGCGAGTACTCGGAGCGCACGTTCGTTTAGCTCCGGGTCAACTCGACTGGGATAGAGAGCCGTCATCCCGCCAATGGCCAGGATGCCGCGCTTATGGCATGTGGCAGCCAATAGCTCGCGCAGATTCTGAAAGAAGGGCACGTTATGCGGGATTGTATTTCGATCCGGCAAAACCCACTCGCTATCTTCGATGTTGAAGTGAATCAAACTCGCCATGTAGTCCCAGCGCCCAAGGTTCAAACCCATGATGTGGTCCCGCAAATGGTAGATGAACTCCTCCATTTGATATGCAATCGGGTGCGACTCTACGAGCGCCATGCACTTGATAAACCCGCATGGCCAACCGCGGGCGTCTTCAATTGCCTGAAACAGGTCGCGCCACCACAACGCCTCTTCCGCCGACTCGGATTTCGGAATGTAAAAGGCGAGCGGATGCTGCAAAGTATCCATGTCGACCTGATAAGCAACCAAGGCCACGTCGAACAGCGAAGCCGACATCATTTCTGGGGGCAGGAGTCCAGCCTGGCTAAGGTGTAAGCCCCGCGGTCTGGTGAAAACTACAGTCTTGCTTTCGTCTATGCCGACCGTCTTATTCCGTTTGGCGTCGAAGTAGATTAAGTCGCCTTTCAATGCGGACAGGATGTTGTCGATTCCCAATCTTAGTTTGGGCCAGAAGTTCGCCATCGAGTCTTCGAGGTCGAGCATTACCCCGGGGGCGCCTGAATTCAGCATCTTCACCACGAGCTCCGCATCGTCGGCCGGCCCGGTCATTTGATTTCGCTGATCTGCGCACCAGGGAGGCAACTGAATTGTCCATGCGCCGTTGATGGCTTCCGATGGTGGGAGGTAGTCAGGTTTGCGCCCCTGGTGAGAAGCAGTCAGGACGTCCGCCCGCTTGTCGATGAACGCCTGCTGTCGAGGAGTCAGCTCGCGATGAAGCGGCAACAGAAAGTCCATGAATCCGTTTGGAAGATCGGACTCGGGACGGAAATCGTTCGGCGCAGTATTCAAACGTCTAGCGCTGGTGCCTATTTCTTTCTCTGTTACAACGGAATTCATAAGTCAGTTACTCGCAATCTCTCGGTCCGCTTGCCGGACTGAGAATATGCGCCTTTCACTTCTGCGGTGGATATAAAAATCAATCCACGAAGTCACACGAACTTTACACGAAACACATTTAGTGTTGCTTAGTGTGAATTTAGTGGATCGCTTACTTGCCTTGAATGATGAGACTACCGGACTACTTGAGTTGTCACAGATAAAGGGAAGTAATGATTAGAGTCCCAGTTCCTCATCAACAAGGGCCTCGACGCGAGGTAGGGTTTCGGTAACACCGCAAATTTCAAATTCCGCTTTAGCTCGAATCGCCTCGCTTGCCGTCTCAGATGTCTGACGATAGATGCGTCCCTCAAACAGTCCGTCGGGTCGCATAAAGATCTCGGCGCGCCGTTGGCCATTTCGTCTCTCTTCAACCAAAAACATTTTGACCACCTCTTTTAAGATTGCCGGATATCCCAAGCAGATGATGCTCGGTGACTCCGTAGTTTGTTTCTTCCAGCGGAAACTCAGTACGGAGTCACCGAACTCGGAACGCGAGGGCACGGAGGTTCCAGCGCCTGGGCAGCCCACGTGTTCCGTATTGTGAACACCTGCTCGACATAACGTCTGGAGGAGGTGTACCATGCGCTTCCTCACCGGTTCAAGAGGTGATTCGGCATAGTGAACATATGCATTTATGCGCTAATCAGTTAAAACTCCCAACGCTCTCTGTTTCTCAGGAAAATTTTCAAAAGGCGCCTTGTTGGTAAAAGTAATGTTCGAAATGGTGAACACAAAGGTGATTGTTGGCCCAGAGAGGCAGGCTGAACGAGATGACTCGAATAAGAACTGAGGGAAGGCATGTAAAGAGCCGGGAGCACGTTACTTCGGTGGAGCGTGCGTTATCGATTCTGGAGTTGCTGGCAAGCAAGCATCAGGGGCTCAGCACTTCTGACATCAGCCGTTTTGCTCATGTTCCCAAAAGCTCTACCAGCTATTTGCTGCGAACCCTGGTCGGGCGTGGCTATGTTCACCGCGACACGGAGACCGGACAACACACTTTGGGGATCAGAGTGCTAAGCCTGGGTGGGCAGGCAATGCAGGGCATGGCTTTGAGAGAGGCGGCGCTTCCGCACTTGCGACACATCGTCGATCGCACGCGCTTCGACGCGCACCTGGCTATTCTCGATCACGGCGAGGCCGTCTACATCGAGCGGGTTGAAGGCCCCGGTTTCATAAAGATGGCCACCTGGGTAGGACGGCGGATGGTGCCCCATGTGACGGCCGTTGGCAAAGCATTAATCTGTCAGCTCGATGAAGCCGAGGTGAAGAGCCTGTTTGAACAACACCACATCAAGCCATTGACGGCCAACACCCTCACCAGTTTGCCGAAGCTGTTGGCTGAGTTGAGCGAAACGCGTCGGCGTGGTTACGCGATCGACGACGAGGAAAGCAGTGACCGAGTTCGTTGTGTTGCTGCCCCGGTGCTGGCGCCCAACGGTGAAGTGATCGCCGCACTGGGAATCAGCGGCACGGTGGGCCAGATCTCCGACGAGCAATTGGGCCGTATCGGTTCGGTTGTGCGCACGTCGGCCATTAAACTTTCGGGCCAATTGGGCGTGCGTACGGGTAGACCAACTCGCAGTTAGTGTGCCATCAGCAATTAATCAGGCTTCGAACTTTCTCATTTCTATCCATCCCGGCTTTCTATCGACTTGGTGCTCGCACAACCGAGGCCACCACTCAATACAGAACCGAAAGCGGTAGCGACCGGACGCCGCCACTTGCCTGATTTAGAGAGGCCATCAACGTTCCTTGAGTGGAGGCATCCGGTCGCTACCGCTCTCGGTTCTGTATTGCGTGGTGAGTCGCTCCTTCCATTTAGGGAGGCAGCTGGTAGCCCAGCCGAATTGGTCTCTTCCTATTTCAAGCTGAGTCACGTCGTTTTCCTTCACCGATTTGGTGTGGAAAGACCCAGTTGCCTCATCAGCCACTCGCGCCGATCCACTCGGGCAGCCTCAATATTCAGATCGTGCGCGGCGTCGTACCACTTAACCTGTTTAGGTTCACTCGCTGCTCCAAAGAATTCATCGGCGACCGACTTCGATATGTATTTGTCGTTGTTAGCAAACTGAAATAAGAGTTTGGCCGGTTTGGCGCGGGAGATGTGCTGGATCGGATCCAACTCTTTCATAGTCTGCCGGTACGCTTCTGCGCCTTGCGCGCCTGTAGCGGGCCAATATTTAAGCGACCAGTCACCGAAGTTCCCCATGCCGGCAATCAGGACATAAGCCTTCACACGCTTGTCATAACCGGCGGCGATGCTGCCGTACATTGCCCCGTAGTCATGGCCTACGTAAGCGACGCGCTTTGGATCCACCTCGGGTTGCAACAGCAATAAATCAATCGCCCGGCGAACCTTGATCGTTTGGTCGATGACCTGCTGCCGATCCGCCTTTCCGTCAGTTGGTGGTTCCAACCAAGGAAAGTAACCCTGAATCAGAAGTGAGACGACACCCTGGCCGGCCAGGGCCAGCGACTCGTCGAGGAACTGGCTTCGATCTGATTTGGATTCGCCGAGCCAGTGAAAGAAAACTATACCCGCGAATCGTTCGGACTTCTTCGGCTTGACGAGATAAGCCTTAATGCGACCGTGCCGCGGAGCGTACGCTGCATAGTTGAGATCTCGAACCAAGGCGCCCTGTTTTTCTTCCACCGAGGTTTCTTTTAAATCGAAGGTCACGGTGCGGTCGTAATCTAAGAGTTTGGCTGAGGCGCTCTCCGCCTTACGTCGAGTCCCGGCAATAGATTCCGAGGCGAACGCTATTAGCAGCGCAAGAACGGTCAAAGATATTATTTGTAACCTGAAGCTTGTGATTGACATGGTTGACCTCTTCATACGAGTTAGTTTGAATCGATTTCTCTCACGTTTGGATCAGCGACCTATCATCTACAGTGAGGCGCTGGCTGCTGAGGTTACAACTTGCTCCTGCTGCCGCTCGGTGAGGTTGGATGCAGTTGAGCAACGGACAGTTCACCGCAAACATCACCGATGACTAGTAACGCTTTTTCGGAAACTCTTCCACCAAAAGCTTCACATCATTCGGGTCACTTTATTGTTATTCACGTCACCAGAGTTTAAGTAGAGGAAGGCTAACCTGAGGGGGCTTTTCTGTCAGACTAAATAGACAGGATTTACAGGATAAACATGATTACAAACAGACTCAATTAACGTGAACCTTCGGTACGCGATAAGGGACGAGCGTTTGGCATGATTCATCACCTCTGATCGTCGATTTAATCAATGACATCAAGACCGCGAAAGCGATCGGCCGAACTGACACCGCTTTGACAACGGCGCAGGATTTCCAGCGCCGGGCGCAGTTCTACCTCGACTTCATTGAATCGGAAAACTCGAATGGCTTCCATGCGCCTCAGGAGGCTACGCGAATCCTCGGCGAGTCGATCAACTTCTCACGCAAGGGGCAAGTTGCTCTGCGTGGTGGCTTGCAACCCATCAAGGTCAACTAGTCCTTTCGTCGTTCGGCTCTGTTAGTCTCTCTGTTCACCGTTGACACTGGGCTATCTGAAGAATATAAGTCGTGCACTTAGCAAGGACAGGAGTCGCACAACGAGGCGAAGATCGAAAGTCACTTTTCCCGGAAACAGTGGGGCAGTAACCGCTCAAACCCGACCGTATTTCTATCGCTTCAGTTCTTTCAGAGGAGACTCAAGCCATGAAAAGATCAATCCAACTTAGGTTTAATTGCTTGCTGGCGCTTGTCTTCGCCTTAACTGTTAGTTGTGAGTCGTCGGGGCCCAAGCCGGCGAAGACGGTAAAAACGGTGGCTTTCATTACCAACACCACCTCCGACTTCTGGAAGATCGCACGTAAGGGAGTCGAGAAGGCTGACGCCGAACTGGCTGATGTAACGGTCGCCTTCAAAACCACAAATACCGGAGCGATTGAAGAGCAGAATCGACATATTCTTCAGTCGTTGGACCGTGATGAGGCTGACGCTATTGCAATCAGTCCGATCGATTCCGCCGGTCAGAGAACCCTGATTAACACAACGGCGAAGAGGGTTCCGGTTATCACTCATGACAGCGACGCAGCGGATAGCGACCGCGTGCTCTACCTCGGCGCTGATAATCGGGCTGCCGGGCGCCAGGCTGGGGACCTTATCAAGAAGGCTCTGCCCCAGGGTGGAAAGATCATGGTCTTCGTGGGCCGGGCGGAGGTACAGAACGCACGAGAGCGATTTGAGGGCCTAAAGGAATCGTTGCAAGGCTCGAAGGTAGAGGTCATTGACCTGATGACTGACGATGCCAATCCCACTCGGGCCAGAGAGAATGCTTATCAAACGTTTAAGAAGTATCCCGACATAGCCGGCATGGTAGGTTTGTGGTCCTACAATGGCCCAGCGATTTTGCAAGCCCTGAGACCCGAAGGTGCACTCGGCAAGATCAAGATCGTCTGCTTCGACGACGACCGAGAGACTCTTGCCGGGATCAAAGAAGGGGCAATCTTCGGGACCGTCGCGCAGCAACCGTTCGAATATGGCTACCAGACGGTTCAGGCGGCAGCCAGAATTTTGCGAGGCGACCGTTCAGTAGTCCCGGAGAGCAAAACGATTCTGATTCCGACTGTCGTTGTACAGCGCAGTGACGTTGATGAGTTCAGTAAAAAATTGAACCAGTTGCTCGGTGGCACCCCCGGTTAGCTCAAGAACTCTATCAAAGAGAGGTTGTGCGCTGAATTCAGTCTTCTTCTGAAAGAGCTAAGTCCTAAGAGTAGCAGTCAACCGATTGCAGAAATCCTTTTCCTCCCATTCGTACCAACGCGACAGCGCCGCACGAAAGTGCTTTGTGCGTAATCTGGAAAAGTGACTCAAGAGCCATATCATTGCATCGCGTTCATCTTCGGAGGTGGCTCGTTCGGTGCTCGCCCTCCGCTTAAGTCTGGATAACCGCCTCCCAAAGTGCTCAATCCACAGATCGCAGTCATGGAGTTCACCTAGAGACGATTGCATTTGGGCCACCGGGCGCGAAAAGATTACTAACTGGTCTCCCCAACACCCGGCAAACAGCTCCATCGCATATCTGAGGCGTTTGGCGGCAATGCGCATTTCGTGAAGAGGTTTAACTTTCTGTGGTTCATATAAACTGGGACTTAATGCTTCCAGTTCCTTCAGGCGTTTAATCAGAGTCAATCTGGCAAACACCTTATAGCTGGGGCCACTCTTCACGGTGGTGCCGGGTGCAGGTGTTTTGGTAGCGGTCTGCGGAACAATTGCATCCTCGACCGCCTGATGGAAATTGCGCTTAAGTTGGGAAATCTTCTTATAGTTCAAAGCTTGCACCAGCTCTTTTCGCGCTGGATCCAGTTGGGCCTTTTGATCGTCGATAAGCCGTTGCAAACCCGACGAGACCTCCGGACTGGCTTTTTTCTGCAATTTCTCAAGAGCGATGATTGCCACATCGTGGTCGCGTACGACTCCGAGTTTGTCAGCGATTTCTTTAAGATGCTTTGTCGACGGGGTGATTTTTGTCTTACGCAAGTGAGGCGCAAAGTCTCGAAGGGCGCTGCGCAGGCGACGCGAGGCGACCCGCATGTCGTGAACGCCCTCCGGGTCCTTGAAATCGAGCGCAGCTTTGCGCAAGAGGTACATCTCCTCAAGTCTGGGTCCGAGTATAAGGGGCACGGCCTCGTTCGCGGCCCCATCGCAATCAATACCGGTAATCTTCTTAGCTTTAGCCATACGCGGTTATACGCGAATCGATTTCGCGTTCATAATGTCGAGGGACAAATTGCAGTTGAAGGCTTCCTCGAACATTGGGCGTCTGCTCTCGGCCTCAATCATTTCTTTTTCGCAATCAACATCACTCTGCACCGTTATCTTCACCACGTCTCCTTCAACAACGCATTCAAGGTCACGCACGCGGCTTTCATGACTTCTGTCCAATGCATCGGCGAGTCGCAAAATGGCACCGAGGCGGCCCACCGAGTCGCGATCGGCGGTATTAAGCGCCGCGAAATCCGGGTGTCGCTCTTTGGGGGCAGAACCGCGGTGATAACGCGCAATATTCGCGATAACTGCACGCTCACCTTCTGCAAATCCGGTCAACTCAGAGTTCTTTATTAGATAGAGGGCATGCTTATGATGGGACCCGTGGGCGATGTGATAGCCAATGTCGTGAAGCAACGCCGCCGCCGATAACAAAGTGCGCTGGTGGCGAGTCATCTCTTCACTTGGCGCCAGGCTATCAAAGATCTTCTCAGCCAAACGAGCGACCTGGAGGGAATGAGCTTCTTCATAGCCAAAACGCCGTCCAACGGCGTGAACGCTGCGCATTTTGGGATCAGCAAAGTGCGATACGGGCGGTCGCGATTCAGCTTCCAGTTCTCTGAGGCGATCGATGATGACGCCTTCGCGCAACGCCCATTCGCAAGTCAGCAGGGAGTTGAGCCGCAAGGCGCGCATAGCTCCTTCAAGTATTTGACCACCGGCGACAATGATCTCTGATCGCTGCGCACTGACTCCCTCCAATCTCTTGCGCTCCGCAACCGGGAGGCTGGCAAGGTTTACGTTGAGTCGCACGAGCAGTCCGAAGGATATGTCAAACTCCGAGGGCTGCGCCGGTTGGTTTTTTCGTTGTGAGCCACTCTCCAGGCGCGAACGTAGCGCCGCGCCCAGCGCGAGAATGGTCCCGGATGTGCCCGTGGCGTGCTGCCACGTTGCATTGCGCAACTCGCGCGCTGGGCGTTCGAATGCGGCTTGAACTTGATGACGCAGATCACCCAGTTCTTTAGCTTTCGGGGGATCGGACTTCAGGAATTTCTCCGTCAGACCAATCGCGCCCAGGTCTACTGAAAAGAGCGCGAGTGGCACTCCCTCACGAAAGACAGAGATTTCAGTGGAACCGCCACCGATATCAAGGTTCAGGTTGGTGGTTCCGGTGATCGAACAGCTCTGACTCGCCGCCAGTCCTATGAGCCTCGCCTCTTCGATTCCGGAAAGGACCTCGACTTTGATTCCGGTCTTTTGTTCGACTTCTCTGACAAACTGAGAAGAGTTGTTCGCCTCGCGCACCGAAGCTGTGGCTGTGGCAATTATGCTCTCGGCACCGCGGGCCTCGGCAATCGACTTAAATCGCTGAAGGCATTCCACAGCGCGGTCGATGGCGTCGCGACTGATATGCCCTTTGCGTAACGTTTGGTGTCCAAGTCTGACAAACTCTTTCTCACGAGTTATGACCGCGAATGAATCGCTGGCAGCCGCGTCAGCGACTACCAGCTTAATGGAATTGGAACCAATGTCGATTGCTGCAAGTTTCAAGTTTCTGCCCTGGTGCGGTTAACCATTGGAATGTCACTCAACTACAGAATAGGAAGCGGTAGCGACTTGGCCGTCTCGCTACAACTCAACCAAAACGGGTTAGAGCTGTGGCATTAGGTCAATCTGATGTTCAGTCTGCTAATAACGCCCCACTTAACGCCGTTTGGTTGATTGGTAGCGAGACGGCCAGGTCGCTACCGCTTCCTGTTCTGTACTTGAAAGTTACTCTTATCGGTGGTTGCTGCGTTACGCGCGTCTTTTATTAGTCCAGACTCAAAGGTCAAATTGAGAAAAGCAGGTTGAATCTGTCGCAACGGCCAGGTCGCTACTGCTTCCTGTTCTGTAGTTGAGCACTCTCGTCAGCTGGTAATGGTTTCGCGGTCACGCTGTTTTACTGTGTGAAAACTCGAATGAATTATTCCTTTGTCTAAGAGCCCAATGCCTTCGCGACTGGCATGTCGACTGGATGGTCTGTTTCGATTACACGCGTTACCGCGCGCTTCAATGAAGCGGCCACCCGTCGCACAGAAGTCGAGGCGTCGAGAACTTGAAAACCATATTCCTGAGTCATGCGGTCAAATACCTTCAGCATTCGTGTTTGGTATTCAATAAAGCTGTCATAAAAATCCTGACCGAGGTGAACGTCCATACCCGATTCCCAATAATCAAACCCGCGGCCGGACGTCAGCACCCGTTCGATGAGTTCTTGCGCGCTATTGATCCTGAGGTAAAAAACAGCGTCAGGAATCAAAGCAATCTGATAGATTGAACGTATCCAGGGCGCATCAATCCCTCGCACCTCGGCACGCGCCATTGCCGAGTAGATGTACCTATCAGTGAGCACGATAAAACCGGATCTCAAGGCGGGCAAGATTTCGTTCTCGAGTCGATCGACGAAATCCGTAGCGTAAAACAACTGCAGTGTCAGCCGTCCGAGCGTGTGCCCGGTCTTAGCCTCTTTAATCCCCCGTCCGGCGAGAACCGATCTGGTCATTCCCGTATCGAGAACCGCATGGCCTCGGGACTCGAGCCAGGTCCGCAGCAGCGCGATCTGGGTTGATCGTCCAACACCATCCGTCCCCTCGATTACGATCAGTTTGCCACTGTACTCCTCATCCTCAGTATGCGGTGGTGGCGTGCCGTAGAACAGTTTTTTATTAATGGGATTTGAACCGCCTGTTGTCGAGATGACTCTTGATGAGTTGCCGAACTTCGCGCTGTTGTTGTTCGATCGAACGCGTGGCATCGATCTGAGTTAACCCAAATTCACTAACCATGCGATCGTATTCACTTAAGATTTTGCCCTGGAAGAGTGTGAAACTTTCTTCGGGGTTCTCAGCCCAACCCATATCAAGACCCGCCTCGTAGTACTTTAAACTGGGTCGACCGGAAACTATGCGATCAATGGCAATGTCGAGTGGCGCGCGAAAAAAGAAGGCGATTGTGGGCTTCACGGCAAACTTGTAAACTTCGCGCACCCACTTCGGATCGCAGCCGCGGGCAACGTCGCGGGCGAAAGCAGTATAAATATAACGGTCTGCGAGGACTATCGCGCCCGCTTTCAATGGTGGAATGATGTCGCGCTCGGTGCGGTCCGCAAAATCGGTAGCGTGAAGAAGTGAAAACGTTGCGGGGGTAAACAGATGTCGTTTCTTCGCTCGTTTAGTCGTATCCTTGACCAGTGGGGAGGAGTTCCACTCGGAGAAAAAGACCGGATAACCTTCGGCCTTTAGCCACTGGTAGAGCAACATGAGCTGCGTAGATTTGCCACTGCCATCGGTGCCTTCGACGACGAAGAGCTTGCCAGGGAAGCGGTGTCGGCCATAAGGAATCATAGTGGGATTCTGACTCAACGATGTTACGCGAATATGAACAATCCACGGAGGTGAATAGCGTTCATGAAAACACTGCTCCTACTAAGGCATGCGAAGTCGAGTTGGAAGGACGCGGCTGTTGCGGACTTCGAAAGACCTCTCAACGACCGTGGACGAAAAGCGGCCGATCTGGTCGGAAAATTCATAGCGAAGCAGAATGTTACCATAGATCTAGTTATCAGTTCGCCGGCGGTACGCGCGCGCCAGACCATTGAACTTGTTCTGCGTGCGGCCAAGCGTTCGCCGGAGCTGCGCTTTGATCAACGGGTCTACGAGGCCAGTCCCACCCGGTTGCTCGAAATCACATCGCAAATTGAGGACGACCGGAAATCTGTGTTACTCGTCGGTCATAATCCCGGAATGGAGGAACTGCTGACTCTGTTGGTGGGTGTTGAGCAGCACATGCCTACGGCCTCGCTAGCCAAAGTCGTACTAAGCAGCAAGAAATGGGACAAGATCCTGGCAGAAAAGGGCGTCCTTGAATCATTTGTAAGAGCAAGAGAGTTAAAGCCCGAGGTAGCTAGTCGCGGGTAGGCCGAAGAATGTGTGAAAACGGGTTAGGAAGGATTCATTTTCCATTTTTCATTTGATCATTGCTCTGAATTTCGTGATGCTTCGTGTTGTTTCGTGGATCGTTTGCTTGGCCAGGAGATCAGAACGATCCACGAAATCAAACGAACGGTCACCAACAAGAAGTCAAACGTCGGCCCTACGAAATTAGAAATGGAAAATTATGGAAAATGGCGAATGGAAAATGAATCGTTTCTGACCTGGAAAGCTACTAGAGCCTAACGGACATTGGGAGATTAGATGGCGTCACGAACAATCGTCGTCGGTGACATTCATGGCTGTTACGATGAACTCATGGACCTTTTGGATGAGTTAGATTTCGGAAAGAGTGATCGGATAGTGTCAGTTGGCGATCTGATCACGAAAGGACCGAAGAACCGCGAAGTGTTGGAGCTCTTTATGACAGACTCGCGATTCGCAACCGTGATCGGTAATCACGATCTGGCGTTACGCCGCCACTGGAATGGAGAAGATGTCGAGCTGAAGTCCTCGCAGAAAGAAACGCACAAGGAACTAAAGGCCGAGAAAGATCGTTACGTGCCCTATCTCAACTCCTTACCATTCACGATCGATTTGGGAAGTCACCTGGTGGTCCATGCCGGCTTGCGACCGAATGTGGAACTGCAATCTCAGACCACCGAAGACTTAACTCAAATACGAACGCTAGGCGAAGATCGCGATAGCAAAGACGGAACCCCGTGGTACGACCTTTATGAAGGTGAAAAGGTTGTGCTTTTCGGCCATTGGCCAGCGCCGGAGCCCCGGCGTGGGAAGATGGCGCTTGGTCTGGATACAGGCTGCGTTTACGGTTACCAGCTTACGGCCTATATCATAGGAACCGACGAGTTAATTTCGGTTCCTGCTCGGGAGATTTACGCTTCCTCATGACTTCATAGTTTCCTCAAATCAAAAGCGCAGCAGCGCACCGATGTTTCCGCCATCATGTTTTTCCGACTTTATTACAGCATGTATGGCCATGTCGATAGTTGTGATTGAGTTGAGGGTCGATTCTATGAAAACAGTCAGGTTGCCAACCGGCGAGAGCGTTGCGGCGCTGGGTCAGGGCACGTGGAACATGGGTGAGAAGAAAATGGAGCGCGCAGAGGAGATCGCGGCGCTGCGGTTGGGCGTTGATCTCGGGCTTAGCCTGATCGACACGGCCGAGATGTATGGCGATGGGCGGTCTGAAGAGCTCATCGCCGAAGTCATCGATGGTCAGCGCCAACAGGTTTTTCTTGTCAGTAAAGTGTTGCCGGAGCATGCTTCGCGTCGGGGCACGATAAAGGCTTGTGAAGGTAGTCTCCGCCGACTCAAGACTGACCGGCTTGATCTCTACCTCTTACACTGGCGCGAGGACGTACCCCTTGAGGAGACACTGGCCGGCTTCGAGACACTGGTCCAGGACGGCAAGATCCGGCACTGGGGCGTAAGCAATTTCGACGTCGCCGACATGGAAGAACTTGTAGACCCTTGCCGGCGGCTCGAAGGTAACAACAAATCAGGTGCTCTATAACTTAACGCGGCGCGGGGTTGAGCATGACCTCATCCCCTGGAGTCGTGAAGGTCAAGTGCCCATTATGGCTTATTCGCCAATAGAGCAGGGGCGACTGCTTAAAAAGTCAGCCCTGAAACAGATTGCTGCCCGGCATGGCGTCACCCCGTACCAGGTGGCTCTCGCCTGGGTCCTTCGGCACGATGACGTCATCGCCATACCAAAAGCTGGTAAGGCACAACATGTACGAGAGAACCATGGTGCGCTCGAACTGCGACTCTCAAAGCAGGATCTCTCCGAGCTGGACCACGCCTTTCCGCCACCAATGAAGAAAGTGGCGTTAGAAACAATCTGAAAGTATGAATACGCTTTCAGCGAGATTCCCACGATCACCACAAAAAAAGAGAGCGCGTGTTGCAGCGCCCTCTGATGCCGATCGTGACTTTACTACCCTGTCTTCAGTTATTGACCAATTGGCGGATCGGTGGCTGTCGCCGCCTGGGTTTCGTTAACATGAATCGTATTGGTTTCTGAGTCCATGTAGAAGTGGTTCTTCCCAGTTGCGCCCGCGCCTTCGGATACCTGCGGGTCGGAATTGACTGCGAAACCGGCCTGCGCAGTTGTTGATTTGGGAATCACTCTCATGGTGTAAACGTACCCGTCCACCACCGGTGTCGTGCCGTCAAAGCGGCCATCAAGCAGATTCTCTTTCCGCATTTCTTCAAAGGTTCCAAAACGGGTGCGCTGGTGCGAATTGTAGTAAAGCATCTGCTGTTCGGCGATCGTTCTGAGAGTTTTGATGGCCGCGGCTTCATTAGCGGCGCGAACTGCAGCTCGCCATCCGGTGACACCAACCGCGATCAAAATGCCGATGATTGCAATCACGATCATCAGTTCGATAAGCGAAAAGCCTCGCTCACGATTACGATTTGTATTGTCTGATTTCATAGGTAATCCTCGCGTTGGTTACACGTCCCAACCGGTCTTAAGTTCCGGGAGTCCATTTCGCGCGTTTGACTGCGCTTGTGATGGGCCGAGGTAGTCTACTACAAGGAAGCGACAATCGTCACTTCGGGCCCAGAGGTGCTGGGCTCGCGTCTTTGCGTGATAACCCCCTTAATGGGCGTCGACTGGCCTGTCTTTGACGTGCGGGACTCAACTTTAGCATGTAGAATAAATCCAGAGTCCGGTAGCCACGAACTAATAGTGATGAGACGCCTGCAACCAGTAGACGGGCAAGGCCCGTTAGTAACCTCCGAGGCCGTCGACACAATCGACCGGCTTCAGCGAGCAATCGAGACGGTCATAAAAGGCAAACCGGAAGCCGTTCGGCTGGCCATTGTGACTTTGATTGCCGGGGGGCACCTGCTGGTTGAAGACGTTCCCGGCGTAGGCAAGACTACCCTGGCTCAGGCGCTTGCGAGAGCTCTCGACTGCAGCTTTCAACGCATACAGTTTACTTCCGACCTACTGCCTTCGGACGTCATCGGGCTTTCAGTTTATAAACAGCATTCCGGTCTATTCGAATGGAAGCCGGGCCCGGTTTTCGCAAATGTCGTTCTGGCTGACGAAATCAACAGAACGACGCCAAAAACTCAGTCGGCGCTACTCGAGGCAATGGCTGAACGTCAGGTAACGGTTGAAGGTGTAACGCATCCACTGCCTGCGCCTTTTATGGTCGTGGCGACTCAGAACCCCATCGAGCATCACGGAACATATCCACTACCCGAGTCTCAGCTTGATCGCTTCATGTTGCGGTTGAGAATAGGTTATCCCGACCTGTTAGACGAGAGACAAATCCTCCGCGATCGCGAGCGGGCCGATCCCCTTAATGATCTGGTCCCTGTGATGTCTGCGGCCGAGGTAACGGAGTTGCAACGTAGCGTTTCTGCTGTGGCCGTCGATGACGCACTAGTCGAGTACTTAATGAGCATCGTTGCAGCCACACGCGATTCCGAGATGCTCGATCTCGGTGTTAGCCCACGCGGAAGTCTGGCCCTGTTCCGTGCAGCCCAGGCGCTGGCCCTCACGGAAGAACGATCCTACTGCATTCCGGACGACATCAAGCGACTCGTACTGCCAGTATTTGCTCACCGCATTCTCGTAAGTTCGCGCTTTGCTTCTGCCCTGCGACGCAGCGAGGAAGCCGAAGCCGTTCTGCGAGAGATCATGAAAACGGTCAGCGTGCCTCTCTGACGACTCGGAGACACGGAGACACGGAGACACGGCGATACGGAGACAGGGATCATTTTCCGTTCGTCATTGTTTACTTCTTTTTCGTGCCCGTTCGTGTAATTTCGTGGATCGTTCGTTCTCTCGTCAATCAAGCAAGCGATCCACTAAATCACACGACGGGCACGAATGAGATTCAGAAAATGTCCAAATGAAAAATTTTCGAATGACAAATGGAAAATGATCCTCGTCGTATCCCCGGCTCTCCTCGTCCCCCGGTCTCCCCGTCTCCAACTGTCCGAATCTCCCCCTCCTTCGTCTCGAGGTGGCGTAGTGCTTTCTTTGGGACACTCCTCGTGCTCGCCGGCCTTGGTGCTGCCCTGCTTTCGGTCCTCGCCCGGCAGGGTAATGACAGCCGCCTAACTATCGCCGGCGCATTGCTATCGCTGATCATCGCCGGATTGATCCTCGTTTTCATCGTCCCCCCGCTGGCTCGTTCCGCTCATCTGGAGATGGCTGGACTTGATCTGCCAATCGAAGTGACAACCGGTGGGGCAATTTTCGTTGCTATGCTTACCATTGTCGGTCTGGCTGCCTGGAATACGGGAAACAACCTGCTGTTTCTCGTTTTCGCCGTTCTATGTGCGACGCTGTTAGTGGGCTGGGTTGCCGCCCGAACATCCCTGCGGGACCTGGTCGTCTCCGCGCGTTTTCCCGACCATATCTTTGCAGGCGAACCGGCACCGGTAATAGTGACCCTGCGAAACACAAAGCGGATTGTGCCTTCGTTCTCAGTTCTGGTAGAAGCGCGCGGACCAACGAGTTCCAAAGCAGGTAGGAAGCGCAGGCTTAAGCGACGGCAGCATCACAAAAGGGCGCTAGCTTACTTCACGTATGTTCCTCATGGGGCCGCTGCAGAACAGCGAGTGGAGCAACTCTTCCTCGAGCGTGGCAACGTGTTCATCAATGGCTTCGAACTCTCCACGCGTTTTCCGTTTAATTTCCTACGCAGAAGGCGACGACTCAAAGCGCGGAATGTCGACATTGTGGTCTACCCAAAACCTGAACCAATCGGAGACGAGTTACACCTCCTGCCGATGTATGCCGGGCGCATGGCGTCGATGCGTCGTGGGGCCGGTCACGATCTTTTCTCACTTCGCGATTACCAGGCCCAGGATGATCTGCGCCATATAGATTGGAAAGCCACGGCTCGTGCGCGGCGTCTCACCGTGCGCGAGTTCACCTCAGAAGACGAGCGCCGCATCACGATCATTCTCGATACGAGGCCGGGGCCCGGTTCAGAGCCGGAAAGTTTCCATGAACGATTCGAGCGCGGCGTTATTCGCGCGGCCTCTCATCTGAAACACTTTATAGACGAAGGTACTGAGGTGCGCCTGATCCTCGGCACTGACGTCGGCCCTTCCGGTTCAGGTCTGGAACATTTATATAAGTGCCTGCGCCGCCTTGCGCTGGTACGCCCTCAGGATGCTTTGGTCGATTCCGATATCTCCTCATCGGCGGAAATGGAAGCCGCCCAGCGCTCGCGATCCCTTTCTGGCGACGACTATTCAATCCTGCTTACCACGGCCGCGCCCGGGTCGATCCCGGCTAAAATTTGGCGAAGTTCCTACGTGATATATCTCTGAGAAAGACCGCTATGGCTATCGATGCACGCACCGTCAAGCCAGCCGCGATCCCATACTCGTCCAAGAGTTTATCGCTGATAGGCGTCTGCTTCGTTCTTTCTGGGGCAACCGGCTTGATCTATGAGGTGCTTTGGGCGCGCATGCTTGGTTTGGTTTTCGGTGCGACTACGCTGGCTATCAGCACAGTCCTTGCGGCCTTCATGGGAGGACTGGCGATAGGTAGTGCGTTGGCTGGTCGATTCGCCGCGAGAGTGCGGCGGCCTATTCGAGCTTATGGACTCATCGAAATAGGGATTGCTCTGTACGCCTTGTTAGTGCCGCTCCTATTCCGTTGGGTCGACAACATCTATGCCTTGATCTGGCAGCAGCTCCAGCCCGGACCGTTTGTCTTCAGCGTGTGGCGCTTTGCCCTCTCGTCTATGATTCTGCTAGTGCCGACAACCCTGATGGGTGCGACCTTGCCGGTGCTGTCAGCTGCGTTGATACGTTCGCCAGGGTTCAAATCCATTTCGGTGACGCGTCTCTATACCCGTAATCTCCTCGGAGCTGTCTGCGGGACTGTTGCCGCAGGGTTTCTTCTGCTGCCTAACCTAGGAGTGCGCGCCACAATGTACACGGCGGCGGCCATCAACATACTAATTGGCATCGTTACGATTTTTGCTGACCGAGTAGTCGCTGTCTCGACGCCAAAAAATCATACCGCAGCGGAATTGGAACGAGAGTCGTTGTCAGAATGGGAGCAGCCACGCATTGAAAACGATCAGGACGAAGGAGGACCGAGATTCTGGTTGTTCTGTGCCTTCGTTTCCGGTTTTGTCACCATCAGTGCGCAGGTTGCCTGGACGCGAGTGCTAATGATGGTCATCGGATCCAGCACTTACGCTTTCGCGATCGTGGTGTCGTTGTTCCTTTTAGGATTATCGACCGGAGCTTATTTGATGGGGAGGAGGCGTTATTCGGAAAACTTGCGGTCCAGGATTCTCAAGATTCAACTGTTAACTGCCGCAAGTCTGTATCTGAGTCTCATGATCGTGAATGTCATACCAGAGCTTTTGGTGAGTACCGGATTGCGCCTTAACGTCGCCAGCTGGAGTGGATTGCTGCTGTTGCAGATATTCGCAGCTGGATTACTGATTCTGCTGCCAGCCCTTTTAATGGGGACCGTGATGCCGGTTGTACTCGTTTGGGCCAGCAAAGAGCAGACATCAACTTCGGTCCAACTGGTGGGCCAAAGTTACGCAATCAACACCATCGGGGCCATCGCCGGAGCTTTCTGCGCCGGGTTTATTCTGATTCCTTGGACCAGCACCAGATTCACGATTCTTTTCGCGGCTGCGTTATGCCTCCTGGTGGTTGGTCTCGCTTTTCAACCTCTAGTACGAACCACTGAACGGCAGCTACCGCGCGGACTCGGTTTTGGAGTCGCTGGATTGCTCACAGCGTTGTTGTTTGGGTTCGCTCCCACGATGAACTTAGAGAACCTCTCCATGGGAGCATACGATAGCCTTATCCGCGTACTTGCCGACCGCGGCCGCGTAACTTCAGATTCGAAAACGGGCGCGCAGAATCCACAGTTACTAATGTATAGAGAAGGACCCACTGCGGTTTCAGTCCGCAAAGACTGGGGTATAACGTCGCTGGCTATTAACGGGCGCACGAATGCTTCAAATGGCGAAGATATGCCGACGCAGGTAATGGTCGGACAGCTGCCGCTATTGCTGGCGCCGAGTATCAACAACGGAATGTTAGTTGGTTTCGCTTCCGGTGTGAGCGCCGGAGCGATGTTGCAATCGCCGCTTGGAGCACTCGACTGCGTGGAGCTAGAACCCGCGACTGTCGATGCCGCCCGCTATTTCGAACACGTCAACCATCGGCCATTATCTGATCCAAGGTTTCGTTTAATCATTGAAGACGCCAGGGCTTTTTTGCGCGTCACGAAAAGGCGATACGACGTCATAGTCAGCGAGCCAAGTCATCCCTGGGTGCCTGGGGTAGCGAACCTGTTTACTCAGGAGTTCTTTGAGCTGGGTCTCGCCGGCCTGACTGATAGCGGCGTGTTTGTTCAGTGGGTACAGATCTATCAGCTATCCACCGAGAGACTTCGGTCCATTCTCGCCACATATCAGAAGGTGTTTCCGCACGTGATGGTCTTTCGCGTTGGTGGCACGAGTAAAGGCAAGGACCTGATTCTGGTAGGTAGCAAGGTGCCACTTAGTCTGGTTCGAATAGCTGAACGTATGCAGGATCCGCGAACTGCAGCGGAGATGGCCAGAGTGGGTCTAATGAATGACACCGACGTTAAGTCTTGGTACGTCTGCGACGAAAAGCAACTTGCCCCAGCGGTCGCCGGGGCTGTAATCAATACCGATGACAATATGCACGTGGAGACCACAGTCCCGCGCGAGGCCTTCCTGCCGCTAATGGAAAACAACTCATCCTGGCTTGAAAAACTCGTCACTAAGTCATGTGAGTCCCCATTGTAGGGTGTCCCTACGTGGGCACCCCATTGCCGCCGAGGGGTGTCGATGGAAGGTCTGCCCGGCTATGGGGTGCCCACGGAGAGACACCGCTACAAGTTCATGTCATCGGGCAGGCCTGAAAAGAGACGAGGTGCCACCGGTCGTCGCGCAATGAATAGACGTTAATGATTTTGTAGTGGCCGCTAAAGTCTCGCCCCTTGTAATACCATTTTGCCGAGTCTTTTCCGGTTAAGATCGCGGTGCTTCCCCAAATATGGACGCTCACGTTCTCTCGTGTAAGGAATTCGACCCTTACGTCACCCGAGACCACATCGCTGATGAACTGATCCTTATCATCGCCCTCCATCGGATAAGCTAAGTAAAAGTCGTCCGCCATAATGAGTTCCAGGGTTGCGCGGTCCGCCCTAACCAACGCTTTAACCCATTCGTCATTCATTTGTCTCAGCGCCTGTTCAATCTGGATTCTCGAGGATTCGGGGGCAGGGGCGGGTTGATCACCTGACATAATGTGACCTCCTGAGCTGGGATTTCGGGGTGTTGGAAACTGTTAGCTTTCTATTCCAACCAAGAATCCCTGTCAATAGTCTGCCTCAATATGGACCAGGATCATTTCCAATTGCATTTCTCAATTCTCATTCATTGGCAGAACGCAGATTCAACTTGGAAGTGCAACAGAAGCAGCGCACTGAGCAAATCAGAACCGGGAGCGATAGCGACCGCACTCAAGTATCAGGATCTTTCAAGAACAAGCTACATATGAGGCTCGGATACGTCACTCAACCGAATGGAGATTGGTTTTCTATTCGCCTCTTTTCCTCGTGGTTGAGTGCGGTCGCTATCGCTCCCGGTTCTGTGTATAAGGGTCGCGCTGCTTTGTTGCACTTTAAGTTGAATCCACCAATGACAATTGAAAAAATGATCCGGTTTAGGAGTACTGCGACGAACCCGTAGCTTTAAGACACGACGCCAGCTCTTCGGCAGCCTTCTCACCGCTGCGAATACAATCCGGAATGCCGGCGCCCCGGTAAGCGTTACCTGACAGTTTGAGAGTCGGGAGTTGAGTTAAATGATTGTCGATTCTTTGGACGCGATCCAGATGGCCGATTTCGTACTGAGGCATCGACCTTGGCCAGCGAGTCACTTTGCTGAAAAGCGGCGCCTTCTCAATCCCCAGAAGCTCCCGTAGATCAGCCTGGACACGCTGAAGCATTTCGGCTTCATCCAGGGCGAACATGTCGGGTTGTAGGGCGCCCCCAACAAATGCTCGCAATAGGACAAATCCGTTCGGGGCCCGACCGGGGAACTTAATGCTGCTGAAGGTGCAGGCCATTAGAGATCGCTTTTCAATAAACGGCACGACAAAACCAAAGCCTTCGAGGTGATGCGGTAAATCTCTCCGCTGGTATGCGAGGTTTACCGTCGCCGTTGAGGCATAGGTAATCGACTCGAGCTCAGCAGACAGTTTGGGATCCGTTTTTTGTAACAACGGCGCAGCGACGTACGTAGGAAGGGCAAGGCAGATCGCGTCAGCGCTGATGGTTACTCCGGACTCTGTACTTATCCACCACCCACCTGAAATGCGATCGAGTCGGAGTGACGCTACCTTTGCATCTAGCTGCACCGATGCGCGAGGGAGTCTTGCTGAAAGCTCGTCGACCAAGGTTTGCATTCCCCGGACGAAGGACAGAAAAAGGCTGTAACGTGCTCCGCTTGTGCCATTGGTTTCGGATTTGTTCTGTGTGCTTGCGCGTTTCATCATTGCCAGAATCACACTGCGATCTGTGCGTTCCATTTCGAGGAACCGCGGCATGGTAGCTCGCAAGCTCAGTCGTTCCGGATCCGCGGTGTAGATTCCCCCGACCATTGGCTGGGCCATTCTTTCGAGGGCCTCGCGTCCAAGCCGTCGCCTTACAAATTGAGCAAGACTTTCGTCGATGTCCTGTCTGATGTTGCCTCGCGGTAACAACAAATCCAGGGCCATCCGGGCTTTGCCGGTCCAACTGAAAATGTCGCTGGTGACAAAAGGCCACAAACGCGAGGGGCCTAGCAGCTGAAAGCCTTCGGGCACTGGACACAGCCTTCCGTTGCGCACGATAAAGCTGCGTCGATAGTCCTTGTTCGTTTCGATGAGTTGGGATTCGAGCCCTAAGCGCTTGATGAGCTCAAGTGCCTCAGGCTTTTCGGAGATGAACGAATCGGGACCATACTCCAGCAGAAATTCGTCGCGGTGCTCAGTCTGAATCGTGCCCCCGAGTCTCGAGCTTGCTTCCATGACCGTGACATCGAAATCAGCTGCCGCCTCTTTGCTGAGTTCGGTAAACCGATGCGCAGCAGCTAAGCCCGTGATCCCACCGCCGATGATGATGATCTTTTTCATGCTTGAGTGGATGATTCAAGCCAAACAAATTTGCACGTTGGGAAGGGCGGTTTACCCCCGCTCAAGCTGCATGGCCACTCCATCTTGCATTTACAATTCAAGGTTGAATTGATGAGGATCTTGAGCGGGAGTAAACCGCCCTTCCCAACTTGCAAATTAAGGGCGCTTGAGCCATTCATTTTTCAGGCCTTTGGCAGACAGCAGCCTGGCAAGCAAACATCATGACTGACCCCTTGAGTTCCGAGAAATCTTCGACCAGTGTCCGGATTCATCCGCTCCAGAACGAGTTCGCGGATCATGCGGATAAACAACGGATGGGTGCCCGCAGTTGAAGCGCGCACCATATTCAAACCGGTTTCCTCACAAAGCTGCCGTGCTTCGGTGTCCAGGTCATAGATGACTTCCATGTGATCGGAAACAAAGCCAATCGGTGCGATTACGACATCGGTAGCGCCGGAGTTTTTCAATTCTTTCAAGTGGTCAAGTATATCGGGTCCCAGCCATGGCTGAGTGGGCGGTCCACTCCGGCTCTGGTAAACGAGCTGCCAGGAATCACGGTTGGCTCCGGCGGCGACCAGCCTGCTGGTCTCCTGGAGTTGAGTCTCGTATTGGCAGTTGTCGGCCATCGATTGCGGGATGCTGTGAGCGGTGAACGCAATCTGGGCCGTTGCACGTTTTGCCTCAGGGATTTTGCTCAGCGCAGTCTGAAGACAGTCGACATTGGTTTCAATGAACAGCGGGTGGTTATAGAACGCACGTAGCTTATTAATGCGCGGCGCGCTGGATCCTACTTGTTCCTGCGCCTCTGCTATGTTCTCCAGATACTGCCGGCAACTGGAATATGAACTGTATGCAGAGGTAACAAAAGCGAGCGCATTTTTGATTCCATCCGCGGCCATCTGGGTAAGAGTTTCACCCAGAAGCGGGTCCCAGTTCCGATTGCCCCAGTAGATTGGAAGACGAGGACCATTCGCTGCCAGCTCTTCGTGGAGGGCACCAATAAGTTTTTTGTTTTGCTCGTTGATAGGACTCACGCCGGCAAACATCTCATAGTGTTTGGCCACCGCCCGCATGCGTTCTGCCGGCACATTTTTTCCCCGGAGTACGTTTTCAAGAAATGGCATCACGTCAGCCATTCCTTCAGGCCCGCCGAATGAAATGACTAAGAGGGCGTCGTATGATGGGTTCATGTGAGTGGCATAGACTTCAGTCTGTGATTCTATCCGAGCAATCACACATGTTGAAGATCGTGTTCTATCAGAGCAATCACACAGACTGAAGTCTATGCTACCTCGCGCTCATCTCGTGCACAGTTTCAACCAGCGCGATCACGTTTTCCACGGGAGTTTCCGGGAGAATCCCGTGGCCCAGGTTGAAAATATGACCTGACCTCCCACCAGCCTGGTCAAGAATCTTTTTCGCCTGCGAACGGACGTGATCTTTACCTGCAAATAACGCGACCGGATCGAGATTTCCCATGACGCCGACATCGTGTCCAAAACGCTGCCAGGCCTCGTCCAGGCGCACGCGCCAGTCGAGTCCAATTACATTGCCACCGGCTTCACGCATCAATTCAAGTAATGCGCCTGTTCCGGTGCCGAAATGTATCACCGGCGTCCCGGGCGTGATACTGCTGATGACACTTCGTGTGTGAGGTAGGACATACTCGCGATAATCATCGGCACTCAGAGTGCCAACCCAGGAATCAAACAACTGCACAGCCTGAGCCCCAGCGAGAATCTGGGCATTGAGATACTTAACCAGGGCGCGCGAGATCAGGGACATCAGGGCATGCCAGGCGCCTTTATCGGTGTACATTAGTAGTTTCGTATAGACATAGTTTCGCGAGGCACCACCTTCAATAATGTAAGAGGCAAGCGTGAACGGTGCTCCGGAAAACCCGATCAACGGCAAGTCCGCCTTCAGACTGGCTCGTGTTTGTCTGATCGCCTCAAACACGAACTCGAGCGAGTCGATATCATCTACCTCGCGCAGCCGATCAACGCCTTGAGAAGTGCGCACAGGGTTGTGAATTGTCGGGCCTTCGCCTTTGGCAAACTCTAATTCAATTCCCATCGGCTCAATAATCAACAGGATATCCGCAAAGATTATCGCCGCATCGACTCCCAGGCGTTCTGCGGCAGTAACCGTCACTTCCGCAGCTAGTGATGGCGTTTTGCAGAGTTCCAGAAAACTCATCCGCGCTCGTAATTCTCGATATTCGCGCATGTATCTTCCTGCCTGCCTCATCAACCAGACGGGCGTATGGGGAACTGCTTCCCGCCGGCAGGCGCGCATAAAAGGGCTGTTATCCAGTGCTGCGATGGAATTTGATTCGGGCTTCTGAATCGAACCCGTTTCTTTTCCAATGCTTGGAATTCCGGACATTTTTGAACTTTCCAGCGGAGTCGAGCGTTCAACTGGCCGTCGAATCTGAACCCAATTTTCTGTTACCGCTCCGCCAAATTGGTGCAAGACTTCTTTCAGACTACAATATACCGCCGAAAAGCCGGTAATGCAGGTTAGCCCGCAGAAAGTTGTCATAAATCAGCACCTTGCGGTGTTTGTTCCCTTGAGAGCGGTGATCAATGAGCGGACAAGTTAGAGCCTTGATACAGTCAATGCCCAAGGAAATCGCGACTGCGGCGACCGCCCTCAGTTTCGATGAGGCGTTTACGCTTCATCACCGAGCAGTCTTTCGGACCGCCCGGGCTGTGGTACGTGATTCGGGGCTGGCTGAAGACGTTACTCAGGAGGTCTTTCTCAGACTCTATCGCAATCTCGACTCGACCCCGGGCGAGGAACTTCTTCGCGCGTGGCTTTTGCGTGTCACTTTGAACGTGGCCCGCAACACACTGCGCGGCCAGAGCCGCGCCGCAGCCCGTGACGATGAGTATCAGAAGACCACCCCTGAGGTGTGGTTTCCGCAACCTGAGGAAGATTACGAGCGCCGGCAGGCGATTGCCGAAGCGCGACGCGCGCTCGATAGAATCAAGGAGCCGATGCGAAGCTGCCTGCTCTTGAAACAGCAGGGACTCTCCTATCGCGAGATTGCTACCACGTTGTCGCTGAAGGAAACGAACGTGGGTAGCCTGGTGGCGCGGGGTCGTAAAGAGTTTGTCAGGGTGTACGGAAAAATTGGAGGACGTTGATGAGAGAGTGTTTAGACGAAGGAATTCTCCAGAGCTATTTTGATGGTGAGCTTTCGAGTGCGGATATGGAAGGCGTCACCTCGCACTTGGTGTCCTGTATGAGCTGTGCGGTCGCCGCGCGCGAGTTGGAAGGCGAGTTTCTCTTGCTCTCAAGCGCGCTGGCGCCAGAGTTTGATGCGACTGTGCCAACCGAACGCTTGCGTCATCGTATTGATGTGGCGGTGGCCGGCCTGCAGTTGGACAATCAGAATGCAGTCAGAGAGCCTGTCGTTATGCCAGGCCGTGGTTGGCTTCAGTCTATCAGCGCTCTCTTTGCGTTTACACCTCAACGGACATTCGGTTATGCCGCGCTGGCGGTGATGCTGGCGTTCGGAACGATGCTGGGAGTTATTCACTTGCGACAGAGCGAGTCTCCCACCATCAATAACGAAGACAAGGTAGCTGCAGTGCCGCAGCCCACCGTAACCGAGACCCCGAATGCCGAAAGCAATGCGAAGCCTGGCAGCAACGCGGTGTCTGTTGTAACTCCTGTAACTCCGACGCCCCCGGCCTCAACTCCTGCCGTTGCTGGTGGTCGGGTGCGAAGAACACGTCCGAGACAGCCCGCCACCGAGAGCAATCAAGCAGTTGCGGAGGTAAAGCTGTTACCTGGCGAACGTAGTTACTTGAAAACAATTGCCGCTCTGGACTCGACGATCAAATCAAAGAGCAACAGGCCCATGAGACCATCCCTGCGGGCCGAGTATGAAAGGAATCTGGCGGTGGTCGATCGAGCACTCGCGGCTACGCGTAATGCGGCCAAGAAGAACCCCAATGACCCGGATGCGGCGGAATTCATGTTTAATGCTTATCAGAGCAAAGTTGATCTTCTGAACACTGTCGCCGACGCGCGACTCTATAACAGGCCGTAACTGGTTTTAGGTTTCAAGGTAACGATGAAGTTTAGCGCTATACAAATCTGTCAGGTGTTGATCCTCATGTCGCTCTTTGGGACTGCAGCTGTCCTGGCTCGCGCGTCGGGCCGCATCGACGACGTGCGTTCGCAGAAGATTGAGCGGACCGTGTCCGCGGATCCTGCGGTGACGGTTTCGATTTGTGTAATGTCCGGCAGTATCAGCGTCCGCGGCTGGGACAGGGATGAAGTTTTAGCCAGGTCGTCCGACGCTGCGCAGATTGAGTTACGACAAAAGGCTGGCGCCTCCCAATCAGGTAAGGCAATAAAGGTGGAAGTATTCGTGGTCGACAAGTCAGACGAGCCACGGAACAAGAGTAACTGTCAGGCGTACAGCGATCTCGAACTGTTTGTTCCGCGCCCGGCATCGGTGCACGTGCAAACTCGAGACGGCGACATAAGTATCGCCGACATTGCAGTTGCGGTTGCGGGAACTCAGAACGGGGATATTAATATCGAGCGTGTCTCGCGAGCGGTTGAGGTTGGCAGCGTGGGCGGCGGTGTTTTGATCAAGGATTCCACCGGGCGCGCAAGCCTCACAACGATTGGCGGCGGAATTGAAGTATTTAACCTGCGTCCATCCGGTGCTGCTGATGGGTTCGAAGCGGTTAGCGTGAGTGGCGATCTGAATCTCGAGGGAGTCAGCCACTCGCAGTTTAATGCGCGCACGGTTACCGGAGATGTTCATCTGACAGGGTCACTGGCAGCCGGCGGCCGTTATGGATTTAAGACCATGTCCGGCGATATAACGCTGACCTTGCCCGGTGACTCATCCTTCAGTCTCAGCGCTAAGGTCTCGAAGGACGGGGAGATTATTTCGGATTTCCCTTTGAAACTTATTCCTGACACGGCCCCGTCGCCAGCTCCAGCGCCCGCTCCGGATCCAGCTCCAGCGCCGGCTCCTGCCCCTCCAAAGCGCCCGGCTCCTGACGCAACGCCCCAGGCTTCTCCAGTGATAGTAAAAGTTGCGCCGCGGATGAGTAAGGTAATCGTGACTACACCGGTTATCACTTTCACTCCAACCTTGCGACGTGTGAATGCCGTGTGCGGTGCGGGAGACGCCAGTATCCAGGTCGCTTCATTCAGCGGCACTCTGCATTTGGTGAAAAAGTAGTGTGGTGAGCCACACAACGACTGAAGTGCACGCAACTACAGAACCGAGAGCAGTAGCGACCGGATCCTAAGCTCACGTCGATTGGAGTTGAGTGATAGCATCCGGTCGCTACCGCTCGCGGTTCTGTAATGAGGGGGTGACGCTAGAATCGATTCACCCGACTTGCCCTTTGCTCTTGTCCAACCGCACGAGTCAAACTCCGACCTTTCCCCTTGCCCTAAACTCCAAGGAGGCCCGCAGCCTCTTTGGGCTGGCAGACAAGCTTCACGAAAATGAGGAGCAGCTCAACTAACGGAACCGCTTGCCGTAGCCAGCGGATGCTAAGCTCAATCAACGCGTCTTAGAGGTTTCATGCGTACAAATGCTTGATTGATTGACGTTAGTCACTCTTCTTGAACTTAGGATCCGCTGGCTACCGCAAGCGGTTCTGTGCGTTGACTGATTTCTACGAACTTGTGCTGCAATACCATCCAGATGGCGGCCGAAGGGCTTCTGAGGCAAAGCTCAACTAATGCCAAATTTCTGCCACAAACAAATTCAGCATGGTGTTCTGGTAGTAGAGCAACGCAGACGGGCCGGGGACGGTAGTAGTAAACGCTCCAAGGTGACTGTTCCCGGCCTGAAAAAGGTTAGAGCCCAAGGGTAAAAGAAATGAACAAAACTAAACAGCTGGAAAACAAAGCATACAAAGTGACGCTGATAGTACTGGTGGGCCTGGCAGCTTTTTCCACTGCGATGAGGGATCTGAATCGCCTCCGGGAGATGGTTAGCAGCGTTCATGGGTTCACGAGTCAATGGCAGGGAACTGATTTGGTAATGCTTGACGATACGACCATTTCAACCCCCGTCTCGACCCCCTTCTCGCCGACTGGGTCGTGTCCGAATAAGAGTCTTGAACCAATCAACTCTGCCGCTGGGTCTGGTGAGAGCGATGGAACCTCGCAGGCGACAGATAATGAAATTGACAGCATTGACTACGACACCGTTAATCAACCCGAACTTGGTGGAAAGGCCGAGCTGCTGGCAAGCACGAAGATGAATCGCAACGTTCCACAGTTAGCACGCGCCAGGTACGCTGCCGCGAGAACGCCCAGGAATGAGATCTCCGCGAGGCGCCGGGATAGCGATTGGCCGGCCCACTTTGAATTTAAAACCAATGACCGGGTAGTAACCCTGGATCTTCCGTTGACGATGATCCACGATATGAAAGCCGATGATTTCGAGGGTGAGGTATCGCCGGATTTTCCTCTCAGCCTGCTGGGCCGGACAAACCGTAAACAGTCGCACGGTAAAACTGACAACGGCAGGCGCGAAATCATGATTAAGAGATTGGAACGTAGTTTTAGTTCTCGACGTGCCAGTTGATTCGCTGAGTTGAGGGTTTCCCCAAACGAAAGAGAAGTGAGAGAAGAAATGATGTTGAAGAGAAGTTTGATTGTGGCAATGATTTTAAGCGCAGCGCTCTTGAGCGGGCCAAGTGGAAGCGCCTCGAAGATCCAGCTGGGAGTGGCGCGCCATGCGGAAGGTGAAAGCTTCCCACCAGGCGACCAGCCGTTCCAGGAGGTGCGTGAAGACTTTCAACAGACTTACCCCCTTTCGGCAAATGGCCGTTTGAGTCTCGAGAATCTGAATGGCGGCGTACGCATTGCCGTATGGGACCGCAATGAAGTGCAGTTGGCCGCAGTCAAGCGCGCATACCGACGTGAGCGACTGAGTGAAGCGAAGATCGAAGTGAATGCCACGGCCGACGCAATCAGAATCCGCACGACCTATCCGGATTGGAACCAGACTTTTACCGATGAACACAAAGGCCGCTATAACAACCCAGCCCTGGTTGACTACACCGTAACGGTTCCCCGCAACGCGCGTTTGGAGTCGGTCGACCTGGTGAATGGTTCGCTTGAGCTTGATGGTGTTGAAGGTGACGTGAAAGCCTCATCGGTGAACGGCAAGGTAACTGCCCGCGGTCTCGGTGGCGTAGTGAAACTCTCGACGGTTAACGGCAGCCTCGAAGCGACGTTCACTAAGCTTGACTATGAGAAGCCGATTACGCTCGGGTCAGTTAATGGAAACGTGACCGTTATCATTCCCTCGGATGCGAATGCCGTGGTGAGAGCGGGAACAGTCCATGGAGCCATCAGCAATGAGTTTGGCCTCAACGTCCAACATGGGGATTACGTGGGCCACGAGCTTAACGGGCAACTGGGAACGGGCGGGCCGCGGATAAAGCTGGGGAATGTGAACGGGAGAATCTCGATCAAACACTCGCAGGATGGCCGCACAGTGAGCACGGCTACCAGCTTGTTAACCATCAAAGACAAGGACAAGGATAAAAATAAGGGAGATGGGTCGGGAGAAGGCGATCACGACCAGGAGGCAGCCCATCGCAATATGAGCGCAGAAGACCGGCGGGAAGCCATTGAAGCTCGCCGGGCCGAACGAGCGCAGCGAGCCGAAGCCCACCGGGCCAATCGCGCCATGCAGGTTGAGGTGCAGCGCGAAGTTGAGCAAGCCATTCGCGACGCTCAGCGCGAAATCGCCACAGCTCAGAGAGAAATTGAACGCCAAACCCAACGAGAGGTGCGGGAAAGGATTCGCCGCGAAGTTAGAGGTGAGGCAGAGGGCGTTGGGGAAGGCAAAGGCAGTGGTAGAGGATATGGCTACAAGGGCCTAACTGAACGTGAGTCGAAGACGTTCTCAGTCTCCGGTTCGCCGCGGGTGAACATTGTGACGTTCGACGGGGCTGTAACTGTTCACGGGTGGGATAAGCCCGAAGTTAAGTACACGGCGACAAAGCATGGTGGCGATGAACAGGAGATTAAGCAGGTAACTATTCAAACGGAACAGGTAGGCTCGTCGGTTTCGATTATCGCGAAGTCTACGGGGAGCAACGGGAATGCATCGTTGGACGTTTATATTCCGCGCAACTCAACCTTGCACGTTACGTCACAGGATGGTGACTTGCATCTGGAAGGTGTTTCAGGTGAACTCACTCTGCGCACCGGTGATGGCTCAATCAAAGTCACCAGTGGCGGAGGACAGTTGCAGGTTAATACCGGTGATGGAGAGATTGAGATCGCAAGTTTTGAGGGACAGGTGGATGCGCGCACGGGCGATGGTTCGATTTCTCTCGCTGGAAAATTCCTTGGTTTGGCCGCCCGGACAGGTGACGGCAATATCTCCCTGTCGGTTCCTGCGAATGCAGACTTCACAATAGAAACAAACGCCGAAGGTATAGACAACGCGGGCATTAACATCTCGGAAGACATCGCCCCGTCGAAACGTGTTAAGCGATGGAGAGTGGGCCGGGGCGGAAACGTTTTCGTTCTTAACACGGGGGATGGAAGAATCGTTCTTAATTCGCGATAAAAGACAATTTTCGAGCTCGTCATAAACAGCCGTGGTATCAACGGAAAACCCTCATGAGCCGTGTTTATCTAACCGAGGTCTTCGAGCTTGCCCACGGAGCTTCGATTGAACTTGTTGGCAAATCTGGGCGTACCGCATACCGGCGCATAGGCACCCAGGTCAAGGAAAATTGCACGAAAAACGCGGCTCTCATGGTGTTGATGTCCCCCAAGGCCAATTAATTCTAACCCTCCCGCTTGAAAAACTTTACGTTCCCACACTCTGGGCCGTGGCAACTGGCGGTGTAAAATCTAATCCGATTGACGACCTATGAGACGACTCTTCCTGATACTCAGCGCGCTGAGTTTCTTTACAATCACTGCTTTCGCGCAGACGCCTGTTGGTAAACCACCAGCCCAGCCGTTAAGCACGTCTCCACCTCCAGCTTCTCCTTCACCAGTTCCAGTAGCGTCTTCAACGCCGGTGCCCGCATCTGTTCCTGCAACCGCGACCTCGCCTGCAACGCCTGCCGAATCGCCGGATCCCAGGACGCCATCCACGCCAGCTTCTCCTGGGCCCCCTTCTGTGAAGGGAGCCGTGGTGCTTCCGCCGGAGAAGGCCAATCCCGTAACCGTTCCGAAGTTTGAGACACCGCCCGTGATTGACGGGAAACTGGATGAGCCGGTATGGCAGAAGGCGGCGGTGCTCAAGGATTTCTATCAGGTTGATCCTGGCGACAACATCGCTCCATCAAAGCCGACCGAAGTCCTAGTCGGTTATGATCCCAAATTTCTTTACATCGCTTTTCGTGCGTTCGACGAGCCGGACAAAGTGCGTTCGACAGTCGCCAAGCGCGACAATATCTTCCAGGACGACTGGGTCGGTTTTTATCTCGACACATTCAACGACAAGCGCAAAGCCTTTGAAATGTTGTTCAATCCACTGGGCATCCAGGCAGATGGCGTGATCACGGAAGGCAGGGGCGAGGATTTCAGTGTAGACGTTCTAATGGAGTCGAAGGGCCTGGTAAACGATAGCGGGTATGTCGTAGAGATTGCCCTCCCCTTCAAATCGATTCGCTACGAAGCAGGGAAGGGCAAACTTTGGGGGGCGCACTTCTTTCGACGTATTCAGCGGTTCAACCGAGAACTCAGTTCGTGGATGCCTCTTTCACGTAGCATCGATAGCAACCTTAGTCAGGCCGGGCATCTGGGTGGACTCGAGGGCGTCTCGACTGAGAGAACTCTCGAACTGATTCCCAGTCTAACGCTTTCGCAGAACGGCAAGTTTGTGAATACCTTTGGTGTTCTTCCCGGCACTTTGGGTGCTGCCGGCGATCCCGGGCGCATCGTGAACGAACCAATCAGATTCGATCCGGGCCTCACCGCGAAGTTTACCCCAAGCTCGGCGCTGACACTTGACCTGGCCATTAATCCGGATTTCGCACAAGTCGAGGCCGACCAATTGGTGGTTACGGCAAACCAACGATTCGCAATTTTCTTTCCGGAGAAGCGTCCTTTCTTCCTCGAAGGCATAGACATTTTTCAAACGCCGATTACCGCAGTGCACACCCGCGCGATCGTGGATCCAGACGTGGCGGTCAAACTCTCAGGTAAGAAAGGACGAAACACTTTCGGTCTGATGGTGGCGAGCGATAACGGGCCCGGCACTTTTGTCGGAGACGAGCGCCTGAATCCCGGAAATTTCCGGTTCCTGGATAAGAACGCGCAAATTGGCGTACTTCGACTAAAACGGGATATTGGGAAAGAGAATTCGATCGGCGTGATTGCCACTACTTACAATTTCATTGAGAAGCACAACGATTTGTTCGGTGTCGATGGACGCTTCCGGCTCGATAAGCAGACTACCTGGACTTTTCAGACCCTGGGCACTACTTCAAGGAACCGTTTCTTCAACGCAGATGAAGGGGTCAGCCGTTACCGCACCGGCAACGGCTTAGGTTATACGACCGCCTACAACGTGTCCGGGCGCAACTGGGGATGGGAACTCTACGCACAGGGTTTTACGCGTGATTATCGCGCCGACGTGGGGTTCTTTCAGCGCACAAACTCAAACTTTAATAGCTTCTTCCTGCGCTACAACTCCGACCCTCAGCCGAAGAAGACGCTGATCTCCTATCACCTGCATCAGTTCACGCATGTTGATTACGATTGGCAGGGCCGCTTATATGGTTACGAGACGGAATTGGTTTTCGAACTGACACTACCGCGCAGCAGCTATTTTGGAGCCTTCTATGAGCCGGGTTACGAGCGCCTGTTTGATCACGAGTTCGGGGCGACCCGGCAAGCTCGTCCGTGCAATCCGTTCGCAGTCGCCAATAAATGCACCTTCTACGGAGAGGACAATGAGCGCTCTTCAATGAAGAACCATTTCGCAGTTTTTGGCGGCTCGAACTACAGCAAGAAGGTGCAATTCAACGGCCAGATCACGTACCGAATGGGAACCTTCGATCTGGACTTTGGCAATGGACGAAAGTATCCACGCGTAAGTCCCGCCGCTCTACTGCTGGGCCAGCTCGCTCCGCTCGATCCGGGCCGAGGTAATATGCTGCAGATAAATGGTGGCCTTACTTACCAGCCAACCAACGAGTTGCGCATGCAGTTTAATCTAGTCAAGCAGCGGCTGGTGAGAAACGACACGGGGCGCACGGCATTTGATATCAACATTCTCACCTTCCGCGGCACCTACCAGTTTACGAAGGCAACGTTTGCGCGCGCGATTATCGATTACAACACACTCAGCCAACGAGCTCGCTCACAGTTTCTCGCGGGTTGGACGCCAAGCCCGGGCACATCGTTCTATGTCGGGTACAACGACGACATTAACTACAACGAGGCTCATCCTTTCACCAGAGAGATTGTTCCCGGATTTCGTCGCAACAGCAGGGCGTTTTTCGTCAAAATGTCCTACCTAATCCGGAAGAGTTTTGGATCGTAGGTGTTGAGTCTCGACGCGTGTCGGGGATTTTGACACACGGCCTCGCGCCAATTCCATGTCGCTGGTATTTAATCAGCTTAAAGAGAGAGCTCAACAGTGGCAGGTGACGATCCAGGAAACACAGGAGACTCCAGGTTCAGTGCTGGCTTTTGGGGTCAGTCGCGGCTCTCGCGTCGTTCTAAAGGTAACTAAACAGCACGGCGACGAGTGGCGATCCGGCGAGGTTCTGCGGGCATTCGATGGACACGGTACAGTGCGAGTTCTTGAATTTGATGCCGGCGCTGTCTTGCTCGAGCGACTGGACCCCGGCGAACCATTAGTGAACCTCGTCCGGCATGGCCAAGATGAACGAGCAACTCAAATTCTCGCCGAACTGATGGGGCAGATGGCGTATCGTGCAGCCCCGGAACATTCTCCAACACTTCTCGACTGGTCCCACGGTTTTGATCGGTATCTGAAAAGGGGTGACGAACAGGTTCCTCATGATTTGGTTGCGGAAGCCCGCGAGTGTTATCAACGACTAGTTGCGTCACAGCAGACACTCATGCTGCTGCACGGCGATCTCCAACACTACAACGCGCTCTTCGACACCAAACGCGGCTGGGTCGCGATTGACCCGAAAGGCGTCGTGGGCGAATTGGAGTATGAAGTCGGGGCAATACTTAGGAATCCGGTGGAGCTCTCCGACCTGTATACCTCGCTCGCTGCTGTCGAGAGGCGGCTTGAAATTCTAGCCGGAACGTTAAAACTGGATCACAACCGGGCCCTCTGTTGGGCATTTGCGCAAGGAGTACTTTCCGCCATCTGGGATGTCGAGGACGGATACCGGCCTCAATCAGATAACAGCGCGCTTCGGTTGGCGCACATTATTAAGCGTCTGGTCCGCGAAATCATCACGCTTTGACGATATGACTCAACTACAGAACAGGGGCGGTAGCGACCTGGCCGTCTCGGTACCGCTAATACATTTTGAGTCTGTCGCAACGGCCAGGTCGCTACCGCTCCCTGTTCTGTAGTTGAGTGGTCCTCTCATTGTAGGCAAGTCGCTGCTTACCCACTCTCAGGCTTAACTGCATAACGTTGGTTTCACATACTCTCGGTAGCGGTGGATCTCACTCAGCTCACTAGCACTGCGCCCTGAGCTCGCGCAGGGCCTTTGATGCCTTTCATCTCGCATGTTAAAGTCTCACGAAATTGCACATCATTTCCAATTTCAGGAGAACAGGATGACTCGCTCAATAAAGACTCTGACTATACTAGTGCCGTTGCTTTTGATCGCAGCCTGTAACGATCCCGCCTCAGACAAACCGAGAGCCGTCACTAATCAAGCGGCCCCGGTGGCCGCGGCGCCGGCCGGGGGAGAGAAGTATTTAATAACTCCGGATAACTCGAAGATTGAGTTTGTAGGATCTAAAGTCACCGGAAGTCACAATGGCTCATTCGGAAAATTCTCGGGCGCCATTGACTACCTGGGCCAACCAGAGAAGAGTCGGGTGACCTTTAAGATAGACCTCGATTCTTTGACGTCAGACGATCCGAAGCTTACCGCTCACCTGAAGACCCCCGACTTCTTTGACGTAGCCAAATACCCGCAAGCGACCTTCGAATCCACCGAAATAAAAGCTGGCGGCGACAAAGGTGCCACGCACACTATTACCGGCAACCTGAATCTGCACGGAGCTACAAAGTCAATAACCTTTCCGGCGACGATAGCTGTCGCTCCAGACGCTATAACCGTCGACAGCACGTTCTCAATTAACCGAAAAGATTTCGGAATCAACTATGCAGGAGCATCCGACAATCTCATCCGGGATGACGTTGTGCTGAATCTCAATGTCCGTGCGGTGAAGTAGTAGCCGTATTCGCAACCGCAGATTAGATAGCCCGCCCTGGTGCAACCAGGAGAATTCACGCAAAGGCGCAAAGGGGGCAAAGACGCAAAGTCTAAAACGTATTCTTCTTTGCGTCTTTGCCCCCTTTTCGTCTTTGCGTGCCATCCTTACAACTCAACGGGAGGTAAACCTCGATGACTTTCAGGATCTTGGCTCTGTCCCTTTTCTCGTTCGGCCTTGGCATCGCGCTCTTCGCCGCAACCATGCCGGTCAGCAGCTCGTCGAAAGTAATGAACATCCAGGACGACCGGATGGCTGATCGCGAGGCTATCCGCGCGCACATCGACAGCATCTTCCAGGCATTTATCAACAAAGATAAGGCCGCGCTGCGGGCGACGCATGCTCACAACTGGCTCGGCTATCTGGAAGGTTCAGGCACCATGATCAAGGGCATCGAGGGTTACATGGACTACAACTACGTGGACCCGAAGAATCCATACGGCATGAAGAGCCACAAGATGCGCGAGTTTGACATGATCTTCAAAGGCGATGCTGCCTTTGTCTGCTTCGTCGCCGACGTCGAGTCCCACACCCCAAACGGCCCGTTCCATCGGGCGCTGCGTATTTCGGACTTTTATACAAAGCAAGATGGCAAGTGGATCCAGAGCGGCAGCGATACGGCACTCCATCCCGATTCGGTCGAGACTCAGTTACAGTCGCTCAGACCATTACCGGATCAGATGAAGCAGCGTCTGCTCGAGGCGTCGCGAAGCTGTTTGGCGGGCCTACTTCGCTGGAGATCGTGCCCCGCCTAGAAAAGCTTATCCCTGAGGAGACTCTCGCCATCGAAGCCGGCGACAACAACTGGTCCAACCGCCAGACGATTCTTGACGGCTCGGCACAGTTTGCAAAGAACGGCGGCAAGCTTCTCAAGCTCGAGTTTCCCAAAACCGAGATCCAGGTTTATGGCTACACCGCAGTGGTGTACTCCAACTACTCCTATGAGCTGGAGACTGGCGGCCAACGAATTAACCAGGCCGGCCGCCTTACTGAGGTGTTCGTTTTGCGCAAAGGTGAGTGGGTAAATCCGGGCTGGCATATGGATAGTGGGAAGTAGAAGAGAGGTCTCCTCCGGCAAGACCCTGAAATCTCAGATCGATCTTAACAAGTTGGGTTCGTCACTTGATCTCTCTTAAGAACGTTAGCTACTGCTTTCACCACCCGTTCGACATCGTGTTCCGACGTTTGCCAGTTGCAGACGCTCACACGCATGGCGCGTCGCCCGCGCCAGGTTGTCCCACCAAAAAAAGCTTCGCCAGTTTTTAGTATCGCCGAGATGACTTCATCAGTGCGTCGATCGTGATCTTCCTGCGTAGCACCGGCTCTCTGATCGAGGAAGCGGACGAGTCCCTGATTGATTACCGGTTTCCATAACATTTCCGCGCCCGGAAGTTCCCCGATACGAGTAACGATTTCGTACGCGTGACCGCAGCAGCGTTCGATCAAGTCTGCAACGCCATTGCGCCCAAGCTGGCGCAGTGCCGCGTACGCAGGGAACGCGCGAGCGCGGCGCGACCATTCGGGGTTCCAGTCCATCTCGTCGCGCGCATCCGCCGCATGCGTTAGGTAGGGAGCACGAAACGAAAGAGAGCCTCGATGTGCGTCGCGATCGGCAACGAAAGCAAAGCCGGAATCGAAGGGTAGGTTGAGCCACTTGTGACCATCCGTGGCCCACGAATCGGCAGCTTCAACTCCTTTCACCAGCTGGCGCAGGCGGAGACTCGCGGAGACCCATAACCCAAACGCGCCATCAACATGCACCCACGCGCCGTAGCGTTTTGCGATGGGAATGAGCGTTTCAAACGAATCGTAAGCGCCGATGTTGATGTCGCCCGCCTGCAAAAGCACGAGGGTTGGACGACCGTCCGCCCTCCTCAATTCCTCCTCGAGCGCATCAGGCAGCAGCCGGCAGTGATCGTCGACCGGAAGCAGTTTTATGTGCGCCTGGCCAAAGCCAAGTAAGCGCACCGCCCGTTCGAACGAGCCGTGACGTTCGCTGCTCGAGAGGATGCGAATCGGGGGTGCGCCGTACAATCCCTGGCTTTCGACATCCCACCCATTCTTACTGAGCAGCGCGTGACGCGCAGCCGCGAGACAGGTGACGTGGGCCATCTGGCAACCAGTGACGAGTGCAAAGCTGGCTTCCCGCGGTAGGCACAGAAGGTCTTTCAACCAGGTGCCGACGGTTTCTTCGACTACCGCGGCGGCGGGCGAGCAGGCGTAAAGTGCGGCATTCTGTTGCCAGGTGGATGTAAGCCAATCGGCCGCGACGGCAGCAGGTAGGGCGCCGCCGATCACCCAACCAAAAAACCTTCCACCAGCAGAGCCAAGCAGTCCGCTTTCGACGTCGCGTACCAGCTCTTCAATTACCTGTTGCGGCGGCATACCCTCTTGTGCGAGGGGCTTATCTATCTGCGCTCTTAGCCCCGCGGCGTCGGCAGTTGCGGCTACCGAAGATTCGTCCAGATGTTCGAGATGATGGACGGCATGATCAAAAGCCACATCCAGAGCTTTGCGAAATTCAGGGGCGAGTTTTTGCATGATCGTAGTTTAGGATCTTGTACGGTTGCAGGCTACCCGAATGTTGCGGTGGAAGTGCGAATGGTTCTAAAGCTGGGAGTAACATACTTGACTAATTTCAGGCTGTAATCGAGATGACTAAACTTTGCTTGCTTGCGGCCTTGGCCCGGTTGTGTAATCTGTGTAATCTGCGGATAAGAATTCTCGGTAGCTCAGGGGGTCTCATGAGAAGCATGAACATGAAGATTACGGTCATTGGTCTAGTGGTCGCATCGCTAATTTCGTCGGGGCCACTCTTGACCGCCGCAGTTGCGGAAGACTGGCCGCAGTTTCGTGGACCGAACGGCAGCGGCGTTTCGGTGTCTACCGGGCTACCGGAAGAGTTTGGGCCTGAGAAGAACGTGGTTTGGAAGACAGCGCTGCCGCCGGGGCATTCGTCGCCAGTGCTGACGCGCGATCGGATCTTTGTGACCGCCTTCGAGAAGATTGCGAAGACCGAAGGGCCGCGCACAACCGGTCCCAAGTCAGGAGTCCGAGGTCAGTGGTCAGCCAACTCAAGGGATCGAAAAAGTGCCCATGCGATTCAAGCGAGCCCCATCGAGAAGGAAGACTACAAGCTTCTCGTCATCGCTCTAGACCGAGCTACGGGGAAGGTGCTTTGGCAGCGGGAGGTGCCGCGGACGCGGGTTGGCCGTTTACAAAACGTGAACAATCCGGCGTCTCCTTCGCCAGTTACCGACGGTTCGAATGTTTATGTCTTCTTTCAGGAGTTTGGGTTGATCTCTTACAACGCTGCCGGCAAGGAACGTTGGCGACTGCCGCTTGGTCCGTTCAATATGTTCTACGGTTTCGGGGCATCACCCATACTCGTCGACGACAAGGTAATCCTGCCGGTTGATCAAGACAGCCCGAGCTCATACCTGATAGCTGTCGATAAGAACAGCGGTCGTATGCGTTGGAAGATTGACCGGCCAGTAGTCATCTCCGGCTACTCGACACCCACCATTTATCAACCCAGGCACGGTCCAAAGCAGATTGTTATTCCGGAATCGTTCCAGCTCTCAGCTTACTCAGTCGCAAATGGCAAAAGGGTCTGGTGGGTGCGTGGGCTAGCATGCGAGATGAAATCGATTGCCAGCAGCGATGGCGAATATCTGTACATCAACGGCTGGGGCTTCCCGCAAAATCAACCGGGACAGCAGGTCAAGACGATTCCCTGGGACGAGGCGCTTCCGAAGTATGACAAGGATGGTGATCGTCAGATCGCGAAGTCGGAGGTGCCCGGCAAAGAAGCCACAGAGAAGATGGACAAGATGTTGAGCGGCGCGTTCGAGGCGTTTGATATGGACCGCAATGACAGGTTGAGCCCGAACGATTGGGAAGTGTTCCGCGCGATGATGGCTTCAGAGAATGGTCTGCTCGCAATCAAACTGGGAGGGCAGGGTGATCAAACCGCGACGGCAATCCGTTGGCGCTATACGAGGCCCGTGCCGCAAGTTCCTTCCACGCTCCTCTATAAAGGTGTGCTCTACATGATCAACGATAGCGGGATTCTGCTCTCGTTCGATCCGTCGACCGGTCAGGTAATCAAACAGGGACGGCTCCATGGGGCTATTGATAAGTATTTTTCGTCGCCGGTTGCAGCGGACGACAAGGTCTTCCTGATCGGCCAGGGAGGTCAGGTGTCTGTGTTGAAGGCGGCCGGCGATTGGCAGGTACTCAAGGTGAACGAGTTGGATGACGAGGTCTTCGCAACCCCGGCAATTGCAGACGGGCGCATTTACATCAGGACGCGGAGTGCGTTGTATGCGTTTGGGGAATAAGAAAGGCGTAAGGAATAATAAGGAAGGTGTTTGGTCTTAGGTCTTTGGTCTTAGGTCTTTGTACTTTGTGCTTTGTACTTTGTTCTCGGCTGGACATTTGAGAGCACAAACCAGGAAGGCTCAAGTACTAAGCACAAAGACCAAAGACCTAAGACCTAAGACCAAAGACCAAGACCAAAGACCTAAGACCAAAGACCAAAGACCAAGACCAAAGACCTACGACCTAAGCCCAAATCCGTCGCGCCGCTCACCTTATCCCCACCAGTCCCTGAACGGATTGGATCAACTTCTCAGAGTCATAGCCGACCCCGTCCTTGAAAACAATCTCTACCTTTTCGATGTCGAGAATGTTGGTGGCGGGATTTCCCTTAACGACCATCAAGTCTGCCTGTTTGCCGGCAGCGATGGAACCGATCCGAGCGTCTTCTCCCAGAAACTTTGCGCCGTTGAAGCTGGCAATCTTGATCGCTTCGACCGGCGTGAACCCCGCTTCGACCAGCAGTTCGACCTGGCGCAGGTCGCCGAAGCCAGCCACCACTCCTCCATTGCCCGTCGGATCGAGGCCGGCTATTAGTAAGCCGCCGGCCTGGACAAAAGCGCGCTCAAAATCCATAGCCTTGCGCAACAGAGCCGTGAAATCCGAAGTGGACGACACCCGTGCCCGCGCGGTCAGATAACGCACACGGGCGTCGGTTGACATAACGCCAAATACGCGAGGATTCATCAGCGCACTCGACGCTCCGATTCCGCTTTGTGATAAGGGCGCACCAGCCGCCTCAAAGACAGGCAGCGTGGATGTAATCGCCACTTTCTTCGCCACCAAGATGCGGATCGTTTCCTGAGCCGCGGAGCTCTTCAGATCCAACTGCCGCAGGCTGGCGGAAACCCCAGTTGGACATTGATCAGGCTTTTTGTCCGCAACAAACTCTGAATCTGCGAACAAGCCGTGCTCCAGGTTATCAATTCCGATTTCGGCCGCTTCGCGATAACCGACTGAACATAGATGGCCAGTGACTTTAAGCCCACGCTTGTGTGCTTCTTCTACAACTGCCCGCAGCTCGTCGCGACTGATGTTCATGTAGGCTTTGAAAGAGGTCGCGCCTTGATCTGCCCAGAAGTTCACTATCCGGCGCGCATCGTCAGCCCCGGTGAGTTGGTGCATCACTGGAGTGAAGGCACCTCGACCTTCCAGATACGGCGCGGTGACGTGCATCTTGGGACCGATCATGCGGCCGCCATCAATCAGTTTCTTGATTTCCAGGTCGGTAGACGGCGCCACGCTGCCGGTGGTGCGAATCGTGGTGACGCCAAGAGCGAGATAAAGGCGTGGGAAGCTGCTTCCCATGTTCGAGTACATCGGAGGTGAGCCCCCCATCGGAAAGAATAAGTGGTTATGCATGCCCACCAATCCCGGTAGTATCGTATAGCCTTTTAGATCGAGAACCGCGGCGCCGGGCGGCACATTCGCAGTGGTGCTCGGCCCTATTGATTGAATTTTGGTGTTCGCAATCACTATGGTCTGATCCTCGAGCGGTGCTGCGCCCGTTCCGTCGATTACACGCACGTGGGTCAGTGCGATCACGGACGCTTCCACACGGATGAACTGCTGGCTGTCAGACGCAGGTGTTTGGGCGAACCCACTGACGGAGATGGCCAGCAGCAAAAGAAGTATGGTTATTGATTTCATTGAATGCTCCAGCTTGAATGGGTTGACGGCATATTAGCGCGGGGAACGCGCTTAGAACAGACAATCTGCACCGGGAGCCACGCGGCAGACCTCATAGCCGCTCACTCATCGAGAAAGAAGCTACCCAACCCCTCGTGGGCAAACAAACAATACCGCAACTGGCCTGGTTGAAGGCGTGCGCTGGGATTGAGTCTGGGATCCATTGGCTACCGAGACTCTTATGAAAATAGAAGCTAGTTGAATCAGATTGACGGCTCTAGTTCTATTTTCATTCGCGGTGGCGAATCGGGAATTCATGACCTACTGTGTGAAAACTAAATTGAAACCGTTAAGTCTGAGAACCGCGTAACACGGCGACTGACTAGAGAACCAATCACAGTATCACTCAACTACAAAACAGGAAGCGGTAGACCTGGCTGATGCTACAAACTCAAATGTGTTAGTGGTAGAGACGGCCAGGTCGCTACCGCTTCCTGTTCTGAAGTTGAGTGCATACCTCAGAAGATAATGATTCGCAGGCATTATGGTTTTCACTTTGACCCGATGCAACCGCAAATGGTTCTGTGCGTGCGTGGCTCTTTCTCGGGCTGCGTAGCTCCATGCTGTGCCGAGTGCTTGGATCCATTGGCTTAGGGCAAATGGCTTCTCCGAATGTTGAGTGCCTCAGCGCCAGAAGTACGGTTGTGATCTTTGGCCAATATGCATTAACTGGTCGTTAAAAGGGCCTGGAGCATGCTTTTCCCAGGTGAATATCGGGCTGGAATTAACGAACTACTTCGGGGTTATGAAACTTGGTAACTGAACACTCGAAACTGGTGCCTTTGATCTTAGAGGAGATTGATGCATGAAGCTCGAACGCCTGATTCCTATTCTTAACGTCTCAAACATCCAGGAAAGCTTTGCCTGGTTTGAGAAGCTTGGCTGGAAAAAAGGTTGGGACTGGGGTGATCCGCCGGACTTTGGGGGCGTGTGCAGTGGAGAATGCGAAATCTTTCTCTGCCAAAACGGGCAGGGATCCCGCGGTGGTCCTATGCCTCGGCACGTCGAAGACGATGACACGGGAGGGGTCTGGATGAGTTGGTTTCTGGATTCGCCCGCCGACGTCGATGCCACTTATCAACTCGCGCGGGAGCAAAACGTAATTGTGACGAGCCCGCCCACGAACTACCCCTGGGGCGTTCGTGAATGCCACATCAGGCATCCCGACGGCCATACGTTTCGTGTGAGCGCGGGCATTGGGGAGGAATGAAAACGGTTGTCCGCAGAGTTGGCAGATTTCAATCAAGGGGTCGGAAATTGGTGGCTGGGTTTGGGCGCGCTTGCCGCTTGTTCAGGCCAACCTATCGGGCTCTAAATGAATCGTTTCAGTGCGTGGTAAACTATTCACCTCCATCAACGTCTAAGTGCTTTAGTAAAAAGGATATATTTCAACCTGTGCCCGGTAAAACCTATTTGAGAAACTTGCCTCGCACGGTTTGCGGAATTGTTTTGTGTGTTGGTCTCGCGCTACTTTCGATTGCCTGCAAGAGCGACTATCCTGCCTCTTCCCGTCAGAATCCGCCCGGCGAGGCAGCAGCCGCCAGGCAAGTAAAAACAGCGCGCGTAGAAGAAACGCCGTTTGGAGAGGCAGTTACGGTTAATGGCACTTTGGCAGCATTCGATCAGACTACGGCAAGCGTCAAGGTTCCTGGCCGTTTACGCAGTATCACCGTCGATCTGGGTAGTGTGGTGCGCCGAGGGCAAGTGATTGCGCAGGTCGAGCCACAGGACTACAACCTGCGGGTGCAGCAGGCTGAAGCGGGCCTAGCCCAGGCGCGCGCGCGTGTGGGGCTATCACCTGACGGCCGGGACGACAGGGTTAGTCTTGAACAAACCGGAACCGTAAGGCAAGCTCGGGCCCTACTTGACGAAGCACGAGCCAGTCGTGATCGGTCCGCAAAACTCGTCGAACAGGGAGTGGTGGCACGCTCGGAATTTGAAAGCGTAGATGCCGCGTACAAGGTGGCTGTCAGCCGTTACCAGGATGCTATCGAAGAGATTCGAAATCGGCAGGCGCTCCTGGCGCAACGCCGTTCAGAATTATCGCTGGCCCGACAGCAACTCGCAGACACCTCCGTTACTGCTCCGCTTGATGGGGTCATCCAAGAGAAACGTGCCAGTGTCGGTGAGTATCTGGCGGCGGGCGCCCCGATAGTTAATATCGTGCGCATGGATCCGTTGCGTTTGCGCGCTGAGGTGCCGGAACGTGACGCGCGCAACGTGCGTTCAGGTCAAAACGTCAGAGTCACAATAGACGGAGACACGAATGTTTACGTCGGACAAATCATGCGGTTAAGCCCGGTAATTGCTGAGCAGACGCGAATGCTTTTGGTAGAAGCAGACGTTCGCAACAATGGAAACTTACGACCCGGAGCATTTGCCCGCGCTGAAATAGTTACCAACGACGCCAAGATGGCCGTTACCGTTCCCAGTAACGCGATTGTCACTTTCGCCGGGATCGAGAAAGTAATTCTCGTACAAAACGGCAAGGCATTGGAAAAACCAGTTACGACAGGACGTCGCAATGGCGATTGGACCGAAATTGTTGCCGGAGTAAACGTCGGAGATCAGGTTGTGGTGGAGCCGGGCAACCTGCAGTCTGGCCAGGCAGTCGAAGTGGTGCAGTGATTTGATTTTTGATTGGTGATTTTTGATTGTGGCCAACCTCACCTTGGAGCACATTCGATGGATGAAGATGACCTAAAGAGACGGACGAAACGGTTTGGTTTACGAATTATGAAGCTTGTGGCAGCTTTGCCTAACACTCCTCAGGGAAGGACAGTGGGCGGCCAGCTTGTTAGAGCTGGGACTTCGGTAGGCGCAAATTATCTAGCAGCGTGCCGCGCGCGTTCGAGAGCAGAGTTTACTGCCAGACTCGGTGTCGTTGAGGAAGAAGCCGACGAGAGTGGCTATTGGTTAGAAATGATCATCGAAGGGGACTCATGAAAGCTAACCTCGTGGAATTCTTATTAACAGAAGCAAATGAGCTCGTTGCAATAATGACTAGTTCGCGTATAACAATCCACAGGAAACAACTCGCGGATCACGCAGATAAGCAGAACGCGAGGCGAGCAACCAAATCAAAAATCAAAAATTAAAAATCTAAAATACCTTCGTGCAAAAACTCGCAGAAATCTGTATCCGCCGTCCAGTCTTCGCAACCATGATTGTGTTGTCGCTGGTTGTTATAGGCACGGCCAGCTTTTTCCAGCTTGGTGTCGATAGGTTCCCATCCGTTGATCTTCCTACCGTAAGCGTCCGCACCACCTTGCCCGGAGGAGCCCCTGAGGAAGTAGAGTCGCTGATTACCCAGCAAATCGAGGAGGTTGTTAACACGGTTGACGGGATCGATGAACTTCGGTCGATATCAGGGCAGGGAAGTTCCATTGTCATTGCGACTTTTAAGTTGGATCGCGATTTGGAAACCGCCGCCCAGGACGTCCGCGATCGCGTTGCCACAGTTGTTAGACAGCTTCCGGAAGACGCAACGCCACCGGTCGTGCAAAAGTTTGACAACGATAGTTCCCCCGTCCTGACGATTTCTCTTTCCGGGAATCGTTCGATAAGAGAACTTACAGAGCTGGCGGATAAAACTGCTCGCGTTCAGCTCGAACGCGTAGGTGGGGTCGGCGAGGTACGGGTTGTTGGCGGTCTGGATCGCGCCATCAATATTTGGATTGATGCCGATCGCCTGGCTGCCTATCAGATCCCCATCACCGCGGTTCGTCAGGCTCTGACACGTCAAAACGCTGACATTCCTGGCGGAAATGTTAATACCGGTCGCGAAGAGCTCGTCCTGCGCACGCTGGGGCGCTATTCGGATGCGCGTGCCTTTGAGGATCTGGTAATAGCGACCGCGGAAGGGTCGCCGATCAAACTACGTGACGTGGGCAGAGTTGAAGATGGAACGAAAGAGCAGCGATCACTTGCTCGTCTGAATGGCGTGCCTACTGTCACCCTGCAGATTCGAAGACAGTCTGGAGCCAACACGATCGAAGTCATCAACGGGATCAAAAGAGAGCTGCCGCGGGTGGCTTCCCAGTTGCCCACAGACGTCAAGTTGGAAACGATTCGCGACCAGTCGCGTTACATTGAGTCGGCTTTGCACGAAATCGAAGTACATTTGGTGCTCGGTAGCATCCTGGCCTGCCTGGTAGTCTTTCTCTTTATGCGATCATGGCGCTCGACCGTCATCGCCGCAGTCGCAATTCCATGTTCAGTAATCTCCACCTTCGGGATGATGCGTGCACTGGACTTCACTCTGAATAGTGTGACCATGCTCGCCCTCGTTCTCATGGTCGGCGTGGTTATCGACGACGCGATTGTCGTTTTAGAGAACATCTTCCGCTTTATCGAAGAGAAGAGAATGAACGCCAGAGATGCCGCCAGAGAAGCAACGCGCGATATTGGCCTCGCGGTTATGGCGACTACATTTTCGCTGGTCGTTATTTTTCTTCCCGTGTCGTTCATGTCCTCGATCTCCGGCCGATTCCTCTATCAGTTTGGCATCACTGCGGCAGTCGCCATCCTGGTGAGTTTGCTGGTCTGCTTTACGCTGACTCCGATGATGAGTTCGCGCATGATTCGGGTGGATGATGCCAAGGGAGGTCACGGCGCGCCTGCGTCCCGCCGCGGCTTCTATCGTTGGATCGATAGCGGCTACTCGCGGTTGCTGGCCTTCGCCATGCGCCACCGGCTGGCGGTCGCGGCGCTCGCGACGGTCGTGATTTTTTCCAGCCTCCCCCTCTATCGGACGGTAAAGCAGGAGTTTATCCCCACGAACGTGGATGAGGCCGAGTTTGAGGTAAACATCACCGGTCCGGAAGGCACTAACCTGGCCGTCATGAACGAGGGCATGCTGGCAATTGAAAAGGAGATTCTAGCAACACCCGGAGTGCGCCTGGTCCTTGCCGATGCGGGCGGCGGATTTTTGGGTGGAGTCAACCAGGGAGGGGCCTATGTTCGCATCGCGCCTCATGAGGAGAGAACACTTTCGCTGGGCCGGCTCTGGACCGAAATTAAAAATAGGACTCCGCTGCAGGCCTTTCGAGGAAACTATTCGCAGCAGGACGTAATGCAGGAGGTGCGCCGGCGCTTGCAAAAATATGCCCCTATGCGCGCCGGGGTTCGCAATGCACCTTCCTTTAACTTCGGCGCCGGCGGCCGATTCGACATCGACTTCGTGCTGCGTGGACCCGATATCCAGGCACTCTCCGAGTATGCCGATGAACTCGTCAAACGATCTGAGAGTATCGGTGGCATTGTAGATGCTGACACCTCATTGAAGCTTAACAAGCCTGAATTGCGCGTTGAAATCGACCGTGAGCGGGCTGCAGATTTGGGTGTGGACACTTCCGATATCGCCACTGGGCTGCGGGTGATGGTTGGTGGAGATGAAGAGGCGTCCCGGTTTCGAGATCCGACTGTAAATGAAGACTACGATGTCCAGTTACGTTTGATTGAGGGTGACCGCAGTGACGTGGGCACGATTAGTCGACTCTACGTGCCCTCATCTCGCGGCGGCCTGGTACGACTTGATAATCTGGTAAAGATCAAACGCGATACGAGTCCCTCGCGAATCGACCGGCTTGATAGAGAAAGGCAAGTTTCGATGCGCGCTTCAGTTGCGCCGGGATATGCATTAGCGGATCGCATCGAAGCGTTGCGCGGCGTTGTGACTGAAATGAATCTGCCCGCGGCCTATACCACTACTGTCTCCGGCAGAGCTCGAGAACTGGAACGAACATTTACCGAGTTTATCTGGGCTTTTATCCTTTCGATCATCTTCATGTACATGATCCTCGCCTCTCAGTTTGAAAGCACGGTGCACCCGTTCACGATTCTTTTAAGTCTGCCACTTTCAGTTCCGTTTGCTTTGTTTGCATTATGGGTAACCGGCAACACGCTTAATCTGTATTCGGCGCTGGGCATACTGGTGCTGTTTGGCGTGGTCAAGAAGAACTCAATCCTGCAGATTGATCACATGAATAATTTGCGCAGCAAGGGAATGGAACGCTACGAAGCGATCATGCAAGGTAACCGTGACCGCCTGCGCCCCATTCTCATGACCACGATCGCACTGGTAGCCGCGATGCTGCCATTGGCTCTGGGTACGGGACCAGGCGCCGAGGAAAGACGCTCGATTGCAATTGTGGTTATTGGCGGGCAGAGTTTGTCTTTGCTCCTTACCCTCATAGCTACGCCAGTTGCTTACTCCTTGCTAGACGATGCGCGATTGACCGCACGCTGGCGGCGTCTGGCCACGGCAACTTCCAAAGCTTATCAGGGAATTGTCGGGAGCTTTGGAAAGCGCCGTCGAGAAGAATCAGCAGAAGCGTCCGCGACGAGCACAACCGATTCCACGGATGAAGAGCGTGTCCGAGCAAGCGTCAGCGGAGACTGAGCGAGAGGGGCGAACAGTACCAGACAAGTTTTTTCTAAGTACGACTCGACCAGTCCGTGAAACGGACGGCTGGGAGTAGCCCAGCACTTCAGTGGGAATTATATACTTGACCCCACCACGGAAACCTGTATAATGGTCGTATTAAGTCCGAAGAGGGGCGGCGACCACGATGCAAAACCTATCCAAATATAACAGTCTAATAGCCTTACTGAAAGCCTTTCCCGACGAAGAAACATGCGTCCGGCACCTTGAAAGCCTCCGCTGGCCTAAGGGCATCGTTTGCCCGCTCTGTGGTAGCTCTAGGTTGATCTATCGCGTCTCGCGGAACCACGGTTACAAGTGCGCTGACTGCCGAAAGCCTTTCTCGGTTCGCAAGGGCACGATATTCGAGGAAAGCCGTTTGCCGCTTCAAACATGGTTCGCGGCAATCTGGTTAATCACCAGTCACCGTAAAGGCATCCCGAGCACGCAGCTTGCGCGTGAGCTAGACGTTACTCAAAAGACCGCGTGGTTCATTCTCGGACGGTTGCGCGAAGTTGCAGGGGCAATCACTTCCGTTGGCGGACCAATGAGCGGTCAATGCGAGGCGGATGAAACCTACATTGGCGGCAAGGAAAAGAATAAGCACATGAGCAAACGCCTGAACCTCAAAGGTGGTCAGGCTGGCAAGCACACAGTCGCAGGCGTTTTGGATCGTAGTGGCAGAGTTAAGGCAGAGAAGATCGCAGCAGCAACGAAAGAGTTTTTAGGTGACTTTATTCGGCGACACGTTGCGCCAGACTCCCAACTGTTCACCGACGAACATCCTACCTACCCGAAGATCGTTGAACGCTACGAGCATCTAACCGTTCGCCATACAGCGGGGCAATATGTTAACGGCCAGTGCCATACGAACGGCATTGAATCGTTCTGGGCATTGCTCAAACGTGGGCACTATGGAGTGTTTCATCACTTCAGCGGAAAGCATTTACATCGCTATCTGGCAGAGTTTGAGGCGCGCTGGGGAATGAAGTATTTTGATGGTACTAACCGCGTGGATTTAATGTTAGAATCAGCCCCCGGATTGAGACTCACCTACAAGAGATTGATTGCCGAGTGAAAGACGAAATAGTTCACATCGACATGACTCCTGATGCGCTATTACAGGCGGCGGTCAGTCGCGTGCCGCGTTCCTACGTCGAATCGTGGCTCAACAAGGTGCACTGCGGCGATGGTGTCGAAATGATGAACCGGATGCCCGCTGGTTCGATTGACGTGATCGTTACCAGTCCGCAATACAATCTAAGAAACAGCACGGGCAACGGATTTAAAAACGGCAGTGGCGGCAAGTGGCAAAGCGCACAGCTACTCGAAGGATACGATCACGCAGACGAACACAACGCGGACAACATGCCGCACGATGTTTACGTTGCCCAGCAACGCGCCAGCCTCACAGCAATGATACGAGTGCTTCGCAATGATGGCGTTATCTTCTATAACCACAAGTGGCGCGTTCAGGATGGTCTACTGCAAGACCGTCACGACATCGTAGAAGGTTTTCCCGTTCGCCAGATCATCATCTGGCAACGCGGCGGCGGCATCAATTTCAACCCAGGCTATTTTCTGCCAACGTATGAAGTGATCTACATGATCTGCAAGCCGGATTTTAGGCTCGCGCCAAAGGCCAATGCCCAAGGTGATATTTGGAGCATTCAGCAGGAAAAGAACAACCCGCATCCGGCTCCGTTTCCCGTCGAATTAGCCCAAAGGTGCATCGCTTCTACTATGGGTCAGATCGTGCTTGATCCGGCTATGGGAAGCGGGCAAACGGCCATTGCAGCGGAGATGCTTGGCCGCGACTGGATAGGCATTGACATTTCAAAGAACTACTGCAAACTAGCCAACGAACGCATCCGCGCAGCCCGTGGCCTCATGCGGAAATTGCCGTTCAATGGCAAATGAACGAACTACTCAACCGCACCGCACCTCTGAACAAAAAAGACCTGTTTGCACGAATGCGAGAGATCATCGCGTTAGGCGCACAGGTGATGCCCAAGATACCCCGCTACAACGGCACGGGCGGCCCGGGTAACTTCTTAGAAGATTTGATCGGGCTCCGCGCTGGCAACATGGACATTGCCGACATCATTGGATGGGAAGTTAAATACTACACGCCACAAACGAACTACATCACTCTATTTCACAAGGAGCCGGGGCCAGCCGGAATCATGCGTTACATGGTCAGTAAGTATGGCTGGAAAGACGCGCAGGGCCGTTTAAGTTTTCGGCATACCATCGCGGGCCGCACAGATCGGTTTCAGGTCTGGGACGATGCTGGCAACGTGATTGTGCGGCCATTGAAGGGCAACGGGCCTGTGCCTATCTGGACTCACGACACGATTCTAAACGCGGCGAACAAGCTCAAACGGTTGCTGCTAGTGAAGGGCGAACGCTCAGGGGATAAGGTGAAGTTTTTCCGAGCGGATATGTTTGAAAGTTTGCACCTAACCTTGCTTGTTAGTGAGCTGATTAACGGTACGGTTGCTATTGATTTTGACGCCCGAGAGATGCACCCGGGAGGCACCGCGCTAAGAAATCACGGCACTAAGTTTCGCGTGATGCCCGACAATGTTTGCCGCCTGTACCTCAAGAAAGAACGATTCACCTAAGATGGGGAAAAAGGGCGTTGTCGTTAAGCTGAGTATTGCGCGGCGCAACATGGAGGGGTTGCATGTCAAGCTCTTCCTTGACGCGGCGTGGCCGTGCTAGAATCCCAGCTGGATGCCCCGCACGAAAGAACCTCTAACACCGTAGGAGATCACAAAATGTCCGAATCAGTTGACATAAAAATCACAGGGGTTCTACTTAAGGAGGCCAGCGCATGGGTAGCTCAGGGCTTGGAGTACGACATCGCCGCACAGGGTATAACGATACGCGATGCGATAAACGCCTTTGAGCGCACCGTGGTTGGTCAAATAATGTTGGACCTCAAAGACCACAAAAAGCCGCTTGCAAGTTTGCCCAAAGCCCCACACTTCTATTGGCAGAAGTACGCCCAAGGCGAACTTCTCGCAGACGGCCGACTCCCGTTTTACCTTCCCGCTGATGTTCCCGTACGATCAGCGGAAGCCGAACTGAAAGTTGCATAACGGAGAAGCACCTTGCCCGCTTACCCATTTGCTCCGCTTCTCACGCTTGAGCAACTAAAGGAGCGACTCACAAACGAGTTTGGTTGTACGCTGACCCAAACGAAAGGCAATCTTACAAAAGAAGGCGGCTCCTCGTTGCCTATCGTGTATTTTGAACGCCAGACGGATGAAGGAACGCTCAGGGCGGTCGTGCATGTTCCCCAGCACGACGCCCTGATCCAGTTTTCAGTGATGCGTAGCATCTGCGCTCAGCTTAGAATTGATCCCGCCGCCTTCGGCCTAGAATTAGGCTGATCCAACCATTACAAAATCATCCCATTACCCCAATTTCAAGGGTTAGTCGCGTCAAGTATATAATTCCCACTTCAGTGCTGGGTGGCGGCACAATACAAACCACCAACCAGTCCGTGAAACGGACGGCTGATAAACGGAGGCTCCTCACCATGTCTCACTCTTACGTTAGCAACCTCATGCACTGCACCTTCAGCACAAAAGACAGATACCCTCTCATAGATGCCCACCTGGAATCAGACCTCTGGCATTACATTGGAGGCATCGCAAGGCGAAACCGAATGAAGGCACTCTCCATCGGTGGGACCTTTGATCACCTTCACGCTCTGCTGTCCCTACCCTCCACAATGAGTTTTGCCAAGGCCGTTCAGCTAATTAAGGGCGGATCGTCAAAATGGGTGCATGACACGTTTCCGAAGTACCGTATGTTCGAGTGGCAGGAAGGTTACGGAGCGTTCAGCGTTAGTGCTTCAAACGTGAAGAGAACGATCGCCTATATTGAGAATCAAAAGGAACATCATCGTAAGCGCACCTTCCAGGAAGAGTTCATAAAACTTCTCGACAAACATCGAGTCGATTATGACTTGCGCTATGTATTCCGTTAGGTTCAGTAGTCCGTTCACAAGAGTAGTGGAGGCGTTGCCGCCCAGCACTGAAGTGCTGGGCTATTGTCAGCCGTCCGTTTCACGGACTGGGTGAGTGGGATTGGCGTTGCCGCCCAGGCGTTGCCAGCCCAGCACTGAAGTGCTGGGCTATTGTCAGCCGTCCGTTTCACGGACTGGGTGAGTGGGACGGCGCTGGCAGCCCGAGTATTTTAGTCACTCAAACACCTTCTCCACGGGCACAATCACCACATCCTCAGGCCTCACGTTAATCTTGAAGGCCTCAATCACTTTATCTTCCTCCGTAATCTCTTTCGGTTTGGGTGAGTTGTAAGTGATTGGTGACGGTCGACTGCTCAGGATGGCATCACGGAGAGCTTCCGCATCCTTGGTGATGATTACGACGCGCATGGCGTCAGACTTTAGATACTTGCGAATAGCGTTATTAACGTCTTCGAGCGTTAACTTCGCCAGCTGGTCACGCATGAAACTGACGTAGTCGGGAATGTTGTAATAACGGCTGTCGAGAGCGTAGCCGAGTTGCGCGTCCTGCGTCTGCGTCAGGATATTGTTGTATTTGGTCAGGAACTCTCGCGTCGCCTCAAACGCTTCCTTCGTCATGCCCTCGCCCACCAGTTTGTCATATTCGTAGAGAGCCGCGCGCAACACAAAATGCCCGTTCTCCGGGGTCACTGGACGAATCCAGATTTGGAAGACCTGCGACGAACGCCCCAAATTGGGATCAGGAGTGAACTGGAACATGCCCCGAGGAAAATACTCAATGTAGGCATAATTTCCGTAATTGAGTCCGCGCGCCTCTCGGAGCCTTTGATAGAGATAACTGTTGCTGGAACGATGTTGTCCGAAGTAGGAGGCGGCCACCGCTAACGCCGGCCAATCTTTGTCTGCACGCGTTACGTTGATGGGGAAGCCCAGCGAAAGTGCGGTTGCGCGCGTCTCGCGCTTGACGATGTTAATGCGCATTCCCGGCGCGAGCTTCGGGGTATCAAATTTTGCTTTACTTGCCTGGCCGGCAGGCAACTTCGCGATATCGGCCTCCACTCGCTTCGGTAGGTCCTTCGGATAACCACCCGCGAGCGCCAGAACGGCATTGGCCTGGGTGTAGTTGGCCTTGTAGAAGGCGCGCACGTCATCGATCGTGAGCTTCTCCAGCGAACTAACCATCCCCATGTTGTGGTGCTCGTACGGGTGGCCGTCATAGATGATGTTATAGAGATACTCTTTGCCGAGCTCTTCGTCGTTGGTCTCGCGCAGGGAGACTTTCAAAAAGTTAATGGCATCGGTCTTCAGGCGCGAAAAGTCCTCCGGACGAAAACCGGGATCCAACAGCATCTGACTAATGAGACCATAGTACTTGTCCAGGTTGTCGACGTGTGTCGTACCCGTGAAGACCGTCATCTCTTTGTCGATCTGCCAGCCGAAGGAAGTTGCCATCGGATACATCGCTTCCACGATCTGTTCGTATGTCATTGCACGCGAGCCACCCTGAGCGAGCATCGCGGCAGTCAAGGCTGCCACACCTTCTTTGCCCTTGGGATCAGCAGCGGCGCCGCTCATGAACTGAAGGCGGAACGTAACAAGCGGCGAACGGTTTGGGAGGAGCACGCTGGCAATCTGAGTAGACATGGTTTTCTGTGGGCGGCCCAGGCCGGCCGCTGGTGTCAGGATGGCGAGACCGATTAACAGACTGATCACTGTACGTTGCATTACTTGCTGCCCTCCTTGACTTCGTTCTTAGCTGATTCTTTGGCCTTTGGCGCCAGGGTGACGATAGTGCGGCTCTCGTCACGGAAATATTTCGCAGCAATATCACGCACATCTTTCGGCGAAATAGTTTCCATAAGCTCGGCCAACTTATCGATGGTTTCCGGGGTACGTCGCAGCGAGACGAAAGGCGCGAACGTGGTAGCGATAGCATTAGAACTATCCATGGCCATCGCGAAGCTGTACCGGAGACGTGAGCGCGTCGCGTTTAGTTTGTCCTGAGGAATCAGTTCGGTCGAGTAGCGCTTGAAAGCTGCGAGAATCTGGTCGCGCACGTAATCAACGTCTTTGGCATCTTTGACCCGTGCCAGCACTACAAACAGTTCCGGATCCATTTGATTGCTGAAGTCTGGTCCCAACACATCAACCTTTTGTTCTGTTAAGACAAGCTTTTGATAAAGGTCGGAGTTGTCTCCGAACGCGACCTGCGCTAACAGGTCGAGGGCCATCTTGTCCTTGTCTACATCTGAGTACGCCGGACCACGGAAAGCAACGGCGACAATCGGCAACGTCGGTGAAGGCCAGTCGACGTGTGCCTTGCGCGGCTCAGTCTGCTTCGGCTCAGAAGGGATTTTCGTGACATAGTCACCGCGTTTCCACTCGCCGAAATACTTCTTCGTCAGATCCAGGGCCCGAGCGCGTGTGACATCGCCGACGAGCATGACAGTGGTGTATTCGGGACGGTAAAAGCGCTTGAAGAATTCCTGACTGTACTCAAATTGATTGGGCATGTCCTGAATGTCTTTCAGGTAGCCCATCGTCGTATGCGAGTAAGTATGCGTTTTGAAGGCGGTCTCGCGCAGCACCTCGTAGAGCTTGGAAAAGGGGTTAGCGCTGTTCTTGTCGTATTCACCCTTGACTGCCAGTGACTCGGTTTGAAACTCCGGCAGGGCATATTTCAGACGGAGGAAACGGTCAGCTTCCATCTTCATGATCTCTTCCAGATCGTCCTTCGAGAACGTAGCGTGGTAGACAGTGCGATCGTCTGAGGTGTAGGCGTTGGTTTCGGCGCCGGCGCGTTTAAAAATTGCTTCGCGCTGCTCAGCAGTATAGTTTTCGCTGCCCCGAAACATCATATGTTCGAAGAAGTGTGCGAAGCCGCTCTTGCCCACCTCTACCTCATTGCGGGAACCTGTCTGCACGACGATATAAAGAGCGACCAGATTCGGATAATCCGTGGGCACTGTTACTAATCTCAACCCATTCGGAAAATCGTCGATGGTGTAATTGTATGGAATTAGTTTGCGAGATTTCTGTTGCGCCAGGGCCATCACCGGCACGCAGATCAACAAAGACAGTATGATGAGTAGTCTCATTCTTATAACCTCAACTAGCTAAATTTAATCAGTGGGAAGAGCAGTTAGTATACATCAGTCGATGCCTCATGAAGAATCGAGCTCGCTATGGGCGCAGTTTGACCATTGATGCCTTGCAGCATCACTCGACTACAGAACCGCGAGCCGTAGCGACCGGATGCTGAGTTCAAGCCACCTAAATGCGGTTTATTGAAGGTTGAGTGTGGGATCCGGTCGCTACGGCTCGCGGTTCTGTAGTCGAGTGGTCGTTCTTCGCCTGTTCAATTTTACATCAACAACGCTTCCGCCCGGTGTGCGTGAACCATTTGCTCGCAAGGAGACCATGCGAAGATCGTGAAGTGACCGTCCACCGAAGCTACCAGTGCAACGCAGTCGGGCTGGTCCTGTACGAATTGCGCCGCCGAAAGGTGTCGAGTACCGCCCAGTTCCAGTGGATGAACCACCGTGGCCACATCGTCGACGATCGGTTCGGTCACGATTACTTGCTCCACCTGTGCGCCGTCGTCACGACGGCCAATCTTTGCTCCGAACGCCAGCAAATCATACTCATCACTGATAAGCGCCGCGCCGTCTACCGCGGTCAGGCCCGCAATTGCATCCACTGCATCGATGAAGGCCTCCTGCCATGTCTGCTGACCCTTCTCAATCGGGTCCCGTCGCATCAAGTCGGCCAGCTCAGAGAAGGGCGGCGTTACTACATACGAGACTGGCTGCACAATCGATCTTCGCCATTCATCTGAGCCCTGGGGTACGACCAACAGGGAACCGCCGCGGCCGTGCGCCCGCATTGAAACCGACAGTTGGACCAGCACATTCACGGATTCAGAGGTCAAGTTTCGCGAGCCGAAGCTGAGGAGCGAAGTGACTAACTCGGGACAATCGGGCAAGCTCGAACCCTTTTCGTCTACCATTTTTATCTGGTCGCCTTTAAGCACCGCGACATTGACATACTTACCCTGCTCCTGGCTCCGGCGGTACTTGACCACCAGCAGGCCCGGTTCTATTACCTCGAGCACGAAGCAAAGTTTGGGGATGGAACGAGTCGTGCCCCAAACGCGGAGGTCAGGACCTGCGTCATCGTCGCGCCAGACTCCCAGATGGATTCCCGGACGTTCAACGGCAGGCGCCAGCCGCGAGAGTACGGGTGGGGTAAGCGGGAACCGTCGCTCAAACCTGAGCGGCTGGCCCGCTTGCTCCGGCGGGAGAAAAGCGAGTGATATTTTCGGAGAGTACCCTTCTTCGCGCCTGAGACTGGCCCAGAACGCGGCATCGATAATGGCCTCGACCGAGGCGGCATCAGGCTGTGGCGCCAGTTGGTGTCGACTGCGCTGTCGCGCCTCCGCGAGATGGCTGGCGAAATATGCCTCGACAGTCGTGGCAACGGCTCGGGCCGCGGGATACGCTGGCGCCGTCAATGTTTCAAGGTGATGAGACATAAAGAGAAAATATCAACTAATGGCGAAAAGGGGAAAAGGGAAAAAGGGAAGAGGGAACCCCCACATTGCAAGGACTGGAATATTGCTCCTTTCATCAGACGTTCTCAGATCTGAGATTTGAGATCTGAGATTTTAGACCCGTTACCCGCTTCCCCCATTCCTCACATGCTGAATTAACTTTTGTAGACTCTCGACGGATTGAACGCCGCTAAGTGCAGCCTCCCGATCAGCAACAAACGCGGGCACACCGCTGACTCCGATCCTGGCAGCTTCCTGTTCATCCTGGAGTACGCTTTTTTCAAACTCGTCCTTCTCAAGTGCAGCGCGTAGCGAATCGGCGTTCAAACCCAGGTCGGCTGCCAGCGAAGTAAGCACCCCAATGTCGCCGATGTTTTCACCTCTCTCGAAGAAAGCGCGAAAGATGGCCTCGTGATAGTCATCGAACCGGTCCTGGGTGCGCGCCCAGTGCGCGGCTTCGTGGGCCAGCCTGGAACGAGGCTGCAACGGAGGAAGCTTCATTTTCATCCCCAGCCTCGCGGCCAGCGGGTAGACAGACGTACTCCAGGCGCGTTCCAGATAGTCACCTTTTGGATCCAACGTAGGTACGGGTTCAGGCCGCAACTCAAACGCTCGCCACACGACCTCTACGTCAGGGTTGGACTGCATCAGTTCATGAACGGCTGGCTCCGCCAACCAACAAAACGGTCAAAGATAATCGGAAAAGATTTCCAACTCCACTATGTTCATGAAAAGTGTTTTGTTTGAGGAGGATGCCAATCGCGACTCTTGAACACGGGTTCGCCCCGTTGCAGAAACTGCTCCATAAGCTGGTTAAGTGGTTCCACCACATCATCGCCATGCTGGACTGCCAGAGTACCGCCAGGACCGAAGTTGTTCTGCACGTCGACCACTATTAGTGCGCGCTTTTTCTCCTTTGCCATGACAATCAGCCCCTGCAAAAGACTCTATTACACACAGATGAAAAGTCAAAGAGGGCTTTGTCGCTGGCTGGCAGTTTAGAGTTCAAGCTTTAGCTTGTCTTTCGCCGCCACCCACAACCTAAAGGTTGAACTCTTAACTTCCGGCCTCTGGACAACAAGGGTTGGTGACTAGGGCCACCGCACGCTTACGGGTTGGCGTGCTAAACTGGCCGGCAGAAACCCAAGTGAGGTAAACGCTGCGATCCACTAACTCACACGAGATAAGAAGATTTCGTGTCGGTTCGTGTGATTACGTGGATCGCTAAGATCGCTCGAATCATGAACTCAACTAAACCTTTAGCAAACATTGGAATGATTGGTCTGGGTGTGATGGGCCAGAACCTGGCGCTCAACATTGAACGCAATGGTTATGCTGTCGCAGTTTTCGATCGTGAGCCGGCAGTGCGCGGGAAATTCATCGCGGAAACCACGGGAAAGCGGATCGTTGATTCAAGTTCGCCCGAAGAGTTCGTTCGAGCTCTCGAACGACCGCGTAAGATAATCCTGTTGGTGAAGGCCGGCGATCCTGTCGACTGGACCATCAACCTGATCAAGCCATTTCTCGATCCCGGTGACATCATCATCGATGGCGGCAATTCACACTTCAAAGACACTGAACGCCGTGAGCAGCAATTGAAAGCTGAGGGATGTTTCATGGTTGGATCCGGCACTTCAGGTGGCGAGAAGGGTGCGTTGCTTGGCCCTAGCCTGATGCCCGGAGGCGACAAGAACGCGTACGAGCAAATTCGACCGATCTGGGTAGCGATTGCCGCCAAAGTCGAAGACGGGCCGTGCGTAACTTACATCGGGCCGGGTGGCTCAGGCCATTTCGTGAAGATGGTGCATAACGGCATTGAGTACGGCGACATGCAACTCATCGCCGAGGCTTACGACGTGCTGCGTAATGGTTTCGGCCTCTCGGCTCCGGAGATGGCCGATATTTTCGACGAGTGGAATAGCAGCGAACTCGAGTCCTACCTGATCGACATCACGGCGAAAATTCTGCGGGTGGAGGATCCCGAGACTGGGAAGCCGCTTGTTGACCTGGTGCTGGATCAGGCTGAACAGAAGGGCACGGGAAAGTGGACCAGTCAGCTGGCGCTTGATCTCGGTGTGCCTATCCCTACTATTGATGCCGCCATCGTGGCCCGGCACATTTCCGCTCGCAAGAGCGAACGTGTTGAAGCAAGCAAGATAATTACCGTCCGTACTACCGGCAAATTCGGTGATCTGAGCGAAGCGTTCAAGAACGGGGTGCGAGATGCGCTGTACGCATCGAAGATTTGCTCTTACGCCCAGGGCATGAACTTGATCAAAGCGGGTTCAGAAGCATTCAACTGGAACATCAATCTCAGTGAGGTCGCACGCATCTGGCAAGGAGGCTGCATTATCCGGGCTAAATTCTTGCGAAAGATCAAAGAAGCCTACCTCCGGGATTCCAACCTTCAAAACTTACTCCTGGATGAAGAACTCAATGCGCAGATTGAGGAAGCTCAGCCAGAGTGGCGGATTGTGCTGAGCACCGCGATGCAGCAAGGTATACCAATGCTGGCCATGGCCTCCACTCTGGGCTACTTCGACATGTACCGGACCGCAAATCTACCCTTGAATCTCACCCAGGCCCAGCGTGATTTCTTCGGTTCTCACACTTACAGACGCGCTGACAAACCTGAGGCCGGACCTGTTCATACGGAATGGGAAGAGCTGCTGGAGAAGCAATCGCGTGAGTCTTAGTACTGGAGTTACCAGTGAATCAGTTATCAGAATGTTAGCTGGAACCCGACCTGCACCTGTCGGTTCGGCGCAGCCGTCGTGGTGATTCGCCCAGCCTGTGGGGAGCCGATGGTGGCGTTCGGTCTGCCGAAGTGCGCGGTATTGGTGAGATTAAAGAACTCGCCGCGCAATTCCAGCCGCGTCGTTTCTGTCAGGCGGAAGTTGCGCGCAATCAAAAAGTCGAGATTGCCCAACCCCGGGGCACGCAGCGCGTTACGTCCTGAATTGCCGTAGGTGAGCGCCGCCGGCACGGCAAACGCTGCCGGATCGAACCATCGATCCACGTTTCGTTCACCGCTTGCGAGACGGCCGTCGCTCAACCGGTTCGGCCGCACCGTGCTGGTCGTGTTGGCCGGATTGCCGGCGACATCGAGATTGACGGGTTGACCGGTTTGCCCCGCGAAGATGCCGCCGATCTGGAACCCACCGAACACGGCCCGCGCCAGTTTCGATCCTCCCAGCCATCCATCTGCGCGCCCGAACGGCAGGTCATACACAACACTCGTCACCAAGCGATGTTTGATGTCGAAACCCGACGAGGCTTTTTCGGCATTGGTGTTGAATGGATTCTGCGGATTGACCGGGCCGTTGTTGCCATCTTCACCGTCGGTCGAGTTGTCAATCGCGTGGCTCCAAGTGTAGGACTGCAGCAGTGAAAAGCCGCTGCTGAAGCGTCGTTCGAGCTTCGCTTGCAACGCGTTGTAGCTGGCGTGTGCGAAGCCCGATAAGGTGTTGATCGCGCCAAAGCTTGGAAACAATCGGCGCGGCTGTTGCGCCCGGGCCCGGTTTCGGCGCGTTGATGTCATTCAGGCCGCGCAGCTTCGCGGTGCCTGATCCGACGTAGGCGACCGACATGACGATGCCGCCCCACACCTCGCGCTGCACATCAATGTTGCCCTGATAGATTTCGGTCTGGGGGAAATCCTGTGGCTGGCCGTACAACTCTGGGTTGACTGCGCGTGCCGGATTCAACCCATCGGCGGGAAACCCATCCGACAGTCTCAGCGCTGTATTGGCCGCAGTTGTCGGCGAGTTGAACGCAATCCGGACGAAGTGCGGCGGGTTGGCCGCGCCCGATTGAGTGATGGCGTAGTAGCCGACGCCGCTGTAAAAAATTCCAAAGCCGCCACGGACCACAGTATTTTGATTAAGCTGCCATGCGAAGCCGATGCGCGGCGCGAAATTGTTGTTATCGAGGTTAGAGAATGTCTGCTCACGATGTCCGCCATTGTTCGCCGGGACGAGCATTCCGTAGGTTGGGCTGCCCGGCGAGTAATCGAAGAATGACTGCCGGTCCCCTCTTTCGCGCTGGCGCGTTTGCAGTTCGTAGCGCAGGCCGAGATTGACGGTCAGCGTCGGAGAAATTCCAACTGTCGTTAAAATAGCCGCTGTAGTAATCAACCAGGAACGTGCCCAATGACCGCGCTGTAATTGAAGCCGAACCCGTCAAACGAAACGTCTATTAGGAGGTGGCGCTAAGGATTGGTCAGTGATTTGTGACTAAGTGCGGCCTCTTGCCTGGCGGTGAATCCGTAGTCTCTGTTTGCATTGCGAAGAATTCCGGTTATACCCTCACGTAAGTAGGAACCTTTATCAAGGCTCAGGCATCTTAGGAGATCGGTACATTTGGAGGGAAGCGTGAAATGAAATACTTGACTCAGCGAGTGGTTTTCGGGGCCTTCTTAATCGCGACCTTATTCACGTCGTTTGGTGCGGGCCGTTCAATAACCGGAGGAACGCTTGTCGCAATGGCCCAGGAGACGGACGACCCCATCAAGATCGAGGTCTATACCAGGTTCGTTAACAATCGGAAAACCAATGAGGGCGCAGCCCATCAAGCCGCATTGGAATATCTGCAGAAATATCCCAAGGACAACGATCAGTACACACAGTACCTGAAGAAGTGGGTCGTGATCTACGAACGAGATGAGCGCAAACGCACGCTGCCGCAGCTTGTCTACAACGCAAAGAATTTTGCTGGAGCATACAGCGTGGGCAAGCAGATTTTGGCGGATGAGCCCGATTATCTCCCGGCTTTGATTCATCTCGGGTATGCCGGTTACCTGGCCATGACGACGGCAAAGAACGAAGCCTTCAACGCAGATGCCCAGGTGTATGCGAATAAGGCCATCCAATCAATTGAGGCAGGAAAATCCCCGGCAAACTGGTTACCATTCAAAGGTAAAGACGACGCCCTTGCTCAACTCTATTACACCGTGGGATTTCTCAGTTTGAAGAACGCGCCCGACCGGGCCATCGAACCATTGATCAGGTCGGCCCAGTTTGAAACTGATCTCAAGAAGTCGCCATCGCTTTACTACTTCCTCGCGGCCGCGTATGAAAGCGGTCCCTACAAGACAATGGCCGCTGCCTATCAGACGACTTTCGCCGGAAAGGATGAATCGGCGCAGAGCAAATTGGCACTGGAAAAGTTGAACGTGATCATCGATCGAATGATTGATGCTTATGCAAGAGCCGTCGCGGCTGCAGGAAGTGATCCTGCAAATGCGCAAACCAAGATCCAGTGGTCGAATAAGCTGGCAGAATTCTACAAGTTTCGACATCAGGGTTCTGATGTCGGCCTGAACGACTTAATTGCCGGCGTCCTCACCAAGCCGCTACCCCCAAAACCATAGTGACACGACAGTGGCAGGCTGGGTTAACGAAGGATAAAGCAAACGAACAGGCCCGTTGAGAAACGGGCCTGTTCGTTTGTTACATAGGTAGTAGGCGCTTCAGCTATTGACTAACAATTCACAAAGCCAAGCAGCCAAAATACAAGAATAAAGATCAGGATGGTGGAAATACAACCGCCACCAAACTTCCACGCTGCGGCTCCCGCCAGGAGTCCGCGTAAAGGTCCCTCCATAGCATTTCTCCTACACTGGCAACAATCGGTTCAAATCTTCGGGCACGACCATTATCGTGTCCGGCATCAGTCGCTATCGGGCTGCGGCGGCCTTCTGCTTACTCTTGGCTTCCTCCATGCGGGCGCCCAATTCCTCAATCTCTTCCTGGCTGAGAACTTTTCGCGCCTTCTTAAATAACTCGCCTTCCTCTTCTTCCACATGATGCTCGATGTTTTCCTTAAGCACAGTAAACTTTGCGGTCCAAGTCTCGTCGTCTTTGGCCTCCGTTTCCAGTTCGCTTAGCAGTTGCTTCACCAGCCGATGCTCTTCGAAAGCCTCGAGTGTGATGTCTCGGGATTCCTCGGCCTCCTTTAGGAGCGGATAAAATATCGTCTCCTCAACCTCAGCATGGACATCGAGCTCGGATTTCAGCTGGGTAAAGAGTTCTTCTCGCGTTTTGAGTGCACGTTCGGTGGTCCCGTCGATTTTCTCCAGGATTCCCGCCACCTTCTTATGATCACTCTTTAATAGTTCAAAAGCGTCCATTTGGTTTCATTCCTCCTGCGTTGGTACGAAAATGCTGCACCGTATTGAGACAGCGTTTTAGGGCTTCACCCTTATGCCGCAAGCGAGGTGCCAAAGCCTCGTCATGGACTCTACAAATTCGCCATGAGGCGCCGGGGTTGAGCACAGGGCCGCTTGCGACCGCACCAGCCACACTTAAGGAACATCCGCCCAAGTCACTTTTTCGCGTCCTGCTTGAGAAATTTCAGCAAACCCTGCTCCGCCTGGTGCAGCTTTCGACCGCGGTAAGAAATCAAGTCCTCGAGCGTTTCAAAATGGCCGTCAATAATTTTACCCTTTTCGAACCTGTTGATGATTTCGGGATTAACGTAAGAGCTGCGACAAACGGCCGGAGTATTGCCGAGCATTTCAGCAGTCTCCTTGATTGCCGCCACTACCTTTCGTTTGCGGGCCGAACTCTTCTCGATTGTCTCGGTTCCTACACGAGCAAGGGCACAAGCACAAATAATCGTGCCGGCCCAGGTGCGAAAGTCCTTAGCACTGAACTTCTCGCCCATGATCTCCTTGACGTATTCGTTGATGTGACGGTTGGTGACGTTGACGAAATCGCCGTCGCCGTTTTGATACTTGAAGACTTCGCGGCCCGGGTTGAGAAGGAGGTTTTTCACGACTTTCGCGACCTGCCGATCTTTGAGTTCCCGCTGCTGGCGCACCCCTGATTTGCCGGGAAAGTCGAACTCCACCACATCTTTTCTCACTTTTACGTGTTTTGGTCGAAGCGTCGCTATTCCATAGCTACCATTCTCGCTGGCGTAAACCTGACTTCCCGGCCGCATAAAGCAGGTGGAAAGAATTCGCACCATGCAAGCCAACACTCGTTCCTTGCCGAGGTCAGGTTGACGGAGGTGCCTGCTTACAGTTGAGCGTAGTTTGGGCAGGGCCTGAGCGAATTTGATCAGTCGCTGAAACTTCTTGAGCTCCTGCGCGCGAGTGTGACTATCGTGGTAGAGATATTGCCATCGCCCCGCAGCATCTTTTCCGACGGCTTGTAGCTTACCTCCTGGCGCTGCGTTGATGGCCACATCAGTCCAGGCGGGAGGAATTCGCAAGTCACTGATTCTTTCAAGATCCGCAGCGCGAACCTTGCCGCCATCGGCCCTCTTGTATCGGAATCCTCGTTGAGGCGTGCCCTTTCGTATGATGCCGTTCCTTTGAAGTTGTTCAATTCTTGTCATTGCAGACCTGGTGTGACCGGAACGATATTTGTTTAGGTAGCGCCACAGTAGTTGGGAATGGATGGGATCAAATCACTTTTCCATCTTCAATTAGGTAGGCTTTGAAAGCGACTTGAAAGAGAAGTTAAGATAATGAATCATTTCGCACATGCAAAAGATCACCATGAGTCATTGGCAAATTGCTCGTCCTGCGGGGTGACGATCGGTAATAGCTCGTCTCGCAATCAAATATGTCTGATATGCCATGCGCGGATTCTGAATGATCATTTCCAGAAAGTTCGTGGCAGCAAATCCGATAATACACGCGGGGATGTGCCGTCACGCTCCTAAGATATTTAAGATATAGAGGCTACTTTCGTTTCTGATCCCCCGATCGCCCTGTCCGATGGCACCTCTTTCTTAGCGCTCTGTCTTCATCCTGCGCTAACGAGCGTCCCACATCGTCGATTCTTTGAATTTTTCCTTCATCGTCGGCGACGAACGAAGCGTTTATCCGTCCCCGTGTCAATTAGTTCCGACCACTCTTTTTCTTAGCCATGTTGACGTCTCCCTCTGCGGTGTAGGGTTCTTATACATCGCAGGTCTGGCTTTGTTTACTTACAGACCATAAATTCTCGGCAAACCGCCAATTATCAACCCACTGCGCAATAACGATGCCAGCCCAAGTCCTTCAAATTGGCCGATATGGGAAGGTCGTGAGCGCAACACACCCGGTATTTCATCTTAATGCTCAAGTGGTCCGCACTGTCGGCTCAGCATTTGCAATGGGGACCTTCACTAACCAAAAACAGGCACGCAGGAGAGTCGGCGAGGGACGATGGTCAACAGGAATAAGAAAAAGACTGCCGCCGGGAGTTCGCGAGCGAGCGCTTCCAGCCCCAAAAAGGTATCAAGTAGTAGCCGCCGCGCGGCTGCCGGATCATCGTCAAAGGCATCCAGGAACGGATCTGGGGAGTTGGGTCAGATACAGCAGCCCAAGTCGCCTATGCCCGCGCAGCATCAGGAGAAACCGGGCCTGGAGTCGAAGCTCAAGCCGAGGCCGAATTATAAGGCTCCTCACTACCAGGGCGCCGGGAAGTTGAAACGAAAAGTAGCGCTTATTACTGGTGGTGATTCAGGTATCGGAAGGGCGGTCGCAGTGCTCTTTGCCCGAGAAGGAGCAGATGTGGCCATCACGTACCTTCCCGACGAGCAAGCTGATGCTGACGAGACTCGCGAGGCGGTGGCGGCCGAGGGTCAAAAGGCCCACCTGCTTGCGGGTGATCTGACTGACCCGAATTTTTGTAAGGAAGCCGTCGAGGCGACGGTAGCCAGGTTTGGGAAACTCGACATCCTGGTAAATAATGCGGCGTTTCAGCAACATCAGAAGAGTTTGAACGACGTTTCAGAAGAACAGTGGGAGCGGACGTTTGAAACAAACATATATAGCTATTTTCGGGTTACGAAAGCGGCCATGCCACATTTGAAAAAGGGAAGCGCGATCGTGAATTGTGGTTCGATCACAGGCTTAGAAGGTAGCAAGCATTTGCTTGACTACTCAGCTACGAAGGGGGCCATTCACGCCTTCACTAAATCGCTGGCCCAGAACCTGATTGAGAAAGGTATTCGTGTGAATTGCGTGGCGCCTGGTCCGGTGTGGACACCACTTAACCCTTCGGACAAATCGGCGAAGGACGTCGCAGAGTTTGGCGCAGACACGCCGATGAAGCGGCCAGCGCAGCCGGAAGAAATTGCCCCGGCTTTTGTCTACTTTGCTTCAGAGATTGATTCGAGCTATGTCACCGGAGAAGTCTTAACACTACTCGGTGGTGAAACGACCGCAGGATAACCATTTGGACAGGAGGATCAACACATGGGAGACGATGGTGGTAGCGGCAGTACTGGAGTGGTGGCCATTCTGGTAATTTTTGTGATCATCGTGGTGGTAGGGCTTTTCATTTTTGGTGGCCGCATTTTCAGCGGCAACAAGAGTATTGACGTAAACGTGACGACGCCGAGCAAATAGCCCGGCGATTAGTTCTGTGAGAGTCGATGGGAGGTCGGTTTAAGGCACCAGGTGTCGGCGCGCGGTGCCCAGCAACTGTACCTTAGCCCCCGGTAAGGCATAGAGCTGATTAGTGTTATCTTTGCTGGACGAAAACTCTGGAAGTAAGGTTTGATTGGTGTTTTCTCTAATGGGAAAGGAGTTAATATGAAAGCATTCGCCGAGCTTAAGCGCCGACAAATATCAACCGCCGTGGCACACGCGCCGCTGCCGGCTGAGGAGTTTGATTACCAGATGTCGTTAAGAAGACCCTCTGGACGCCGGTTACATGCGGTATCCACTCAGGAAATGCCCCCGCTCTCCGACGGCATCGAAGTCGATGAGGCGGATTTCGCGAGGGCGACCCGCGACTCTCAAGGGAAGAGTTCCAGCGTGGCAACAAACCTGGTCATCCGCCCAGCCTTCAACAACAAGGCAATGGCGAAGAGATTAACAACCCCGTCGTTGACCACTGAGGATTTCATCCAGGTGAGGTTAGCTACAGTTCGAGAAAGCACCAGACACTGTTATTGGCCGGCTGATGTAGTGGCAAGATTCACTGCGGCAGACGTCATCCGTTAATGTGTAAATCATCAACCTTTGCCCCATGTTGAGCTCTGATTTGTAAATTGAAGTTAGAACTCTCAAGGCTGGATTTCCCGCCGGCACTTCAACCCTCACACTGATCCCCCTTCACAATCCAAGAACCGTTTGGAAGATGCGTGGGGCATATGCTCGTTGTCACGAGGCCGGTTGCATTTCTCATCACTCAAACGGTGGTATTGATAATACCGTAACGCGTTGGGTGAAAGTTAAATATCGTGGCCGCGAAAATCATTATCCTTTGCGATATGGGCTCAACTACAGAACAGGAAGCGGTAGCGACCTGGCCGTGGCGACAGACTCAACTGGGTTAGTGGTACCGAGACGGCCAGGTCGCTCTGTAGTTGAGTGATACTCTCATTTGGTTAGATCGTGGCGACAGACTCAACAGGGTCAGTGGTACCGTCACGGCCAGGTCGCTACCGCTTTCTGTTCTGTAGTTGAGTGATACTCTCCTTTGGTTCTGTACTGAGTCGCCGTGTTACACGCCGCTCAGACTTAACGGTCTCAACTTGGTTTTCACACGGCCTCAGAGCGTCCGGTCCAAGACCTCGACCACGGATCTAAATGTCATTAAGTATTTATCGATAGCGATTCTAACCACCAACAACCCAGATTGCGACGTCCGGATCCGACGCTACCACTCCTCATATTCAAGGTTTCTTGTTTTCTTCATCCAGCCACTGCTTTAAGGGTGCGAAGTAATCGATGATGGCGGTGGCGTCCATTTTGTCTGCGCCGGTCATAGTCTTGAGGGCCTCGGGCCAGGGTTTGCTCAGACCCATCGCCAACATTTCTTTTAACTTTTCACCGGCCTTCTTGTTACCGTAAATGGAACATTGATACAGCGGTCCGGTGAAACCCGCCTCGCGGCAAAGGGCACGGTGAAACTGAAACTGGAGAATCGCCGCTAGAAAACAGCGAGCGTACGGTGTGTTGGCCGGCACATGGTATTTCGCACCAGCGTCAAAGTCTTGCTCCGAGCGCGGCGCAGGGGGCGCCACTCCCTGGTACTTTTCTCGCAGAGCCCACCAGGCGTTGTTGTAATCGCCAGGACCTACCTCGCCTGAGAAAACTTTCCAGCGCCATTGATCTACCAAATAACCAAACGGCAGGAACGCAACCTTCTCCAGTGATCGCTGCAAAAGAAAACCGATGTCCGCGCTCTGATCGGGCACCGTGTCAATCAATCCAATCTGCTGCAGATAGGGCGGAGTTACCGAGAGGGCAATGGTGTCGCCGATAGCTTCATGGAAGGCGTCGTTGGCACTGTCGCGATAGAGAAACGGCTGACCGGCATAAGCCATCTGATAGTAGTTATGTCCTAGCTCGTGATGAACTACCGTGAAATCCTCCTCCCTAATCTGAATGCACATCTTCAATCGCACATCTTTCTCGTAATCGAGGTCCCAGGCGCTGGCGTGACAAACTACTTCGCGGTCCGCCGGCTTCACAAATAGTGAGCGGTCCCAGAACGTGCCCGGCAATTGCTCAAATCCCACGGAAGTAAAGAAACCTTCGCCAAAGCGCACCATCTGCTTCGCATCGGTATTGCGCGCTTTGAGTATCTCGGTCAAGTCGTAGCCGCGGTCACCGCCTGCAGGTGCCAGCAGCGGATAGATGTTGTTCCACTGTTGGGCCCACATGTTGCCAAAGAGGTGAGCGGGAATCGGGCCCTCATTAGGGACCACCTGGGGGCCGTATTTGGCGATCAATTTCTTGCGCGTGTAGGTGTAGAGCGAATCGTAGAGCGGCTTTACTTGTTGCCAGAGCCGCTCCATCTCGGCGGCGAAGGCATCAGGCTCCATATCGTATTTTTCACGCCACATCGCGCCGGTATCTTTGAATCCCATCTCGCGCGCGCCCTTGTTACTGAGCTCGACGAAACGTTGATAGTTCTTGCGGTAGGGAGGCGAAACCTGGTGCCAGCCCAGCCAGATACGTTTGAGCTCCTCCGGATCGCGGCTGGTCGCGAGAATTACTTCCATTTCGCTGAGACTGAGGCACTTTCCTTTGTCTCCCTCAGGGCAATATTTGCCTTTGCCATAGTCGCCTTCCAGGGAGGCGGCAAGCTTTGTTAACTCATCGCGTTCGGCCGCATTTGACGGCGCTGGCAGCGTAAGTGCGAGCTTGAGGAGCTTGAGCTTTCGCGTTGTATCGTAAGGCAGGTTGAGCCCATCGAAGCGTCGAGACTGTTCAGCCATTTCCGTTGTGGCTTCGATGACTTGTTTGTTCGCTTCAGCCGAGAGACTTTCTGTGTCGTCGGTTATGAAGGTGCTCTTAACCCAGTCTGCGCGAGCGTACTTAATGTTAAGTTCAAGCAGTCGCTTCTCGGCGTCCGCAACAAACTGCTCAGCTTCAGCAGGCGTGCCTTTGGCGCTGGTTCTTGCATCCGGCCCACCGGACTTGGCGCATGATGACAGGAGCGCGAGGCCGCAACCTAAAACCAGGAACGTAAGAGACAATGGAAAGGTATTGAGAGACAAGAAAGACATCCTTAACCTCCGGCCGCTATTGTTCGAAAGGTGGAGACGATTGTAACTATGGAGTTCGGAAACTTGGAAGGAGTCAGTGGTCAGTATCAGTGGTGTTTGTGGAGTCCTGACGTCTATGAGAACTCAACTACAGAACAGGAAGCGGTAGCGACCTGGCCGTCTCGGAACCACTAACACAATTTGAGTCTGTCGCAACGGCCGGGTCGCTACCGCTTCCTGTTCTGCAGTTGAGTCGTACTCTCATTGGTACTGTAGTCAGTTGTGCGTTACTCGCGTCTGAGTCTTAACGGTCTCAATTGGGTAGCGGGTACAACGGACCACTGACAACGGACCACTGACAACGGAGCCCAGCCGTTATCCCAACCAAAGGGAGTTAATTCTTCTTCCTCTGGTTGGGCAAGACGCCGGCGTCTACAGTCTCCCCGGTGCGTGAGAGGACCTGAAAGTAAAGTTGATTATCTATGACCTCGGCCAGCATGAATGACATATCTCGATCGAAGAACTTTTCTGTAAGGGGCGAGTTGTTTTTTACATCCCCCGATCTCAATTTGCCGCCCGCACCAGAGACGAAATAGTAAATCCCTTTCTGTGGTTTGATGCGTTCGTAAAAGTGATCGTGACCGGTAAAGACGGCATTGACACCATGCTTTACGAAGATGGGTTCGAGTACTTTGCGCAGGGCGCTATCCGATCCGTGCTTTCCTCCCGACGAGTAGGGTGGATGATGGTGGAATGTGACTTTCCATTCGGAGGTGTCTTTCGCTAACTCAGCCTCCAGCCATTTTACCTGTTTCTGGTCCATGTAGTTGCTGTTCAGAGCGTAAAAGGCAACGTTTCCTTTCGTGAAGCGGTAATACTCCTTTCCGTCCATGTTGAAGAATTGGTAAAAGCGCTGAGCCGGTTCGTCGTGATTACCAAGCGAGGCGTAGAACTTTACCTTTTGATCCAGTATCGGCCGGTAGACGTCCTCGAATTTGCTCTTATAGTCTTTCGGGGATTCGGCTCCGTAGAGGTTGTCGCCCAGGAGCAGTACAAAATCATAAGGGAACGTGGCCCTGGCCTTAATTAAAATGTCAGCTAGTTCATGCTGCTTTTTTGTCCCCGTGCCCGTGTCGCCTATGATCACAAAGCGAACGGATCCCTCCTTGTTAGGTAAGTTTATTTTAAGTGCCGGGCGGGCGGGGGCACTTGCCTTTCCGTTCCCATTAGCATTGCCGGTTTGAGCCGGCGTAACTCCCTGGAAGCTGCTGAGAATTAGGAGAGCTACGATTAGAAGATAACAATTAAGGCGGTTCATTCTAGTCTGTTCCTCCAAAACTTCCGGCTCACGGAAGGGCATTAATCATGTAATCAATAATCAAATTATTGTCTGTATCGACTAGCAGCAAATTGCGGCCTACGTACCGATATTTTACCTCTTTCGGCAATTCCGGGAGCCTCAACAGCAGAGTGGGGGGAATTTGCGTCAACTCTTTCGTCTCGGGGTATGGATAATTCACCTTCAGCGGAACACCTTTAGTATCCGCCTCTAAAATTGTCTGTCGGATCTCCGGTTTGTCCCGCTCCGGAACATCCGTCTTTGCGACGGTGCGGAAGTACTCCGCGGCTTGCGGATTAAAGATGTAGCCCGGTTTAGTGCCAGCTCTCATCGCTCTCAGCGACTCCACAAATCTCTTTTGATAGGCAGCTATTTCCTCAGGCGTGGCTTCCTTTGAGAGTGGCGCAAGCTTGGCTTTGACTCGCTCCCGCTGTTTCAAATAATCCTTCACATGTCTATCGAAGGCAGCAAGCATCTTCTTTTCTTGCTTCGTTACAGCTGGTTGAGCGATCTGTGATTGCAGTGTCTTAGCCATTGCGACGTCTGCAGCGGCAATAGCAATCCAAGCCGACAACGCAAAACCGACTAACATTGCGTGGAGTTGTATTTGTTTCACTTTCATTGCTTAGCAAAACTGCAAACCAAGTGCCGTTTGAACGCGATGAATCAAGTTGCACGTTTTATGTCTTGCTAGCATTCAGATCAAGAAACGTAACAATTTAAAGCTTTGTGCGAGCTATTTCGGAAGTGAGAGGAGAAGCCGCCAGAAGCGCGCCGTGTATTCATTTGATAGACTTGTCCGTATTGGGCTGATACGTCTCAACACCGGACCGCCGCTGTTGGCATGAGCGCGACTAATTTAGTTTAAGCTGATCTAGTTTCAGCAGAGTGTGCAAAGAACATCTGCTCCGTTAGCGATGTCTGCAGGGTGTGAGAATTCGCGCGGCGAATGACTAATCCCGCCTACGCTCGGAACAAAGATCATACCTACAGGTCCCAGCAGCGCCATGTCCTGTGCATCATGTCCCGCGCCGCTGGGCATTAACCTGGTGGTTAACCCAAGTTCACTGGCTGAGTCCGCAATGACCTTTCTTATCCGCGAATCGGTCGGTGCCGGCAGGTTCACGTTTATTTCCTTAAACTCCAACCTCGTCCTGCTTTCGCGCGCGATTTGTTTCGCTTCGACGTGAATTTTCTCGTAGAGCATTCTTATCTTCGCAGCGTCCAGATCCCGCAACTCAAGACTTAGCACTACCTTTCCTGGAATCACATTCGGAGCGCCAGGAAGCGCCTGGATTCTTCCAACGGTGCCCACCTGACGTCCCGCCACGCTGGTGACGATACGATTAACTGCCTCAATGAATTTGGCCGCCGCAAGCAATGCGTCCTGACGCTGGTTCATCGGGGTGGTGCCGGCATGGTTGGCGAATCCCTCGACCGTGACGTCCCACCAATTGATTCCTACGATTCCTTCTACGATTCCGATGTTTATCTTCTCGGCGTCTAAGGTGCCGCCTTGTTCTATATGCAACTCGACATAGGCGGCAATATCCCCGCGCTTCCGTCTTACCTCCGTCAGTCTCGTGGGATCCCCGCCAATGAACTTAGTGCCTTCGCGAATAGTTTTACCGCTTCGACTTACCAGATCCAGTTCCCGCTCCGTGAGCTCGCCGTCCAGCGCGCGGCTTCCTATCAATCCGCCCTCTTCGTTTTGAAAGATGATTAACTCCAGCGGGTGGCGCGTCGTCAGATTATGTTCCGCTAGCGTTTGCGCAACTTCAATCGACCCCAGCGAGCCGACGACACCATCGTAGTTGTCGCCTTCAGGCACAGTATCGATGTGCGATCCGAAAAGCAGCGGCGGAAGGGTGGAAACGCTGCCGGGTCGACGGCCAATGATATTGCCGGCGAAATCGATGGTGACCTCAAGCTTTGCCGTGCGCATCAAGGTCATTACGTACTCGCGGCCCTGACGATCGGCCTCGCTGTAGGCGACGCGGCTAACTCCGCCCTGTGGGTTCTTGCCGAACTCACCAAGCGCGTTTAAGTGCTGGATAATGCGAGGGCCGTTGACCCTAAGTTTTGACTGGTTCAGAAAACGGCGAAAGGGCAAGGAGCCGATGCCGCCGAGGAGTGTCAGGTTAAATGTTCGCCGGTCCATAGGAGGGGAAAGGGGAAAGGGGTAAGAGGGGAGAAGAAAGGAGAAGGGGCGACAGCGAGTATGCGTCTTAACGGTTTCCCTGTTCCCCTTTTTACCGCTTGCCCCTATTGGTCTATTGTAAACCTCTACGAATGGTTGTGTTTTGACCAAACCGGGAGCCACGTTGTCTCAAACCTGTTTCCTTGCCCAGCATGCTGCGTACAATCGATAGCCGAGCAACAATACGCGATTCGGAAAGCTGAAATCTATTCGCTAGAGTCTGTGACTGGTCGAAATCGTTCGTGGCCAGGAGGCCGAGCACATGACCGTAGCGTGTCACCATGTTGCTCAAACCATTTCTACCTTCCAGTGGCAGCTCACCTTCCTGGAAGACGTTCACTTCAAACCCACTGAGAGTTGCGGCGGCCGCCAGCAACTCATTAAGCTGGACGATGCCAGGTTCCAGGATCTCAAAACTCCGTGCCGGCTCCAGATCTTTGAAAGCTTCAGCAACCCTGAGTTGTTGTTCAAACTGGCGATAATTAGTGGCACGCCGGTTTGTGAACTGCCTCGCTTCATTAAGGAGCTCAACCGCCAGTTTGGGATTGTTCTGCCTGGCATTCCCCGACAATTGCACCAGCAGATCTATTCGCTCGTCATCGGAACGCAGTCCTGCGAGTGTCTGCCGTACCTCGGCTATTTTGGTGCTATCCATTTTCTCCGAGGTCTGCCGAAACTCGACCGCTTGCAGCACCGATTGGCGCGTCACCGGTTCTAGATGATCGTTGGCAATCTGACGAGCGCGGTCGCTGTTTCCTTCATCTAGGGCCCTCATTGCAGCCTGCTGGTAAATTCGGTTTTGTATCGCTGGCGGAGCCGAAGAAGCTGATGTCAGAAGACTTTCAGACGTGCCCTGTTGCATGTCTCTAGCCACTTGGGTCATCGATAAACGGGAATTATCCACGATGCCCAGCTCCGTCATCTTCTGACGCACCGCCTGAGAACGCCCGGGTAGATACTGGTCAATCTGCGGGAGCATCATCAGCAATCCACCAAGCAGCCGCCGCGCATTGCTTTGTTCTAATTCCGCCGCGGATGGTTCAGTTGCCGGGTTGATTTGTCCGCCGCCACCGCCGCCGGGGCCGCCACGTCTGCCTCGGAAGTTGTTGGCATTACGTTGACTACCCGCGGGCGCGGGTGTGGCTTTGAGCGCAGCGTCGATCAAGTTTCCCAGCAAGCTCGCATATGCGGAAGCCGCCAGCGTCTGTGGGTTGTTACCGGTTGAAGCCGGAGCAGGAGTGGTCCTGCTTTCAGCCGGCCGCGGTCCTGGTCGCAGCAGACTAAGCGCTAGTGTCCCGGCGTCAGGCGTGGAAAGTATGTTGGTAGATTGAAGGCGCTTGACGAGCTTGTCTTCGAGCTTCGCGGCCGCATCCTTATCTTTTGCTTGAAGCCGCGCCAGTACTTGGGCGAGGGAACGGGAGTACTGACCTTTGTCGAGCATCAGTTCAGCGTTTTGCAATGCAAGTTTGGGATCCAGCTCCGCAACCTGCGCAAGGAGACGGTCCTCGAGATTATCTTCGGAGTCAACGCGTGAATTGCCAGTGCCGGCAGGTGTTGTTGGGGGCCGGGTCGTAGCTAGTAGCTGATAAGCCAAAGTCGCATCGTGTCGAGCGACGGCCAGTACCAACTCCTGACGAAGTTGATTACCGGGTCGTCCCCGATTAGCACCTCTACGCTCATCCTGGCCTGGATTCGTAGTCGCGTTTCGCATCATCTCGGCCACGCCCTCAGCCGCCAGCGCAAATAGGGTGCGAGCGCGTCCCTCGTTGTGATCCCAAAGCAAATCGGCGCCCCCAATCTGCACTCGGACCCGGTTCTCAGGCAGTCTCAGCATTTGGGCCTCATCAACAACCTGGTCGAGCAGGATGTAAGCTTTCTTCTCTTTCTCCGCTTTTTCCTGTTGCTGTTGCTCCTCAGTGGGAATGGCGCTGGGGACTTCCTGGGCAGCGACGAAAGACGCTGCCCCAAAGGTTATCCCGAAAATAAATAACGTTGTCATCCAGATCTTCATAAATACATTTACCTCGCTGGCTGGCTGCAATACATACATGAGTTCAAAGTTCCGTCTGTTAGACGCCGGACCGCGGGGAAGAGTTTGGCATATAGTAGCTTGGAAAGGGCAAAAAGGGGAAAAGGGGACATTGTGAGTGGTCAGTGGTCAGAGGTCAGAGAGTCCAACCTGGCATTGTATCTTTATGAATTCCGAGTTATAGGCACAGCAACTGACCACGAACAACTGACAACTGACCACTGACAATCTTTCCGTAACCTTTCCCCCTGCCGGGAGTTTATATAGACAGAGATAAGAGATGGCTGTCGGGAAACGTGCATCGTTGGGAGTCGCGGAAGGGGCACAAGAGCGCCTCCTGGTCGAAGCTGCTCAAAGAGACCCGGCCAGGTTTGCCGACCTTTATGAGATTAACTTTGAGCTGGTGTACGCGTACCTTGCGCGACGCGTGGGCGACCGCACGACGGCCGAAGACCTCACTTCCGAGGTCTTCAAAAAGGCCCTCGAGAACTTGCCGCGAGTCACCTGGCGCGGCGTGCCATTCGCAGCCTGGTTGTTGAGAATCGCCGCGAACATGGTAGCTGACAGGTCCAAGCGCGCCGCTGGAACAACGGATGTAGCTGACATGGAAGACCCGGCGGCGAGTGCTCAATCTAGTCTTGAGGAAGTCGAACAACGAGCCCGGCTCTTCCGGCTGGTTGATAAGCTTCCGGCTGATCAAGGGCGCGTTATCAGGCTGCGGTTTGCTGGGGAGATGAGTATTCGCGAAATCGCGCAGGAACTGGGACGCACCGAGGGCGCTGTGAAACAGCTCCAGTTCCGGGCTCTCGAAAATCTGCGTACACATTTTGGCGACAAGCCGGGTGATAAGAATGGCTGAGAGTTTTGTAGAACAGCTTGATCAAGCAGTGGCCGCGGTGCTCGCCAATGCGGAGACATCGCTGTCGGTCGGCACTGAGGTGGAGCCGTTCGTGCGTATCGCGTCTGAACTTCGCTACCTGCCGCGCCAGGATTTTCGAGCCCGTCTGAGGGAGGAACTTGGAAGGACAGCAAACATGACACCCGGCAAAGCGGCATCAGAAGGTGATCTCAGATCTGAGATCTCAGATCTCAAATCTCAGAATTCGGACCTCAAAACTCAGGATTTCAGTTTCAAATCTCAGGATTCAGATCTCGAATCTCAGGAAGATCTAAAGCCTTCAAAGCCAGCTCGTGAAGGCTTTCATACCATCACGCCATACCTTGCGGTTAAAGAGGCCCCGCTAGTGATCGAGTTTGTGAAAAAAGCTTTCGGCGCGAAAGGAAAAATCTACGGAGTAGGTTCCCAAGGTGGTATCCACTCCGAGTACAAAATCGGCGACTCAATGGTAATGATCGGCGGCGGCGAGGCTTGGCGCGGAACTCCTATGCCGACCGCACTTCATCTCTACGTGGACGACGTGGACGTTGTTTATCAGCGCGCCCTCGATGCCGGTGCAACCTCAATGAACGGGCCAATTGAAGATCATGGCGAGCGCCTGGCAGGTGTCAAAGACCTCTCAGGCAATGAGTGGTATATCGCGAAGCGGCTGTCAGGGACTCACACAGATGAGGGGCTTCGCAACGTGAATGTCTACTTGCATCCCTTAGGCGCCGCCCAAATGATCGAGTTTCTGAAGCCGGCCTTTGGAGCGGAAGAGGTAGCAGTTTATCGTATCCAGCCGGATGGACCTGTTGTCCATGCGAAAATCAGAATCGGGGACTCCGTTTTGGAGATGGGCGAAGCACATGGTCCGTATCAGCCGATGCCGACGATGTTTTTCCTGTATGTCGACGACGTAGATGCGTGGTACGAGCGGGCGGTCGCGGCAGGCGCTAAATCAATGAGCGAACCGGTGAATCAGCCCTATGGCGATCGCGTTGCCGAGGTCACAGATCCGTTCGGCAACACGTGGTACATCGCCACGCACCTTCAGCAGATTGGATCTTGAATCAAAAGCCTCTAGAATGATGAACTAATCAGTCATCAAATCAAAAACAGTCGAAGGCGACGAAAGGTCAATACAAATGCTTGAGACAGGAAAGCAGTTTCCGGATTTCTCTCTCCCGAACCAGGAGGGGAAAACAGTGAAGCTCGGCGATTTCGCCGGCAAATGGTTGGTAGTCTACTTTTATCCGAAAGACGATACGCCCGGTTGCACGATTCAGGGAAAATCCTTCACCGCTAGCAAGGAAGATTTCGAAGCCGCGGGAATTTCAGTCGTGGGCGTCAGCCAGGACAATGTGGCCTCGCACAAGGACTTTTGCAACAAGTTTGGATTCACAATTGACCTGCTTGCGGATACGAATGCGGAATTGCTCAAGGCTGGTGGGATAGGTCAAAGCGATTACAAAGGGACATTGTATTGGGACCGCACCTCAATAGTGGTTGACCCAAAGGGCGTGGTGCGCAAAGTCTATGAAAAGGTAAGTCCGCAGGACCACGAGCAGACCCTACTTGCCGACATTCAACAAATGCAGGAACCTGAAAGGAGACCGTCAATGGCCAGCACAAAGCCCATCCCCGAGGGCTACCATTCAGTCACACCGTATCTGATCATCAAGAACGCTGCCGACGCGATTGACTTTTATAAGTCGGCGTTTGGCGCTACTGAGCTGTTTCGCATGCCGCAGCCTGACGGAAAGATCGGGCACGCTGAGATTAAGATAGGAGATTCGCCAATCATGCTTGCCGACGAGTTTCCAGAGATGAAACACGTCAGCCCGCAAACCCTCGGTGGCTCGCCCGTGTCTCTGATGATTTATGTGGAAGATGTAGACACGGTTTTCAATCGGGCTATTGATGCCGGCGCCTCGGCACAAAAGCCGGTGCAGGATCAATTCTACGGTGACCGCAGCGGCAGTCTCATAGATCCCTTTGGGCACGTCTGGCACATCGCCACTCACAAAGAAGATGTAGCTCCCGAAGAGATGGAAAAGCGCGCCAAATCTGCGCACGGCGGTAGTTGAACTATTGCCCGGTTCCCGAGGGGGAGCGGGACTGCTTTCAGAGTCTGGTAGGTTCCGGTGGTTTTGGATCAGTCATCGGCATGGGTGTATTGGGTTCACGTACTGGCGCAGACGGCTCCTGGTCCGGCGGTAGCGGTAGAGGATTTGGCGCCGGCGAAGGATCCGGGTTCATCGGATCATAGGGATGTGTGGGCGGCTGATCTGGCCTTTCATCCGGGCGCCACGGCTCGTTCTCAGGTTCTCGACTCACTCTGTTTACCTCATTTGATCTGACAGGGCGCTGATAATGGCGCCCTGTCGTGTTGTCTCCATGTCCGGGTCTGGACGTCTTACTCGTCACGATCGTCCTCTCTGGTTTTCTGCTCGGTCTCCTGGCTGATTCCAGCAACTTTGCTCCCGGATTCAGCGGCGCCTTGAACCGCGCCCGTTGCTGCGCCGACTGCGGCGCCGGTCAAAACTGACTTCATAGCTTCCTTAGCTTGAGAAAGAATGCCCTTGGATGAGCGCTTCTTTCCGGACTTCTTAGTGGTTTTTCTACTGGAAGCCCTGCTCTTAGTCGAAGCTTTCGAGGCGGAACTTCGCTTGGTAGAAGCTCGCTTGGTACCTTTAGACCCGGCACGCTTCTTTGTGGAAGCCGCACTCGTCTTCCTGGTCGCGGTTTTCTTAGTACTCTTTTTGGTACCCCGGGTGGTAGATTTCTTGGAGCCCGATCGACCCTTGCTCGACTTCTTGGCTGCGGACCTTTTACGTGCTTTTGTTGTTGGCATACTCTTCCTCCGTAACGCCCTGCTCAGTACGGTTAACTTCTTAGCCGGGAACCGCTCCGCGTTGGTGGCTGATGATTCGTGCGGGATTCCGGCAGCGAATGTGTGCTGACGAACCGGCAAGTGTTCGCCACAAAGCAACGCCCCCTCATTACTGAAGAAGCGTTGCCTGTTGTGGACTACGCTCTAGTGTTTCCACCAGGGCCTCTTAAGAAGACCGGCGAAGTTGGCGATCTTCTATTGTTCCGACAGACGCTAAAAGTTAGCGCATGTGTTTAGACTACGGGTCCTCTTCGGCCTGACACGAGATTGATTATCAGGACGACGAGTGCCACGAGCAAAAGAAGGTGAATCAGGTTGCCACCGACGCTTCCAATAAAGCCGAGCAGCCAGAGCACCAGTAGAATCACGAGAATTGTCCACAACATACGCGAAGTCTCCTTTTTAAGAATTTACCTGTTGCAAAACCCAGTTCGCCCAGTACTGGTGCAATGGTTATGCCAACACCTGAGAAGTCTCAGTTTGGCCAATAAACACGCACCGAAGTGGGCATGACCTCGCCTGGGCTCCGACCGTAGTACGTTTGGCCCATCTTAACATGCATTAGAATCGTCCGCTCTTGATAGGTGGAAAAAAACTAACTTGTGCGAATTCCAGTCAGATGAAAAGACCTGGGCTATCTCCGTCTATTTTAGCCGGTAGCGGGTGGTGCGAACCTCAAAGAGCTTATCGTAAGCAGAGAGTTGAAGCCAGCCATCAACTATTCCAATAAGTACTGTCCGCGTTCAGCCGCGTAAATCCGCGGCTCATTCCTCTTTCCCTTTTTCATGCTTAGCTTTTTCCCGTTGGCGTAATACAATCCGCGTCTTAGGGTTCCTGAAACCACCAAACCGATACAAGAGCAAGGAGAATTGATATGAAGTCCCTGGAAAAATTTCTTCGCTACAGTACCGCCTCGCTTGTTTTGCTTTCCGCTTTGAGTGCCGTTGCTGTTGGACAGACGCCCTTGCGACTCCCGCGACCGAGTCAAAAGGCCAGTGTCATGCAGACCATCGGCGTTACGGATATTACAATCACCTATAGCCGTCCAGGAGTGAAAGGTCGCAAGATCTGGGGCGACGCACAGGCTGGCACTGCTCCCGGCACCGCGACCCTGGACGACGCCCGGGCTCGAGCGAAAGACGCCCCAATTGTGCCATTCGGCCGTGTCTGGCGATCGGGCGCAAACGAAGCTACGATGTTTGAAGTTAGCGACGGCGTGCTAATCAACGGACAACCGTTGGCCTCGGGACGCTACAGCCTACACACCATTCCCGCCAAAGACGGGGAGTGGACCATTATCTTCAACAGCGATGCGGGGCAGTGGGGGAGTTTCTCCTACGACGAAAAGAAGGACGTACTTCGCGTGAAGGCCAAGCCGCAGATGGTTGCCGATAATCAGGAGTGGCTGGTGTACAACATCGATCCCGTCGCTGAAAATTCAGCCCAGGTCAACATTCGCTGGGAGAAAGTGAGTGTCCCCTTCACGGTCGAGGTCAAGGACGTGAAGACCTTGACGTTAGAAAAGGCGCGTGTGTCCCTGGCTGCGGCCAAGCCCGACGACTGGCAGATTCGCGCGCAGGCTGCAAATTTCGCCCTACAGAACAAACTCAACTCGGAAGAAGCGATGCAGTGGTTAGATCAATCAATCAAGATCCGGGAGACCTTCAATAACGTCGGCCTTAAGGCGCGGACTCTGGCCGAACAAGGCAAGACCGCAGAAGCGATTGCAGCCGGTGAGAAGGCCATCCAACTTGGCAAGGCAGCCAACGCAAATGCCCAGGCTGTGGCGGATATGGAAAAGCGTGTGGCAGAGTGGAAGACGAAGATGAAATGACTGGGACGCCCAGTCTCAGCTCGGTAGCGGCGCTACAAACGGTAGCGCCTTAGTCTAAGAGCATCCGGTGGTTGCCACCCCCCTATCGGAGTGATGGCGACCGGGGTATGGTGGGAAGCTTGGTTGCTGGCCTTGTAAACTGTCGGAATAGGCAAATTACCGAATTAACCAGCATTCTCACTGTTGTCCCTTCCTGAGTAGCATGGGAATCGACCCGGTCGCTACCGCTCCGCGCTTCTGTTTTCAGTCGCGTAGCTTCTCAGCCCATACCGCTCTACCTCGGGAAATCTAAAATCTTGGAATCTCCCGCCTTATTTGGTACTCTCGATTTGTGGGCGGGTTGGTCACCATTCTAACCTCCTACCAACCTGGGCGAGTCCACCCCAAACGTCTCGCAATTAGATTCACAGTAGAACCCGGATTTAACACTTAAGTCGCAACCTCTATTTGTGGCTGAGTGTGCCGGCCCAACCTGGCCGGAGCCTCGCCTCCTTAAGCACGTCTGAAACATGCAATTAAAAGAACCACAAATTGACCCAGTAAGTGTGCAAGGGCTCAGTCGATCCGAGGCACGACTCAGCTCTATCTTCGACTCCAACATCACGGGGATCTGTTTTGCTGAACTTGACGGCTCGGTTACTGAAGCTAATGAAGCGTTCCTAAAAATCATAGGTTATAGCCGCGATGACCTCGTCTCCTGCATGTTGAGCTGGCGTGAGATGACCGCGAAGGAATACCGCCATCTGGATGACCATGCTATTGAGCGAATGAAAGTCACCGGGACCTGTGCTCCCTTCGCAAAGGAATGCACGCGCAAAGATGGCAGCCGCGTGCCCGTGCTGTTTAGTGCAGCACTGGTCTCAGGATCGGAAACGGAACTTGTGTGCTTTAGCCTCGACCTGACCGAATACAAGCAGGCTGAAGAAAAAGTAAATTATTTTGCTTATCACGACGCTCTAACCAATTTGCCAAATCAGGGGTTGTTTAAGGACCGTCTGAAACATGCTCTGGTTGGGGCGGAGCGCAACGGACAAATGCTGGCAGTTGTCCTGGTCGACGTGGACCGGTTCAAAACCATCAACGACACGCTGGGTTATGAGACCGCCGACCAATTACTGCGGGAAGTTGCCAAACGAATTGTGGCTTGCGTGAGTGAGAGCGACACCGTGGCACGTTTTGGTGGCGACGATTTTGCTGTGCTGTTGACTGAGATCAACCGCCCGGAAGATGCTGCCAAGATCGCCCAGCATATTCAGGAGGCCCTCAGTGCGCCGTTTAATTTTGATGCACAGGAGCTCTTTATTACCTCCAGTATAGGCATCAGTTACAATCCCGACGACGCGAAAGATGCCGTCGCGCTTCTGAAAAGTGCGGGCACCGCCTTGAACCGCGCGAAAGAATTAGACGGAAACAACTACCAGTTCTATACCGCGGGCAGGACGACCAAGGCGCTCAGGCAATTGGTTCTCGAAAGCAATTTGCGTCCCGCGCTCGAACGCGACGAATTCATCATCCATTATCAGCCCCAGGTAAACATACAAAGCTTTCAACTGGTGGCTATGGAAGCCCTCGTACGCTGGGAGCATCCGGCGCTGGGCCTCCTTTATCCGTCCGAGTTTATCGGGCTTGCGGAAGACAACGGACTGATTGTTTCTATCGGTGAGTGGGTGATGCGCACAGCCTGCTTACAAAATAGAGCCTGGCAGGATTCGGGCTTCGATCCCTTGCGCGTCGCAGTCAACCTTTCGGCCCGGCAGTTTCAGCAGCCCGCGCTTGTTGAGTCAGTTGCGCAAATACTAACGGATACTGGACTTGATCCTAACCTTCTGGAGTTGGAGTTAACCGAAGGCTCGATCATGAAAGATCCAAATCAGGCGATCCGAAAACTCCACGAGTTGAAAGCGATGGGAATACATATTTCCGTGGATGATTTCGGCACTGGCTACTCCTCTCTGAATTATTTGAAACGTTTCCCGATAGACACACTCAAGATTGATAAGTCGTTCGTGAGAGATATCAATACCGATCCCGACAATGAAGCCATCGTCAGCGCAATCATAACGCTTGCCCACGCCTTGAAACTCAACGTGATAGCCGAAGGAGTGGAAACCCAGGAACAACTTGAGTCTTTGAGGGTGCTGAAATGCGACGAGGTGCAAGGGTATTTGTTTAGCCAGCCGCTCTCAGTTCCGGATTTTACCGCTTTACTCGCCGAGAGGTTGAGTATCGGTATCCCCAGAGACTACAACACCAGCAGATTGCCGAGTCTTTTGAGTGTTCTTCAGCAGCAGTTTCGTTGAAACGATCCCTCCTCTTTTGCCGGGCACAAACCGCGGTACAGATATTGAGCTCGCAGGTCCGAGTTCATTATTAACCTTTCGCTGCCGCTTGTTGTGCCGACAAGCTAACGCTTGAACTCTATCCAACGGTGACATTTCTGATCCAGCCTACTGGATAGGTGCTAGGATGGTCCAAACTCCCGAGGAGGTGCGCTTATGCCGTGGGATGGCGACGACCTGGCTGGCAAAATGGAGGAGAACCTCGAACGGCAACAGGCAGCAGCCGAGGACCGTTCGAGAACGAGCACTGGTTCGGCCGCAGACCGCGCCCGCAACTCGCAGCTCGAATCCTTGCGGCTTTCCCGCTCGCGCATCATGGTCCAACTGGCCCGCGCCACGGTCCCGGCTCACCGTACGATGCTTGAGCGCGCCTTGAAGGCCATTGATGATCAGATGACCAAAAAGCAATAGCTATCCGCAGATTACGCGATTCACATAATCACAAAAGATTCTTTGGGCTTTGGTCTTAGGCCTTCGTACTTTGAAGCTCGCTCATTGATGTTGAACTCGGATCGGTGGAAACACAAACAAAGTACAAAGCACCAAGTTCAAAGTCCTAAGGCCAAATCCAAAGTCATACATCAACGCTTTCGTATAATCTGCGTAATTTGTGGACGGTCAGTTTATCATCGGGCTGGAACTCGTCCCGAAAAGCACTCGTAAAATAATAGGCGAGTTGGCGAGGAGCATCGTCAGCCAGGTTCGTGGACGGTTGATATCTTCGGCCAGGTAAAACATGCGTGGCGGAAAGTAGATTAACAAGGCGATAAAGCAGAGGAAGAAAAGCCGGCCGGCAAATTCCAAAAACTCCGAAGGCGGACCCAGCCCAGCGAACGTCAAGGCGTTCCACACTACCTGAAACAGAATCATATTCAGGAACAGGCAAATGTCGCCAAGTGTTTCGCTTCGCGGTGAACGTAAGAACTCTGCCTCGGGTGGGTTCTTTGGTGGCCAAAAATATCGATAGATGAGGTAAGTCTGAACAACCGTAAGTATGAAACCGAGGATTACCAGGGGGACGAAGATCGCCCCGTTCTTTAGCAGCGCATCTCCAAAAAGCAATTGACCGAACGCAGTCAGAATTGCCGAGGTAATCACCAGGTTCAGACAAAAATAGAAGATCGGATTAAAGAGACATCCTGTCAGCGTCGTCTGTGATGACTCAGCCGTTTTGCCTTCCGCTTGCAGGCGACGGTGAAAGTGCCAACGCTTCATGACGGCGCCGGCCGCGGGTAGTATCCACATTCCCAGAGAACCAAATGCAAGAGCGAATTGAGCAATCTCGTCCCCGGCCGTCGCGTGGCGCACGAGATCGAGAAAAAGCCGCGTTAGCAGATGCATCAAAAAAACATTGGCGACGAAAACGACAATGTCTAACAACATGCCACGATTTGTCTTGGCGAGGAGGATTGATTTGAGGTTTGCGGGGACGGGCGACTTACTTCCACTCTCGTTCGGGTTTTTCCGCTTGGCCATTTATAGGGCTCTATCCGGAGATTACGCGAACCACTAAGGCAGGTCTTTGGTCTTTGTACTTTGAACGTTGCTCAATTGACCTTGAACTTCGGACCGATGGAAACACAAACAAAGTACAAAGCACCAAGTACAAAGTCCAAAGATCAGAGTTCAAAAACCAAAGTCTCAGCCAGTGATTCTTTGTAATCGCTGATTATCCGCGCGTCAACTGGCGATACTTGATTCGATGCGGTTGCTCCGCTGCCGCGCCCAGCCTCGCCTTGCGGTCCACCTCATAATCCGAATAGTTCCCTTCGAACCAGACAACCTTACTGTCGCCTTCGAACGCCAGGATATGCGTGGCGATTCGGTCCAAAAACCATCTGTCGTGGGAGATTACCACCGCGCAGCCGGCGAAATTCTCCAGCGCCTCTTCCAGCGCTCGCAGCGTGTTGACATCCAGATCGTTGGTCGGCTCGTCCAGCAACAAAACGTTGGCTCCCTCTTTCAGCATTTTCGCCAGGTGTACGCGATTTCGTTCGCCGCCCGACAACATGCGAACCTTCTTTTGTTGATCCGAGCCGGAAAAATTAAATCGTCCAACATAAGCCCGCGAGTTGACCTCGCGCGTGCCCAGCTTCAGTAAATCCGAGCCGCCGGTGATTTCTTCCCAGATCGATTTCTCGGGATCGAGCGTGCGGCTCTGGTCCACATATGCGAGCGCCACCGTCTCTCCAATCTTAATGGCGCCGCTGTCGGGTTTTTCCTGCCCTGTGATCATGCGAAACAGAGTTGTCTTTCCAGCCCCGTTAGGACCAATCACGCCGACGATACCACCCGGCGGCAGAGCGAACTTCATAGCTTCGACCAGCAAATGATCGCCATAGGCTTTGCTGACTCCGTCTGCTTCGATTACGACATTGCCCAGGCGTGGTCCGGGCGGGATGTAAATCTCCAGGTCCTCGCGCCGCTTCTCCGACTCCTGTTGGAGCATTGACTCGTACGCATTGATTCGCGCCTTGCCTTTCGCGTGACGAGCTTTGGGCGACATGCGAATCCATTCCAGCTCCCGCTGCAACGTCTTCTGTCTTTCACTTTCGGACTTCTCTTCACGACGCAGGCGCTCCTGTTTCTGTTCCAGCCAGGAAGTGTAGTTTCCTTTCCAGGGAATGCCCTGGCCGCGATCTAGTTCCAGAATCCAACCGGCAACGTTATCCAGGAAATATCGATCATGGGTGACGGCGATAATTGTGCCCGGATATGTTTGCAGGTGATGTTCGAGCCAGGCGACCGATTCGGCATCGAGGTGGTTTGTCGGCTCATCGAGCAGCAAGATATCCGGCTTCTGCAATAGCAACCGGCAAAGAGCAACTCGACGACGTTCGCCACCGGATAGAATTTTCACCGGCGTCTCCGGTGGCGGGCAGCGGAGCGCATCCATGGCCATCTCCAAACGCGAATCAAGATCCCACGCGTCCTGCGCGTCCAGCTTCTCCTGCACCTGACCCTGCCGTTCGAGTAGCGCCTCCATTTCCGCGTCCGACATTTCTTCGCCGAACTTCGCATTGATCTCTTCGAACTCTTTCAGCAGGTCTACCGTTTCCTGCACGGCTTCTTCCACTACCTCGCGCACCGTTCGCGAGTCGTCTATCAGTGGTTCCTGCTCCAGAAAACCGACAGTGAAGCCAGGGGAGATAACGGTCTCGCCGTTAAACTCCTTCTCCACGCCCGCAAGAATGCGCAACAACGACGACTTTCCGGATCCGTTGAGACCGATCACGCCGATCTTCGCGCCATAGAAGTATGAGAGATAGATGTCCTTGAGCACGGCCTTCTTGTCATAGAACTTGCTGACACCGATCATCGAATAAATAACTTTATTTGGTTCAGTGCTCATGAATTGAACTTAATACCTCTTAACAGTTTGGGTTGGAAACGAACTCTTTTACGCTAGCGTGTAGGATTGTGCAAGGAAGCAGTCGAACCGGTGGGGTCATCTTTCGAGTCTTACACGAGACGATCCACGAAATCACACCAAAACACGAAGAAGTTAGTGACGTTTCGTGTGGTTTCGTGGATCGTCTTCTCGAACGATGCTATGACCAACTAGATACTGAAAAATATAACATTACCGTCGATTCGGCATTGACCCCGATAGTGCTGAGTCCGCAGTCAAGTCGCACCCAAGCGCCTTCGAACCGATGGCACTGCGAGAACAATCAGGAGTAGGGCGGGGACAAAAACTCCTGGCAGGTCGATCGTCCAGTGACTATGGGGCAGGCGCCCCGCCACGATATCTGCCAGATGAATCAGGGCGTGGCCTGCAAAGAAAGCCGTGAGGACTAAGTGCACCGGGCGTGAACGATCGAGGTTGAAAGCCGACCAACCGAATGCAAATCCAGCGATGAGAAACACGACGCCCAGATCACGAACGAAGTGCGGGTTGAAGGGACCTGTATTAGGTACGGCGGCAGGAAGATCCGTGTACCACGAAAGAGGGAAGAGCAGCATCCATGCGCCATTGAAGAGACTCAAAAGGCCAAAGATTAAATAGATGAGCTTTAGCATACGGGTTGGATGCTCTCGATAACTAATATCTTGGAGTCGGCGGCGAAACTGACGCCGGCGGGGTGGCCGCTATTTTTGCCGAACCGTAGACATCGGAGGTGGCACATTCTGAACCTCAATGAGACGATCACGAAACCACACGAAATAACACGCATAATTTAGTGCCATTTCGTGTGATTTCGTGTATCGTTTTGCCTTAGCCCCGCAATGAAACCTGATACAGAAAACACAACACTTCCAAGACATCAGTTCGCGTAAAAGACGACTGGCCGACTTGAACATCAGTTTTCCGATACTCCCGCCGGCGCCCGCGGCCCAGCCGATGGGCCAACCCACTCCGCGAGCTTGGACGAAGCTCAAGGTGTCGAAACCCGGACCTTCCAATTGCTTCCAGGTGCGACCATCGTCCGTGGAGTAGTCCGCGCCTGAAGGACCCACGGCAACGAGCATTGATGTCAGGCGTAGTCTTGAAGTGACTGGAACATACGCGACGGCCGAACGATACCCCGAAAGGCCTTTCCCGAGTATCCAACTCTTGCCGCCATCTGTGGTAACAGCGAGATTACCGACGGCCTCTTTCTCTTTTGTGTAGTCGCCACCGACGACGACACCATGCCTCGTGTCGCGGAAAGCGATGGAGAAGATGCCCGCAGAAGATCCGGCAACGAGCGGCGTGTTTGAAACCTTCCACGTGCGTCCTCTGTCGGTAGTACGCAGCACGCGGGCCCTGCTCGCGGCGCCGGTACCGATCCACGCGTGCGTTTTTCCGAAGACTGCGATGTTGGTGCCACTGGCGGCAAAAGCTCCTTCATTCCCAAGCGCGGGCGGCAAGTCACTCGCAAGTATCCGCTTCCAGATCCGGCCGCCGTTTTCTGTGGTCATAATGCAGAATTGACCATCGATCGAATCGCCGATGACTATCCCATGATTGGCGTCCCAGAAAGACATTGAATCGTAAAACGCCTTCGGATCGTCATTCTTGAACTGTAGCGTCCAGTTCGCGCCGGCGTCGCTCGTCTTGTAGATCCGGGACAAGGGACCGTTGCCAATCGAGAGGGCATAGGCTGTTTGGGAGTCGATCGCGTCGATGTCGCGAAAGTCGAGCGCATCTGTGGTTATGGTCAGCTTTTGCCAGGTGCCGCCGCCGTCAGCGGTGCGCAGCACAGTGCTACCGGAGCCGCTGGACCATGCGACTTGATTGCTCACCGCGCTGAGGCCGCGGAGACGAGCCGTTGTCCCGCTGTTTTGAATAACCCAATGCGGCGTCGCTAGGAGGAAAGCTGTAAAGAGTAGAGAGTACATTAGGAGCAGATTTGTCATATGTCATTTGCCAGTTGTCAGATGTCATTTGGAACGCTGGCGTCCGGTTCTTAGCGAAGCGGCGAAAATTTTGCAGAGTTCAGAATTCTCGCCGATGAGGCCCAAGATCAACTCAGACCTGACTGTTCCACTGCGATCGAGGATCCGAAGCCAAACGGAAGTCTCGTTAAGTTCTTTTATCACGATCCGTATCTTGTGAACGAAATCGGCATGGCTTTCCGCGCCTCTCGCTTCGCCATAGTTTGGAGCCGGGGATGTTCCGGACTTTAAGATCTGGCCCGCAATATGTCTTGCGGCAGCGCTTTTGGGCAGAGTAGAAGCGAGTTTGATGATCCGAACCGCGAAGTCTATTAGACGCTCTTCTAGCTTGTCCGCCGTGAGCGAGCCGTATTGTTTCTTTCAGTTGGTGAATCACTAGGGACTGATGTTTCAGATGCGTTTTGGTTTTCCTTGGCTTCTAGGTCTTGTTGAGTAGGTCCGTTTCGCGGATGATCAAGCGTGACGGGTGTATTTCCCATTTGTGAGGTCCTTTTACATGAGTTCTTTGTGAGGTCAGTCCTTTCAAGCGCACGATAATACTTCTTTCATGCAATGACAACTGACAACTGTCAAATGACAATTGATCTTTTTTGCAAGTATCCGATATCTCAAGTGACCCTATCTCCCGAGGTGACGGTGATCAACCATCAGGCATCGGTCCTGGACCACTTTGATATCTGCTTTGGCAAGCGTCTCGGCAACCGAATCATCCCGTATGCCTGATTGTAGCCACACGGCTTTCGGTTTCTTGGCGAGTATGTCGTCAAGGTGAGCGGGAACATCCTGGGAACGGCGAAAGATGTTTACCAGATCGACGTCGACAGGTATTTCGATCAGCTTGCGATAGACCTTTTGCCCAAGGATATGGGTCACCTGCGGGTAGTAGACCGGCACCGGAATGATTTGGAAACCCGCGGACTCAAGGTAACGGGGCACATAAAAAGCGGGCTGGCTCGCCTGCGCCTCAGTTTTAATCCCCAGCACCGCGATGGTCGTTGTGGCTGAGAGTAACTCGCGAATCTGCTCAGCGCCGGTGATGATGTTTTTTTGCCAGGTCATAGAGCCGAGTGTACGAAGGAATCAGCCGCGGATGCACGGATCATTTGTCATTCGTCATTTGACAGTTATCATTTGTCATAGCAGAGAAGACTTAATATGGTCATCGGAGTGCTTTAACAAAAGAACTCACTAAAGGACCTCAAGAGACTCTTTGTAACCGTACGCCAGCGTTCCAAATGACAAAATGACAACTGTCAATCTTTCAAATCTGTCAAATGACAAATCGTTCATTACAGTTGCAACCTTCGCTAGCCTTCGTGCTCCTGTCGGTATACAGCGACCGCCTGTAACGCGCCATCATGCATTCTCTCAGGCCGAACGTAGAGCCAGTGCTTTTCGAACTCCTCGTCGGTCATGGTTGCAGCTTCGGTTCGCTCTTTGCTCTTTAACCATTGTTCGACCCACTGACGAAGTTCCGGATCCCGGTTTAGTGCTGTGCGCGCCGCATGCATGTTAAGAGGTGTGCTCATAGTCTTGCGCCACTTTCAAAATAATGTTGTTGCCCCGTCAACGGGTCCTGAAACGAAATCGATTTTGCCAGCAGCTTTAGCGGGCTTGAAAAATCTCCGTCATTTGAAGAACCCACCACTGGATAGAGTGTGTCATTGATGACAGGGATTCCTAAAGCCGCCAGGTGCAGACGGAGCTGGTGCTTTCGGCCGGTGACGGGAACCAATCGGTACAAAGTATTCCGTCCCAGATTGCTAAGCGGGCTAATGTGAGTCTCGGAGTTCTCCTCTCCCGCAACTTCCTTCATGCGAAAGAAAGGTTCTCCGCGCACGATTCGACTCCGCCGAATGATGGGGAAGCTCGAGTCTTTGAGAGTTGGCGCGAGCGCCTCGTATACCTTGATAACCTTTCGATTCTGAAAGAGCGATGTGTAGTGTCCCCTCGTTTTCGGGTTCAGGGAAAATAACACCACCCCGGCAGTTTCCCGATCGAGACGATGGACTGGCACCAGGGATTCAAGATGGTGTTGTTTTCGTATCCTGACCAGAAGCGTTTCCTTGAGAAACCTTCCGGATGGAATCACCGGCAGGAAATGTGGTTTGTCCGCGACCAGAATGTGCTCATCCTGATACAGCACGCGCTCCACAAAAGGGATGGCTTTTTCATTTTCCAGCTCGCGGTAATAAAAAATGCAGGCGCCAACACGGTAAGCAGTCCTTGGATCTACGCGGCGTCCGGTTTCGTCAACGACCTGGCCCTTCGTCATGCGTGCAGTCCACGTCTGGGCGTCCACGTACGGGTATTGTTCTTTGAAAAAGTCTGCGACAGTTTTCCAATGACCTGCTGGAAGCCACTGGCAGCTCGGACCAACTCCTTCGACGATGGGAAGCGGAGCGTTCAAAGTCTTCTCCTACAACTTTTGAATGTAACATTTTGCGACTAAAGACAGTAAGATGGAATGACCTGCGGTACTCGCCGATTAAGGATCGCTATTCGGCTCCGGATACTTTCGCCTATGGAGCAGCGCCGGCAGAGCGAAGCGGCGACAGCGCTTTGGATCCCCCTGATTCCGACACATCCAAAGCGGTGTTGCGCTTCGCTCGTTACCGCACCTCCAAAGAGCCGAATGAGGCCAAATGATTACCCTGCCGGAATCAGATGCGGACTTGTTAGGTGAGTGTGAGGTCGACACTTTCCGCTCGAGTGGGCCCGGGGGCCAGCACGTAAACAAGACGGAAAGCGCCGTTCGTCTGAGGCATCTGTCTTCGGGAGTCGTTGTCACTTCGCAGCGGGAACGCAGCCAACATCGGAACAAGGCGCTCTGTCTGCAGAAGCTCCGCAAGAAGATCGATCAGCTTAACTATCGTCCCGCGAAACGCGTCCCCACGCGCGTCCCGCGGAGCGCGAAGAACCGTACGCTGGAGGGGAAGGCGCGGCGCTCACAGATTAAGCGACTGAGAGCCAAGCCTTCGCCGGATGATTGAGCACGCGAGGTGCTATGATGAAACTTGGGGGAAAACCCAGCGGTGCTTCGACCGCAACGAGGGTAGCTTCACGCCAAGACGCAAAAGGGGCAAAGCGCAAAGAAGAATAGGTTCTAGACTTTGCGTCTTTGCGTTACATTCTTGCTCCGAAAATCACGATACTGCATTCTTGTTTCGCAGGGGGAACCGCGCAATGATAACTGTTGCCAATCGGATCTACGTCACGCTGCAATACGCCGATGCCTTCGAGCAGAGGTTTCGCGAGCGCGCGGGGCTGGTAGACCAAATGCCTGGATTCATTTCCAACCAGGTGCTGCGCCCGGTCAACGACGGCGACCCGTATGTGGTTTTCACTATCTGGAATACTCGCCAGGATTTCCTCAACTGGGTGCGATCTGATGCGTTTGTGAAGGGACATGCGCAGTCCGGCACGCTACCAAAGGAAGCATTTTCACAGTCGAACGTGTTGGAGATGCATGAAGTGGTCCAGGATTCCAGCCGCCCCGATTTAGAGCCTGAGCCGCACGGCGGACCCTTCAAGATGCACTAGTCGGTTGCTGAAACACTAAGAACGATCCACGAAATCACACGAAGTAGCACGATAAAGACATCCGTTTCGTGCTCCTTCGTGTGATTTCGTGGATCGTATTTGTTTGTAAACCAGACTCGATCGGCGACCTTCATTTCCGGGTCTTACCCTTTTTCTTAACTGCGGTTTTGCTAACGCGTTTCGGTATAGCTTTCTTCCTTGGGACTCGCTTCTTGCCCCCCATGTCGTCTAAAAGATCTGCGAAGTCAAAACCGAACAGGTCTTTGATCTTTGCGCTAAGGGCCGGCATAACCATCGTGTTGCCCACGGAGGAGAGTTCGGTCGCCAACGTGTTTGCAAAAGCCGCCACCTCCGACTTTTTCCTGGAGCCCTTAAGGTTCTTGTGTGCGTAACCAAGTGTGTAGCCCAGTGCGAATCCCGCGGAAAGGGCGCCGAGGCTCCAGACCATCGGCTCCTCTTTAAACTGCTCACGATAATCAAGCACCCCGCTGACGGTTTCTTTTACCGAAGTCACCTGATCGCTCACTGTCTCCTTTATCTCCTGCACAGTTTGCGACAGAGATTCCCGAGTCTGTTCCATCTGGCGCTCAAGCTCTGCTTTGCTCGGCTCTTTAAATGATCCCATTGTTCTAATTCCTCTTTTCTTCGGTTTCGGGTTCAACGACGATGAAAGTTCAGGGAGAGAGAAGATAACACTTGTACGGGCTTGGTTTGTTCACGATTTTGCCTGACACGGGCGCCCTGCTTTTATCCTCTTACATTAGCCAGCCGTGTTTGGCGTCAGTGAGGCCCAAACATCGTTAAACTTCTCAAGCCCTCCTCAAGAACGCTCAAGAATTTCTCAACCCCGGTAAATAAAGTGTGACTATCCCCGGCAGCGATTGTCCCAAACCTCCCACAGCCCCGTAATCGGGCAGCACCGCCGCGCGGCTCTGCCGCCACTGTTACTACAATTTCAGGAGAAACAATCATGAACAGAAGACCGCTAATTGGATGCCTCAAACCAGAAATCACACAAACCAACCCAGATTTCTCTTTGGTGTCATTTCGTGGGAGTTCGTGGATCGTCTTTACGTGAACGCGATACCTCGCAAACTGAGCATATTTGATAGAACGCCCATTGACACACCCCGCAAGCATCCTCTAGCTTCAGACTCAAGCAATGCAATCCAAAATCATTCAAATCGCCGGTCTCGCGTTAACCATCGCTTACGCTGCCTTCATCGTCTGGATTTACGCTACCGAGCCGCGCACTTTTAAAGAAGTCGCGACCAGCGCCGACGTCGCTGCCGGCACTTACCAGATAAATCAAGAGAAGTTTAATTCCGCTCTCGATCTTTTTCGCCGGGAACAGTTTCGTGCGGCGCGGGACGAGTGGCAGCGCGCGGATCCGGCCCAGGGTGACGCGCTCACGCAGTTCTATATCGCTTATTCTTTCTACCGCGAGGGATGGGGCCGCGTTTATTACGACCAGGAGTTGTTTAAGCAAGGTGTGGAGGCAGTTAATCGATCCATTGCGCTTGCATCAGTCAGCCCACTGACCGTGGCCGATCCAAATTTGCGCATGCACAGCGCTGCGGAGTTGAAGGCCGAACTGGAGCAAGGCACGGAACGCAGCTGGAGTGACGTCAATCCGCTGAAGGTGTTACGAACGAGGAAATGAGGGAATGTCAGTGGTCAGTTGTCAGTAGTCAGTTGTCAGTAGTCAGTGGTCAGTGGTCAGTAGTCAGTAGTCAGTAGTCAGTAGTCAGTAGTCAGTAGTCAGTAGTCAGCGGTCAGTTGTCGGGATCTGATTTTCGAAGGGTCTTGTTAAATTAGCTCCTGGCAGGCACTGCAACTGACCACTGACCACTGGCCACTGACAACTGACAACTGACCACTGACAACTGACAACTGACAACTGACAACTGACACTGACACCGACAACTGATAACTGACCACTGACCACTGACCACTGACCACTGCACAGACCATGACCACGAGTAACAGTTCCAGCAATCGCGCGTTCGTGGAGTTCGTTCTGCTGCCTGTACTCTTTCTGACTGTGACGCTGCTGGGTGGGCTGCGCGTGGATGCCGAGAACCGAACGTTTATTTTCTTCGCGCCCCCCCTGGTCACACTCTTGCTCGCGGTTCTATTGATGCTGCTTCTCGTACGCGGCCGCCTGGTTATCTTTCGCCAATGGATCCGAGACCAACTTCCGCCTCTCACAAACGTTGCGCACGTCTGGATGCTGGTTACACTCTTTTTCGCTTCGGCCCAGGCTTTCAACTCCGTGCTGCCCGAGCGTGGTTTACTTCATTGGCTGTTCTCGTTCTTTTTTCTTTGGACGCTCTGGAACAATCAATTCTCTTCGTTTGATGCACGCAGGCTTTTGCGCAGCCTCGCGATACTGTTCGGGACGGCTTTCGTTCTCAAGCACATGCTGCTCGCGAGTCTTTATAGCCCAGAAGGTGGATGGCTGAAGCGTATGGCAGGAACACTGTTACAGGGTGTATCGCTGGGCACGCTTGAGGTCCCAAGCTTTGCCCCCGTAACAGGTTACATCTCTTTTTTTACACTTACTCTTTACGTTGCGGGCCTCATCCTGTTGGCATTCGCTGGGAAGGACGAAACCGACATCGTCGTGCATCCGGTTATCGAGGAATATCGACAGTTACCCGCTGCCGACCGGCTCGCCGTGCGCGACGCCATTCTGGATGACGAGCCCGAGTCAGTCGCTGCCGTAGGACGACACGATCCAAGAATTCACACGAAATAGCCACTAATAAGATCAATGACTAAAGACAAAGGGCGGTTCCTCATCAAGCGTACACCACATGGATTAGGGTTGATTACCTTAGAACCAATCCCCAAGGGAAAACGGATTATCGAGTACACGGGACCTCTCATTTCAAATGAAGAGGTTGATAAGAGGCCGACCGGGAAGTACTTCTTTGGCGTCAATTCCAAGTGGTCTGTGGACGGTACGCCCCGCAGTAATCTCGCTCGCTATATTAACCATTCGTGCAGACCTAATGCTGAAGCGATTGTCTCGGGCAAACGAGTCTGGATATGGTCAAAGAGAGCCATCAAAGCCGGTGAAGAACTGAGCTACAATTACGGTAAAGAATATTTCGACGTTCATATCAAGCCAGTCGGTTGCAAGTGTGTGAAGTGCTCAGAGCGGCGTTGAAGATGAATGGGAGCGCGACATTGGAGTTGACGGATTCTAACAGTGGTAATCGCAGGTTCGGATTTTCGCACTCCTGTCAGATTAATTATCGTGATCGCCAGGAGGTCTTTGTTTGCGCCGGTTGGGCATGTGCATTGCTAAGTCCAGGCCGCACCTCTCAAAGCGTATCGTTTCATTTCAAGTGGCAACGGAGTGAGGAGCTAAGCTAAAAGCAAAAGGACACTGGCGGCCAACCGACCTCATGCGGCCGAGCACGCCCAAAACAACTTTGCGTAGGCGTTACATTGCACCCGCGGTTACTCTAATCCCAATTCTTACTTAAATGACTAGTCAGATTGCCATTGTCCTAGCTTTGCTATTCGTCGCTCTTGTCCTCTTTGGCACTGAGCGAATTCCCATCGACATTGTCTCGTTCTTGTTAGTAATCGCGCTGGTGATAACCAACACGCTCTCTGTAAGCGAGGCCTTTGCAGGTTTCGGCAACGACATAGTGATTACAGTCGCGGGCCTTTTTATCTTGACTGGAGGTCTGGCAAAGACCGGCGTGGTCGATCTAGTTGGCCGGCGTTTGCACCGGTTCGCGGGGGATAGTGAGTTTCGCATTACGGCGCTCATCATGCTGGCAGCCGCACTTTCTGCCGCGGTCATGAAAAACACAACTACCACGGCGATGTTTCTTCCGGTCGTGCTGGGAATCGCCGCCCGGAGAAATATAAGCCCTTCGAAACTGCTGATGCCTCTCGCATTTGGTGCGATTCTTGGCGGTACCTGCACCCTGATAGGGACATCCACCAATCTTGCGGTAAGCGGCGCGTTACCACGCTATGGGATGGATCCGTTTTCAATGTTCGAGCTGACCAAAGTTGGGGTGCCAATTGTTGGCGTGGGAATGCTCTATATGTTGTTGGTCGGCATCCGGCTCTTGCCCAGACGTGAATCGGCTCAGTCGCTCACGGAGCAATACCACGTGCGGCAGTACATGACAGAAGTACTTGTGTTGGATGACTCACCGCTGATTGGGAAGACACTCGGCGAGGCGCGCATCAGTGATGATCTCGACCTGACTGTATTAGGGATTCTGCGGGGCGTCCAGCAATATAGGATTGCACCTCATCCTCTCGAGCAAATTAAGGCTGACGATCTGTTGTTGGTTCAAGGCCGGGTAGAAGACATCCTCAGAGTTAAGAGCGAGGCGGGCATCGAGATCAAGGCAGATTTTACTCTGAGCGACGCGCTCCTGGAAGGTGGGGATGTAGAACTCTTCGAGGCCATGGTGCCGCGTGGCTCCGATTTCATTGGTAGGACCTTAAAACGTCTCGATTTCCGCAAACGTTACGAACTTGTTGTACTAGCCATTAACCGGCATGGAGTGAATCTGCTATCGAAGATAAGCACCGTAAGGCTGCGGTTTGGTGATGTCCTTTTATTGCAGGGAAACCGCGAGCATGTTGAAGACCTCGCCGCGGATGACCAGGTATTGCTTTTAGAGGAAATTTCCGAGCGTCAAGCGCGCCCGGCAAAACGCCGATGGGCCTTGCTGGCTTTCGGCGTATTTCTGTTTTTTTCGGTGACACACCTCGTGCCATTGTCCGTAGCAGTTCTGCTTGGGGTATTGGTGCTTATCGCCAGCCGATCGGTGCGGACCTCTGAGATGTATGAGATGATTGAATGGCGTTTGATAATTCTCATCGCTTGTATGATGAGTTTTGGGCTGGCGATGGAAAAGACCCGCGCCGATCAATACCTTGCCGATCTCATCGTGGGCGTCACCGGTCAGTACGGGCCGACTGCCGTTCTAGCTGGATTCTTCATCATGACGGTTGCGCTTACGCAGCCCATGTCAAATCAAGCGGCGGCTCTCGTAATGCTCCCGATCGCAGTAAAGTCTGCCGTCGCCCTCGGCTTAAACCCACGTACGTTTGCGATCGCGGTAACGTATGCTGCCTCCTGTTCCTTCCTAACGCCCCTCGAGCCCGCTTGTGTCCTGGTTTACACACCCGGACGTTACCGCTTTTTCGACTTTGTCAAAGTAGGCTCAATCCTGACAATCCTCGTGTTCGCGATTGTTATGTGGTTAGTGCCCATCTTCTGGCCGCTTACTCCCGTAAAGTAATTGCTTTTCGCATTCAAATACCGAGCGCTCGAACTCACTTCGGGGCGGAGAATTCTGGTCTGCTTTTCTTTCGGGCGCTAAAGGCCGACGAGGTACGCTCATTGCAAGGCAGGGGCGCAAGCTTACGGAAGCTGTATCATTTTCATCGAGGGGGACATATGTCAGCAACACAAAGGTCGGTTACAGGAACTCAAACGGAAACAAGTGAAATTGGCAATTTGCAAGCAACTCGGAAAAGGGACGCTGCGGAGTCAATGCTAAAAACCGTGGACAAATCAACTCAGAAGGCGACGGGCATCAGCCTGTTTCATATTCTGACTCTTGGCTCAATTGGAGCTTCAATCGCGTTGTTCTTCAGCGGGAAGCAGAAGGCGGGAATTTTTGTTGGCCTCTGGCCACCGACATTTCAGGCGCTCAAGGCCGTCGTCGATAAGGGCGAAGGAACTGCTTAATATTGATACAACTCTTTCACGCAGGGGGAGAAGCTTGCGAGGAAGACTGGAATGATAGGGTCCGGTGCTGGTGGCCGGGCCCTTCCATTCCGCAAGACGGGAAATTTACCTTCACACCCGATGTAACGTCCAATAAATATTATTGGATCTGTATCCAGTAAGTTTGCAGTAGCAATATCAGTACTAAATCCGGAGACGTTGTTTTTCGATTGCGGTCCGGAACTCAGCGTTCGGGGCATCTAGAGCAGCGTGGTTTGTTTCCGCTTATCGGTTTAGGCCTTTGGTTGCTTCAATTCTCACTTACGAATCGTCCGTCTCCTAATAACTCTGGCGACCAGTCCAGTCAGGCCTGTTCCTAGAAGCAGCATGGTCGCAGGTTCAGGAACGGCAGCAACACCAGCACGGTTGAAACCTACTTCTGCGAATCCGGTTACATTGAAAAGTTGTGTCTCGCCCCAGTTGGATAGCACCATGAATCGGAAGTGGGTTGCATTTACAGCCGCGAAGCTGAAAATTTGAGGTGGAAGGTTGGTGGAGCCGGTCACCTGAGCAAAAGATGAAGGGCCACCTACCAGCGGCGTGAAAAGAATGCCGTTTGTCGAAGTTAAGACCTGAACGTCACGTATTCCCGAGGTACCATTCGCACCCGGGCCACCACCATTTTGGTTCCAAAACGAGAAGCTATCCACGGAGTGCAGTCCGCCAAGGCTAAACGTAATTTCGCCGGTCAGTACACCTTGATTGGAAACCCATGAATTGGGCGGTATCGACCCCTCATGTGTCGCCGTCAAACTTAGGGAAGAAAGGCCAACGCCATTGACCGTATTAATCAGGTTGGTACCGAAACCTGATCCCATATTGGTAGTAGCGCTCACGCCCACAATTCGATCAGCTGAAACGCTCGGAGCGATCGCCAGCACCAGCAACACAGCTCCAACAACAAGGCCATGGTTTTTGAGTATCTTGTTTTGATGATTGAGTGACATAACTGTGCCTCCTATGATGACCGTTCTTCGGATGTTCCCGCCACTCGCATAGTGTGTTTACTGGGCGATTCAGCGGTCTTGCGGATGGTTCAGCTTCCCTTTTTCGACGAGACTGCTCGCCGACGAGATAGGCTATTGGTGCGAGGATTAAATCAGGATCATCGTCTATGAGCAACTCCTGGGGCCAATCATCGAGTAATGAGGGACGTCAAATTTTCGTCGAGTTTTCTATTATATGAACCCCCGGCCAACAGTGAGATGAGCGACGCCCGTCCAAAACCCATACAGGTTTTCTCAGTTTGGGACTTTAGCGGCCACGGCACCACCCGTGTTGGAAGGCCGATCTTAGGTTTTCTTGACAATCCCTTTAAGGCGGTTGTATACGTGCCTAGTTCCTCGCAATCACTGCTTCTTCACACAATGAAAGGAGTCGACTGTGGGCGTCGATTTTCCTGACGAGTACAATATTGATTTCGTCGGCGGACCACTTGAGATCAGCGGAAGTCTCGGCGTTGACGTGATTGGGCCCGTTGTGCTTGCGGGTATACCTGACACTTTCCACATCGATATAACCCATATCCCAAAAATATCGCTGGGCATTGATCCGCTCACGATTAATCCAGTTGAGGTCTCGGTGCGCCTGAAGGAGATTCCTTCGATTCGAGGCCATGTACCCGCAAACTTCACGGTAGGTATTTCAGTCTTAGGTTTACAGTTGTTCTGCATTCGACTGTGCGGCGAAGCCCAGGTGATCACCGAGCCTTATAAACCCAATTCATGCGAGCGGTGTGATTGACATTTCAAACACTGCTAAAGGTTTCAATTAAGAAAGCGAAGTATGAAACAGGACCACCCAACGCCTGTGCAGCTTAGAGGACATCCGGGTCAACTCAGCACGGTCCTTCGCTTACCTCAAAAGGCTTCGGCATATTCGGCATCGTCGCGTTTAGGTTCGTGCAGTGTGAATCTGCAGGGAGTCGACGTCAGGTGGGCCAGGATCCGCGAGATTGGTTCGGCGAGCCCGGGACTTTCGTTACTGAGAATCAAGTTGCCGGTCTCGACTCCTCCGGGCGCTTACAAAGGTACCGTGCAGGTTGGTGATGATCAGGTTCCGATAGTTGTCGATGTTGAGCCGCGCCCTCGGTTACGACTGTTTCCTCGAAGTTTTAAGGCCAGCGTTACCCCCGGTGCCGCGCTGAACGCAACCTTTACTGTCCTCAACACCGGTAACTCAACTGTCGAGGTGGAAAAAGAATACCGTTTCTGCGTGTTCGAACGCGGGGGAATCGATCGCGCGTTTTACGTGGCTTTGGCTACCGAGCAAGCCACCAGTGATCGGCGCATAGATCGACTAGTCAACGAGCTTTCGTTATCGCACGGAGGACGGGTGCGCCTTGAGATTGAGTCCGGCGATGGAGGACTTGCCCCCGGTGAAGCGCGAGACCTGCGCGTCGCACTGCGACTCTCCGACCGCTTACGGCCGGGTCAGACTTACTCCGGCACCTGGAAGATTGAAAACACGGGCGTCTCAATCAGGCTACAGGTGACGGGTAAGATTCAGGAGGTGGCAAAATGAACAACTCAACCACCGGCCCCTCAATTGGTGAAGCCGTAATGCTCATGCGTAACCTGTTTGGACACAGCGCTGAGATCGGAATGGGAATTCTCGGCGCACTCGGTCAAAGTTCGTCCAAGGCTCTTTGCGAAGCTGTTCAGGGACGCACGCCCCTGGGTCTCGGCGGCTGCGGTACATGTGACGTGCCGCCACCGTGCTGGGAGCCTCAGCCACTGGGCCAGGTAACGAGCTTTGTAACGCCGGGTGGCCAGGCTACGATTAGATTTCGCGTGACGAACTGCGGTTTCAGTCCTCGCACGATCACCTTTGCCAGCATTAAACCTGTATTCAGTCTCACCTTTTCACCAGCCTCCTTAACACTGGGACCACTCGAACGGGGTGTCGTCTCTGCGACTCTGCAAATACCGGCATCAGCAAAGCAGGGTGAGAAGCATGAGCTGTTGCTGTTAGTTCACGGATGCAAAAACTACTATCTCCGCTGGGTAATAAAAGTTGCGGCCTGTGGCGTAGACATGTGCAACGAAGTTGAAATCAATGACTGTCCAGACATGATTCATCATTGGTACGATCACTTCTATTGCCATCGTCATTGTCAGGACCAGCGCACTCCCGGACCCTTTGGAACTAATCCGGGTGCCAATCCCGGCGTCAATACGAGTAGCACGCTAGGAAACAACAAATGAGTCAGCCCATCCAACTTACTGACGTCTGGCGGCGCTCGCTGGAGGCCACCGTCCAGTTTTATTCGGCGATGGGGATGCTTGCGTTTGAATGTCTGGAGACGCTCCTGACCACAGCTGGCAACTCAAATTCAAAGGAAGACGGGGACGGACATCGGCCGGCCTCTGTCTCGGTGCACCATGAGGCAAGCTCAACTACTCGGAACCCCGCGCCGGTTTCAATGGTTCTGGAGGGGGAAGTCGGCAGAAAAGCTCTGGGCGTCTTCCTGGTAGAAAACGGTTTCCCGCGAGCGGTGTCAGCTTCGGCGACGGCCTCAGCGTTTGTCGACGATGACGGCAACGAAATTAATCCGACTGTGGAGTTTGAACCGTCTTCCATAACGCTCGAGCCAGGAGAGCAGGTTTTGGTCAAGGTTCTGGCCACTATTGAGAAAGACATGCCTGCAGGTGTCCGCTATCGCGGCGAGATCGGCGTCCCCGGACTGATGGGGACGCGTATACCAGTAGTGTTGGGACGAACAGCCGAAGCTAAGCGATCAAAGAAGAGCAAAGGCACCTCTCCCGTAGGCTCGCCGGCGCTCGCTGGCGCACGAAACACCGGCCGTAATTCGCCGCGCCGGAAACTCAAAAATCGCGCAGCAAAACCTTAGTTGCTCGAACAGGGCTGTCAGAACCGCGAGCGGTAGCGACCGGGTTGTACGCTCATAGTTTGAGATCAGGTCGCTACCGCTTTCCGTTCTGACAAGCTCCACATAAGCCAATCGAACAGAAGGAGAGCAGAGTTGGGCAACGGAATTTCTACAGTAGCAACATCTGCCTGGGAACTGCCAGAGACGCTCGATCTCGTTTCAGACATTGAGCGATTGAAAAAGATCATCACCGAGTGGACTGACCAGTGCGAGAAAGAAGTGCGAGAGATTGTGCGTCGGCAGATGTCGGCGAGAGCGAAATACTTTCGGCCTGTAACGATCTTCGCTTGCCATCGGTCAGTATCCGAGCAGGATCCTCCCCGAAGCTTAATGTCCTCAGCCGCCGCTCTGGAGCTGATACACAACGTCAGTTTGATCATCGACGATATCCTGGATCGCTCGCGCTTTCGGCGCGGGAATCTTTCGCTTCACTGCCGCTTCGGCTTCCTGCCCGCATTGATGACGGCCGGTTACATTAACTGCTCCGCTTTCAAATTGGTTTCTACCGACGGCTACAGCGTGCGTTTGTTGGCCGAGTTGATGCAGCGTCTGGGCGTAGCCGAATGCTTGCAATGGCGCTTGCGCCGGCAACCACTCGGTGTGGAGGATTGGCGGCAGATCGCCGGAGAAGACACCGGAGTGATGTTTGAAACCTGCGCGAGGCTGGGCACTCGCGACGATCGCCTGCGTAAGTTTGGCTACCTGCTGGGGACTTTGTATCACGGTTGTGATGACGTGGCAGATGTGCGCGGAGCTATGGCGCTAGGTGGAGGAAAAAAGGAAGATGTCGTGGATGGCATTCTGACCTTACCAGCCGCAATCGCCACCCGGGACTTGAACACGGCCCTGCTTTTCAGAAACGCATCGCTGGAGAACGCACCCGAGATTACGGAGCAACTCATGCTGGCCCTGCCCGAGGCTGAAAGTTACCTGGACAAAATTGCCGCTGAGGCTGAGACCGAAGCACTCGCGAATGCGAGATTACCTGAGCGCCTGATCGCGCTGGTCCATCACACGCGCGCTCTTTCGCAAGCCTGACTGATGTGAGGCACTCAACCCACAGAATCATTTGCGGTAGCCAATGGATCCCGGCACTCAGCACGGGCAGGAGCCACCCAACGCACAGAACCATTTGCGGGTAGCGTCGGGTTAAAGTGAAAACCATAATGCCTGCGAATCATTATCTTCTGAGGTATGCATTCAACTACAGAACAGGAAGCGGTAGCGACCTGGCCGTCTCAGTACCTAACACATATGAGTCTGTAGCATGGGCCAGGTCGCTACCGCTTCCTGTTCTGTAGAAGGATGTTGATAACCATAAATGCCTAACCGACCCACAACACGGAAAGCTGCTCGATTAAATTCTGGGAGGTCGAAAAATGACTACGACGTCATCGTGGTGGGGGCTGGACCAGCCGGAAGCGTGCTCGGCTGGGAGCTGGCGCGCAGTGGCGTCTCGATTTTGCTGCTGGAAGCTTCAAAGTTTCCGCGCGAGAAGGTATGCGGGGATTACATCGAGCCACGCGGACTGCGTGTGCTGGAGGCGATGGGCTGCCTTAAACAAATAAACCAACGTTCTCCTTTACCAATCACTCACTCAGCTACGTTCGTCGACTCTGAATGCCACTACCGCGGTCGCATCCCTTTCTATGGATTGCTGAACGATCTTCCGCCCCACGGTTACATTATCCCTCGTGAACAGCTGGATGAACTGCTCTTCCAAACGGCTGTCGGTGCAGGTGCAGGCGTGCGCGAAGAGTCAATCGTCCGCCGCGTTTCTGCAGGCAGGAATGGTGTGGAAGTGGAAGCCAGGTGCGGCGCGCGCCGCACGGTCTTCAAAGGTCGTTTAGTGATTGGTGCTGATGGCGTCAACTCCGTGGTCGCTCGCAGCGTGAACTTGCTGGCAAATGATCAGCGCCACATAGCTTTGTCGCAGCGAGCTTACGCGGAGGGAATTGAAGGCGACGTCGGCGAGGCAGTCTTCTATTTCGAGAGAGATCTATTTCCTGGTTACGGCTGGATGTTCCCCATGCGTGAAGGCAGGGTCAACTTCGGCGTCGGGATCCTGGCCGAATCCGCGCGGCGACTGGACGTCAGAGTGCCTTTGCTCTTCAAGACTTTCTTCGAGAAGCTGCGCCGGACGCACCACCGGTGTGCGAAGCTCAAACTCAGCCGGCCGCCTATCGGCGGCATTGTCAAGACCTACGGAGGCGCCGGACCCAACTACTTCGACGGCGGTCTGCTCATAGGAGATGCTGGTAGCTTCGTTGATCCGATGACCGGGGAAGGGATAACTCCAGCGATTGAGTCGGCGCTGATAGCGGCGCCAGTCATCAAGAAGGCTATAGCTTCGGGCCGATTCGATGCCGACTTCCTCTCTTTATATGAAAAGAACTTTCGTCGCTACTTCGATCCGTCGATGGTATTTGTCGATCTTTGTGCGGCCACCATGCGCAACTGGCACTTCCGCGAACCGTGGTTGCGAGCCGTCGCCAGAGGCTGCCAGATTGCCCAAAAGGATCTCGAGTTTGCGCAAACGGCGGGAGCATGCTTCGGAGGTCTGGAGATTAATCCTTACAACGTGCTTGGCGAGATGTGGCAGAAAACATTTTCGGAATTGATAAACCTGATTCCACGCGGGTGGCTATCTCTATTTGAACACAAACCAAGTCCGGTATTGGACGCCGCAAGAGATTGGCTGTCGTGGCAGGTCGGGTGGTGGGAATCTATTACGGACGATCCGATCTGGCACGTAGGCTGGCAGAGAGATCTACAAATTAAGTGGCTTCGCGCGCTCGCGCTCATGTACGATTCGAAGAAAGGGGATCCACGTGCGCGTGGGTTGGTGTGATTGTGATCGAAGTGCGAAGTCTAGAGTTCAAGCAGTTTAGAGTTCAAGCTTTAGCTTGCCGCTGACGCCACCAGCAACCTAAAGGTTGAACTCTGAACTTCTTGAGTGTCTATGTTCGTGCTGGAAAAGAAGAGAGTAGTCTAGAGTTCAAGCAGTCTAGAGTTCAAGCTTTAGCTTGCCGCTGACGCCACCAGCAACCTAAAGGGTGAACTTTCAACTTCTTGAATGTTGGCACAGGTGCAGCGATGGCCACTGATCATTCTTTAGCTTTTGCGGCTCGGTTGCGCGGGCCTTTCGGCTTTGCGAGTTTATCAATCTCAGCGCTGAACTGTTCCGCCGCCACGCCGGGAAGTTTTCCCAATTCGCGCAGATATTCGCGAGTGAGGTCTCCCAGGCGAGTCAGGGTGCTGTTGGATTCGCCGCTGACTTCGCTGATGCGAGCTAACTCATTGCTTATTCCCTGGGTGTATTTCTCCGCCGATTGGGCCCACCCCGCCCAAAACTTTGCCAGTGAAGTTAGTGCCGCAAGCTGCACCCGGGCGGCTTCAATAGTCAAATCGCGTAGTTCTTTGGTTTGGTCGGAGGAATTTCTGCTTTGTTCTGAGGAATTCCGGCTTTGCTCGGAGGAAGTTTGCGATGCCATCGGTTGACCTTTCTTAAGAGGGATGGACTAGGCGCCGACTACTATACTGCCGCCGTCCCCGCATTTCAATCGCATCAGTTGGCGAGTTCGCCAACTCCTAATTTGAAATAGATTCGGATAGATAAGATCGAGCGGCACTTTTGATCACCATGTCCTACCCTCCCAGGGTCACGACTTGGCCGACACGAAGCTCGCCCGCCCTGATCACCGTGCCGTATACGCCGGCGTAATTCTCGTTCATACGAACCACAGTCTTCATCACTTCAGAATCTCGCTCGGCTGTGTCTGGGTCAAGATTAACCATGACACATCGTTCGTCCTTCATAGTAACCCTGAGGGCCGCCCCGCTGTTTCCTTCACCAAACATCAATGTCCGGCCCACCCATCTGTTTTCCTCAAACGGCTCAGCGCCATCTGTTGCAATCACAACGTTTGGTCGAAATCTGCGAAGGTCAACCTCTCGACCTGATTCGCGCTCAACGCAATGCACTGTGCCGAAGGTGATTACCGAAATACAGGCTTCGTCGAAGATGCCATGTTTGAGATTCATCAATTCGACATCACTGCCATACCGGCTCGAAACTTCCTCCCGTAGTTCGTCGCTTCGGAGTTCGTACTCTTTCCCGTCCGGCGTTCGAACGTGCGTTGGGAGCAGCTGGGCAGTCTTGGGGTCGAGCCCGAATGGTTTATAGAGGAGCAGCTGCGGTAATTTGCTCGCGTTCAGCCATGGGAACTCACTTTTGTCAGTGAGTCGCCGAAAAGCAAACCTACGATCACCCTCAATGCCATGCCAACCCAGCCTTGCGACGTCGAGTAATTCACCGGCCATTGACTTAACCGGGTAACGAAAGATGCCCCTAATTCGTCCTAGTTCCATATAGACTCCATTGCAACTCTTTAGTGTGACATTGTTGACGCGCTTGATGTTTCAGTTGGCCGGTTACGTAAAATATCTCATAAGTCAGCAACACACTAATAGGAGACCTACCTGGCGTACGTCTGGTTTGACATCCCTCTGCTGCGCACCTAATATGCGAGAAGGCTCCCACTTAGAAGTTTCCCAGCTTCTGAGTATTTATCGGAATCCAATCCTTCACAGACTGGCTAAGGAGTAACCCCTCATCGTGCTACCTGGTACATCCCATCTCATCGTTGTTATAGCTCTCGCTACCATTCTTCTCGCCAATGTGGCGCAGCTTCCGGCTCGTTTGCCAAGGCCAGAAAAGGTGGCCGCTGAAGCCCTAGGCCGACCTTTAGTTTTGTCTTCGCCGGCCGTTGCGGTTCAGGCAGAAGTTCACAGCGTTCGCCAAGTTCCCCTTATCACAAAAGACGTAGTGTTCGACCAAACGACGGGGAAATTCTACGTCAGCGTTCCGAGCAGAGCGGGCGCGACGGGCAACAGCATCGCCAGGATTAACCCGGTTACAGGCGAAGTTGAAGGCTCTGTGTTCATCGGTAGCGAGCCCGGAAAGCTGGCGCTCTCGGACGACGGCCACACGCTCTACGCCAGCCTCGATGGCGCTGCAGCGGTGCGCCGCTACGACATCGCCACTCAAACAGCTGGGGCGCAGTTTGCACTCGGAGAAAGTCTGTCCAGCGGGCCTTATTTCGTCAACGACCTGGCTGTCGCTCCGGGCAGTCCCGACCTCGTCGCCGTTTCCCGGAAGAACCTCACAGGCTCGCCCGGCTTTGAAGGCGTGGCGGTCTACGACGGTGGCGTGCGACGCTCTCTGACAACACCGCGCCATACAGGCAGTGACTTTATCGCCTTCTCGGCCTCGCCCTCGACCCTGTATGGTGTCAGCTCTGGCGGTGGCGGTGGACTGCAAAAAATGAGTGTAAGCGCCTCAGGCGTGACTGTGGCCAGCAGCACGCCAGCGAGCGCGTTCGGCGGAGACTTCAAGTTCCAAAGTGGATTTCTGTACCTGCCCTTCGGACAGGTCTTTAACGCAGAGTCTGCAGCGCTCACCGGCACTTTTTCTATTCCTTTCGGAGGCTTTTCTGTGGTTGAGCCGGATTCGTCAGTCGGACGCGTGTACTTTCTGACCGGCTCGAGCTCGTTCGGTGACAACGACTATAGGACTTTGACGCTTCGTGCGTTTGATCAGAATACTTTCGTCCCTGTGGGTACATTGGAAATACCGAACGTCCGGGGCCAGGTGACGAGTCTCGTCCGATGGGGCGCTAACGGCCTGGCTTTCGGTAGCGGCGGCGGTAGCTTTTTCATTATCCAAACCTCGCTTGTGCCTTCGAGCGAACCGGTGCCGACCCCGACCCCGACTCCCTCGCCAACTTCTACTCCGACGCCAACGCCAACCCCGACACCTGCACCAGGGGAGTTGAGGGAAGTGCTAGTGTCAGCGAACAGCATTGTTATCGACCCGATGACAGAGACGATCTTTGCGAGCGTGCCTTCGAGCGCCGGTAGCGGCGGTAACAGCATCACCCCGGTTGACCCCATCTCAGGTACGGTGGGAACGCCCGTTAACGTCGGCAGCGAGCCGAATAAGCTGGCGATTTCAGACAATGGACAGGTTATCTACGTGGGACTCGACGGAGCTAAGGCAGTACGGCGTTTCGATGTGGCGTCGCGCACTCCGGGAATACAGTTCTCCATCGGGGGCAACCAGCAAGGGCAGTTCGTCGCGAGAGACCTCGCGGTCTCGCCCGGTCAGCCTCAGACCGTCGCAATCGTCAGAGGTAGTAACCCCAATTCGTCCAGCGGCGTCGCTCTTTACGATGACGGCATTGAGAGGGCGAATGTTACGACCGGGTCTCACACTATCGACACGATTGAGTATTCGGCGTCGCCGCTTATCTTCTATGGCAACAACACCTCTAATAGCGAATTTGGTTTCCGGAAGTTGGCCACCGCATCGTGCGGCGTCTCGGTACTCAGCGCCAAGGGGGCGCTTATATATGGGTCTGACTTCAAAATAGAAAATGGACTTGCGTACTCGACCTCCGGACGTGTCGCCGACCCCGAAGCCGGAACGCTCACCGGGACATACCCGGTGTCCGCGGGGCTCGAGAGCGGGCTTGCCGCATCCGCCGTGGTGCCAGATTCGACGACCAACCGCGTGTACTTCTTTGTGCACCCCCGCAGCTTCTTTGACCAGAGCCCCCAGACGCTGCTTGTTCGCGTCTACGACCTGAACACCTTCCTGCACGTAGGGACTCTTGCAGTCCCAAACATCTCCGGCCAGCCCACCAACGTCGTTCGCTGGGGAACTGATGGCTTCGCGTTCCGCACCACAGCCAATAAGGTTTATCTCCTACAGACTTCGCTCATTCCGGCTCAGACGCAGCCGCCCCTGCCCGCCCCTTCACCCACCCCGCCTACTTACACGTTGCGGGGACAGGTATCGAACTTCAATGGACCACCATTGCCAACGGTTACAGTGCAATTGAGTGGCGGTCAGAGCGGCACGACCACGACCAATCCAGATGGCAGTTTCGTCTTCCCGGGCCTTCCGTTCTGCACCTCCTTCACTGTCACTCCTGCGCCGCTGGAGTTCTATACCTTCAGCCCGGAGACCAAGACCATCACCTCGAGCGATCAAAACAACCCGAACCAGGCCACCGCCTTTTTCAGCGCTATCCCGAAGCTGGTGGGATTTTCCCAGCCAAACTTCAGCATCGGTGAAGGTGCCGGCAGCGTGACGATCTCCGTGTCGCGCTCAGGCGACACCTCTGCACACGCCACAGTCATTTACCAGACCGGGGATGGTACCGCTTCCGATCGTTCAGATTACCTGGCGGCAATCGGTACGCTGCGATTCGTGCCAAACGAGCTGACGAAGCAGATCACAGTGTTCTTGACCGACGATGTGCGCGACGAGGCGGATGAGACATTTACACTTACTCTCAGTAGTCCGACTGGTGCCTTACTCGCCACTCAATCCACCTTAGTCGTTACGATGAGGGACAACGACGATACTAATGGCGTGAACAACCCGGTCGACGACTCACAGTTCTATATTCGCCAGCACTACCAGGATTTCCTTAACCGCCACGCTGATCCAACCGGACTCGCCTTCTGGGTGGACCAGATCACCTCGTGCGGCACCAACACCCAGTGCGTCGAGATCAGGAGGATCAATGCCTCAGCCGCGTTCTTCCTTTCGATAGAGTTTCAGGAGACCGGCTACCTGGTCTACAAGGCCAACCAGGCAGCCTTCAATTCTGGTGAGCGGCTTGAGCTCAGAGACTTCCTACCGAACACGCAAGAGATTGGGCGCGGCGTCATCATTGGCCAACCGGACGCGGAGCAGCGGCTGGAGACAAACAAGCAGAATTTCTTCGTCAACTTTGTACAACGTCCGGCTTTCCTGGCGGCAGGTGCATACCCGACAACGCTAACGGCAACGCAGTTCGTGGATAAGTTAAATGGCAACACGCTTGACCCGCTCAATCCGGGAGCTGGTCCTGCATTGACGCCGAGTCAGCGCGACGCTCTGGTGGCCCAGTTGACGGATCCGACATCGCCGTCTCTGCGGGCGCAGGTGGTGCGCTCAGTTTCAGAGAATGGGGTTTTCAATCAACGGCAATTCAATAAGGCGTTTGTGTTGATGCAGTACTTCGGCTACCTGCGACGCAACCCGAACGCTGCGCCTGATCTGAACTTTGATGGCTACAAGTTCTGGCTGGGCAAGCTCAATCAGTTCAACGGCAACTTCGTCGAAGCCGAGATGGTTAAGGCCTTCATCACTTCAGCCGAGTACAGACAGAGATTCGGCCAATAGAGACGCACAGGCTTATCGCGTGGAAGAGTGTGGGATTCAGCCGTGACTCCTGATGACGCAATCCTAATTACAATGAAACAAGAAACAAAATCAGCGGTTCCTCCGTGGTACTGGGTGATCGCGGCTGTGGCGCTCTTGTGGAACCTGCTGGGGTGTGCCTTCTTCGGGATGGAGCTTTTCGCCCAGGAAGCACTGATGGAATCAATGACGGAGCCTCAGAAGGAGTGGGCCCGATCCATTCCAGGCTGGATTTATTTCGTCTATGGCCTGGCCGTGTCAACCGGGGTGGTGGGAAGCATTGGCCTGTTCCTGCGGAAGGGCTGGAGCACCCGGATGTTCGCGATCTGCCTCGTGGCGGTGTTTCTGCAAATGGTCTACACCATGATCATTGGCGGCGGGCTACAGGTCATGGGACCATCGGGACTCATCATGCCCTCGCTGGTCATTGGCATCACAGCGGCGCTACTGTGGTTCTCGTGGTTCGCCCGCAGTAGGGGCTGGTTTGGACAGGTTAGCCCGACAGTCGAACGTCAGTAACGCGGTGTGCCAACAACCAGGTTCCCTAGAGCGCAGCCCGCCGTCAGTAAACAGTTGTACCCTTATTGAACGGAAGACCGAGTGAAAGCTGGCCAGTCGGCATTGCATGAAAGGTTAGTCCCAAGCACGCGCTGCCGACCAGCCTTAACTCCCTTAGTTGTCTCGCCTGGTGCGTGCGTCGGTGTCTTTCTGGACGACGGTTCGGGTATCACGCTTACCTAACAATCCGGCTAACCCTAATAGACCGGCCAAGCCAATCCAGCCATAATCCGTGTCATCATCCCTGTCGGTTCTAACGACCGGCGCTGGAGTTCCTAATCCGCTATTGGCGTTTTGAGCCGACGCGGAACCGGACAAAGCGATTAAGCAAAATGCAAGGCCAGCGATTCTGGCACATTCAGAAACGGTTCTCATGATCTCTCCCTCCCTGTTCAACCATTGACCAACGTCTTAGTGAACCAGCAAGAACCTGCTGGTCAGAAATAATACGGTTTCACCTGAATTGGTCGGCTTGAGCAAGGACTGTGCCCAACTTATGCGAGTGTGCCTCAGGTTCATTCCCCATGGACTCAAGAAAGATCGCGTTGTCTTTCGATAGCGAGTCGGTTTAGCGAAATAGCAAGCGAATTACCAGAGACACCCGTCCAATCCCCAGATGATTGAGTCCAAATCTCGAACCCGGACCGCGAAGCGCTGACGAAAATCTGTTTCTATTAGATGAGCCGAGTGAAAGGCGGACCCAAACCTCTCTGTCTTGCAAAAGTGAAAAGGGTGTTCATCAACCTTACGGCTTGTGCGTTAAACTGACAACCATAATGTGTTGCGCGAGACACAATGATGCAGCGACTGACTACATTTTTTACTACAGTCACTTTTCTGTGGTTGATTCAGTTGCCTGTAAGTTGTTCAGTAGATTGGAGGCGGCTATCGGAATCGAACCGATGAATAAAGGTTTTGCAGAATTATCAGGGGCACAGAAGGCCACAGAAGTCCAAGGATGTACAAAGACAACAACTTAACTTTTTTCATGTTCTTCCTTGGCCTTCAGTGATTGCAGGTATTTACTACATTTTTTACTACAGTGGACGCCCCGGATACATTCCTCTGTTTGCACCTTCTGTCCACACCTGATCTTGTTATCTCGAGCCGTTCGATTTGGCACAAGTCAAAGATCGACCACTGGTGCAGTTAAATTGTCCTTACGTTGTAGCGTCTCTGATACCGATAGGTGAAGACTCAGATACTTCGATAGAAGCACCTGTAGGTCTGATACGGGTAGGGTCTCCCTTTGAATGTCTTCGCCATGGAACAACGTGTCGCGGACGCGTTTGATATTCCTAAATTGTCCGACGTCTTCTTCATATGTTTGCTCGTCAGACAACAACCCAGCGATTACGCTGAACTTGTCCGAGACTCTATATTTACTTTTCATTACCTCCCGCACTCGATGAAGATAGCTACTTGCGGACGGATGTCCAGACTTCAAGCCTTCAAGGAATGTGCTTTCGTAGTGTTTGAACGTCTTGTTGACGAACATCTCCAAAGCCGCCCATTCTAGAAGAAAGGCCCGGAGTTGATCATCGCCCTGATTGAGCATTTCTGCATAGAGTCGATAAATGTTGTTTAGCTCCTTCTGCCTCAGCATTCGCCGCGCGCGCTGGGATATAGAGCGCAGATTGTCGGTTGTAATTGGGCTCGCCACATAGGCACGCGGCGAGCCGACTTTCGCAGTGAACGAGTATACAATTCTACCCTGCTCATTGCGGAAATATACGCCACTGGTAACACCTTTGATATTGCATATCGATTTAGACTCAAGACAAAAACTTGTCGCAATGGCTCGAACAGCGGGAGCGTGGCTGGCCATTAACTTGTCCCTGTCTATTGCGTCAAAGCATGCAACAAAGTCAGCTTTCTCGGCCGTCGCGCCCGGTTAAGTCGAGATCCGCCTCACCTGTGAACTTGATCACCAAAGCAAGACTTTGTCCAATTTCCTGTCTACGGGTCTCCCGTATGGTCCTCACTTCATTGTCGAGCGCCTCGTCAAAGTCTTTATAATCTTTTTGGTTAAACATTCCCTTGAGCATTAGGTTGGCGAGCCCGACGCCCCTATCAAGGTCGAGGCTGTGTTTGTCAACTGAACGCGTCAATACTGCCTCGCTTGTCGCGTCGCGAATCAATTCATATTCATCCTCCCCTGAGGAAACGGAGAAGCCGCCAACTAGCGCGAAAACGGAGATGAACTCGTATTGCATAGAATTAAACCTCGCCCACCGCCACGGTTCGGGAGCGCCACTCAACTTTCGCTTCAGGATTCAGTAACCATTACTTCAGCCCGGTTGCTGCAACCGCTAGTAGCTCGAGCGTGTGATTTCGGACCAAAGATCTTCTGGTCTTCGCTGAGATCCATCTGCGCGAAGAGCTGCGACTACACGCTCATGGCTCGAATAACCAATCAGGATTTGAGAAGGGATGTTTTGCGAGCGTTGGCTGCATAGGTACAACCATGGAAAGCCATAGGGACCGAGGAAGTCATGGCAATGATCCTAAACAAAGCGAAGGGCGTCACCGTCTCCGGCAGCGCCCCTAGCAACGTCAATCATCGTTAGTTTTTATTGTCCGCGAGCAGAGCGGCGGCGTATGACTTTTGCCGCGACGCCGGCTAAGCCCGTGCCGAGCAGGAGCATTGTTGCTGGTTCGGGAACGGGTGTTTGCGGTTCACTGTAAAGAACGTCGTCCATCACGACGACATCAATACCGCCGCCGTCGTTGGGCCCCAGCGCGGAATTCCCGTTGACGATCCGCACGCGCGAGATGACCGCTGAATCGAAAAGCACTCCGATGAACGACAGCCCGTTGTTGGCCGTCGGTGCAAAGAAGGTGCCGAGCGAGTTATTGTTAATGTCGAAGAACTGCAGGCTTGTCGTATTCGCCAAATCGACGTCCGAAAAAACGGAGCCGAAACCTGCTACGAGAGCGGGCGTTACGCCGCCGCTTCCGGGAATCGAGAACGTAACGTCGAGGATGTTGCTACCGATTGGCGTGAAAATCCGCACCGGGCTGAAGAATTCGAAGGTTGTGCCATAGGTC